>NZ_AZDP01000071.1:0-30151 GCF_001435525.1 Levilactobacillus koreensis JCM 16448
GAAATAGTGAAGCAATGCGTTCCCACTGGTCATCTTCAAGTTCATAACGTTTAGGCACTGTCATGGTAAAACCTCAATTCGTTTTTACCAAGATTATACCTAAAAAAGATGTTTTCAAACAGACCCTAGTATGCTGCTTACTAAAAGGGATTATCCAGTTCGGATAATCCCTTTTTCCTTTTTCCTTTTTTAATGATTACTACTTGTCATGAATTACTTAATTCACAGTAGCACCTCTATATAATTTCTTCAATTGCTTTTTATCAGATTTAGTTATCCCAACTTTATAATTATCAGCATTCATAACACTATTACTCTTATGATTATATTTTAATCCCATTGAATACCCTAATTCTCTAGTTGCAACATTGATTCTTTGCTTATCTGAATAATTGCCATTGTTCATAACTTCACGATTCAATAAAGAACGAGAACGAGAGATAATGCGTGTCCAATTCGAATAATCGAGAATGTCATACCAAAATCTGGAATCTACCACTGAATAACCGTCTTTATTTGCATAATCATCTTTATTCAAAGATAATTCTTCATCATATTTTGTTGTATTCGTGAAACTTGATACTGAAGTCATATGCATTTGAGCCGACTTTCCTTTTTTAGCGGGAACCAATTTGACGGAATGCGCTGAATTCCAGTTGGCAATTGCTTTCTTCCAAATCCCACGATAATGACTAGACTTTGAATCAATTCGATACTTAATAACGTAATCTGAAGATATAGCCCAACCATCATGAGCACCTTTTCCAGATGTATATACATTGAAATTATTCCAGTCTGGCTGGCTCGACGCATTTGCAGTAACGCTGCCAGCGCCCAGTAAACTTACTCCAATTCCCATTAACGTGACGAACTTCAATAATCGTTTACTTTTAACATTTAACATGATGTAAGACTCCCCTTTAATTAGTTTTTGCCGTTATATTTGCAATTATACGCGGTCGGTACGACACAATATGTCATTTGGGGGCTCGATAGGAAAAATAAACAGAAAAAAATTAAAAAAATTCCGTTAACCGGTCATTACGACTAGTTAACGGAAGGATTGTTGCTACTTAGATTGAGTTGAATTGGTCACGTACTATGGATATAGTGGATAAACAGCTTACTCTGAGCTCAAATTGGAAAAATCTAAATGATTATAGACATCCTACGTTATGCTAATGTTCCGAGTATACCCGTCCTAAAACTCACAAGCCAACCTGACAAACCAATTTCATAGTCGCTTCAGGACCACCGTATAAGCCGAGAGGTCGTCAGATATGGGCTCAGGCGCGTCGTTCGCACCGTTCCAGCCCATATCTGCCGGCCGGTAAGGCAACTCATCCACTACGTTGCCAGTCCCTAAGCCACAGTCATTTTGCCGTCCATGATCATGTAGGTCTTGTCGGCGAACTCCTGGAGCCGCAAGTCATGCGTCACCACCACGATGGCCTTGTTGTGCTGTTTGGCCAAGTCATGCAGCAACTGCCCCACCACCTTGACCCGGTCGCTATCGAGCGCCGCGGTCGGTTCGTCGGCTAAAATGATGTCCGGATTCTGGTACAGCGCCCGCGCAATGGCGACCCGCTGCGTTTGCCCACCGGAAAGTTCGGCCGGAAATTGATCGACCAGTTGACCGATACCCAACTGGGCTAGCAGGTCGTCTAACTCCGCCGCCCCCAAGTTGCCCTGCGGCTTGACCCGGTCGACTAGCTTGAACTGGTCCTTCACGGTGAGGTATGGCACCAAGTTATAGGCCTGTAAAATGAACCCGATCTGATTAAGCCGCAGCGCATCGCGGGCCTTGCCAGACAAGTCGTGCAGCGTTTGATCCTCCACAATGACCGAGCCGGATGTCGGCGTTTGGATTCCCCCGGCAATCGTCAGGAAGGTGCTCTTCCCCGACCCGGATGGTCCCAGAACCAGGCTCACTTCGCCGGCGTTGGCCTCAAAACTGATATCGTGTAAGACGGTCACCTCGTTGGTCGCGTGGCCGAATTTTTTATTGACGTTGGTTAATGCTAATGCTGGCATCGCTTATCCTCCAATCACGCTGACGGGGTCAACGCTTAAAATAATCTTGACGGGAATCAGGGCCCCAACCACGCCGGTCAACAGGATGCCGGCCGTGACGCCTCCTAATAATGGCAGGTTAAAGCTCATCGGCACGCCCGCGGGTAGCGCCAGCACGGTTGCCAGCGTCAATGTGGCGCCAATCACCAGACCACCCACGACCAGCAGGAGCGCCTGGCTAATGGTCGTCGTGACCAAGACCTTGGCGGGAATCCCCTGCGCCCGCAAAACCGCATAGTTCGGTAACTTTTGCATAGTTAAAATGTACAGGAAGACGGCAATGACGACCATCGCGATGACCATCAGAAAGGCGATCATGAAGGTAAACGTCGTGTTCTGAGCGGAGTAACCGGGAAGTTTGTTGATAAATTGACTCATGCTCAGCGTGCTTAGCCCGTGGGTCGTCGAGAAGTTGGCGTCGTTGGACACGATCCCGTTGGCTTTGTAATCGCTCGTCACGTGGCTCAGCGTCCGCCAAGTCTTGAGTGAGCCATAAACGACCGGTGCGACACTCATCTTGGCATTGTGCGTAAAGCCAACGATGGTGTATTTATCATTAGTCGAATTCAGTGTGACCTTGTCGCCCAGCGCGTAGCCGTTATCCTTAAAGCTGTCGTCGACCATGATTTGATTGGCTTTGACTGGCTTGTGACCGCTCGCCACCTTGACCCTTTTATAGATAAATTGATCACGTGAGATCCCCAAAAATTGCGCGGATAGTTTTGCTTGCCCTTTGGCCTTCGCAACGACTCCGGCTTGCCCCAAGTAAGCTTCGTGGCTGGTCATATTGACCTTCTTCGCCGTTGCATCGGTAATCAACGACTGCGGTAAACTATCGTTGGCGTCCTTGTCGAGGGCGACCCGACTGGCATCCCACGAGGAGATAGCCTGTGTGTTCTGCTGGGCGAGGCCGTAAGCCAGTCCGCTCAACACGAACACGAGGTACGTGACTAAGACGATCATGCCGATGATCAACCCGTACCGGAGCTTTTCGTGGCGAATTTCCTTTAAGGCTAAAAACATTAACGTTCCTCCTCTAACAGCGACAGGACTTGCCGGAAACGGGCCAGCGCCGCGTCTCTGTCGGCTGGTTGCAGCATAATTTCTTTAATCGTAGCGTGGCTCAACGTCATCGCGGCCCAATCCGCGGCGGGCAACGTCACAGGTACCGGCCGTTCGGGCAGCAGGCTCTCGTTTTCACTGTAGTGCCGGCGAATCAACTGGTCGTACTGACTATTGGTGAAGTGATCGACGAATTGTTCGACCGCCTCGTAGTAAGGTTGCGGTTGGAATTTGCCACTGGGAGTCACGTCAAAGTCGCGGTGAATCTCCCGCATGGCCGTGTGGTACAGATACTGGTAGGCATCGGTCAGGTCATCAAAATATTTGTAAAAGGCCCCCCGCGCGATACCAGCGTCGGTCACGATACGCGCCACCTGGGCATCGGCCAAGCCATGTTCGGAAAACTCGGTCAATAGTGCCGCGGTCACCCGTGCTTGCTTTTCAGCGGTTAAATGGTCAAAAGTTGTTGAAGGCATAAGCCGTCTCCTTTCGGTAAAGGTAAATTTAAAGGTGCAATTTCTTTCAAAGTGACACTGTGTCACCTGTGTACAAAAAGCAGTTTACCATGCAGGTGACACCGTGTCAACTCGAAACTAAACTAAAATCGGCAACGTGGTTGAACATGCCCCATTGCCGATTACTTATTAGTTTGTTTAAGCTCTGCCAGGTATACTAGCGAAACATTACCTATTGTGGCGACGGCTTCAGCGCAACCAGTATCAAGCGCTAGGTCTTCGTGAATCGTTGCCAGTAAAAGAAGCCGATTGCAACCATCTCCACTACCTGATTGGTTGACGCCACTGACTGGACATCCCCATTTGTTGTGATAGAACACAACCTGAGCCAAAGGAGGACAGGGATGTAGCCGGCGGCCATGGTGATGGTCTTGGCTAGCAAGGACGCTAGCCAAGACCATGGGCGACTTTTAAGACGCACGTTTTTCGCGGCTTAAAAGCGAGCGAGAAGACTGGTGCCCTTCCAGTCTGAAGCGTCCCCACAGCAGGCGGAATCCCTGACAGCCGGAGTGCGACCAATTTTAGCTAGTCTGCATTGAGCTGTTCCGGTTCGCCAATCAGCAGGTGACCAGCAATGGCGATGACCAGGAAGACCACGGCCACGCCGCAGACACCCGTCCACCCGGCGTGACTCCACGCCCAGGTTGCGGACAATGTGCCAATTGCCCCGCCCAGAAAATAACTGAACATGAATACGGAGTTATTTCGACTACTCTCGCGCCGGTTCAATGACTGGACGATGGCCTGATTGGAGACCTGACTAAACTGCGTCCCCAAATCCAGCAGGACGATGCCGACAATCAGTCCGAGCAACCAGTGGCCAATCAGCCAAAAGATCAAGAAGGCGACCCCGGAGAAGACCATGCCCAATCCGACCGTTAGTCGGGGTGAGCGTTGGTCGACCATGTTGCCGATCATGGGCGCTGCCAAGACACCGGCGATGCCTAACAGTCCGAGGAGACCCGCAACGTTACTGCCCAAGTGGTATTGCGCCGCCAAATAGAAGGCTAGCGTGGACCAGAGGACGTTGGACATGCCGAACAGGCAGAAGCCGTTGATGGCCGAGCCCCGAAGCTCGCGTTGCGTCATGAACAATTTCGGCAACATCCCAATCACCTTTAAATAGTTCAGGTCCTGATGACCGCGCGCATCGTGGGGCAAACGGAAATGAACGATGGCCAGAAAGACCAGGTCGATGGCCGCCGCAATCAGGTAGATGTCCTGCCACGGCATGACGCTCCCCAGCAGTCCACTGAACGACCGCGACAGCAAGATCCCGGTCAGTAGGCCACTGAGCACGATGCCCAGCACCTTCCCCCGCTGGAGGCTGGGCGCCAGGTAGCCGGCATACGGGATGATGATCTGTGGTGCAACCGATGTGATGCCGACCAGCGTCGTGGCGACCGCAAAGACGCCGGCATTGGGTGACCAGAACGCGAGTAACATGGAAAGAATCGATAAGACCATCATGAATTGAATCAAATGATAGCGGTCAAAAATATCCCCCAGCGGTACGATTAGGAGCAGGCCGAACGCGTATCCCAACTGCGTTAACATGGCGAGCATCCCAACGACGGCCTTGGATAAATTGAAGTCGGCCGCAATTAAATTCTCGATGGGTTGAATAAAGTTTAGATTGGCAACGATGACCCCGGTCACCACGGCCATTAGTAAAATGGTACGACGCGATAGTGCTGCTTGTGTCTTCACTGAAAAAACCTCCTCAAAATAGTGTAGCCTTTTTCAGTAAGATTGAAAACCAACGCCAAAATGGTAGCGGTTACGCTCTAAACTGAGCTTAAAGCGGATTCATAACAGCCTGGCATTCCAGTAGTCACTAATCACATCGCGCTTCCCCCGGGCCGGCCATCCCAAAATTTTCGGGTTGATTGGTTAAAATAGGTTAACCGCCTAACCAAACCGTAAATCAACGATAATTGGACTTGTGAATTCCAAAAATATTAATTTATTTGATGTCCGAGATAAATTTTAGAATGCAGAGTTGCCGCCCGCTCAGGTCGATTTCACCGTTATTTTAACGTCCATGAGTTTGTGAAATTCCGGCAAAAGGGTTGCAAAAGAATTTGGAATCGTTTACAATTACCCTTGTAAAGTTGGTTAAGCGATTAACAAGCTTTAACAAACACATCTTAATCATTCATAAAGGCTTTCACAACAGCAATCATAGTACTGTTTTTTATTTAAAAATTTTGTTAATCGCTTAACTACAGTCGAAAAGGAGTGAACGCATTGCTATTCGTAAATTTAGACTCATTTGATGCTCAGGACTACGAACGCGTTCAAGAGGCCGTTTCCTTCCTCAAGAACACTGATTTAACGGCAACTCCCCTGGGTCGCAGCCATCAAGATGGCGACAGATTCTACGTCCAAACATTGGAATACGAGACCGAGCCCATTGAGGATTTCGAATTTGAAATTCACAACAAGCGTCTGGACCTACACTACATCGTGGAAGGTGAGGAACGCATCGACGTTGCCCCCGACACGACCTACGTCGGCATTAGCGATTACAACGATGAGCGCGATATCCAATACGTCCAACGGCCAACGGCTTTCAATCAAATCCTCCTGCATAAGGGCGACTTCGTTTTGATTGGTATGCACGAACCTCACCGGACTAACGGCCTCATCGACCAACCAACTCATGTTAGAAAAATCGTTTTGAAATTAGGCAGATAAGGAGCTTCTCATCATGGATACTACTGCGACACATGGAAAATGGACCGGTCGCCAGATCATGGTCCTCGCCGGTATTTGGCTGGCGTTCTTAATTAGCTTTATCACTCGGCTGTCATGGGCAACCATCATGCCATCAGCCATCGATTCCCTACATTTCACCGTACAACAAGGGAATTCCTACTTAACTGCGTTCTACATTGGGTACGCCATCACGGTGCTACCTGGTGGGATGCTCGCCGATAAATTCGGTTACAAGAAGTTATTGCTCTCCGCCGTTGCCGGGAACTTGATCGTCATGGTTGCCATGGTCTTCATGCACGGCTACTGGGATGGGTTAGCTCTCCGGTTCGTCTTAGGGCTGGTCAGTGGTCCTGACTTATCCGCTTGTTTAGGAATTATCACCGAATGGTTCGATGGTAAGAAACGGGCCACCGCTACTGGGATTTTCAACACCTGTACCTCATTTGGGTTGACTGTGATCAACCTGTACGCCCCAACTGTGATGGTTCATTACGGCTGGCGTGCTGCCTTAGGGGTTACGGCCTTCTTCCCACTGGCTGCTTTGATTTTCTCCTACTTCGCTTTGAAGGGTAATCCGCCATTCCCACAACAATTTGGGATCAAGGAAGCCGACGGCGAAATTAAGAAAGAATCTTCAATGTCTCGTTTACGTCAAGCCATCAACAACCGTTCCGTTTGGATGTTAGCCATCACTGGTTTGTTCGCTACGGGTGCTAAATGGGGGGTTACCAACTGGGCCAACCTCTTCATCGTTAAGAGCTTGCACTTCAACATTGTGACTGCCGGGACAGCGATGTCAATCTTCGGGATTACATCAGTTATCTCCATGGTCGTCGCTGGTTGGATCTCCGATCATTCTAAATTATCTCGTCACATCTGGGCCGCTATCTTCATGGCCATCTTCACGCCAACCATCATTGGTTTCGCGTTAACACCGCATGGTAGTTTAGGTCTGTTGTACTTTTGGACCGGTGCTATGGGGGTTGGGGCCTTCATGTTCAGTACCATCACCAACAACTTGTCCGTTGAAGTCGCACCAGCCGACCAACGGGGGACCGTTTCTGGGTTCATCAACGTCTTTAACCAAGTTGGCTCGTTCTTGGCCCCCGTCCTACTGGGCCAGTTGTTAGCTTCAACGGGTAGTTACGTGACCTCATACTTAACTATCTCTGTCTTCCCGATTATCGCTGTGGTCGCCTTACTCTTTGTACGTGAGTCCGACGCAGATAAAAATACTAACTAAATTTAAAGGAGAAATCACTCATGGAATTTGGACTAAGCAAGAGTCACCAACGCAACGAAAAGGTTGAAAAACGGATTCAGACTGCTTTGGACTGGTTAGACGCCCGTTCAACTGAAGAATTACTAGCAGAACCAATTGGCCCTAAGGTTATCGCTGAAGGCGTTGAACTTCGTTTCCAAGAATACGACACCCGCGACTACGCTGAAATGACTTACGAAACCCACCGTGACCACATCGACATTCACTACATGATTACCGGTGCTGAATGGGTTCGTTGGGCCGACGAGGGTACTGCCAAGGCCGTTAGTCCTTACGATCCAGAGGAAGAAATCCAACGCTTTGGTCACCCTGCTTTCCATAGCAAGGCACTCTTGACCGCCCGTCACTACGCTATCTTCGACCCATCCGACTTACATGCCGCTCATGGGATGGTTGATGGTAAGGTTGGTCACAACCACAAGCTTTGCGTTAAGATCGCCATCAACTAGGGTTTACTAGTGCTCCCCCCTTGCATCGAGCACACCATTTAAAAAGCACCTGACAATGACTTCTGGTCGTTGTTAGGTGCTTTTTTGTTCAGTGAGTTAAGACCTACAACCCCTTTTGCGGAAACCCCTATATAACGAAAAAGGGACTAATCTCTTGCTAGATCAATCCCTTCATTCGATAAAGATCTAAGGTTTACTCACGATTCACATAGACCTTAACATTCATTTGGTATTGAAACGTGACAATTTTTTATGCTTATATCTATTTATGAGCATAAGAACAAAATAAGCAATCATATTAATAACCAACACCCAAATCAGCGTATATAAATTCCATCCGAATAGAGGTACATTAATCATAACCGTCACCAGTAAGAAGGTCACCAGTCCCAGTGCATCAAGCCACTTCCGCTGACCGTCCGCTTTCTTTAAAAGAAGGGGTCTTACAAGTAAGATCATAAAAGATAGTAGTAATAACAAGCCAACTGCTCTTAGCCACATTGCGTTCTCCTCCTTACGAACATCTTAGATTAATTATAATCAATCATGCCATACCGCAATTTTATAAATCAAAGCACGATTAATGTCCATATAGATTTTGCTTCTTGAATGTTGTGTATTAAAATGGCGCAGGTCGCTCGCTACTTTCTCAAAGTATAAACTTCCTACACCACCAAGAGTTCCAGCCGTCGGTGCAATCCCAGCAAATAAAGATGTGACTGCTAGCGCTGCCGATTCGTTTTCAAGACCGTACGCAAAGCTATCAACGGCATTATTCGATCGGAAAATATGACGACTTCCCCACCAATATTTTCTTACCTCATGCGAAGCGCGTTTGTCAAGATCACCACGAAAAGTAATTTGCTTCGTTAATGGATCAATTACACCATGATGTAACTCAATTTCTTGATTAGCGTCATTGATGGCATTCTGAGCGCTCACCACTGTGGTATTATTCAAATTGCTCTCGTTAGGTATATTGAGTACAAACTGGTTGCTCTTTACATCAACATATTTATCTACCGACTCAATACTCTCCGAACGATTATCTGTTTTATTACTTTGTGCAACGCCACTTACTGAACTTCTAACGGTTTCTGCATGTACCTGAGGAGTTGCAAACATTCCTAACATCGTAAAGGCCAACATACTAAGTCCTAATTTTAAAGCAGTGTTAGTTGTCAAGATAATCAATCCTCTTCATTTATTAGCCACACCAGTTGTTCCTACCGATATAACTTAACCTTAACGATAAACTTTTTTTAAACAATTACAACACAATATGCAATGTAAATAATATTGGTGGTGTACCATAGCCTTTTGCTTATAGATATTAAATATTTTTTTATAATTAAAAAATCATTAAGCAATCTGGTATCTAAACAAAATTGTATTGGCTTACTATTTTTACTTTTCTCATGGTACGCACTCCCCCTTCTTTTAACATGTATTAACACCATTAAATTGTGGGATAAATTGCTTGAAGCCTGCAAAATAATTCGACTAGACAATGACCATTTTAAACGTCACCAATCGTAGTCTGATTCTACATGTTTATTCCTGAATGCCTCAGTCGAATCTCTGGCTACCGCAGTACAACAATTTCTCAGCAACGAAAAGGACCACCCCATCGCTAGGTTGATCCTTAGGCCAAAATTATTAACTAAAATCCAAGGTTTCCTGCTGATCCTATACGAATGTGACTATAACCATTGATAAGATCAAAACGGAAAATCAAAGTTATAGTACACAATCTGCGCAGCCCGATAGAAATCCTCATCACGCATGGTTTCAATGTAATCGACTTGACGATTAGCGTTGGTCGATGCATCAAACGAATAGACTTGTGCGGCCACAACTTGACCATGAATCTGGTAATCATCACCCAAAGTCAGATAACCAGGTAAGTCTCTAATTGTAGATGTTATTGGAGCGACAATCACAAAGCCAGTGCTCCGGTTATAAAGGTCACTGCTGAGTACAAGAGCCGGGCGGCGTTTTTTAATCTCTCGGCCACGTTGCGGATCAAAATTAATCCAGATGATATCTTTTTGCTTAGGCATATATGTCATTATTCTACTTCGCTCCAATTAACGTCAGACCATTCCTCAGTCATGGCTTTTGAGTCCCTTTTAGAGGCATATGGATTTTCCATTTTAGGAACTAACGTAAAGGATTCGCCGTCCGTAGCGGGAATTAGTAGCCAGCGTTGACCCTTCTTAAAACGATCATCCTTTGGCAAACTCAGTGCTAAAGAGTTACCGCGACTTACTGTTTTTACTTCCATCATAGTAAGCACCCCTTTCTTTTAAACTAGTATAACACGTATTACAAGGTTGAACTATTTTAAAATCTGCGAAATAATTCGATTAGGCAATAACCATTGTCAACGTCATCTCAATCGTAGTCGGATTCTATATGTTTACTCCTGAATGACCTAGTCGAATCTCTGGCTGCCGCAGTGCGACAACTTCTCAGCAACGAAAAAGGATCAACCCATCACTAGGTTAATCCCTCAGAAAATCATTTTAAAGCTTACTCGCGAGCCGCATGATCCTTAGACTTCGCGTTGTTTTGGCCGTAGTAGGCGTTGGCGCCGTGCTTGCGGAGGTAATGCTTGTCCAGCAAGTATTGTGGCAATTCGCGGTTGGCCCGCGTCAATTGTGCCGTGTGGTAGTCTTCTTCGGCGACCACTTCGAGCACCTTGGCGTTGTAAACGGCCTTGTCAGGAGTTGGGCCCCAAGCAAAGGGACCATGTTGGCTAACTAAGGCAGCGGGAACGGCTTCGTAGTCGATACCGCGTTCGTTGAACGTCTTGACGATCGTCTTCCCCGTGTTACCTTCGTAATCTTCTTCGATTTCTTCTTTGGTCAAAGCATCGGCAGCAGGCACATCCCCATAGAAAGTGTCAGCGTGCGTGGTGTTCATGGCTGGAATGTCCATTTTAGCAGCAGCAAAGGAAACGGCCCAAGGTGAGTGGGTGTGAACGATTCCGCCGATGTTTGGGAAATGATTATACAGGTACGTGTGGGTTGGCGTATCACTTGAAGGATTCATGTTCCCCTCAACGACCTTGCCGTCCTTCACGTTCACAACGACCATGTCTTCTGGCTTCAAGTCATTGTAGTCGACACCTGAAGGCTTGATGACGTACAGGCCCTTTTCACGGTCAATACCGGAGACATTTCCCCAAGTAAATGAGACCAGACCGAGTTGTGGTAAACGCATGTTAGCGTCGTAGACTTCTTGTTTGAGTTTTTCAAGCATAGTTTGTTTGCTCCTTAATTTCTGTATATTGCCGGCAGTCGCTAAGACCTGCGGCGATAGTCGTATTTTAGTCGAACGGTGTTGCGATGGGAATCTGTTTAATAGCAGAGATAAATATGGATAGTAGCCGTGTGACGATGAGCACTTCATCCCCGATTACATCGGGAACCGAATAGAATCGCGTAGACATGGACGCTAACTCTTAATAGCCACACTGGTCATGGCAGAGCTCAATCAGAGCCGGAGGCGGCCAGGGATGCAGCTAGCCGTGAGAATGGTGTTAACTGGCGGGTTTTGGCCAGTTTACAGCATGGGCGACTTTGAAGACACGTGATTTTCGTGGCTTCAAATCGAGCGAGAAGCCTGTTCCTCAGGCTGAAGCGTCCCCACAGCAGGCGGAATCCCTGGCAACCGCAGTGCAGCAATTTTTAGCCATGTGTACCGGTTAACATCGACACACTAACCCCATTATTTTTAGCGGAACTAGTCGGCGATGGCTTCTTGTGCAATGCCGACTTTGGCGAAGAGGTCATCGAAGAACCGCTTAGCCTTCTTGATCTCACCAACGGGATCAGCCATTGTGCCCGTCCACATCTCAACGGTGTAACTCCCGGAGTAGTCCAACCGTGCTAACATCCGCAGGCAACCTTCAAAGTCCACACAGCCTTCACCGAATGGCACTTCCTTGAACTGGCCCTTGAACGTCGGGGTGACGGCTAACGTGTCCTTCAAATGGACGGCCGCAACGTCTTCTAAGTTGTTCTCCAAGTCTTCGGCAACGTTGTTTTCTGGCCAAGCGCTGATGTTTCCTAGGTCAGGGTAGCCCTGCAAGAAGGGACTCTTGATCATATTCTTATAATGGGCGATTTTGGTCAGCGAGTTGATAAATGGGTCGTCCATCGTTTCAATGGATAACGTGACCAGCTTCTTAGCGGCCATTTCGACACACTTGCGCAGGTTTTCCACGAAGTATTCACGGCTTTCGACCGTCTTCTTTTCGTAGTAAACGTCGTAACCGGCCAACTGGATGTTCTTGATGCCCAGGTCAACGGCGAGGTCGATGGCCTTTTGCATGACTTCCAGCGACTTGGCACGGATAGCGGGGTCAGCGGAGCCTAAGGGGTAACGGCGGTGGCCGGACAACATCAAGGTATTGATGCGGCTGTTGGTTTCCCACATGGCATTTCTGAAGTCGGCACGTTGTTCACGCGTCCAGTCCAGCCGGGCTAACCGTTCGTCACTTTCGTCGATTGAGAATTCCAAAAAGTTAAAGCCTAATTCATGAACTAAGTTAAACTTTTCTTTCCAAGTTAAATCTTGGGGTAATGCTTTTTCGTAAATGCCTAATGCGTTAACTGTCACTGTTCTGCTCCTTCTTGAAATGCCTTGAGACTGCTCCAACTACCGTCCAACGCCGTCAATAGTGAGACGTAAGCGGCATACTTTTGATCGTAAATTTTCACTTGGTCAGCCCGTGGTTCGTAGCGGGCCTTGACGCGCGACATTTTCGCTGCGGCTTCTTCCAAGGTCGCATACTGACCACTGCCGACAGCCGAGGTAATGGCGCCACCCAGTCCGCCAAGTTCGTTGGATTCGACCAACTCGATCGGCAGGTTCAGGATATCCGCAAACATTTGGACCCAACTGGGAGAATTCGTACCCCCGCCGGACATCCGCACGACCTGTGGCTGGTGACCCAGCACCTTCAACAGGGACTGCACGTGGTAACGGTGGGCAAAGGCAATCCCCTCGTAGACCGCACGCACCATTTCGGATTTCGTGGTGTTACTGCGCAGGCCGATAAAGGAACCGGTTGCCTCGGGGTCGGTGTTGCTACCGTATAAGAATGGGAAATAGATCAGTTTGGCAAAGGTGGCGTCCGTGTTCTGGAGGAACACCTCGAGGTCGTCATAGATCGACTTGCCCTGGGCCTTGGCGTCGCGGGTCTCGGCGGTCATTAACATCTTGATAATGATGGCCAGGTTCCCGGCGGAGGTCGGACTCGAGGCTTCGATCAGCTTCTTACCGGTCGGAAAAATTGAGTTCATCAGGCCGCTGTCTTCCGGCGCCATGGTATCGTTCGGAAAAATATTCATATTCCAAGTCCCAGCGATCAGGCTGAATTTGTCGTTGTCCAAGACGCCGGTCGCAATGGCACAGGCATCGATGTCGAACATGCCGCCAAACACGGGCGTGCCGGCCTTGATTCCCGTCATCTTTTCCGCTGCCGGTGAAACGACCCCACACTGATCCGTGGCGTGGACCAATTTTGGCATCTTATCAAACATCTCCGGAATACCGAAGAAGTCGAAGAGCCGTTGGTCGTAAGTTTCAGTATCTAAATTGACAAAGTTATTACCGGACGCGTCGCCAATTTCTTGGTAAACGTCGCCCGTGATCAGAAAACGAATGAAGTCCTTGTTGGACAACACGGCGCCAATTTTAGCGTAATTTTCTGGTTCGTGATCCTTGAGCCACCGTAAGATAACCGGAGCTTGGCTAGGCATCACGTGTTGGTGGCTGATGGCAAAAATATCGCTAACGCTACTTTCAAAGGTCGTTGCGAGTTTCTCGGCACGGCTGTCGGCCGATAAGATACCATCCATGAAGATCTGCTGGTCGTGGTCGAGAACGTAAAGTCCCTTTCCGTGGCCGACCGTCGAAATTCCGCTAATTTGGTCACCCGTTAAATGGGCCTTGGCCAGCGCATCGTGCGCCGCCGCTCCCAGAGCCGTCCACAGGTCATCAAGGTTCGTTTCGTGGAACCCCGCCTTACGTTCGCGGTTCTTCGTGGGAAAAGCGGAGACCGCTAATTGGTCCCCCTGGTCGTTAAAGATGGCCACTTTGGTGTTGGTGCCACCGTTATCGATCGTTAAAAAGTAGCTTGCCATGTTCAGCCACACTCCTTATTTATAAGTTAATTGCGTACACTGCGACCTGGTTGGCTTCACGGTTGGCAGACAACAGGTAGGTTTGACCGTTCTTGTTGTAGACCGTGACGTTGCTTGGCCCCATCTTTTCGTCGATCAATTGAGCGTCTAATTTATCGCTTGTGATCAATTCAAGGTTTTGCTTGCCAGCACGCCAGCCGAAGATGAAGTAATCACGGTCGCCCAACTTACCACCCCAGATAGCGTGGCCAAATGGCGTGTCCGCTTCACTGCGGGAAATCGTGTTGAAGTTGTGGTCGGAAACGCGCAGATAAGGACCGTGGAAGCCTTCGATGGTCAGGTATTCTTCTTCGCCATCCTGGTTGATGTCGGCACTAAAGATGTCTGACGTTTCAACGTCGGATAATTGCGTTAACTGCCAGTCTTTGTCAGCAGTTGGTGGCACGAGTTTGAAGATGCCTTGGACACCGGTGATCAAGGAGTACCCATCCATGCGCTTGTAACCGTGGTTCTTGGTCAAACGGAAATCGAGGGCGTGTAGGTCATCGACCGTTTCGGTAGCGTCGTTGTATTCGCCGACCCAAACTTTACCGGGATCAGTCCAGTCGTCCGTGTCCTTCTTGGAGTTGGCGATGGAGCAGCCCACGTACCAGTAGCCGGAGCCATCGTACTTAGGGAGGATGTCAAACCGGTGAACGTAAGGGAAGTCGCCCACGATGGTTTGGTCCCAGTCGGTCCCGTTAAAGGTTTCCTTAACGATCCGGCAAGCGGCAGAGTTGAAGCCAGGGTAGAACCTTTGAGTGGCTAAGAAGTTCAACGTCCCAGGGATTTGGACCATGGTCATGGTTCCCCCAACGTCAGGCCAAACGGTTGTCCGGGCAAAGTCGTTGTTCAAATCGTACGCGTAGCAAGGCTTCTTCTCTTCGGAAGCCACAACGATATAGTCTTTATCGTCGTGTTGTAGCCGCATGATTGCGTAACAATGATCTAAGTCATCTTTAAAAATCTTATCGAATTTCACAGTTGTTCCTCCATTTTGTGTTTTCTCTTGTAGTTAACCGGTTAACAATAGTCGAGTATTATCTTACGGTTTCTAATTTTAAATGTCAATTGTGGGTAAATTTAGCTGGTCGCGCTCCGGCTGCCAGGGATTCCGCCTGCTATGGGGAACGCCGCCAGCCTGAGGTACGGGCTTCTGGCTCGCCTGAAAGCCGCGAAGAACCCGCGTCTCTCAGCTCGTCCCATGCTGTAAGCTGATTGAGAAACATCAGCTAACACCATCGACACAGCTGGCTACATCCCTGGCCTCCTACGGCTTAGATAGTGCGTAGCCCCAATGGACGTTGAATGCTTGTCCACTTGAATTTAGTGGCCTACAGCAGAATCACTTGCAACCATTTTCTACCATAAAGTCATACATAACCCGTAAATGGATTGGGAAACCAAGCACGCCAACCCTTTTCATTTCTAACGCCATCTCAGTCGAAGGCGGTCAGGGACGTAACCCCGTGTCGGTGTTCTTAGGTCGGCCGTTCTTGCCGGCCTTGCCACACGGGCCGAGCTTTGAGACTCGCAGTTTGAGGCTCAAAGTCGCCCTGAAGACTCACGTTCTTTGAGGCTTCAGGTCTGCCCCACCGGGTGGAGTCTCTGACCGCCGAAGACGAAAACCGAGAAGCGAGGTTAGAAATGACAAAAGGGATTGGCGAAGCTTAGCTCCCCCAATCCCTTTACACGAAGACTAAGCGTTTACGTGGTTAAGTGCTTTACCGTCGTTGATGAATGAAATTAAGTTCTTGGAAGCTTCTTGCGCGATAGCAATCCGTGCTTCTAAAGTCCCAGTCCCAGCATGTGGGGACATGATGACGTTGTCTAAGGCCCGTAAGTCGGCGGAAACGTTTGGTTCGTTTTCGAAGACGTCTAAGCCGGCGCCGGCAATTTCGCCGTTCTTCAAAGCGTCAACCAGGTCAGCTTCCTTAACCAAGACACCACGAGCGGCGTTGATCAAGTAAGCGGTGTTCTTCATCTTACCGAAGACGTCAGCGTTGAAGATGCCAACCGTAGATGGTAAGGCTGGGGCGTGTAACGTGATCACATCGGCCGTCTTAACTAACGTGTCGAAGTCAACGTACTTCACATCCAGCTTCTTTTCCAAGTCGCTGTCGAGTTGACGAACATCGTTGTAGATAACTTTCATGCCCAAGGCTTGGCAGAAACGACCAACTTCGGAACCGATACGACCCATGCCGTAGATCCCAAGAGTCTTGCCTTGAAGGCTCATACCCATGTACTTCTTTTCGGAAACGTCCATCCAGTTGCCTTCACGAACAACCTTGTCGTAGAAGAACAAGCGACGAACCGTTGCCAAGAGTAAAGCAAAGGTCATTTCAGCGGTTGGGACCCGGACACCCATTGGGCAGTTAGAAACGACGATGCCCTTTTCCTTAGCGTAGGCGATGTCAACGTGGTCAAACCCAACACCGTTCGTCGTGATGATCTTCAGGTTCTTACCGGCATCGATCAATTCGCGGTCGGCCTTCGTTCCCATTAACAGCAAGCCATCAAAGTCGGCTAAGTTGTTTAAGATCCATTCGCGGGTTTCCTTTTCGGGGTCGTAAGTGACTTCAAAGGCTGCACGTAAATCCGTCAAACCTTCTTCAGGGATGATTCCGGTAACTAGAACTTTTGCTTTACTCATGGTGTATTCTCCTTAGAAATATTTTTTAAATGAACTGCCTAACCACAATTTAAATTGCACGCTAGTAATACGGTTAACAAAGCTCGTTGTCGTTGACCATATTCTTTTTAAAGGAAGAACTGTCGTTGCCAAGCCAGCAGCTTTAACGTTACTGGAAGCAAGCGGTTTCAACCTTTTATAAAAAAATATGGCTACCGTGATGAATTAGTGGTAATCTTAAACGTGGTTAAGCGCTTAACTACCTTACAAATGAATTCTATAGCTATCTCGCAAGTTTGTCAATCACTTCTCGCGAAAGAATGTGCATCTTTTATCATTTCACAACATGCCTGGCACCAAAAACGGTTACCAGCCCCGTCGCAATAAGAAAGCGGTTCATCACTACATAACTAAATTTCACAATTTCTCTTTAACGGCGGCCATTGTGGTGGTATTTAAAGTTAACCTAGTGGTAGAATTAGTTAATAACGTAACTTATAGAAAAAATTGTATAAAAATCGCATGCTGACAACGGTTTCAGCCGCCCAAGCATGCTAAAATGATGGTATGTTAATTAACAGAGAATAAATTCAATCGCGGGTGCTCCGTCCCCGCGATCAAGACTAACGGAACTCAGTGGAGGCTCATTTTGGAAAAATTTACCATTAAAGACATTGCGAAGCTTGGAGAGGTCTCCACAGCTACCGTTTCGAACTTTCTAAACGGAAACTACGCGAAAATGTCCGTCGCAACCCGCGACAAACTGGCCAGTATCATTAATAAAACGGATTACCATCCCAGCACCACGGCGCGGAATCTCGCGAAGAATGAAAACAAAACGATTGGCATCTCGGTCGCCGATATCACCAACCCGTTCACCTCGCCGGTTATTTCCGGCCTGTCCGAACGTTGCGAAAAGTACGGCTATAAGATGGTCTTTACCAACTCGAATAACGACGAGCGCAGGGAGGTTGAAAATATCAATCGCTTGCGTGAAGAGGAAGTTGCTGGCCTGATCATTGACCCCGTCAACCCCGACAGTAGTATTTACAACCAATTATCCAACAGCTACACCGTCATCGTCGACCGGCAAGCGCGCCGTAATGTTGTCGATACCATCGTGACCGACAACATGAATTCCGTCGACACCATGGTCAAAAAAATGGTCGCCAAGGGTTACGACGACCTCTACTTCGTGAGTTGGCCGCTCGATGGCGTGAGCACCCGGTTGAACCGCTATGCCGGCTTTAAGCTCGCCACGAACTACTTGAACGACGACCACCTGATTACGATACCGTACAACACGTCGCTCAATAAGAGTAGTGACTTCGACCAAACGTTGGAAGATATTCTAGCAAATAAGGGCGATAAGAAAATTGGCTTCTTCACCATGAACTCCCGAACGTTGCTGCAACTATTGAAATCGGCTCAACGGCTCAACTACAACTACGCCGAAGATTTTGGCGTGGCGACCTACGAAGAGTTCGAGTGGATGCAGCTGATGAATCCCGGTATTAGCTGCGTCCGGCAAGATTCCTTTGCCATCGGCTGTGCCGCCATGGATCTTCTGAAGGAAAAGTTGGAGACTAAGTACGACAACGAGCCCGAACCCCAGGTCAAATTGATTCCGACCGATCTGATTGTCCGAGACAGTTTTTAATTTGACTTAAGTTTAGGTGCCGCAGAATTTCTGCTGGCACCTTTTTTGTCTTAAACCAGTGTAGTTGGGAATTTTCGCACCCCGGCTGGCAGTGATTTCACAATTCCAGTATAATCTCCAACTACTATCAAGAGGCGTGGTCCACTTGCGTAATCCGTCAGAATTTGTAGTCCACAACACATCAAAAAAACAGTGAATCGGCCACCGGGGCTAATCCACTGCTTAGTCTATTTAGACTTCTTTATTTTCCTTGTAATTTATCTAACTGTGGCGCAATCAACCGCGACCACACGCTCTTGAGTATCGCATAACCAATGATGACGCCGACCAACGCACTCATGAAGAAACTTGGTAGGAATAACCAAACTGCACCGGTCGTGCCCATCAACCAGGCGGCCACCGGGTAGGCCACGAAGGCACCGATAATTCCCGAACCAATCAGTTCACCACAGACGGCGGCCAACAATTTTCCAGTCAATCGAAATAGCCAGCCGCTTAAAAGCGCACCGATCATACTACCAGGAAAGGCTAACACTGTCCCGGTTCCCATGATATTACGAATCAATGAGGTCAGAAAGGCTTGGGCCAGTGCCCACCACGGCCCCACTAAGGCCCCCGAGATCAGGTTGATCATGTGTTGGACGGGCGCCACCTTGGCCACCCCGATATTAAATGAAAACAAACTCCCCCCAATAACTGCCAACGCCACCAACATGGCCGTCAACGTCATTGGATAAATCTTCTTAGACATAACTTTCGCTCCCCGCTTCAATTTCCAAAAAAGACGTCCCCGTACGCAGAGCAGAGACGTCGCCAATTTTAGCGGAACGGCCACTTCCCTACGCGAGTACTAACTCACAGGTTCCAAGGGATTGGACGCATCCATCTCAGCCATAGGGCACCCCTAGTGTCTTTCTTAGTTATCGCTCACTATACCGGGTTAACGTGGGGAAATCAACACATTACAATCTGTACTAATGTATGGTCAAAACGATTAGCTCGCTGGGTATCGTAACGCTGCTTAGTCGTTGTGTAGAACCGATTACCCGGTGAAACGAAAACCTGTCTGATTCCTATCATTTCTCATGAATATCCTGTATAGTGTAGATATCAGATAAATTGGTGATTCTCTACCGCAAGTGAGAGCCTTAAAATTGGTGATTCTCTACCGTAAGTGAGAGCTTTAATTAGAGGGAGCTGCCTGTCAGCTCCTTTTTTTTACCAAAATTCATCCCTATGGAGGCCTTATGAAACTAGTTTACGTTGATAATCGCTATATCTCTTACTTACAACAATTTGATCATCGTGTTTTACAGAATAAAAGTCGCCGTCCCTATATTGGTCCCGTTTTAACGGTAAATAATCATTCTTATTTCGCGCCATTTGAAACATCTAAACCTGGTAAAAGAGTAAATAATCGACTTACATTTACCATACGTAAGTCTCCGTCTTCAAACAGTCCTATCCTTAGCTTTCTATTAATCAATGATATGATTCCTGTCTCAACTAGAAATTATATTCCGATTGATATGGACCATTTAAAAAGTTTGTCACCCAAAAAATTTGATTTACTAATTAAAGAACAAAACTTCGTTAGATCCAACCGGCAGCTCATTTTGCAAAAAGCCTTAAGTGTGTACCATAAACGCCTATCCTCCAAAGTTCCTTTCTTCAACCAAATGTGCTTGGACTTTAGACTCCTCGAGCATAAATATTTGGACTTCTAACCTTAGAAATAACTCAGCAAAATAACTCACCCAACAAATAAGCATATTCATACACTTAGCGTTTAAGACTAAGTATATGAATATGCTTATTTTATACTCGACTTCAAATTTTGTTACAACGTTTTACCTAAAGCCCTTGCGCGGTTTACCGAAATCATTTAAACTATGGATTACGATAGTTATGTAAACGCTTAAATAATAAAGGGGCCGTATCATGAAAATTAGTAAAAAAGTCTGGTTCGATGCAATTGGGGTGGGTCTGTTCACCCTAGTCTACAGTTTAATTATGAGTGGCTTTTCCCTCTGGATGGGGTCCGCAGCCTTCGTGGCCGTCTCCTACTTCTTCGGCGCCGGCTTCCCCAAGGATAAACTCTGGAACATTCTGATCAGCTTCGCCCTCGGCATTGTCTGGGGACTGCTTGCCTTTCGCCTGCTGCAAGTTCCCGCCATCAGCGGACTCTGGGCCAGCTCGATCATGTTCGGCTTTCTGACCTTCGTCGTCCTCTTCCTCCAAGGAACGATTATGAAGTTCACCATCGTCCCGGCCTGGCTGATTGCTTGGGGAACGACCATGCTGATCATCACCAACATTTCCATCCACAGTTGGTCACTCTTTGTTTTCCAACTGTACGCGTCCATGCTACTCGGAATCTTCGTGATTGGCTACGCGTCGGACCTGTTCAATCAGGTCATGTTTCACTTCTTCCCGGAAAAGAAGCCGGCGGAAAAAGTCGATGCTGAGCCTGCTAAGAACGAATAAATATTCATACTAAATGAATGAAAATTACACAGGGAATGGACCGCCGCCACATATTGTGGTGTTGCGGTCCATTCTCTTTTCAGTCAGTTCTCCATTATCATTCATTCACTCATTTACTTTGGGGATAAACCAACTTGTCTTGGAAACAGCTACTTCCCATGTTATGCTCTGACTAACAAATCGTGTTCGTTGCCTGGGGGAAACTGCCTATGTACACGCACCTAATTCTACTAGCTAAATTTGATAACGTGGCCATCGCCTATCATTTTGCAAGTCAAGATAGCACTGCAGTTATCCATCAGCAGGCTACTATTCAGTCCCAATCACCCAACCCAGCCGCTTATAGTCCGCACACTCTCAAGACTAGCGATCCAAACTTTGCATCCGTCGTCAAAATGGATCCTTATTTTACCAACGTGACTGTGTATCCTGATTGGCAGCAATTCCTTACCAAGTTGGACAAACTAGTGTTGCTAAAGGCCATTGACGTCGCTGCCTTTCTGCTTCAGCACGCCAATCTGACCGCTTTTGGCCTCCAAAAAATGCTCTACTACATCTATGCCGATTATCTGGTTACCCATCAGGTTCCCCTCTTCGAAGCTAACTTTGTTGCCTTCGATAAGGGCCCCGTTGAACGAGCCGTCTATCACCTTCAAAAATACCATCATAACCGACTACAACAAAACAATAATTTAGACCTAAAACTCATGACCGGTACGTTACCCGTCGACACAAAGAAACTGCTGCTAGCTGGTATTGAAAAATACGCATCTCGTTTTGACACTGCTTGGGAGGACAATCAGAATCCAACTCATCGTGATCAGACACCCTGGACACTTGCTCGCCAACGCGGCGGTCAAAATGAACCTATTCGCAATCAAGATATCTTACATCATCACCGAATCGAACTGATTTAACCCCAAAAAGCTCAGCAAGCATTGATCAACAACTCATCAATGCCTACTGAGCTTTTCTTCACCCACGACTCAACTCACGGATTGATCCTGCTTCAACGCATCAACAAATGCCTGCACGGGATCGTCCTCTGCATAGCGCTGCATCAAGTCCTCATAGTTACCTTGGAAGATACACCTCCTATTCGCAATAAAAATCACGTGGCAAGGCATGTTTTTTAGCTCAAATAAATTGTGACTCGTGAAGATGACCTGACTGCAGGTCGCCAAGTCGCTCAACAGGTTCAAAATTTTCCGTGCGCTGACGGGATCCAATCCACTCGTGGGTTCATCGAACAGATACAGCGACCGCTTCAACGTACACATGGCATAAATAATCAATAGCCGCCGTTCACCACCGGACATGTCGCGAAATTTCTCATCCAACAGGTTCACCACATTTTCTTGGTAAATCGTCGTCAAAAAATCATCCGTCCGTTGCGCACCAGGATTCAGATCCCGAAAGATGTCTAACACATTCTGACCTGTCGCCGTCATCAACATGGGGACCCCCTGCATCTGATAGATGATTTCAGAACTAGCCAGTAGCGGGCTAATCGTACCACTCTGCGGTTTGACTAGCCCCGCCAACATGTCAAAAATTGTGGATTTGCCGACACCATTTTTACCAATGATACAATTCAATCTGCCATCGACCGTCGTGAAATTAAGATCACTATAAATCGCCTTTTTCGACGCATAGGTGAAGCTCAAATGTTCCACTTTGATCATTTTTTCGCCTCCTAAACGCGTTGACTCTTAGAAATAATCGGCAGGTGGGTCATGCACAGATAGCCAATCGCGCAATCCACCAGGCCAACACCCAGGACCCATCCCCAGCCGGCTACCGATTGTGTTAACATACTGCTGATCAGGTCGCTGGTCAGAATGGTTGGATTAAACATCGTCAACACCCGCAGCGGTAAAAACGACGTGGTATAGCTGTACGTCAAGACCGCAAGTAGGAGCACGCCCCCGGAAAGTGCCGTCATCGAAGGCGGTTTGATCGGCAACAAGACCAATAGGCTCAGGATGCCGCAGGTCGGAAAATAGATGACGGTGATAATCAGGAGCACCTGTAACAACAGAATCGGTGACAGGTTATGAAAGGCAATCATCGCCAGCAACGTGAAGCCCAGACACTCGATCAGCGAGATGAAGTAGTACAGAATTTCTGGCGCCAATAACAGGTAACTCCGCCGCTCGACGATAAAATAATACATCTTCAAGAAGCCGTCTTCTCGCCGACCATAAACCATCAAGACGACATTGTTTAATGTATTAGACATCACCACGTACGACAAATATGGCGTTAATAGGATAATCAACTTCTCGGTATCATAGGTCTGCTGGGCCATGACATTCTTCCAGTTAGACATCGCAAAGAAAAGTAGTGGAAAAATCACGGCGTAAACGAACGCCAGGCGATTATCCAATAACATTTCCAGATCAAATTTCATCAAGGCTCGAATTTTCTTCATACTCCCCACTCCTCACTGTCCTTGTGCCGTATACTAGCACGCTCAGGTATTATCACGTGGCAAGGGCTCCTGACCCCCCAGTTTTTTCGCTGACCTGTTTATAGCCCGTCATCATTAGCACCCTACAGAAAGAATGTGCACCCAATTGTCTTTTCCAAATAAGTTTCAGCTGACCGCTATCACCGAACAAAACTTAATCCAGCAAAATTTAGCCCAGTTGATTTACACGATCGGCAAATTCGAAAACCTGTCGACCTCGCTAACAGATACAATCTGCATTCTAAACAATGAGCCAGCACCCGATGCTACGCCCACAGATATCACTACTATTATCAGCTTGCACCACGCCTTTCAGTACGCTATAGCTCAAAAATCGCCACTGATTTACCCAGATATTTTCGTCCTCAACCAGTCCATTAATAATAGCCACCCTAGCTCTGGCCAGCTTCGGACCGATGATGTCACGGTCGCCTTAACCAATGACGTCTGGCTACCCCCGCTTTCTGACCCCCAAAATACACCACAGGAACTCATCAACATCCTGACTAGCTCCGCAACCGCAACCGAAAAAGCACTCTCTACCTCTCGCGTTGGCAACTCTTTATGGATGGTAACAAACGGACCGCCATCGTTGCCGCCAACGCCCTCATGATTCAGGCTGGTGCCGGCCTTCTAGCCATCCCCGAAAATAAAATGCACTGGTATCGCTCGCAGTTGCAAAAATACTATCGTTCCGGTCGCGATGCCAGCTTGAAGCAGTGGCTCTACGACAATTGTGTGTTTGGCATTGCCAAAAATTGATTGCCCCAACCATCAAAAGCGCGTCCCCACCTCATCAATGGGAACACGCTTTTCGTTTGTGGACATTTGCTCTTGGCCTGACCGGTTTAATTCTTGGTTGGCTCGGCTTTTCCTGGGCCATCAGCTTCCCACTACTCATCAAGACTGCTATGGTAAGCGGCGTACTCCTCCTGCTCATCTGGGGTTATCTGCTCACGCACCATCACGTGACTCTCAACACGACAGTGGGCCAGCAAATCGTGACCACCATCCGCGCTTGCCAACATCTATTCAAGGCTAGTGGTCACCTCACTGCCACCCAGCTTGGTGACCTGCCTTTGTGGGAACCCTTGCTCCCGTATGCCGTGGCGTTTGGCCAACTGAAACCCGTGACGAAACAACTAGCCGACATTTTCGGTCCCGGCCCGGTCCGCGCGACTTTAGCCACAACCTTCGCCCTCTACTATCCGGTTGGTCCAGATCAGCCGCTGGCAGCCACACTCGATGAGCAACTGACCCACGCCATCAACCTGTCCACCAGCGTTCACTTGGCCTGGAAATCAAACGGTCACATCTTCAGCACCGGCCCGGACGGCGAAAAATTCTAACCTAACCGCGTTCTGTAGCCAGTTAGCACAGGACGCGGTTTTTTAATTTACCAAAAGTCATATATAGTTGACATTTTGCCAGCTCGCTTCTATACTAAAAATGTCATATATATCTAACATTTCAAAGGGAGATGACCAGTGTGAACCGTGTCAAAGCCTTTCGAAAAGCCGCTGGTCTGACCCAGTATCAGCTTGCCAAACAAGTGACCGTTGCTCGCCAGACCATCAACTTGGTCGAGAATGACAAATATAATCCGTCGCTCGATCTATGCTTACGGTTAGCCAAGGCCCTCCACACGGACCTGAATCATCTATTCTGGGAGGAACAATCATGAAAAACGGGGAAAACTTACGCGACCAATTTGTGAAACGCTTTTTCAATATTTCCGGCGACTTCGACGAGTATAAGCGCCAAGAAACCAACCGCATCGGAACTAATGTGATGATGATGTGTCTACCAGCGATTCTAATTCCGTCGATTGTCGCTGGCCTGTGGGCGACCAAATCACCGGAGGACGCCCTGCTAGGTTTGATTTTCTTCAATGTTATTTTTGTCGGTGTCGTCATCTGCCCCTACCTCATGGTGGCTAGCCGGCGCGCACACCTCACCGACAATGAAGTCGATGTCCGCGATTTGCCAGCCGCACGGAGAAGCGTTTTGAAACGTACGCTGGGGAGTGGCCTATACGGTTTCGTCTTCTTCTACCTAATGCAAGTGATTCTCAATTTCATCTTCGATCACGCCAGTTTTGTTGGCGGACTGACCTCATCGCATAACATCAAAACTGCCATTCTAACCGGGATAATTTTGGGTACCATCACGGGCATTACCTACTGGATGCGACTTAAGAAGCAACGCTAGATTTAGGAAAACAAAGGACCTGCGCACAACTGCCCAGGTCCTTTCGTTTACTCTAACGATGATAATTAACTATCAAAAAAAGCTGGCATCTTAACCAGCTCTTTAACACTTCATAATGACGTAACCCTAGTCCACAACCCGGTAAGGCGTGTCCGCCAACGCCCCATTCAGGTCCGCTATCGTCGCTTCACCGGTGAACTTGGCGGACTGATCGGCCAAGTCGACCTCAACGTTGCGGACGATTCCACTCAGCTTTTCCGTGACCGTCTTGACGCAACCGTCGCACTTCATTCCTTCAACTTTAACTTCACTCATGATGCTAGCTTCCCTTCTGCTTTGACATGATTCAAACGTAGCGCGTTCAACACCACCGTGACTGAGCTAAACCCCATCGCGGCTGCCGCCAACATCGGGTTCAGAAGCGGACCGCCGAACACATACAGCAGGCCCAACGCCACCGGAACCCCCAATAGGTTGTAGAAGAACGCCCAAAACAAGTTTTCCTTAATGTTGACCATGGTCTTACGACTCAGCGTCCGCGCCGCCACCAGCGAACTCAGATCCGAGTTCATCAAAATGACCTGCGCCGACTCAATTGCCACGTCGGTTCCATTACCGATTGCGACTCCGATGTCAGCCTGAACCAGCGCCGGCGCATCATTGATGCCGTCACCGACCATGGCGACCGTCCCACTTCTTTGTAGCCGTTGGACGACCGCGGCCTTGTCCTGGGGTAAGACCTCGCTGACCACATCGTCGATGCCGACCTGCGCCGCAATGGCACTGGCCGTCGCGCGGTTATCGCCCGTCAACATGGTCACCGCGATTCCGGCCTTCTTCAACCGCTGAATCGCCGCAGTACTGTCCGGTTTGACTGGGTCGATCACGCCGATCACTCCCAGCGCCTGACCCCCGGCCGCCACGTACATGACCGTCTTGCCATCCGCCGTCAGCTCCGCGGCACGTGGTAGGAGGTCGCCTGTGATTTTCTGCTGTTGCATGAGGTTAAAATTACCCAGGAACACTCGGCGTCCCTGAATGCTTCCCGTCACACCCAAACCGGGTAGCGTTTGAAAATCATCAACGGCCTGCAACTCACGCTGGTTCGCCGCTAAAACGGCCGCCGCCAGCGGATGATCCGAGTACCGTTCCAGACTCGCCGCCAATTGGAGGGCGTCTTGTTGATAGTCGCCCAACACGTCCGTCACCCGGGGCTGACCCGCCGTGATCGTTCCGGTCTTATCCAAAACGACGTGATCGACCGTTGCCAATTGCTCCAACGCCGCGCCGTCCTTAAACAGAATGCCGTGTTTAGCCCCCTGACCCGTGCCGACCATGATGGCCGTTGGCGTGGCCAGACCCAGCGCACACGGACAAGCGATGACCAATACCGAAACAAAGATCGTCAGAGAAAACGCCAGCGACTGGCCACTAAGCAACCAAGCCAGACCGCCCAGCAACGCGATTCCCATGATGACAGGAACGAACACGCCCGAAATTTTATCGGCTAACCGGGCAATCGGTGCCTTGGACCCTTGAGCGTCAGTCACTAATTTTACGATCTGCGCCAACGCCGTATCGTTGCCGACCCGTTCCGCGCGGTAAGTGATCTGACCATTCTGATTGGTACTGCCACCCACCACGGTATCGCCGACCGTTTTCACGACCGGCAGACTCTCCCCGGTCAGCATCGACTCGTCGACCGTCGTCTGCCCGGCAATAACCTGCCCGTCGACCGGTACGGCCTGCCCGGATTTCACCAACAGCTGGTCGCCGACCTGAATCGTTGCGACCGGCACCGTGGTCACTGACCCCTGAGCGTCGATTCGCTGCGCTTCGGCTGGAATCAACGTCAGCAATGAGGTCATGGACGAGGTCGTTTTCTGTTTGGACAACGCTTCGAAATACTTTCCTAACATGATCAGTGCAAGGATCATCCCACTGGCTTCAAAGTACAGCGGCTGCGGGTTTCCCGTCACCACTAGGCGCCCTAGGTTGACCACGCTGTAGACAAACGCGGTCCCCGACCCCAAGAAGACCAACGAATCCATGTTGGGATTGCCTCGTAGCAAGCTCCGAGCACCCGTGACCAGGTAGTCATGCCCCAGCCACAACACGGGTAACGCCAACAACAGTTCGCCAACTCCCACGACTTGCGGGGCCAGCATAGCCAGCGGTAGGCCCAAGTGACCACCCATCGCGACAACCATCAGTAGTGCCGCAAAGACCAGTGCCCAGACAACACGCAACCGCTGTTGCCGCAACGCGACCTGCTTGTCCCGTTTATCCTGACTGACCGAAGCCTTGGTGACCGCTCCCGCCAGTTCAGCGCCGTAGCCCGCATTGACCACCGCCTGAATGATTTCCTTGGCTGACAACGGGTCGCGGGCGAAGTCGACCTTCATCCGTTCGGCCGCCAGATTCACGCTGGCTTGTGCGACTCCATTTAACCGGGTCACGGCCTTCTCAACGGTTTGCGCACAGCTCGCACAGACCATCCCGGTAATTTTAAATTGTTCCGATGCCACGTGCTCATCCCCTAAACGTACTGCCAAACCTCATCGTCAAAATGGCCTAAACCGTTCGCTTCCAGCGTCTTAAAGTAGGCCAGTAGCTCAATGGCACCAGCCTTACTGACGTGGGCAACGGCGTTCATTCCGGACCCGGTCGGCACAACGTTGCTCATTTCAGTAATGTCCTTGCCGTTCTCGATGGTCACCTTCGAACAGGTCACCGTCCAGTGGTGCAAGACGTTCGGCGCAAAGACCAAAAACATGTTGAAGTCATCCGACAAATAGCCAGGAAGGGCCCAAGCGGTGTCGTCCAACGGTTCTGGATATAAATTTCCCTGGAGCGCAAAATCCTTGATATTGGCGGCCGTTGGGGCAACGTCCAACATGAACATGGTCTTCTCGAACTCTGGTGTTCCTAATTCTGCTTTAGCTGTCATTGTTGGTCCTCCTCGGCGAAATTCTCCCGGTAAAATTGATATTTTTGTTTAATACTCTTCAGTGGCGCGTCCATCACGTGCTCCTTGCCCGCCGCATCCAACTGGAACTGCTGGGTCACGATTGCGGCCAACCGAATGCGCAGACCCGGATTGCGTTGGACCAACGGACGCAGGTCGGTCGACATGATTTCAAATTGGGGCACGAAATCCGGCACCAAAATTTTCTCGAACGCTTGATAGGTATCGGCCAAGACCTCGGAGTACAGGTTGTCGGCGTATTTCAACTCAATGGCTTCCAACCGGTCGTAATAGTCGGCATCGCTGAGGCCCTTCTCGTTTTTCACCACGTGTTGCTCATCGTACTCGTGCATCAAGTAGGCGTCCCAGTCGCGATAGGAGTAGGTCGTCAGCCGCAAAACGAGGTGGCGGCCATCCGCCGTCACGTTGTCCGGCACCATGTCACCGGCGGGGTCGATCAGATATGGGGTGATCAACTGCTTGGCAACAAAGTGATAGTAGGTGCCGGGAATCAGCTCCCGGTCGCGGTCAGCATCGTAGAGCTCACCTTCGCCATCCAGCTCGGGTAACCCAATCAGGCTCAAGCGCGTCTGGTTGACGGCGTAAATGATGTCTTCGATCTCCTCGGTAATCTCCTCGCGACGACTGATGACCTGTAAGACGTGCGTAAACAACCGCACTAACTCGTTGCGCTCCCCCTTTTGATTGGCATAAACGCCGAGCTGCCGGCCATACTTGCGTGTCTCCCGCTCCAGTTGTTCCTCCAGTGAGGTCGTCATTCGCTCCACCTTCACCGGCAAGACGGGCTGGTCGAAGGCCTCACGCGCCACGGTCCGCACGGCTTCGCGGAGAATCGGCCGCATTTCGATAAAGTCCGGGTATTCAAACACATTTTGAAAGTTATAATGGCCGCTGGCATCGATCCGTGCGGCGTTCAAGTTTAAATTAAACTGTGCCAAAGAAGTTCCTCCGTTCTGCAATCGTTTCCTATAGTGTAACCGAGCCCTTTTCCGGAAACTATTAGGGAAAGCGCGCAAAAATATTCCAGATGTTTAAGTCGGCTGATTCGGCTGCTATATTTTCGTGCGGTTATCGTCTCTATCGTTGCTGAAGGCTAATTCATTCTTGTTCTAACAACAACAGGAAGACTAAAACTAGGCAACCTGGTGGACCCTTCGCCTTACCGGCCGGCAGATATGGGCTGGATCGGTGCGAACACAACTTGAAGCCTCGAAAGAACCGAGTCTACAAGATTGGTTTTCTGCTAAGCCGGCAAAAAACGCCGGCCAAGCAGAACGACGCGCCTGAGCCCATATCTGCCGACCTCTCGGCTTACACTGTGTGCGTGGACAACGAGGATACTGACTGTAACAGTCGTTATCGATTGGACCGAAAACGCTAAATCTCCAGGTATTCCG
>NZ_AZDP01000071.1:30161-52669 GCF_001435525.1 Levilactobacillus koreensis JCM 16448
ACACAGTCAGAGCCGGAGGAGGACAGAGATGTAGCCAGCCGTGGAGGTGCTGTTGGCTGGCGATTAGCCAGCTTACAGCACGGGCGACTTTGGAGACACGCGGTCTTCGTGGCTTCAAAGCGAGCGAGAAGACTGGTGATTTTCCAGTCTGAAGTGTCCCCACAGCAGGCGGAATTCCTGGCAGCCGGAGTGCGATAATTTCACACTATCTTAATGGTGCGAATCCTTGCTGATACCGGGATGAGACAGATATTTCATCTTTTAACCCTCAGCTAACACGTCGCCTACCCAAAAAACCTTCCACCCCAAACTAGGGTAGAAGGTTTTTTAACATCCTTAACGATCAATCAAAGCTAAACTCGTGGCTTCCGCCGGTAGACAATGTAGCGCCGGAAGATGTACTGCCACGGCAAGGTCATGGCGTGGACCAAGCGCGTATACGGGAAGAACCCGAAGATCAGGAACCCACAAATGACGTGAATCTTGTACACGACAGGGACCGTCGCCATCAGCTGCCAATGCGGCTGCAAGTAGAACAACGACCGTGCCCAGACGGACAGTGTTTCCCGGTAATCGAAGCCGGGGAAGAAGGGGCCGGACAGAGTCGACGCCAACCCCAAGATAATCGTGATCAAGAGGGCCACGTTGACCATCAAGTCGCTCCACGAGCTGGTGATGAACACCCGTGCGTTAGTGAACCGCCGGTAAGTCAGGATAGTCATCCCGGCCAGCGCCAGTAGCCCCGCACCAGTCCCCATCATCAAGGAACCAAAGATATGGTACATTTCATTGGAGATACCAAAGAAGTCCGTCCACGTCTTAGGGATCAGGATTCCCAAGATATGGCCAAAGAACGCCAGAATGATCCCCACGTGGAACAGTAGGCTACCGACCATCAACTTACGTTTTTCCAACATTTCACTGGAAACGGCCGTGATACCCGCTCTGAACCAGGTAAAGCGAATGATCGTCCCGAAGACAAACGACAGAAGCATCGCGTACGGGAAGATGACCCACAGGAGAATCGAGAAGAAATCACTCATGAGGCCTGCACCTCCATTTCAACGCAGGTTCTGAGTTCGGCGCGGACCACCTGAATCAATTGGAAATACGGGTCGTCGATCTCAGCCGCCGCATTCTGCAGCAGCGTATACGTGCCGTCTTCAATCACCTGAAAGGCCAGCTTGAGGTCTTGCTTCCGCGGGTCGCCATCAAAGCTACCGTATGCCAGAAATTCCAGCAGAATCGGCAGAAAGTCAGCGAGTTCACTGCCCGCGATGGTCACGCCAAACATCTCGTAGAGCATCTTGAGCTTAGCCAAGACCGTTCCCCGTTCCCGCGAGTCGGTCATCTTATAGTAGCTCATGTACAAGGTGTAGCGCTTGTTCATTTCAAATAAATTTGCGTAGTGTTCTTGTTGCTGGAGCGGCGTCCCCTGGGCCAGTTGGTCAAACACCTTAAGGAGCTTGGCCTTCTGCGCCGTTTCCGGGTAAGTCGCCACCAAATCAGCCCGCGCAGCCGGTGAAAAGGTATCGTCGTCTGGATAGTCGACCAGCCGCGATAAGTCTACGAGGGCGTCGTTCAGCACGTTTAACTGGTCAAAATTAATCACGCCAAATCCCCCCATAGAAACTTTCTGCGTAAATCTGGTTGGTGGACTCACCGGCCTCAGCCTTCTTGAACATACTGCCATGTTGCGGTGCTAACGCGCATCCTTGGCATTCGTCGTAGCCTAAGCCGCCCTGTTCACTCTGAGCATCCTCAACTTGTTCCTTGTGACTCTTCGGAATAACGAAGCGGTCTTCATACTTGGCGATTGCTAACAGCCGGTACAACGACGTCGCGGTCAGCTCGGTCAGCCCCACACGTTCCAATTTGGACGCATCGAAGTCTTTACCGCTGGTCTTCGCACGCATGTACAGCCGCATCATCGCTAGCTTGTAGAGTGCTCCCTTGATGGCATCAACGTTCCCACCGGTCAAAAGACTGGCAAGGTAGTCGACTGGAATCCGCATCTCGTCGATCCCCGGGAAGATCATCTCGGGGTCCTTGATCGAGTCGCGGCCTTCAAAGTAACTCATGACTGGAGATAACGGGGGAATGTACCAAACCATTGGCATTGTCCGGTATTCGGGATGCAGTGGGAAGGCAATCTTTTCTTCCACGGCCATCCGGTAGATCGGTGACTTTTGGGCGGCATCGATCATTTCTTCGGAAATTCCATCGGCTAAGGCTTGTTCCACGATTTCTGGGTCGTTGGGATCCAGAAATAATCCGAGTTGTGCATCGTACAGTTGGTCTTCTTCTGGCGTCTCGGCGGCTTCTTCGACTCGATCGGCGTCATAGAGCATAGCCCCGATGTAGCGAATCCGGCCAACACAAGTCTCAGCACAGACGGTCGGTTCCCCTTCTTCGATTCGAGGGTAGCAGAACGTACATTTTTCGGCTTTGTTGGTCTTCCAGTTAAAGTAGACCTTCTTGTAAGGGCACCCGGTCATGCAGAAACGCCACCCACGGCAACGTTCCTGGTCGACCAAGACGATGCCGTCTTCGTCACGCTTGTACATGGCACCCGAAGGACATGAGGCCACACACGGTGCGTTCAAACAGTGCTCGCAGAGTCGCGGCAAGTACATCATGAAGGCCGATTCAAAGTTAGCCTTGATATCGGTTTCAATCTTGTCCATGTTCGGATCTTGCTTAAAGTACTCTGGAGAACCGGCTAAATCATCGTCCCAGTTAGGTCCCGTCTTCAGGTCCATCAATTTTCCTGTGATCTGTGAGCGGGCCCGCGCAACGGGTTGGTGCTTCTTTTCTGGACCGAAGAGCGTTTGGTAATCATACGTCCACGGTTCATAGTAATCGTCCAGTTCGGGCATGTCTGGGTTGTAGAAGATCTTCCCCAGGCCGACCTTATTGATCTTATTACCCGCGCGTAACTGGAGTTTCCCTTTGCTGTTGAGTTCCCAGCCACCCTTGTAGTGACCTTCGTCTTCCCAGCGCTTAGGGAACCCCACGCCGGGCTTGGTTTCAACGTTGTTAAACCACATGTACTCAGCACCCGGACGATTGGTCCACGTGTTTTTGCAAGTGACGGAACAGGTGTGGCACCCGATACATTTGTCGAGGTTCAGCACCATTCCGATTTGTGCTTTAATCTTCATTCCAGTTCACCTTCTTTAACTTACGAACGTTAACGTAAAGGTCCCGCTGATTCCCGATTGGGCCGTAGTAGTTAAAGCCATAACTCAGTTGACCATAACCCCCGACCATCTGCGTTGGCTTCACGTGAATCTGGGTTGGCGCATTGTGTGAGCCCCCCCGGTTCCCGGTAATCGTCGACAGCGGTTCTTGAATTTCCATATCCTGAGCGTGGTACATGTACATCGTCCCGGCAGGCATCCGGTGAGAGACGACGGCTCTGGCAGTCACGACTCCATTCCGATTGTAGATTTCCAACCAGTCGTTGTCCTTAATGCCAGCCTTATCCGCGTCGATTGGGCTCAACCAAACGTTCGGGCCCCCTCTAAACAGCGTCAGCATTTCCAAGTTGTCGTAGTACATCGTGTGGATGTTCCACTTGCCATGCGGCGTCATGTAACGCAGGGTCAGTTCATTGTCGTCCGGCGTGATCTCGGTATCGCCAGGCGCCATGACTTGTGGTGGCAACGTTGGCTTGTAGTTGGCCAAGCTCTCCCCGTACTCCTGGAAGATCTCGTGGTCGAGGTAGAACTGTTGCCGACCCGTTAACGTCCGGAATGGCACGAGCCGTTCAATGTTGACCGTAAATGGTGAGTACCGGTCACCATCGTGTTTGGCCGAGGAGAAGATCGGCGTTGGGATGGCTTCGGCCGGTTGGACCGTGATGCTCTTAAAGGACATCTGGTCTTCCTTACGCCCGGCACTAATGTCTTGGAGCTTACGACCGGTGACCGTTTCGGCATCGGCCCAAGCCTTGCTAGCGACATGGCCGTTAGACGTACTGGAGATGTGGAGAATGGCATCGACGACGTTCTTATCCTCATCGAGCTTTGGGCAGCCGGCGTTAATGCCGCGGTCATATTGACCGATAATGTCCTTTAACTCGTCGTATTCGGTGGTGACATCGTAGCTGTAGCCGAGGCCACCTTCCTTCCCGCGAGCGTTCGGCCCGAGGGCAACGTACTTGTCGTAAACCTGCGTGTAGTCCCGTTTGATCAGTGAAAGCGATGGCATGGTCTTGCCCGGAATGGCATCGACCTCACCCTTCTTCCAATCGCGGATGACGCCCATTGGCTGACTGATTTCGCCCTTGGAATCATGACCCAGCGGTTGGGTCTTCAAGTCGTACTGTGGTTCGGCATAGTATTTCTTCGCCATGTTCGAGAAGGTCTTGGCCAGTGTCTTGAACTGTTGCCAGTCACTCTTGGACTCCCACATTGGACTGATGGCGGCGTTGAATGGGTGGATAAACGGATGCATGTCGGTTGAGGACAGGTCTTCTTTTTCATACCAAGTGGCTGCCGGCAAAATGACGTCGGAATACATTGGCGTCGCTACCATCCGGAAGTCCATGTCGATCACGAGATCGAGTTTCCCAGTAATCGTATCGTCGTTCCAGACCATGTCTTCTGGCTTGCAACGGGAATTGGTCTTGGCGAGCAACCCGTTTTCAGCTCCCAACAGGTGTTTCATAAAGTATTCTTGACCCTTACCAGAGGAGGTAAACAGGTTCGAGCGCCAAATGAACAGGCCCTTCGGCTGGTTTTGTTTGGCGTCTGGATCTTCGGCGGCAAAGTGCAGGTCGCCACTCTTCAGCTCACTGACCACGTGCTTGGAAATTTCAGCCAAGTCGTTGCCGTAGTCCTTAGCAAAGGACAACGAGCTCCGGTCAAATTGTGGGTAGGACGGCAACCAGCCTAAGCGAATCGCCATCTGGTTGTAGTCGGCGGCATGTTCATAACTGTGTTTAGACTTATTGACGGGTGACTTCTGCGCCGCGTTATCCAGCTCATCGTACTTCCATTGGTCGGAAGCGAAGTAGAAGAAGGACGTCCCGTTTTGTTGCCGGGCGCCACCCTTTTGCCAGTCATTGGCAAAGGCAATCGTGCCCCAACCCTCTTGTGGCCGGAGCTTTTCTTGACCAACATAGTGTGCCCAGCCCCCACCGGAGACCCCTTCACACCCACAGAGCATTAAGTTATTAATAATCGCTCGGTAAGTCATATCGGAGTTGAACCAGTGGTTGATGCCGGCTCCCATGATCACCATGGTCTTGCCGCCGGTATCCAAGGCGTTCTGCGCAAATTCACGCGCGATCTGGATGACCAGACTCTGCTTAACGCCGGTGACGGTCTCCTGCCAAGCTGGCGTGTAGCGACTATTGACATCGTCATAGCCACTCGCAGCGAGGTCATCGTTGGCGTCACGCTTGATCCCATACTGGCTCATCATCAAGTCGTAGACCGTGGTGACCAGGTGTTGGCTGCCATCGACATACGTCAAAAGTTGCGCCGGTACGTGGCGTTTCAAGACGCCATTTCCCGCCGCGTCAAAGGTTGGAAAATCAATGACGGGGTGTTGGTCGGCAGTGAGCGACAAGGCTGGGTCAATATCATTGCCCGCCTCGTCCTTTAGCGTCAGGTTCCACTGCTTGCCAGCTTCCCAACGCTGACCGATCGTTCCATTTGGCACCACGATCTTCAGGTGATTCTGATCGAAGACGACTGGTTTCCACTGGGCGTTTGCCGTGGCCGCGTCCCCAGCTAAATCGGAGACCCGCACGAACCGACCGGACGTGTAGTCCTCGCGGTTCGCCGCACTCTGTTTCAGCTCAACCAAGAATGGCAGGTCGGTGTATTGCTTGGCGTAATTCTTAAATTTAGGTTCCTGCCGGTCTTGGTAGAATTCCTTTAAGATGACGTGGGTCATCCCCTGAGCCAAAGCGGCGTCACTCCCAGGATGCGGTGCCAACCAGTTGTCGGCGAACTTGACGTTTTCAGCGTAGTCCGGACTAACGGCAACGATCTTCGCACCGTGGTAGCGTGATTCGGTCATAAAGTGGGCATCTGGCGTCCGGGTCAACGGCACGTTGGAACCCCACATCATAATGTATTGGCTGTTGTACCAGTCGGCGGATTCGGGCACGTCGGTCTGCTCACCCCAGACTTGAGGAGAAGCAGGCGGCAGGTCCGCATACCAGTCGTAGAAGCTCAACATTTCCCCACCAAGTAAGGAAATGAACCGGGCGCCCGAGGCGTAGCTGATCATCGACATGGCTGGAATGGGTGTAAAGCCGGCGATCCGGTCAGGACCATATTTCTTGATGGTGTACAGCAGCATGGCCGAGATCATCTCTAAGGCTTCTGGCCGGTGCACCCGAACCATTCCACCGTGACCCCGCGCTGACTTGTAGACCTTGGTCTTCTCCGGATCCTCAACGATACTAGCCCAGGCGTCGATGGGATTATCGTGGTCCTTCTTCGCGTCAGACCAGAGTTCCCAGAGCTTCCCCCGAATGTACGGGTACTTGATCCGCACGGGACTGTACTCGTACCAAGAGAAGCTGGCACCACGTGGACATCCCCGCGGCTCGTAACCCGGCATATTGGCCCCACAGGATGGGTAGTCGGTAGCTTGATGTTCCCAAGTGATAATGCCCTGTTTGACGTAAACGTTCCAACTACACGACCCAGTACAGTTTACACCGTGTGTTGTCCGCACAACTTTATCATGCGCCCAGCGTTCGCGGTAGAGCTTTTCCCAGCGGCGGTTGTGTTCCTCCAGTTGGGTAAATGTACCGTTAAATTTCTCGACGTTTTTAAAGAAACGGGATTTCTTCACTTTTTAAGACCTCCTCTATTCGAATCGAATGGTGTGTCACTTTCGGCGAGAACTGGTATCTCAATAAAAGTAAGCCATTTCCCTAATATCTATGGTAGCAGGCCCTTTGTTATACTTCGACTAGGGAAACACCTATATTTTTACGTTGAATTTACTGGTTCGTTGGTTCGCCTGCGGCTGCCAAATTCCATGCTGTGGGGCAGACCTGAAGCCTCAAAAAAACGAGTCTTCAGGGCGCCTAAGAACCTCACCTAACCCGTGAGTTTCTCAGGCCGTCCCGTGCTGTAAGCCGGGAAAGGACCCCGACTAACACCACCGACACAGCATTCCACCTGGCCTCCTCCGGCTTGGACTGGGAGTTAAACCTAAATAGGTATTGCGTCGCTGATTAATAGAGCGGCTGACCGTAGCAATCGTTAAGAGTTCTCAGACGCTTACAACATGAGATGATCTCTGCAGTTGGCAATCAGCTTCCCAGTCTGGAGCGCTCCCTCTCTGGCAACCATAGTGCGGTCAAATCTAACCACTCTGCTCATTGCCAGTAATGTCCCATAAATAATTTTCTTCTACTTAGCAACGTTCACACATTTTATACATAATTACTGCTAATTCACTGCAGGCGAAACAACTGTAGAAACAGATTTAAGAAAGGAGTGTTGGTAATGACAACACGTTACGACCGTCAGGAGCGGGTGAAGGTGATTGGGGTGGCCGGCCAAGCTAAAATTAGTGCTGCTACCATTCTGATTGCTGGTGCTGGCGCTCTTGGGAGCTATGCGGCTGAACAGTTAGTCCGTGCCGGCGTCGGTCACCTTGTTCTGGTGGACCCCGACGTCGTTTCGACCACCAACCTCCAACGACAAACGCTATTTACGGAGGCCGATGTCGCTGCGGGTACCCTGAAAGTCGTCGCTGCAAAGGCCCATCTACTGGCTATCAATCACGCGGTAACGATTGACGCCATCCCCGGGCCGCTAACTGCCGACCTACTGCTACACACCCGCTTTGACCTCCTGCTCGACTGCCTCGACAACTACCAGGCCCGCGACCTGATTAACAAGGCTGCCCTGAAACGAGATTTCGATTACATATTTGCGAGCTGTGCTGGGACCTTTGGAAGCGTCATGCCGATCTCCCCAAGGCGCCATGCTTGCCTGAGTTGCGTCTACCCTAATCTCGACGACCTCAAGCAAACGGATTGCGACCTGATTGGCGTCAACACGGCGCTGGTTCCCCTCGTGTCGGCGCTACAAGTCTCGCTAGCGCTACACTACTTGGTCGATAAGCCGACCGTCGACTTCGATCACCTGACGACCATCGACAATTGGCAACTCGACCAACAAAAATTTAAGGTCAGAAAATCCGTGACCTGCCCCGTTTGTCACCACACGGACTGGGATCTCACCGAACCAGCCGCACCACAAGCCGTCTCCGTTCTCTGCGGGACTCAAACCTATTCCGCGGCGATCACGACGCCCAATTTAACCACCGTGATCGACTGGCTGGTCGACCGCCACGTGTCCGTCAGACAATTCAAGGCATTCATCACCTTTGACTGGCAGGACGCGACCATCAGTATTTTCCAAAACGGTAAGGTCTTACTTTACGGCCTACCAGATTTACCTACAGCGACGCGACTCTTCACGGGTCTGCGCCAAGTTCTACCCTTACAGGAGGTGAGTGCATCATGACAACGGCCATGATTTTAACCGTCAGCGATACCCGGAATCTCGACAACGATAAATCCGGCAAATTCATCGCGCAACGCCTGCTGGCTCACGATGTCCAGGTGGCCGATCGCCAAGTCGTGATCGACGACGTGGTCGACATCCAAAGTCAATTTCTTCAGTTCGAGCAACAGGCCCCCGACATCATCATCACCAACGGCGGTACTGGTATCGCCCTGCGCGACGTCACGATTGCGGCCATCACGCCGCTACTGACGACGAGTATTCCTGGTTTCGGCGAGAGTTTCCGCGAAATTTCGTTCAAAGAGGTCGGGACCCGCGCATTAGCCTCCAAGGCCATCGCGGGCTTCAATCACCGCAACCAGTTATGTTACTGCCTGCCGGGCTCGACCAACGCCTGCCAAACGGCGATGGACCAGCTGATTCTTCCCGAATTCGCCCATCTGCTGTTCGAACGACGAAAGGATTCTCACCATTGAGATAGTGTAAAATTGCCGCACTCCGGCTGACAGGGATTCCGCCTGCTGTGGGGACGCTTCAGACTGGAAGTTCACCAGTCTTCTCGCTCGCTTTGAAGCCACGAAGAACGCGTGTCTCCAAAGTCGCCCGTGCTGTAAGCTGGCTGATGAAGCGCCAGCCAACACCACCTCCACGGCTGGCTACATCCCTGTCCTCCTCCGGCTCTGACTGTGCGTTACCACGACAACAGTCGGAATACCTGGAGTTTTAGCGCTTTCGGTCCAATCGATAACGACTGTTACAGTCATTATCTCCATCGCCTAAGAACTCTGTGTAAGCCGAGAAGTCGGCAGATATGGGCTCAGGCGCGTCGTTCTACTTAGCTGGCGATTCTTGCCGGCTTAGTAGAAAACCAAGCTTGGAGACTCGGTTCTTTCGAGGCTTCAAGTTGTGTTCGCCCCGTTCCAGCCCATATCTGCCGGCCGGTAAAGCGAAGGGACTACCAAGTTGCCTAGTTTTGGGACCGATGTTGTTGCTAGAGCAGGCAGAACTGGTATCTTGGAACTTTCAACCTTTAGTCTCTAAATAAACGTCATTTCGATTGGCGACATACTAACCCGTCAATCAATATCTCAACTAATCACTTAGTCCATGTCATACAAGTCAATCACTACAACTGAAAATAAAATAAACAAGGAGCGGTTTCGATGTTAACTAGAAGATATCCAATTTCAATTGATGAAGCACAAGCTAAAATGGCTGCCGTGCCCCTGCCGACTTCGACCGAAACGATTCCCGTTATGGCAGCCAACCATCGTGTCTTGGCTGAGACCGTCACGGCCCCATTTGCCTATCCCCACTTCCGGCGGTCGGGTGTCGACGGCTTTGCCATTCGGGCCGAAGACGACCACGACTACCCACACAAATTCAACATCGTCGGCAACATTCCCGCCGGTGCGACCTTCGATGGGCCACTGGGCGAAAATGAAGCGGCCCGGATCATGACCGGTGCCTACGTTCCGCTCAACGCTGGCGTGGTCATTATGCTGGAGAAGACGCGAGACATTGCCGACGACCCCAAGGCCATCAACGTGCTGGTTCCCGAAAAGCACTCCAATATTACCGAGGTCGGCGCCGAATTTTCCGAGGGCGACGAGTTATTGGCTGCCGACACCGAGCTAAATCCCGGCGGACTGGCCATTCTGACCGCCTTTGGCATTCAAGACGTCACCGTCTACCGCAAGCCCAAGGTCGCCATCATCACGACCGGAACGGAACTCATGCGGCCTGGCGAGCCCTTACAAGCTGGAAAAATTTACAATAGCAACGGCATCCAGATCCCCCATTTAGTCACCGAAAACGGCGGGGAGGTCACGACGGTTGAGCAACTCGTCGATGACAACGACCTGCTACAGAAATCGCTGAAGCGGGCCATCGCCAATAACGATATCGTGATTACCGACGGCGGTGTGTCCGTGGGCGACTTTGACTTCATCGGGGACACGGCTCGCGACGCCGACGAACTGCTCTTCAACAAGATCAAGCAGCGGCCGGGCAGCGTGACAACGGCCTTCGTGCAGGATCACACCCTGGTCATGGGACTATCTGGCAATCCCGGCGCCTGCTTCACCGGCTTCTACCTTTACGTCGAACCTCTGTTGCGGCGCTTCGTCCATCAACCAACGCGGACTAAGCAGGTCACGGCCACGCTGGTTGCGCCCTACCATAAGACCAACGGCTTCGACCGAATCCTACGGGCGACCTACACCGACGACCAAGGAAAAATCAGCGTGGTTCCCAACGGTCCCGACCGGTCTGGTGCGCTCAGCAACCTGCAGACCACAACGTGTTTGGTCAAGATTCCGCACAGCAACGAGCCCATCAAACTCAACGCGCAGGTGACGGCATGGCTGTTACCCTTCAAATAATCGGCTATAAAAAGAGTGGCAAAACGACGGTCACTGCAGCATTGACCCAGGCACTGCATACCAAAGGACTCCGGGTCAGCGTCATCAAGCACGACGCTCACGACGCCGCCATGGACGTTGCTGGCACCGACACGGCACGCTTTGCCGCATCTGGCGCCGACAGCGTGATTCTCCAATCCGCTAATGGGCTGTTCTACCATCAGTCCCAGCCCCAAGACGTCTCGGCACCAGCCCTGATCGACTGGTTACCAGACGACGTGGACGTCATTTTGATAGAGGGCTTCAAACCGGCCCCCTACCCCAAATTGGTGTTGTTACGCCCAGAAGACCACCTTGCCGACTTCGCCAAATTTTCCAACGTGATCCAGACCGCCAGCCTAAACGACCATCCGGCGGCAACGTTGACCGGGGTGACCGCCATCACGACCTGGTTCTTCACGGATTGGCTACCGTTGGCTCAGGAATAGAAACTGAAAGTCAGAACCTTAATCTTTGCCGCCCATCTTCCCGATCGACCAAGGACCACTTTGGCGGCCGGCAAGGTGAACCTGCCTATTCACACACTAGCATCCATTTAGGAACGCTAATCTTTAAAAAAGGAGTCGAGTAATCGTGACTGATTCATTAACACATTTTAACGACCAAAACCGAGCCAAGATGGTCGACGTGACTGACAAGGCCGTCACCCACCGTGTGGCTAGCGCGACTGGTCAAATTACCATGCATCCCGACACGTTGACACGAATTCACGAGGGCCAGATCAAAAAGGGCGACGTGCTCGCCGTGGCTCAGGTGGCCGGTATCATGGCGGCCAAGCAGACCAGCTCGCTGATTCCCATGTGCCACCTGATTCCGTTGACCGGAGTCGATATTCATTTCGAGGATAACCACCAAGACACGGTCACCGTCACCGCGCAGGTCAAGACCAAGCACGTGACTGGCGTTGAAATTGAGGCATTGTTGGCCGTTCAGGTCACCCTGCTGACCATCTACGACATGTGCAAGGCCATCGACCGAGGCATGCTTATCAGCGATATTCACCTGGTCGAGAAGGATGGCGGCAAGAGCGGACATTTCGTTTACGGCGACCACTAGTCGTTATCAAAGGGGGACGAGATCATGATTGGACTCGTATTAGCTGGGGGGAAATCAACGCGGTTCGGCCGCGACAAGGCACTCTATCACTGCCCGCACGAACGCGTAAACAATGCCGAGTTGGCGGTCAACAAGCTCCGTTTACTCAGCGATGAAGTCATTGTCAGTGCCAATGCGAAAAATGGCGATGCGTTGACCACACAGTTTCAAGCGGTGCCCACGATTACCGTGGTGACGGATCAGGCGCCGTTCGTCCAACACGGACCGCTCAGTGGCATCTACGCGGCGTGTTGTCGGCACCCGCAAACGACCGACTATCTCGTGCTGGCAGTCGACTATCCGCGAATCACCCCCAACGTGCTTGCGGCCGTAGCCGACCACCCCAACTGTTTTGCGGCGACCCCTGCGGCCAGCCATTACACCATCGCGCACTTCAGCGTCTCGCGGAACACGTTAAGAGATTTTCTGTTGCTGGGCGACTTTCGCCTCGGCCAGTTCATCGAGGGGTCCCGCCAATGCCTCCCCTTGACCTTCCCCAACAGCGAATCGTTTACGAACTACAATTATTTGGAGGAAATTAATCATGCTGACTAAAGAACAAATGGGTGAACCTGATTTTCAAAAACTGTTAAAAGTAGTGCTGACCGACCTGACTATCCGCCGAACCCTGCTGGAAAATGAAGTCCAGGAAGTCAACGAGGAAATGCGGTCGCTGGAAAAGGACGACAAGCTAGACAAGCTCGATGTCGAGATTCGTGCCATCCAAACGGACTACGACCATTACCAACAGTTCGTTGATCCCGACTTCAAGCTGGACGTCGCCAGCCAATATCAGGCTTAGTAGCTAGTCTCACCCCGAACCGCTGATTGCGACATACCCACGCGCCAGAAGAATTGACGACCGCCGCCAATCAGTGTAAATTAGTGGTCACTGACTGCGATTGGTCACAAATATCCGCTGGAAACTGGGTTACGTAGCGGTCCCTTCGACTTCCCGGCTTACACAGTGTGCGTAGACGATGGAGATAATAAATGTAACAGTCGTTATTGATTGGACTGAAAGCGCTAGGTCCCCACATTTTCCAACCATTGTCGTGGTAAAACACACTCAGAACCAGAGTGCGGTAAGTTTACACTAATTTAACGGCGTAAATTCTTACCAAATACTGAGGTGAGGCAGGGATTATGCCAATTGTGATAATTGGGACGGACTGCACTGGTATCGACTCGGTGATTCGTCCCATTTCAACTAGTGGGTGAATACTGGTAGCTCTGCCTAAGCCCACACCACCGCGGATGATCACTACTGTTCGCCGGGTATACTAGATTATTCCAAAAATTGATATTTTTGTGACAAATCTCACCAAAAGCGGTTTCAAACGTCTAAATCAATGGTATTATAGGGGGGATAAGGATTGACTCTAGAAGAAATTGATCGCCAACAAGATTATCAAACGCTCGTCGACCGGATCTACCGGCAAGACGACTTTGATTTTGTCGGGGTCGCCCTGCAGGCACCCACGGCACCACACGCCATCAAATGGCTGTTCGTGGCTGGCAATCAAAGCGAGCAATTCAGAAAAATTGTACTTCGAAGCGGTATTGGAATTGCCGGATTAGTGGTCCGAACTGGCAAGCCTTTTTGGAAGAACGAATTGCAGCAGTACACGTTTAGCGATGAGATGTACACCCCCATAGCTAAGATCGAAGCGCTCCAAAGCGCCGCTGCCATTCCGTTAACGTCGTCCCGTTTTCACCTGGTGACTGGCGTCCTTCTGGTCGGCTATCGTTCAGCTCAACCCGTTTCAGATGACACCGTGAGTCGGCTCACCCAATACCTGCAGGCTTTTTAGTCAGGCGAAGGGAGGCCGACTTTTTGCTAGAAACGAACACGTGGATTCAACAATACTTCGACGAGGCAACCGACGCCGTCCTGATTTTTAAAGAGGATGACCTCGTCGTCAGCAATCAGATCGCACAGGACCTGGAACAGGAGCTCCACCTTGACCCCACCTATTTGGTGCAGGTCGCCGATGCCTCCGTTAAACAAAAATTCAGTGCCACCGACAACTGTTTTAACTGTGCCATTCGCAACTCGATGCAGGAGATCTCTATCCCCATCACGCTAGCCAAGGACATGCCGCATCCCTTAAAATACTTCATGATCTATCACGTCATCAATGCCGACGAGCACGTCTTCTCACTCACGCTGAAGAACCGCGGCACCATTGAACGGATGGACCAACTTGCCCAACAACGGCAACTCAACCAATACGTCAACCGGGCTCACGAAGAGGAACGCAAGAAAATTTCCGCCGACCTCCACGACAGCATTGCCCAAGGGGTCTACTCGGCCATCATGGGCGTGCGACGCATCAATGAGGACGACAACGACGAAGCCGCTATCCACGAGCTGACACAGGTCATCGAAACCCAGCTCAACGACACCCTAGCCGAGGTCAAAGGGATGGCCCTCGATATTCGACCGTCCGTGCTAGATAGCTTTGGCCTCTTGCCCGCCCTGCGCGTCCTCGCCAAGCGCCTGCAGGAGAACTCTGGCGTGACCATCACCGTCAGTGGCAATGCCTCCACCGAGGGGCTGGCGACCGACGTGCAAAATGTGCTCTACCGTATCGGTCAAGAATCGATCAATAACGCATTGAAACACGCAGCGGCCAATGAAATCAACCTATTACTGGTGGCCCACAACCATTTCATCATCTTAGAGATCATCGACGATGGCAAGGGCTTCGACCTGTCCCAACACCAGGGCTTCAACGGCCACTCGCTGGGATTATTGAACATGAACGAACGGGTCAAGGCACTCAACGGCGCTTTTGAGATCAAGTCTCAAGCTGGCGCTGGCACTACAGTCACAGCAAAGTTTCCGGTATCTTTTGCGTAGAGGGAGTTGTTTAGTCATATGTATAACGTGTTAGTTGCCGATGATCACGCGGTCGTGCGGTCTGGGCTGTCTTACCTGGTCAACCAACAACCCAATTTCAAGGTGGTCGACGAGGAAGCCAACGGGACCGCGACCTACCTGCGCGTGGAACAGGGAGGTATCGACATCCTCATCATGGACCTCAGCATGCCACCGGGTGAGAGCGGACTGATCACCACTCAGCGGATTCACGAGCGCTTCCCCAAGGTACGAATCCTGATTCTGTCGATGCACGAGGAACAGGAATACATCAATAAGGCCATCCACAACGGCGCGATGTCTTACATCATGAAGAGTTCGTCGGATGATGAGCTCCTCAAGGCCTTAAAGTCACTGGCCAACGGTGAGAATTACATTGACGCCAACATCATCATGACCAAGACCGACGTTCAGGAGATCAATTCGGATGGCGTCGACGTGGACTTGAAGGGCTATAACGGCCTGTCTAAACGGGAACGCGAGGTCTTTCCACTGATTGCCCTGGGCTACTCCAACAAGGAAATTGCGGCGAAGCTCTTCATCTCGACCAAGACGGTGGAGGCACACAAGGCCAACATTATGCATAAACTGGCGTTAAAGACCCGTGCCGACCTGATTCGCTACGCCATCCACCATGAACTGATCGACTTTTAGCCGCCGTCTGTTTTGGTCTGTTAGGTAACTGTCCTAACTCAAAATTACAATACTTATTTGCGCCCCACTGGCCAACTTGATTTGGCCGGTGGGACGCTTTTTTGGCTTGCGTTACACACCACGGATAGATTCCGTTAGCGACTATCGCTGAATTTACTATAACTTAGGTCACATTTGTTTTCCCTGAGAAACAAACGTGGTATGCTGATGCCAGTAATCAATTTGAGAATGGACGTGCGAAAGATGAGTACACCTACAGAAATCGGTGAGTTACTCAGAAACATCAGAAGTCGTTATCTCAACTGACATTTAAGTCCGCGTCAAAAAACCTCCAGACTCTTTCTGCACTCGGAATCACTAGTCCAATTGCGCTCAAAATTATTTTCGACCCCCTTCACTGGAAAGACTATGTTTCCGGTCCCCAACTCGATAACCATCACCCACCACTTCCAGGGGAAATTTGGATATTCGGATTGACTATTTCTCACAGACAATGCTACCTAAAGCTTCAAGATCAGCCAACTGGAATTGTTATCTGGATATCATTTCATTTCGCTCAGTATCCACTTAAATTCCCTTACAAGAATTAAGAAAGGAGATGCCAGTCATGAGCCACCAAAAAACCTTCTATAATCCAGAGATAGCTGCTAAAGTGACCTACACCGAAAAATGGAAAATGGAAACCGTTACCGTTAAGGAAATCTCTGATTTACATGTCCTGCATCACTACTGGCAAGATGCTGCTGGTGAGCTGTGGGGAGACTTTGACGACCCTATGGAAAATGTTAGAAGCGACTTTCAAGCCTATCGCCAACGGAAAAACTATTTGGCACCACAAGACATTGTCACCCTCAGAAAAAAGCTCAACCTTACTGTTCGTCAGTTTGCAAGCAAACTAGGTCTCAGTTCCTCCACCCTTTCACAGATTGAAAACGATCAGCGCGTTCAGACTAGATATCAAGACAACCTCTTTCGTTGGGCGAGCGGCGAAAAGTTTACCACGAATACACTGACCTCTGAGGATGCCTGACACCCCCCCTGGTATCTCCTAACATACCGAAAAAATTACACCCTTGTTCCATTGGCAAATAAAAACGACCAGCATCACACTCGCCAGTCGTCCAAATTTCTATTTATCCTGTTCCGCTAATTTCTGATCGACCTGCTCAGCTAACCGTTCCAGGACCCGGTCAAGCGCCGTATGGGTCGGCCCCTGTGGCAGCATTTTGACATCTAACCCGGTCTGGTTCAGCAGCTCCTGCGCCATTTCCACGGCAGGACCATAACCAGCCTGCAGGGTCAGCTGCTGCGCCGTCACAAACTGATCAGCGGTCGGCTTGTGGGCCTGATGGAAGAACTCGCTGAAGTAATCCGCCTCTTTTTCAAAGCCGAATAGCAATGGCAGTGGGTAGTCGCCACGCAACACCCGGTCGTGAAAGTCGGCGATGGTCTGCGTTTCCTGGGCATCTCTCAAAATGGTCAAGGCCACGCCTAACGTCTCACCAATTTCACGCGCCAGCCCGGTCACGGCACTGTCTTCGCCCGCCGCACTGGCCGCCACATAACAGCTCAGCCCCATCAGGCGCGCGCTACGAGCCTTGGTGTCTTTGAGGAAATCGGCGATGCGCTCGCGTTGGTTAAAGTTCAACTGGAGCCGCTCGAGATTGGCTAGCTGCAACTGTTGGGCCTCTGCCAAGCAATACCGCTGCGCATCATCGGACAGTGTGGGCGTCTGTAACAGTCGGTGAAACTCACCGTACAGATACTGACACGCATAGGCCCGCGCCTTACCCATCGCCAGATCATTCACACTCGCGGTCGGCAAAAAATTCGTCGGATTCAGCGTCGTGGCAAGCGCCAAAGTTTCCACGACCACGGTCACATCATCGGGCTGGTCGGGAGATTGAAATAACGTATATCCGCCCTGCCGCAAGTGTCGCGCGGACGCATCGCTCCCGGCAATCAGGTCCGGTAACGGCCGCGGTAAGGTCGCCGCATACCGCTGAAAGTTTTCTTCTAAAGCCACATCATAATCAAGCAGTGCCATACCGCCATCTCCATTTTCTAAATTAAACGCTGAAGGTTAAAGTTAAGTTAGGATAAATTGGCCGCGCTCCGGCTTCAATCGCGTTTTACAACAACAGTCGGAAAAACTGAAGGCTTAGCACATTTGGTCAAATCGATAACGACTGCTACAGCCATTACCTCCGTCGTCTACGCATACCGTGTAAGCCGAGAGGTCGGCAGATATGGGCTCAGGCGCGTCGTTCTGCTTGGTCGGCGTTTCTTGCCGGCTTAGTAGAAAACCAACCTTGAAGACTTGCGATTTTCGAGGCTTCAAGTTGCGTTCGCACCGTTCCAGCCCATGTCTGCCGGCCGGTAAGGCGAAGGAAGTCCTGTATTGTCTAACTAGTTGTTAAACTTATCCACTTCGCTAGCGAGTTGTTCGGCGATGGGAACGAAGATGTCGGTCAGGTATTTGTCCATGTCGACCTTGACCTTCGCGTCCTCCAAGTAATTTTGCGCCCGTTGGAACGCGTCATTCCGCATATTGATGATCAGTAGGCGTTTCTGATGATGCAGGTGTTTCACAATCTTTTCGCCGTTGGGAGCGGTCCGGTACTTTTCGATAAAGTAGTAGAGGATCTCATAGAACGTGTTGTCGAGCACCCAGAACAGCGTGTTGCGGGAGACCTTGTCGTTCATGACCTGTGCGAACAAGTCGTCACCGATGATCTCGTTCTTGCTGAAGGACGCCGCGGATAAGACGACCGCCTGAACCTCGTGCATGTCGGCCATAAAGGCGCTGAAGTGCGTCATATCGCTGTCTTTCAACTCAAAGCCCAGCTTGTCCTGCCGGGTCTTGGCGTCCATCCCTTTAAAGTTGGCCAGGTATTCTTTTTGCACGTCGGCACTATCCGCAATCAAGTCCTGCTCGATCGTCGTCAATAGATTCTGGTTCGTCTCGAGGTCGGCCTTAACCACGTCCCAGATCAGGGCAAACTGTGTGTTGAAGTCGCTGAATAACTGTTGGGTCGTGCCCACGATTTTTTTGACCACTTGATTCTTTTCCGTGTGGGCCGCAAATTGAACGACCAACGGAATACCGTCATCGTCGGCGTTCAAGCCGTTCTTTTGGCGCCGCTCATTCTCATAGGTCTTTAGCTCATCCAGACTCAACAAGCCCAACGGCATCACGTTGATTTCACCATTTGTCGTCATGATCTGTAGTGAGAATGGCGTGTCGGCGTGTTGGTTCATGACCAACGACTTCAACGTTTCCATTAGCTTACTGCGGGTGCCGAGCTCGTCTTCCGGGTCGGCATAAAAGCCCGACGTGTAGATGGCAACGTTATCATATTTACTTGCTAATTTTTGTTTGACGTCCATGCTCTCCGCTCCTTAGGATTCCGGTGTTTCCGTCTCGTCCGGGGTCGTCAGCGCTTGTAACTTCGCCACGCCGGCCTCGCTCAAAGTGGCCTTCGTCAAGTCGATACTGGCCAGACTGTGACTGTAGTTGGCATCCAACTTCGCTCCGACTAAATACCCCTCCTGATTGGCAAATTCAACTGTTTTGTAAAGCATTGAGTTTGGGTTGACCTGCCGTCCTTGATGGAACCGGTGCGTGGAAACGTCGCTTAAAATCCCCAGTAATTCTTCGTCTTGGCTTACATTGTGGGCCATGATGACCGCTCCTTTCAGATGCTTTTAATCTTAGTCTAAAGGAGTAGGTGAGCGAGAACTATTGGGGATTTTACTATATATTCAAATTTGGCATATTGGGATTAGCCATTAATCTCTGAAGAAACTCCTTTCGTTACTCTAAAAACGATAACGGACTATCTGTAGCCTAATCCATATTAAAAGCCAACTTACGCCTACATCAAATCTATTTTCCATACCAGCTACGTATAGCCCCAACCTTGACTCAAACTACTCAAGCCATTTAATATACTATATATTGATAATAATAGCGGTATAAGCTATAATAAGACTATGAAAAAACCTAACTTTACAAGTTACCGTAGACTCAATGGACATGATGAATTTGCTGAATTTTATCAAAGTTTGCCAACTAAGGATCGAAAAAAATTGGTTGCCCTACTTCATATCATTGAACAACAAGGACTACTTGTTGCTACAAAAATGGAATGGGTAAAAAAGTTAGACACTAATTTATACGAACTCAGATCAAAAGTAGCCTCTAACATTCAAAGGGGACTTTACTTTCACGACGAAGATAACCGATACATTATCACCCATGGTTTCACGAAGAAAACACAAAAGACGCCCATAAATGAAATCAAACATGCTAGGGAAATAAGAGCTGAATACTACCAAAGAAAGGACAACGACTCGTAATGACCAAACAAGACTATTTAACTAATGTTGAAGACCTTTTTTCTCAAGATATGCAGGATAGTAATTTTGCTAATCAGGTTAAAACTGAAGAAAACAAACTAACAAGCGCGATTGCTGTCCGCAATGAAAGAGAAATTTACGGTTGGACTCAGCAAGAATTGGCCGAAAAAGCTGGCATTCCTCAATCAACAATTGCACGGATTGAAAGCGGCGCTAATACGAGTATGGAAACCATTTCTAAAATTGCAAATGCCTTTGGCAAGTCGGTACAAATTAATTTTGCATAACTACTAGACAGGTTAACTTCTCGGTAGAATTAATAGCTTTCAAATTTTTATAGAATACCAGCACAAAAAGGACCATCAAAGTGGGCGCACTGCCTCTACTTTGATGGTCCCTTTGCTTTTATACCCTCAATCTAGTCAGCGAGCTCCTCGTCGCATCTATTCAGATTCGCTTTCCGCTTGCTTCTCGTATCGGCTCCGCAATGCGGCTACCTTGACCTCGACCACCTCGTTATGGTTGATCCGCGCGAAGGCCAACGCCTCGTTCATCAGGCGCTGAATGGCGTCAGCATCTTGATGTTGCGTGATGGCATTCTCCGCCGCCAGGAACTTCAATCGCGGCAAATAGTAGGTCACGTGCTTGTCCGAACACAGCAGGACACCAGCATTGATCAGATCATTACTGGTGGCAAAATCGCCAGACAACGCATAGAACTCAGCCGTGTAGAAGAGGAGCGTCAGCAAGCGCAAGTAGTCGTTGCCTGCCGCCGCACGGGAATCGGCTAGGGCCTGCCGCACGTAACGGTGGGTCTTCGTGAAATAAAATTTCGCCTTTTCCGGTTGCTCGCGCCGGCCATACATCACGCCAGATCCCACGTAAGCTAGCTGCGTAAAAATCGTTTCGTGCTTCTCATCGAACCCATTTAAAATTCGTGAGAAATCAAAGAGCACGTCATCGGGACCCTTGTTGATCAAGGAATTCAACATCCCGCGCAAATAGTAAAACTGCATTTTCAGAGGAATCGCGTTGATCTTGGTCTCGTCAATCTCGTCGAGGGACTGCAGCACGGCACGGTAATCTTCCATCATCAATTGCTTTTCAATCTTATCCAACCGGTCACGCATCTTCGTCACCGAAGTCGCCTGCGTTTCGTTGAGGTCATCAACCGTGAGCCCCAGCCGCGCGCAGAGCTGTTCCAAAATGGCCAGAGACGGCACCCGTCCCTGCCGTTCAAATTTACTCAATGTCGCCTGCGTACAGATACCTGCCGATAATTTTACTTGTGATAGCCGCAGCGCTTTTCGCTGGGCCACAAACTTTTTGATGTCCATGCTGATCAATCCTATTCTTCGATTGTGGTTAACCGTGGATCCCCAAAGCAACCTTTGCAAACCGACTCATTTTATCCATATCCCAAGCGGGTTCCCAAACTAAATCAATCTCACAAGCCGTCACACCATCAACGCCCATGACCGCCTGATTGATTTGGTCAGCCAACAAGTTACCCAGTGGGCACCCCATCGTGGTCAGGGTCATGGTAACAATACAGTGACCCTCATCGTCAACGTTGATGTCGTAGATCAACCCCAGGTTAACCATGTCGATACCCAGTTCTGGGTCGATTACGTCTTCCAGTGAGGTCATGACTTTACTTTCGATCGGTGAAAATTCGGTGCCTTCGCCAATTCCGTCTGCCATCTGTGCACTCTCCCTTTTTCTTTTGTCCGCATGTATTGATTGTGAGTAAGTCACTGTGTTCGCTCACAATCCATTAATTACCTTAAGTATAGTCGCTTACGTTCTGACTGAACGCTTTTTATTGGGCTAAAACGCCATGGACGACCATGACTTCGCCATCTTCTGCTGGTGCTTCCAGCCAGTGAAATTCGCCGGGCTGCATGACAACGGCCTTACCAGGAACCAAAGTCGTGACGTCATCGTCCGTATGAAATTCGACTTGACCCTTAATGGAAACGACCGTGACCGTCATCAAAGACCGGTGCCGTTGAATCGCTTCGCCCTTAGGAATCACCAATCGTGTAACCACTAAATGCCGGGACGACAACAACTTGTCGGGCCCCTGCTTAACCTCAGGATCTGCACTCAAAACTTGCACTGTCATTACCTCCAAAGTAACTTGTAACATCTATTTTTTATGATTCAATTTAAATAAATTAGTGTAAATTGGCCGCACTCCGGCTGACAAGAATTCCGCCTGCTGTGGGGACGCTCCGGACTGAGGAACGGTCCTCCGACTCGATTTGAAGCCACGAATAACGCGTGTCTTCAAAGTCGCCCATATTGTGAGCTAGCCTCTGGCCAGCTCACAATATTACCACGGCTGGCTGCATCCCTGTCCTCCTCCGGCTCTGACTGTGCTTTACCACGACAGCAGTCGGAAGACATGGCGGCTTAGCGCTTTCGGTCCAATCTATAACGATTGTTACAGTCAGTATCCTCGTTGTCTACGCACACTATGTAAGCCGAGAGGCCGGCAGATATGGGCTCAGGCGCATCGTTCTGCTTGGTCGGCGTTTCTTGCCGGCTTAGCAGAAAACCAAGCTTGAAGAC
>NZ_AZDP01000071.1:52737-67781 GCF_001435525.1 Levilactobacillus koreensis JCM 16448
GCCATACTCGAATTACAGTCATTTTCAGTAACATCGTCGTAGTCGGAGGCTGGCGGGTACGTAGCCCCGTGGTTGTCGTCTTAGCCCGGGCGCTTCACCCGGACTTAGACGACTGGCCGACTGTGAGACTCGTACTTAGAGGCTCACAGTCGAGACCGAAGACCGCTTCTCAGGCTTCGGTCGTGCCTCACCGGGCGGAGTACCCGCCAGCCGTAGACGCAGACCAACGACCAACACTATTTAACGATGTGGAAATCGCCATGGATGAAGCGGCGCCAGAGAACGTACCAGCAGATCAACCCGGTCAGCGCCAGCAAGATAATTCCCAGTTGATAGCTCCCAGTTGCGGTGTGAATCCATCCCACGACCAGTGGCGGGAAGAACCCACCCAGGCCACCAACGGCGCCAACGAATCCGGTAACGGCACCGGTATTTCCTTTGGACACGTACGGCACCATTTTGAAGATGACCCCGTTACCAAAGCCGGCGATCAGGCCCGCACCAACGATACCGAAGATGAACAGGGATTGATTACTGAACGTCAGCGAAATGATCATGGCAAAGACGGTGATGCCGATGAAGACCCACTGGAGCATCTGCATTGGCCGGTGTTTGTCGGCTGCCGCACCACCAATCGGCCGAATAACTGTACAAAGGCCAGCGAACAACGCGGCGTATAGTCCCGCCGTCACTTGGGGAACGTTGAAGACGCCTTCCAGAAACAGCGGCGTTAAGTTCGTAAAGGAAACGAACAAGCCGAACGTTAAGAAGTAAAACAGCGAGAGATACCAGGTGCTACTGTCCTTCGCAACGGCTAGTGCGCCCATCATCGTCTTGTTCTTATTGACGGGCATTTCCCGACAGAAAACGGCAAATAGAACGGCCAGAATCACCGTCAAGATCATCAAAAAGTAGTAGACGCGAGTGAACCCGTATGAGGTTGAAATGGAGGGCAATGTCAACGCCGCCACGGCATTTCCCATGTTCCCCATGCTGACGATTCCCAGCGCCAGGCCTTGCTTTTCTGGTGGGAACCAGACGGAAGCGTATGACACCCCGACGGCAAATGACGTTCCGGCCATCCCGACGAGTAACGCGGCAACCAGTAACATGCCAAATGTATGGACTTTGGTGATCATAAATAGCGGAATCAAGATGAAAATCATCAAGATAAGATAAACCTTTTTCCCACCATATTTATCACTCAAAATTCCCACGGGGATCCGCATCACCGACCCCAAAAGAACGGGCGTTGCCAACAATAGCGTCCGCTGCGACACGCTTAAGCCGAACATCTTAGCAAAGTCGCCGGCTAACGGGGCAAAGTTGGACCAGGACATAAAACAAACAATCATGGCCACGGTCGTTAAGGTCAAGGCCAAGTAAGCTTGGAATCGATTGCTAGTTTGTGCTTCTTCACTTGTCATAAGACTATCCTCCAATTTGACTCATATGACGCCACGTTGGGGCCTTATCAATGATGCGGTCGGTTGCGGACATCGCCATCTCATGGTTCAGTGGCTTATTGTCCAGTGCACGTTGGATCAGCTTGCGAAAGGCTACTGGATCAGGAATTGCCTTACGAATATCGATTTCCTCATTCCAGTATAAGCAGGCTTTCACGTAACCATCTGCCGTGATCCGTAACCGGTTACAATTCTCACAGAATTTGGAACTGATTGGGTGGATCAGGCCGAAGCTACCTTCATAGCCTTCGATTTGATAATTATCCGATGGTCCGTTGCCCCGGAGTTCGATTGGATAGTAGGACAAACCGTTGTCATCGCAAGTATCAAAAACGTTCTTTAACCCGACATATTCCTTCTGCCAGGTCTTTAGGGAGTTGCCGATCGGCATGAACTCGATGAAGCGGACATTAACGTCATGGTCTTTAGTATAGTGTAAAAAGTCCAAGACTTCATCATCATTTTGCCCCTTAATTAGTACAATGTTTAACTTAATTTTTTTAAAATGGAGCTTGCTGGCGGTGGCGATACCATCTAAGACTTGTTGAATATTCCCACCACGAGTAATTGCCTTATACCGGTCGGGTTTAAAGGTATCCAGACTGATATTGAGCCGATCCAATCCCGCTTCCTTCAACGGTGCGGCCAGCTTGGTGAGAAATAACCCATTGGTCGTGATCGACACATCATTGATGCCTTCGACGGCTTTGATGCGCCGAACGATTTCAACCACGTCCGTGCGCAGTAGGGGTTCGCCCCCGGTGATTCGGACCTTAGAAACGCCCATCGCCGCAAAGTTTTCAATCAGCTGAACGATTTCATCCTGCGACAGCACCTTGTCTGTCGGGAAGAATGGCAGCCCTTCCTTAGGCATACAGTAGACACACCGCAAATTACAGCGGTCGGTAATCGACAACCGCACGTAGTCGTGAAGCCGATCGTACTGGTCATAAAGTTTATCCATGGGATCTTCCTCCTCTAATTATTGATTATTTACTTTTGGCATATTGCCAGTTTAGCCGCCACTGACGGGTGGAATGAGGGCAATTTCGTCGGTAGCACTAATGGGCTGGGCGTCATCCTCGACGAATTCCTGGTTGACCGCCAATCGCGCCGTCGCCAATAGCTGACGAACAGCTGGGTAGGCGGTCTGTAACGCGGGTTTGATATCCGCCGCGGTTGGTGCTGCTGGCAGGTCTAATTTGACCGTGGCGCCTAGCTGTTCCCCTAACATCGCGAATAATTTTATCGTCACTTGCATACTTCAATCCCCCCAACGAACGGCATCCGTATCCGTTTCTCTCTTCCAAATGGGCACCTCAGTCTTGAGCGTGTCGATCAAGTACTGACACCACTCAAAGGCTTCCGCTCGGTGCGCTGCGGCCACGCCCACAAAGACGGCCTCGTCGGTCAGATCCAAATGACCCACCCGATGGGCAATGACGACCCGGGCACCCTTAGCCTCGATTGGCGCTGCTAACTTATTCAGTTGCTTCTCGGCCATCTCCGGGTACGCGGAATAGTCGATAGTTTGCGTCTCGATATCGCCCGTCCACTGCCGCACCGTGCCAACGAAGGTCACGATTCCGCCGTACTGCGGGTCCTTCAGCTTTTCGTAGAGTGCGTGCACATCGAGCGGTGTGGGAGAGATTTTCAAATAGTACATAACGGACCACCTGCTTGGTTTTTTGTTTACAATCTAATTATGTCAAACGACTATTCCAAAATGAATTAGTCAATTCCCTAATAATCTTCAAATGGGGCAAATGATATACTTTTTTTATAGAGAAATATGCCAGATGTTGGCATTCCGACAAGATAGTCGTTGATTTTCGCCTTACCGGTCGCCAGATATGGGCTGGAACGGTGCGAACACAACTTGAAGCCTCGAAGAACACGAGTCTCCAAGCTTGGTTTTCTGCTAAGTCGGCGGGAAACCACCACCAACTAAGCAGAACGACGCGCCTGAGCCCATATCTGACGACCTCTCGGCTTACACGGCGTTCTCCGTCAACCACGCAACGTCGCTATCTGCCAAGCTATAAAGTTTGGAGGCACAGAGCCTTTAGCGATTGCTATGGTAGAACGCAATCAGGACTAAAGTACGGGTAATTTACACTAGTCCTTACAATTCCACAGGTAGGCTACCTGGAAATCTGCGACTAACTAATGAGAGCTGATTCGAAAATTCGTTCTCAATCAATCGTGCATTGAACTGTTTAAGCCAACTTCAACTGAGCAATAGTCGGAGGCTGACAGGTACAGAACCCCGTGATAGCGTTCTTAGGCCGAGTGCCCTGCTCGACCTTAGAACGCTGGTCGACTTTGAGCCTCGTTCCTTGAGGCTCAAGGTCGAGGCTGAAGACCGCCCCTCAGGCTTCAGTCGTGCCCCACCGGGTGGCGTACCTGGTAGCCGCAGACGGACCCCCGTTTCAGTAAAGGCTGGAGCGACCCCATAGCAGGCGGAGTTCTGGCAGCCGCAGACGACTACATACCATTTAAAAATCAAAAAAAGCATAAAGAAAGGAAGATTCAGCATGCAAGCAAACATTGTTTTTGCTTCATTAACTGGGAATAACGAGGAGGTCGCCGAAATCGTGCAGCGTCAACTCGACGCACAGGGGGTGACCACGACTCTGACCGAGATGTCACAGGCCGACGCCGAGGACTTGACGGACGGCGATATTGCCGTCATCGTTCCCTACACTTATGGCGAAGGTGACCTGCCCGAAGAAGGTCTCGACTTCTTTGAAGACCTCCTCGACACCGACCTATCCGGTGTCGTATTTGGTGTTGCCGGTTCTGGCGATAGCTGGTACGGCGACGACTACTGTAAGGCCGTCACCGAATTTGACCAGCAGTTGGCCCAGGCTGGCGCAACTCGGGGTGCCCAGCCACTTTTCGTTGACCTGCGTCCCGACGACGATGACGAACCGCGGCTGGCTGCCTTCACACAGTCCCTCATGACCGCTATCGCCAAGCGTGCCTAAGGAGGTCTGCTGATGACCGCAACCCGTAAGCGCCCCTACCGTCTCTTATTCGGTGCGCTCCTCACCCTGATTCTTTTGATGGGCGTTGCACTGTGCCTAGGGCGTTATCCCTTATCCTTAAATGATTTAACGGCGGCAGTCACCTCAGCTCTGACTGGCCAACCCGCAGCCAATCCCGTCATCACTAACATCATCTTCAGTCTGCGCCTTCCACGAGTTCTCGCGGCGGCCGGAATTGGTGCGGCACTGGCCATCTCCGGGATCGCCTACCAAAGTATCTTTCAAAATCCCTTGGTCTCCCCCGACCTACTAGGGGTCTCCAATGGGGCCGCAGTTGGGGCCGCGCTCGCCATCCTACTGGGTTGGCACACGCTGGGCACGCAGGTACTGGCGCTCCTATTTGGTCTGCTAGCCGTCACGTTGAGCGTGTCGATTCCCCATTTCATGCGACAAATGACCACGCTGTCACTGGTACTGGCCGGCATCGTCATTAGCGGACTGATGCAAGCCATCCTGGGCCTGATGAAATATCTGGCCGATCCCGACTCACAGCTCCAAGACATCGTTTACTGGCAGCTGGGGAGTCTCTCGAAGGTCACGCTCAATAGCTTTCTGGCGGTACTGCCCATGCTACTGATTGGCGCCATCCTACTATTCGTGATGCGCTGGCGGCTAACTGTCCTGTCGTTAGGCGACCAGGTGGCCCAGACACAGGGGGTCAACGTTGCCCGTGAACGGCGCTGGATCATTCTGAGCGCAACGATCCTGACGGCGGCCTCGGTCTGTCTGAGCGGCACCATTGGCTGGATTGGCCTCATCGTCCCCCACATGGCACGACTGGTCATTGGTCAAAATGCTAAATGGTCGCTGCCACTGGCCGGATTGATTGGCGCCATCTTTTTACTGGTGGTCGACACGTTGGCACGAACCCTCTCGGCGGGAGAAATTCCGCTGAGCATTCTGACCGGCTTTATCGGCACACCCATTTTCATCTACATTCTGCTATCAAGGAAGGTGACGCTATGACTGCACTGCTTGAAGCCAGCCACCTCAGCTATCACTACCCCCACCGCAAGCCGTTATTTCAGGACCTGAGTTTCAGCGTTAAACGCGGCCAGGTTTTGACCTTACTGGGACCGAACGGCATCGGTAAATCGACGCTGTTAAATTGCCTGACAGGCCTATTAACCCCGACCGCCGGAGCATTACGGCTAAATGGCCATCCCTTGGCACAACTGACGCCGCGAGACCGGGCAAAGTTAGTCGCCTACGTCCCACAACAGTTACCGAACACTAGCGGGCTATCCGTGCTGGACTTTGTGGTCACGGGGCGGACCCCGTATCTGAATTTTGCCCAGTCACCGGGAGCTGCCGACTATGACTTGGCCCGGAAAACACTAACCAAATTAAAGGTGGCCGAGCTGGCAACCCACCCCATCAACACGCTGAGTGGCGGTCAACTCCAACTGGTCACGATTGCCCGCGCGCTGGTCCAGGAACCGCAGCTGATTATTCTGGACGAACCGACGTCGGCACTGGATTTCGGTCGTCAGCAGCAGGTGCTCACACTGGTCACTCAACTGGCACACGACAACTTCGCCGTAATCCTGACCACACACAACCCGAATCATGCATTCATTTTGAATCAACAGGTTGGGTTGTTCGGCACTCACGGTCAGTTTGTGGCCGGTGACACCAGCTTGCTAACGGAAGAACGGCTACGCGAAACCTACCAGACAGGGCTGAAGCTACTCTTCGTGCCGGAACTTCACCGGACGATTTGTGAATTGGTATAACTTTCTACTACACCTAAAAAGATAGTCTCTGGACAACTCCCCATCAACGGGATCATTCAGAGACTATCTTTTCGTTTAGCGTACGCCTGAACCTTACCGGCAAGAACAATTAGATTTTAATTGTAATTCTAACCGTTCTATTATACGATGGCTATATTCTAGAAGGAAGTGATGCCCATGACTCACCTACTCCGGACTCACCGGCCATTGCCGGCGGCCCACCGCTTTCTTTGATTCCACTATGGGGCAAGATATTGTGCAACGTAACTAAGTTGTTTTCTCTCAAAGGAGAGCTATCTGATGTGGAATCTCGTTATACGGCCCCAGAAGCGGCTATTTAATATCTTCTTGATTATTACCTTTTTCCATGCGCTCATTACTATTTCATACGCCAAAGTCATCGAATTTTTGACCCAGGTGATCACCGGTAAAGTTCAGCTTGCATTCGGCTATCCCGTCGTTTTCTGTCTGGCCTTTGCCAGCCTCACTGCCTTAATCAACGTCATTGGCGGTTACTTTAAAGGCCGCGTCATCAATGGCGCCATGCAGCATCTACGCCAGCAAGTCTTCGGCCACTTTCTAACCAACATCGACTCAAAGGATGAGACCGTTGGTGCCAAAGTCTCCTACCTGACTACCAAGGCCGATATCATCGAACAGAACTACATTGGCAGTTTCATTATGGGACTGTCCCTGTGTTGTCAGCTTCTGCTCGCTTTGGGCTTTGCACTCGCCATCAACGTTCCTTTGACATTGATGGTCTTAGTCCTCGAAGTCCCAGCCGTTTTGTTACCCTTTCTATCTCAAAATCGCTTAAAACGGGCCAAAACACCAGTCTTACAGCAGTTAGAATCCTACACTGCTACCGTCACCAACTGGCTATCCGGTTTGACGATCATTAGAAATTTCGGCCGAGAACAAATCTTTCAACAACGGCATACTGGCCAAACTGCGGCGTTAACTGCGGCTCAGAACCAGGACGTCTTGATCCGTAAGATTATCAGTGGCTGGTCACAATTTTTCAGTGACCTTGTCTACTTGGGAACTTGGTTGATTGGTGGGCTCTTTGTCCTACGCTACGGGCTTTCTTTCGCGGCATTTATTGGGTTCACCCAGCTTTCGAGTGCCATCTCGTTTCCTTTAGAGCTGGCCAGCGACGTGTTTACCGACTACTTTGGTGGCAGGCGGGCCTATCTGGAATTTGCCCCCTTGCTTTCAACAAAGACTCCGCTTAAACCACACCAACCTGGCTCATTAGCCAAGGCAACCAGTAACTTCATTACCTACGATCACGCAACTATCGCGGACCAGCAGCAACCACTACTGGAGAACGTGACGCTCAGCATTGACCGGCGGGAGAAAATTATCGTCATTGGTGAAAGTGGCGCGGGTAAGTCGACCCTGGTCAACACGCTATTTGGTGAACACCAACTAACGGCCGGAGCTATTACTATTAATGGTCAGCCGCTTTCAACACTGGCTGTGGGGGATGTCCCCAGCCTCATTGGTTTTCAGGAACAGTCGACCTTCATTTTTGACGGTACCGTTGCGGATAATCTCACGCTATTTAGACCGGGATACACTACTCAACAGTTGCTGACCGCACTGAAATCAGCCGGCATGACCGTGACCCCGGCGTTCCTAAAGGCTAGCGTATCCACCACTGGCAGGCGACTTTCGGGTGGTGAGCGCCAACGCATTGGTCTCGCTCGAAATCTGTTGGCCGCAAAACCATTCATGATCTTCGATGAACTTTCTAGTGGACTGGATAAGGCGACCGCTAGTACGTTGGAACAGAAACTCTTTAGCCTGGATGTCGGCTTCATTTACATTACACATAACTACGACACTGACCTACTACGCCAAGCGGACCGCGTGTTGTGCGTAAAGGACCAGCACGTCGTTCCTTATGTGATCTCGTCAATTGCCAAATAGAATTTTACAGGCAGAATGCTTGCTCTTATTTGACTAACGTATATACTGATATATACATGGTAAAGAGAGGTGATTCTGATGGCGGTTAAAGCCCGAAAAGTTGGTAATTCTACAGTTCTGACCGTTCCTGCTGAGATTAAAGTGGCAGATGAATACGATGTTTATCAGGGCCGCGATGGTCAAATTGTTTACACACCTAAAGAAAGAAATCCATTTCTCAACCCAGAATTCATTGCGACTCATGACCTGACACAAAAAGAAGAGTTTGGAGGACATTTAGTTGGCAATGAAATCCCTCAAGACTAACCGGTATATCCCTGAATCACAGGATATTGTTTGGCTAGACTTTGAAATCAATAAACGCCGCCCCGTCTTGGTCTTAAGCCACAGTGGGTACAGTCAATTAACCAATCTTGTCGTTGTTTCTCCAATCACTCACGCAGCCAACAATCGTTTACAACGTGCCGGCTTCATGATTCCAATTCCACCTGATTTACCTGAAATCGATGGGTTCATTAATCCTCTGCAATTTCAGACTCTTGATTTCAATAAAAGACACGTTAAATACATTGCAACCCTCGACAGCGATACTTTTCTTCAAGTTCGTAAGCGAGTGTTATTCGTCTTAAACTAAAAGGATTCCCCTGATATGCCATTTTCTACCAAGCATACCGGGGGAATCTTTTTCATTTCATTTTATACTGCCAACGCCAATAACACACGCCTTTATCGAAACAAAAAGTAGCCACCGTAGCAGCTACTCTTTCAATCATATTAGGATTCTTCAATTCCAGAAATCAGTGACAAATCATGCATGTCGTCACCTAAGTCCTTGTAGAGGTTACGATAGAGTTGGTAGTACTGATCGTAGGTAGCGTGTTGCGCCGCCCGTGGTTCTACCTTGTCCCCGAGGACTTGCCACTTCTGTACTTCATCCGTAGTCAGTGTGTCCGTTGCCAGACCGGCTAACATCACGTCACCCAAGTTGGCTTCGGCATCATCCACTGGTGTCCGTACAGCGTAACCCGTCACGTCTGCAAACATTTGTACCCAAGCCTGCGAGTGCGTCACGCCACCGGCAATCACAATGTAATCACCCAAGTCGCGGCCAGTACTCTCGATACTGTGCCGCAATGCATAGCACACCGCTTCCTCAAAGGCATGGAATAAGTCCGCCTTCGTGTGAACTAACGACAGGCCAAAGACCATTCCCTTGGCATCTGAGTTCCAAACCGGAGCTCGTTCCCCCATAAAGTAGGGGAGAACGACCAATCCCCGACTACCGGCTGGAACATCCTTGGCCTCTTCGCCTAAGGTCACGTACGCGTTCTTGCCGCCCTGGTTTTGAACGGCAACTTCTGCATCCCCAAAGTTATCCCGGAACCATTTCGTAATGGCCCCCGCAGTCGCAGAACCACTAAAGTTATAAACGAGATCACGTGACTTATATGGGTAAGGCCAAACGATCATACCGCGACCCTTAATCGGCTTTTCACTAACTAAGGCTGCGTTCATGGATGAACCAATGGCAGCAACGTAACGACCAGGTTCCAGCACACCCATCCCGATATTAGCGGCACCAACGTCGACACCACCAGCAATAACGGGAGTCCCCTCGTCCAAGCCTAGGTCTTCAGCGGCTTCTGCCGTCAACCGGCCAGCGATTTCCGTGGCATCCACAAACTTCTGGGGCATCTTATCCATTGGTACGCCCATTGCGTCCATCATTTCTTTGGACCAAGTTCCCTTGTTGATATCATAGAAACCACCGATGTTACCAGCAGCTGAGTAGTCAATTGAAACGGCACCGGTCAACTTGTAGATTGCATAGTTGTTTGGTGGTAAGAATAACGCCGTCTTTTTCCAATTTTCCGGTTCGTGATTCTTGATCCACAGAACCTTCGTGTACCCGTAGTACGGATCGACCACATCGTTACCCGTAATTTCAGACAAGCGGTCTAGATCGACATGTTTCTTGACCCACTCCGTTTCCTTAGCGGCACGACGGTCCATCCAGATCAAGTCGGGCCGTACCGGATTCATATCTTTATCGACGGGAATTCCAGAACCCCCATACAGACCACTAAGGCCAATGCCCTTAATGTCTGCGGCAGCAACTCCACTTTCTTTAACTACGGCGCGAATGGAGTCCTTAACTCCCTTTACCCAGACATCTGGCCATTGTTCCGCCCAAAGTGGTCGGGGAGTTAACACGTCATATTCTTCCAAATCCTGTGCAACCAAGTGACCATTGGTGTCCATCAGGATACTCTTTGTTCCCGATGTTCCAATGTCAGTTCCAATTAAGTACTTCATGTCGGCGTTCCTCTCTTCTCCTAAAAAGTTAAGATTGACAGTCGTTTTAATGAACCGCTTTCAAATGGTCCTATCAAAACGATATTAGATTTAATTTAAACCAGTGAGCTACAACTCTCACCAGTTAGTGACGAACCCAGATTTCATCACCGCTCATCATGAATCGCAACGCAACTGCGGTAAATTAAGCAACGATCACAGTTGTTCTCCCAGAAATCAACCGCTTACATTGTCAATCATTGCGTTACTGCTCATCGCTAGGAGTCGGCGGTTAAGTTCCGCGTACCCGTAAATACCCAATGCAGCGTGCCACGGGCTTAAGGTTGGTGGTTGCCAACCTAGTAACACTTAACAGATATTCACTGAGCACTTGCTCCAAACGATGACTACATGACGATCAATCGTTGATAACTAACGGTTTACCATGCCGTGAAGGCCCCGTCAACCAAGTAATCTGACCCAGTTGAGAAGCTGCTGGTATCGCCGGCCAAGTAAACGGCCATGCCTTGTAATTCTTCTGGCTTACCTAAACGGCCAAGTGGTGCCCAGTCATTCCAAGTCTTGATCAATGGCTTCAAGTCAGGTGAGTTCAAGGTCAAGTCAGTCCCCATGTAACCAGGACTCATGGTGTTGACCCGGACACCCTTCTTAGCCCATTCAATGGCTAATGACTTGGACAATTGAATAACACCAGCCTTCGTTGCGTTGTAAGAACATTGTGGTTGTGGCCGGTTAACGATGTGGGCTGACATTGACGCCGTGTTCACGATTGAACCGGAACCTTGCTTTAACATGTAACGGCCAGCAGCAGTCGAGCACAGGAAGACGGCATTCAAGTTCAAGTTGACTACCTTTTGCCATTGCTCAAAGGTCATTTCTTCGGCTGGAATGTTCATGCAAACACCGGCGTTGTTGAAGGCTGCATCCAAACCACCTAATTCTTTAACGACCGTATCAACCATGTTTTGTACCTGTTCTGGATCAGTAACGTCCGTCTTAATGGCAATTGCCTTTTGACCAGTAGCCTTGGCAATCTCAGCAGCCGTGGCCTTAGCCTTGTCAATGTTGATATCAACGATAGCGACATCGGCACCAGCTTCTGCCAAACCCGTTGCCATTGCCTTACCTAATCCCTGTGCACCACCAGTAACGTAAGCTTTCTTTCCATCAAGACGCATCCGATCTAAAATACCCATCATGAATCCCTCCATTTGTTTTAAAGTCATTTTATAAAACGACTTTCTTTAATTCGTAAATAAGCATAATTCCAAACGTTCTAGAAGTCAATAGTTTTTTGATACCGTTTTCATTTTTAATGCAATTTCTATTCTGTTGGTGCCGTTTCAGTAGGTGTTGTTGACTTAGCCTTCAAGCGAGTCCGCAATTCGGCTACAATTTCAGCATGCTTCGCTTCAGTCAAAGTGACCTTGGTATAAAAGATAATCGCCGCAATAATCAGTAACACAATGGGAATATAGAACATAAACATATTAAACTGGGCCACACCGCCAGCCGTGATATCCGCTGGCTTAGCATTACCCGTCATACCAGCAACCACCGCAACGATCCCCACGATTCCGTTGGAGGCCGCCCCCGCCAGCTTATCAATCAGTGGCCGAACAGACAGCGTTACCGACTCATTTCGGACCCCATTGATCAGCTGGCCGTATTCGACACTGTCGGTAATCGTCATCAACGTCGCCAAAAAGATCAGCGGGTAGGGGAAGAAGTAGAAGGCGACCGCGACTAAGACGAGCGCCAGATTCTGCCCGGCAAATAGAAAGATCACGTAGCCGATGAGCATAAACGCAATTCCCCCAACGTAGATAGCCTTGCGCTGAATCAATGCCTCCAGCGCCGGGAACAGGGAAACGGAGATGACGCCTAGGATACACGTAATCACGCCGACCCAAGTGTAGGCCGCGGCATCGCCTAACCGGTACGTAAAGTAATACATTAACAGGGAATTGGTCACCACGTAACTAAAGGCAAATAGGAAATACGACGCCGCAATCCACAACAGTTGTTTGTTACGAACAATTGCCCGAAAAATGTCAGATACCGTGGTGTGTTTGACGTTGGCCCGAATCAGATTGTGTTCTTCCTTAATGTTCAAACACGTAATCAATGCCCCGCCTACACACAGAAGCGCCACGATCACCACGTAGCCAGTCCAGCCGGCACGTGTTTGCTGGCCAAAAGGCACCTTGGAGATCCAGTGCGAGAATAGTAGGATGGCTGGCGTAATAATGACGATGACGATCTGTGCACCTAGCGTCGACCCAATTCGCGACGCGGTCCCAAATTTAGTCCGTGTCTTGTTGTCCAAACTCACGGCTGGTAGCATCGACCACAAGGCAATGTCGCTAAATGAGTAGAAGACATCAATCGTCAAGAATGTAATCGCTACCAAAATTAGGTAAAAGATTGGACTATTCCACGCTAACCCAAAGTAGTCGGAAAACAGAAAAATCAGACCAATCGCAGCCACTACCGACCCAATCATGATCCACGGTCGAAACTTTCCCCAGCGGGTAGTCGTGTTGTCCACGATGCCGCCGATCATCGGATCGAACATGATTTCACCGACCCGGATCACCACGACCATGGTGGTCACGATTCCCACCATTTTTTCGTCACCAGAATTCGTGAAGAGTTGGCTCGTCAGAAACATCATGAAATAAATACTGAGCGTATTGTAGAACGCATCGTGGCCAAACGTCCCTAATGCGTAGGATATATACTTTTTCAACTGAAACACCCCTCTTGTAAAATAGAAAAATGTTTTATAAATACATTTTATAAAATCAATTCAGTTGCCATTATATCTGCAATCGGTTACATTGACAATCCATTTGGTATTTAATTATCTATTTCACAGGCGGCTAGTGTGCACTAAATCCTTGATATCACCGCGTTCATCCACTGTATTCAGTCACCCAAAATAAGACTCTTCCCTAATCTTATCTAGGAATTGAGCATGTCTCGTCGTTCCGTCCTATTCAGGCCGCCATAACCCATGCCTATATCCCCTCAGTTAACTAGACCAGTTAAAGATTTGCTCTCATTGATAGCGGTTACATTATTTTACAAATTGACTTTCTATTTGCATGAACTGTGATAAACTAAGTGTAATTAGACCACTGAAAGGAGCTAACCATGAGTACAAGCAACATGCAATCCATCCAACATTCAAATTACTCCGATATTTATCATCTGCTGTACACTAACGAGAAACTATCCAAGCAGGATATTGCAGACCAATTGAACCTCAGTCTTCCCACCGTTAGCGCCAATCTCCAAAAATTAACTAAGCAACAACTGATCGTAAAAAACGGTCAGCTCAAATCCTTGATTGGTCGTCGGGCGACCGCCTACGCAATTGATCCCAACGTTAGTTTAAGCATTGGTGTCGAAATCTTTGCGAGTTATGCCACGATGACCGTCTTAAACCTCCGGATGGAAGTTCTCACGCTCCACACCATCTCACTGCCCTTCGCCAATGATGATCAATATGCCGAAGCCTTGAGCCAACAGATTCTCGCCGCCATTAAGGACCGTGGCTTCAGCCTCAATCAGATCTCTGGCGTCGGTATTGGTATTCAGGGACTCATTTCTAACGATGGGACCACCATTCTCTATGGTAAGATTCTCAACTGTACCGGTATGCAGGCGGCTAACTTTGGCCAATATCTGCCCTTCCCCGTCACCTTTTATCACGACGCGGATTGCGTGGCCCGGGCAGAATACGCCCACCAGCCAACCGATGGTATCTTCCTGTCGATTGGCGAACACATCGGGACCGCCATCATCATTAACGGTCAGATGCTCAATAGTCCCAGCGGGCGTAACGGCACCATGGAACACATCACGCTGAACTCCATTGATGGTCCCGTCTGTTACTGTGGCCGTCGCGGTTGCATTGAAACCTACTGCTCACTGAGCTCCTTATTGCAGCCAAACGAAGCCGCCTCTAACTTCTTCAGTGATCTCCGGCACCATGACCCGGCTGTCAGCAAGCGCTTTGAACGTTACCTCGACTACCTCGCGGAATCTATTTACAATCTCCACATGTTCGTCGATATTCCGCTAGTTATCGCGGGAGCCATCACCAAGCACTTAACCGAGAAGGACTTGGCTGCCTTGAAGGCGCGCTTAAAAAAGCTGTCCGTCTTCCCCGAGACCGAAAGTTATCTCCACTTGGGAACCGTTAGCGACCACGCCGTTGCAATTGGTGCCGCTATTCCAGCCATTCGTGCACAATTAGCAAATCTTTAGGTCTGCATTTAGAGTCGAAAAAATCTCTGAGACACGTGCCGGGACTACTGAAAAAATAGGCTTCCTAACCGCTCGCTTATGTGCTCGGAAATAGGGCTTCAAATCTGAAAAAATACTATAATCCCTTGGTGGTTGCCAGATGAAATAACACAATTCATCCGATAATGACGGAGGGATTTTTTGTATGACGAAAGTCTAAGTTTAGTGCTGTGCTAGTCCCTGTCAAGTTGTCATACGAAATAATATAAATTAGTATTGTCTTT
>NZ_AZDP01000001.1 GCF_001435525.1 Levilactobacillus koreensis JCM 16448
CTTGAGACTGTAGGAACAGTCAAAACATTCTAGTCCTTTTATGAATAAATTGGGATTAAGGATTCTTAACGAGATAGCTATCAAAGCCCTCATTCCGGGGCCAGTTCGGCAAGTTTGGCAACGTTGATCACCTTAACTTGCCGGCGCCCGACCGTCTCCAAAACACCCTTGGTACTCAATTGTTTCAGCTTGCGGCTAAGCGATTCCGGTGTCATTCCCAGGTAGGCCGCTAGATCCTGCTTACTCATGGGTAGGTCAAATGTCCCGGTGCGGTGGGCACTCAACTCCTGTAGGTAGCCGGCCAACCGTGGTAATGCATCCGGAATAGCCAATAGGGTCGCTTGCTTCTCGGCCGTCTTGAGCCGTACCGCTAGCGCTCCCAACAAGGATAGTGCCAACGGGGGTAAGGTCTTGATCAGGGCCGTCAGGGAAGCTCGCGAAATCGTGCAGAGTTCGGTCGTGGCCGTCGCCTCAGCGTAGGATCCATGGATTTCATCGGTAAATAATGCAATTTCCCCAACAAAGTCACCAGGATTCAGAACCCGGAGCACCTGTTCGTGACCATCATCGGCCAAATGATACAGACGAACCTGTCCTTGATTGACAATGTACAGCGTTTGGGAAACTTCCCCAGCACTGAAGACGGTGCCCCCTTTATCCGCGTGAATCGGGCGGGTCACCTTAGCGACCGAGGTAATTTGATCATCAGACAATTGCTGAAAAATCGGCACGCCGGTCACACATTCCCGTTCGCGTTCTATCGAGTGTTCATGCTGGTGTCCATGTTCCATAACGGCATCTCCTTTTGAATTTTTATGTACTTAAATAGTATTAACCGTCCGCACTCCGGCTGCCAGGGATTCCGTCTGCTGTGGGGACGCTTCAGCCTTGCAGGCTTCTCGCTCGCTTTGAAGCCACGAAGAACACGTGTCTTCAAAGTCGCCCATATGACTAGCTAGCCAGCGGCCAGCTAGTCATATTACCACGGCTGGCTCCATCCCTGGCCTCCTCCGGCTCTTGGTTGTTCTGTGCCACATCAGTAAGAGCCTTACGTACCATGAATTTTACGAGTCAGCTTATAACGACTTCTATAACTACTATCTCGGTTAACTGGGAAACTACGGTCATCGTGAGACCCCTAGCTACAGAATCCGGCATATCGTTTTGCTTAAGAAATGGGCATTCTTAGCAAAAAGCCACCTGAAAATTCACTGCAGATTCATCCTAAAACTCACGTTAGTCCTGTTACACCCAGTCATAAGCTGGCCAAGCATGGCTCACCAATTACTATTTCAGCCCGCGATTTTCAACGGCCTGAATAGCCTCTATTCTAATCCAAGCCAGGGCCACCGACAATGCTGATTCGGCGTACCGACTAGCCCCATTTTAGCAAAGACTGGCCGGAAAACGGTAAAAGACGCCTTACTTTACTAAAATGTGCTATAGTGATTTCAATATTACGCTTTTTAAATCTTGAAGGAGGACCTTTCATGTCACGCTTTACGCATCAAGCCTGTACCTCGTTTTTAGCCGGTAAGCACGCCACCATCGACGGTAGTACCCTCATCGCCCGTAACGAAGATAATTTTGTGGCGATCTGGCCGAAGCACGCTGTGGTCCACTCTGCCAACGACCCCCGCAACCTGATGTTTATCTCTAAAAATAATCACTTCACGACAACGCTTCCGGAACACGCCGTCCACTACACGGCGGTGCCCGATACCAATCCCGACGAGGGTCACTACGAAGAAAGCGGCATCAACGCCCATAACGTCGCTATGAGTGCGACCGAGAGTGCCTATACCAATAGTCTCGTGTTGGGAGTCGATCCGCTAGTCGCCGATGGCATTGCCGAAGACGCCATGCTCACCGTGGTTTTGCCCTACGTCGATTCGGCACGTGCCGGGATTCAACGCCTAGGCCAACTGGTCACTACTGCTGGGGCCGCCGAAACGAATGGTGTGTTGTTCAGTGACGTCGATGAAGTTTGGTACATGGAAATCGTCAGTGGTCATCACTGGGTCGCCCAACGCATCCCCGATGATGCCTACGCTGTAGTCGCCAACCAGCTAGCCATTGAGGACATTGATTTTGACGACTCAGAAAATTTCATGGTTTCCGCTAACATTCAACACTTCGTTCAGGCTCACCGCTTGAATCCAGACGGGAATCGCTTCAATTCCCGCCACATCTTTGGGACTCACACGGCGGATGACGCACATTACAACACCCCCCGCGTCTGGTATGGTCACAAATTATTTACGCCAAGTGCCTTCGAGGAACCCACTAGCATGGAGTTGCCATTCATTCGCCACGCCGAGCAGAAGATCAGTGTGCCCCAAGTCGAGGCCTTTCTGGGCTCACACTACCAGGAAACCCCGTTCGACCCCTTGGGCAATGGTACTGAGCAAGAACGCCACCAATTCCGGGCAGTCGGTCTTTCCCGAACACAAAATTCACACATTCTTCAGCTTAGAAGAGATGTCGTCCCAGTCTTAGCCGGTGTTATCTGGCAAGCCCTCGGCAATCCCGCCTTCAGTCCCTACCTCCCCATCTATGCGGCCGGAGATCAGATCGATGCGACCTTCGCGGCGGACAATCTAGATTACGACGGTCAGAACCCTTACTGGGCGGCCAAATTGCTCAACGTTTTGAGCGAAGACCACTACCGGCAAAATCGAAAGTTACGTGATAATTTTCTGACCACCATGCAATCTTGGGGTATTCAACGTCTGACTAGTGGCGACGCGATTTCCGCGCCAAACCCTATGAGCCTAGGCGTCGTCAACGCCGAAACCGCCCAGGCATTTAACGCCGCCATCCAAACACAAATTGGAAAACTCGTGCAGGCCAACGCTGACCACTCAGCGCTCACATTTACCATGGACGATGATCTCTAGTCATGGACTTGTCCACCCGTTCTAATCGTATATTGGTATCGTTTTCAGAGCAACTGCGCTATAATGAAATTAGCAACTAGCCCTGAAAGGAATGATTACATGGATGAAGTTGTACTTTTCAACCCTGGTGATTCAATTGGTAACTTTCACGATTATCATGAAGCCGTTCAGACGGCACAGATCTATCAAGAACGGCACGATCAATCCGGTCACGTGCTGGTCGTCAAAAGCGATCGTGGCGAGCCGTCATTCGACATTTTCTTAGCGGAACAACAGCTGAGTGACAAGACGGAGCCAACCACCACCAAACGCTATACCGTCTCCAAAAAATTGTAAACCAATAAAAACCACCCGTTGAACGGGTGGTTTTCTCGAGGGCTATAAGCCCTGGGTA
>NZ_AZDP01000072.1 GCF_001435525.1 Levilactobacillus koreensis JCM 16448
GCGACAATCGCAGAAAACAGAACAAGCTGACCACCAGTTGAAGATAGGCCTGGAAGACCAAAGGTACACTGGGGCGTGTAGTACCTTCTCTGGTGAAAGTACAATGATAAATGGCATGGAATTCTCTAAACGCGTTTTGACCCGGAATAATCTAAATTTAGCGTATCTCCGGGTCAAGAGGAACAAAGGGGCAGCAGGGCTTGACGGTATGACCGTCGAAGACCTCTTGCCTTATCTGAA
>NZ_AZDP01000073.1 GCF_001435525.1 Levilactobacillus koreensis JCM 16448
CCTTTCTAGTCCTTTTTGGTTTCACCCGTTGGGTGTAACCAAAAAAAATAGTTAAAAAAAGAACCCCACAATGTTATTGTGAAGTTACCACACCAAACAATACAAAGGGGAGTTCCTAATGACCAATATACTAGACCATGGCTTAGACTTCAATTCAAAAATTTCTTTCTGTGACGATGGCACCCGACTTACGAATGATTCTGGCTTATTACTAATGACTGATTTCTTACATCACATTAACTTTAAACAGCTGGTTTTGTGCGCACTACCTAAACAAGAGTGGCGTAGAAGCCCTAAACATCGGCTTTCATCTTTACTGACGCAAGTACTACTTCAAAAGATTGCTGGCTATCAAAATGATTCGATGACCAAAAATCTCAGTCATGATCCCGTTTTAAAACTTTGTTTGGATAAAGATACCTTGGCCTCACAACCGACTATCTCCCGATTCATCAATCACCTGGGATCATCGGCCGTCGCTGGTCTTGAAACGTTAAACCGGGATCTCAATAAGCTTGTGATTAAACAAAATAATCAAACTGACATGATTATTGATGTTGATTCTACTCACTCCGATACATTTGGCAACCAAGTTAATGCTGCCTTTAATTCTCATTATGCTTCGATGGGGCTTCACCCATTACTTGCTTTTGATGGTTTGTCTGGTATGTTTTTGGGTGCCAAGCTTCGGCCAGGGAATGTCTACACTTCCACTGGTGTCGTTGACTTTATGCGGCCAATCATCGACTACACTAAGAAGTTTAGTTGTCAGATGAATACGCTGGTTCGTGGTGATAGTGGCTTTGCGACACCGAAGCTCTATCAATTATGTCTATCATCCGATACTGATTTCTTAATCAAACTCAAGACTAACGCCAAGCTTTTGGCGCTGGCTGAATCCTGCGCGAAGCTTATCGATCCTGAGGACACGAGTGCACACTTCTTTAATCTTAATTATCGGGCA
>NZ_AZDP01000074.1 GCF_001435525.1 Levilactobacillus koreensis JCM 16448
TTTTATGCTTAAGCCTTAGTGAAAGTCCACTTAGCAGCTGGCGCAACGCCGGCCTTGGTTGAGATCACTTGGTTCTTGCTGCTGATGAGCTTAACTGTTTCTACGGTAACCATCGATGAATCACCATTTAATGCGGCAGTGGCTTGGCGAATGCTTCTTTGCAATGCAGTTACTTTATCGGTCATTTTTATCTTCCTTACTCTGTTGGCAGTTCTTTGCTATTACGGTAACATCATATCCGATACTATCGTGTTAAGCAATTACGCCACTCCATAATGAGAACTACTGATAAATCCTAGATTGTGCTGCCCATAAGGTTCTAAATTCAGGCGACACCTGCTTCAACTCTTCAGGTGTGCCATCCGCAATTAGTTGACCACTTTCCATGAGCAAGATACGATCTGCAATTTTCGCTGCTCCCAGTCGATGCGTGATAAAAATCGTTGGCTGTTGTGACGAAAAACGCTTAATATTCTGAAACGTGGTCAACTCCTTCAACGGATCAAGACTCGCTGTCGGTTCATCCAATAATGCTAGTTTTCCAGCTTGATATCCTCCCCGCACCAACGCCATTTGCTGTTTCTGACCCCCACTTGGCTGGAAGTTCTCGCTACTATAACTTCCGACAACCGTCTCCAATTGCTCGGGTAACTTTTGAATCCACGGTAGTAATTGCCAGCGCCGTAATAATGTATCAAGAACTGCTGAATCTTCTGCGTGATTAGCAATCATATTCTCTTTTAAACTAAAATCAAAGATCGCATAATCTTGAAATACCGGACTGAACAATTTGAGATAATCATCGCGATTGAGGGCTTGGATGTCCACACCATCTAGCGTCACCCTACCACTGGTTGGTTGATATAACCCCAACAATAACTTGACTAAAGTTGTCTTGCCACTTCCGTTTTCCCCAATAATTGCGGTCGTTCCTTGGATCGGCAACACAAGATTCACATGGCTCAGGGCTAGCTTCCCACTGGCATAACGAAAAGAAACATTTTCAAATGCAATGACCTTTCCTGTTGTCACCCTTTGTTTCTTCCTTAGCACATTAGGCTTCAACAACTGCTGATGAATAAATTTCGTTTGCTGCTCAAATCGCTCTAAATTTTGATAGGCCGTAACTAATGCTGTACTAGAAGCCGCAACTTGGACTAAACTGCCAAACAAATTATTCAGACTGCCAATCTTTAGGATTTTCAATCGAATTTTAACAATTAGTAATGCAACCAATATGCTAATTGGTAACCCCGTCATCGCTGTCGTTACTATCCGCGATTGAAATTGGTTTCCAATATAATCTTCATTGGTTTTTTGCGATGTCGCCCACTGTTCACGGTAATGTTTCATAATAACCGTTGAAAACTGATTCAGCTTAATCGACTTTATAATTTCATAGCGATTAATCACTTCCATCAGGAAATAATTCAAAACCCGTTCTTGATTCATTAAAACACGAAATATTTTTAAATTTTGTATCGTTAGCCGACGATACCAGATAAGCCCCAACCATTCGCCAAATAAAATCAAGCCTAAACTAGTGACCGATAAGAGTGCAATCAACTTCGACTGGTTAATCCCAAGAACAATTAATGTGACCGTCACACCGATTCCCACGGATAAACTCGTCACACTCTGAATAGCCTGATTCAATTGTCGCATGAACACCGCAAACCCACCGGAGTATCTAAATGATGTCTCGCTTTGATTCATTTGAGCAAAAAAATCATCTGTTTCCAACTGTTCAAAATCAACCTTCATCCATGATCGCCGTAATCGTAATTTCAGTCGTTCATCCACATTTACCATCTGCACATCTAAGTAACGTTGACCAACGTTAACTGCAACCTGCCCTAAAATATAAATGGTATACGTTAACCCCAACTGTTGCCACACTTGTTGATAGTTTTCTCTTATCAAACTATTCAGAATCTCTGAATTCCCCAAAATAATTACAAATGGTAAAATTCCATTGATTAAGCTAACACCGACTGCAATCCCAACAATGTAACGATTCTCTTGAGTTAAAAGTTTAAGCGTTGGTATGATTCTCAGCTTCACATGCATCCCCAGTCACTCTTTCCCCTGATACAGCTGTTTTTGTGCTAACCATAATTCTTGATACAGACCCTTTTGTTTGACTAGCGCTTGATGACTTCCCTGTTGAACAATCCTTCCAGCTTGCATGACCAATATTTGATTGGCCCGTAATGTCGACCCCAAACGATGCGAAATCAAGATATTCAACTGCTGGTTAAATGTTGCCATAAACTTATCGTAAAAGTTTTGCTCTGCCAAAGGATCCAGCGCAGCCGTTGGTTCATCGAAAATAACGATTTCCGCTTTTCGATAAAGTACTCGAGCAAAAAGCAAAGATTGTTGTTGTCCCCCAGATAATGAAATTCCTTTCGAATCTAGCTCGTTACCAATAATTGTATCTGGGTTCAAATTCGCCAGACCGCTTTGACGCAAGGCCCAAACAACCCGTTTTCTATCAGTATGCGCCACGGGTTTCCCGGAAACATTTTCCGCAACTGTAACGTGTAAGAGAATATCATCTTGGAATTCCACCGCAACTCGTCGCCAATAATTGTCCATGTCAAACTCACGCAATGGTTGATCATTAACTAGTATTTCGCCTCGCGTTGGTTGATACAAGCCACACATTAACTTTATTAGTGTCGTCTTTCCGGCGCCATTTTCACCAACTATTGCTACAGTTTCCCCCTTGCCAATAGAGAAGGAAACATCATGAATCACCTCAGTATCATTTACTGAATAGCTAACCCGGTCAAAGGTTATCCTCTCAATGGCGGTTACCTGTTTCTTTCCGGAATGCCTTTGCTGATCGGCCACAGCTAGAAATTTTTCCAGATCTGCGACATAGACCTGATTTCTACTGATTTCAGTTAGATCTTGAAATAGCGTTGTCAATCGACCATTAAATGCTTGAATAGCCACCATAAAGGTGACGATAACGCTAATATTAGATTTCGTAAAAATAAGCCAACCGAGAGCGCCAGCAATGCCTAGTGTGTTCAACAACACCTGAACCCCATTAATGTTGGCAGAAATTCTAACGTACTTGCGTTGCCAATCAACAAGCTGGTGAATGAATTTTTGAAAATACTTGGTAAATACCGAATCGAAATGAAACAGGCGGATATCCTTGCCATTCTGGCGCTGCATTAATGTTCGGACAAGATTACTAACTTGCGTATTAATCCGATTACGTTCCGGTTTATGCTTAATAAACCAGTTATTGCGCCACCTTTGCAGGAGCAATGCCAAAACGTTCAACCCAAGAAGCCAGATGACGCTCCTGATATTCGCCCATCCCATAATGAACAATAAAGCCATGCCCTGAACCAAGTTACGGCTAAAATCGAATGTGCGATTCAAGATTGCTTCAAGTCCAGTATTCCCGCCATTATAAATTGCCTCATATCCCTGATCAATCAACGTCTTTCCTTCAACTGAGTCTAAGGTTTTCTGCGGCCATTGGAAGATGTCTTGAGCAAACTTAGGCAGGTATTGATAACGAAATAAAAAGGTTTTTTTCGCCAAATGGCTCTGAATTTGAGTATCCAGAGCCGCTAGCCCATAAGCAACAGTCGCCATTCCCCCAATAAATACTGCTACTATCAAAGTTGACAGACTACTAGTCGTTAGTTGAATAATGATGGCTGGCAATAATGTAAATAGAATCAGAAAAAGTGTACTACACCCTATATCACCTAGCCAAAGTCCAAAAGCAACAGACTTCTTAACGGTTATCACAAATAATCGAAAAACACTTTTCCAATTTCTAAAAGTTTCCATCATTCGTCACCTACTATTATTCACTTCTCATCTAAGGGCTTCTGTAATAGCTAACTGGCGCTCTAAGTCTCCCCATAGCTGACCTTACATGCTGGTCATCACTTATTCTTAATAAGAATTTCTTCTAAATTATTCTTATACCCAGTTTTCTTCTAATTACCTTAATAATGACTAAAATTGTACCTCAGTCTACTCTAAGGACACTAATTCCCACCTGAATTTCTATTTGATAGTTATGCTTCCATTAAGAACATCATTCTAGATAACCATTGGTAACTATCTCTACCCAGAAGCTCTGATTTTTTCAGGGGGGGGACGTGAACCCATGTGGCTATTCCGCAGTACTCACGCCACTTAATACCCCAACAAAAAATGGCCCGCGAAATCCATTCAGATTTCGCGAGCCATTTTCCGTGTCAACGACCAATAGTCGCCGTCACGGTTTATTTAAATTTTTATGCTTAAGCCTTAGTGAAAGTCCACTTAGCAGCT
>NZ_AZDP01000014.1 GCF_001435525.1 Levilactobacillus koreensis JCM 16448
GTTTCACGGCACTTGGAATAGAAGGTTTCTCAGGTCCTGGTTTCACGGCACTTGGAGTAGAGGGCTTCTCAGGACCTGGTTTTACAGCGCTTGGAATAGAGGGTTTCTCAGGTCCTGGTTTCACAGTACTTGGAATGGAGGGCTTCTCAGCTCCAGGTCTCACAGCACTTGGAATGGAGGGCTTCTCAGCTCCAGGTTTCACAGCACTTGGAATAGAAGGCTTCACAGGTCCTGGCTTCACAGTACTTGGAATGGAAGGCGTTTCAGAACCAGATGTTACATTGTTTGGTCCAATTGGTTTTTCAGTTGGCTTGGTCATTCCAGAAGCGACTAAGTACTTGGCCTTCAGGGCGTCTTGTTGGGCTGCGCCGAAGTTTAGCCCATCCTTACTAGTGATGTAGTTTTCCATGCCACCAAAGCGCTCATCAATCTGACTAAAGTAGGTCTTAAGCCAATCGTAGTTGACCTTCTTATCGACATAATTGTTGGACATCAAGTAGTCGTTAATGATGTCTTGATTACTCATTCCCAGGACAGACATTAAAATGACCGTTGCGATTCCAGTTCGGTCGTTACCGTGTTTACAGTGGTATAGAACGGGAGCTTCAGCAGACAGCAGATCAGTTAAGAAGTCGTGATAGCCGGTTAATGCGGTAGGACTAAACGCGATTGAGCCACCATTTTTTCGATTGTAGTGATCGACCCCGGATAGAGCATCGTCATCCTCTTGGGAGTAAATAGAGTCGTCTTTAGACTTACCTTGGCCAATAGGTGCATCAATCTTTGAAAGGTGGGCTTGGGGTGTTCTTAGATCAATGATTAGGCCAATTTTGAAGCTTGCAAGTTTAGCGGCATCCTCGTTATTAAGCTTCGTTAGCTGTGCCGAGCGAAACAAAGTTCCGGGTTTGATCTTCTTAGTTTTGTCCTTAGTTAGATAACCGCCTAAATCACGAGTGTTGGCATTGTATCCTTTTTTATCTTTTGACAGTGCGATTCGTGAGCCAGGTTGTCCATTTGCTGGTACGGGGGGAAGGGCCATGGCTTCTGGCATCTTCGCACCATTCATAATTGGCGCTAAGTCTGGATCAACTGGGTTGGGCGCGTTGGTTGCCGGCTGGTCAGTTGGAATCGTTGCGGCCAGGCTAGTTACGACTGGCGTTCCCATACCCATTAGCGTCAGGGTCAGCATGCTAAGACTTAAAGTGCGGTGTAGGTGATGAGTCATCGAAATCCTCCAGTAAGTGGTACGTGTATTTTGGCTACTGTTTTAAGGATAGCGAACGTACGTAAGGATTTGATGGCCAGCAGGTATGGCTTTTGTAAATGATTTATTTTTTTAATTTTGAAAACGAGTTATACACTAAATTAGCACCCAACACATATGGGCTACTCCCCAATTCGCACGACAATTTTTCCCTGGGCATGTCCTTTTTGCGAGTATTGTAGAGCTTGCGCTAGCTCCGCAAAGGGAAAGACTCGGTCCACGACTGGTCGTAGTCGATTAGACTCAATCAGCCGAGTCAGTACCATCAATTCCTGATGGCTGGGCCACATGTAGAGAAAGCGATAATGTACCTGTGTTTGCTTTTCTAAACGATGTAGTCGTTGGGTCGCCAGTCGAAATAGCCACTGTTTCCAACGGGGGAGACTAAATTCTTTGGCGAAGCGCTCGTTTGGTAATCCGGTGATGCTCACAACCTGGCCACCTGGTTTGACGATGCGGAAGGCTCGTTCCAACTGCTTTCCACCGAGGGTATCAAAGACGGCGTCGTAGTTCGTTAATATGTCCGCAAAGTCTTCGTGGTGGTAGTCAATCACGCGATCTGCACCCAGTGATTTCACAAAATCAATATTCTTCTGACTAGTTGTCGTGGTCACCTCCGCACCCAACTCCTTAGCGAGTTGAATGGCTAGCGTGCCAATCCCACCAGCGCCGGCCTGAATCAGAACTTTTTTTCCTGGTTGGAGGTCCATCAGGTCGTGGAGTGCTTGATAGCTGGTTAATCCAACTAAAGGAATTGCGGCCGCCTCCTCATAACTGAGGTTAACAGGTTTGAGCGCAATATCAGCTACATCAGTGGCAAAGTATTCCGAAAACGTACCGATCCGCTGTTTGCGTGGCCGACCGTAGACGGCGTCACCTAGCTTAAACTGTGTGATCTGCGTTCCCACGGCCACAATTTCACCAGCAAAGTCATTGCCAATGATCAAGGGCATTTGGTACTTGAGGAGCATTCTCATTCCGCCCGCCATAATCTTCAGGTCGACCGGGTTGATACTAGCGGCCTTGACCTTAATGAGGACGTCGTTTGGCTTGAGTAGCGGGATGGGGACGGATTCGATAGTTGGGGCCATTTGCTTATAGTGCGTAATCAGTGCTGCTTTCATCGTTTTGGGCATGATGTCTGCTCCCTTTTGAATTGTTTATATTTTTAAACCAATAAACGACATATTAATCGAACAATTTTAAAATGTCAACGGATAAAACGCCTGAATACAAGTGTTTGACATCGGAAATATAAAATGGTTTAATGGTTTAAAATGATGAACTAATGGAGGGGAATATGTCGAACTTAACGAAACTCAAACACGAATTTACGAAGTCTAGTGATTTTCTAATCGCCTTGGGTGATCAGAAGCGGCAGGCTATCATCATTTCGTTGCTTGATCAAAAGGTGGTTCATCGTGGCTTACAGGTAACTGATCTGGTCGGCGTTACCGGACTATCCCGGCCAGCCGTTTCGCACCATTTGAAAATTTTAAAAGAGGCTAAGCTAGTCGATTATCGGCGTGAGGGGACGAAAAACTTCTATTATCTCACCCACCGGACGACTGAGATTGATAAATTGAGTACCCTACTTGATCACGTTAAGGAGATTATGAAATGCAATCAGCAACTATGAAAAAAATCTTGATTGTGCTAACGAATACGACCCGTTATGGCACGACTACGGATCCCACTGGTTTATGGCTAGGAGAGGCAACCGAGTTTGCGCTGATTTTGCAGCAGGCGGGGTATCAGGTGGACTACGTGAGTCCCAAGGGCGGTTTTGTGCCGTTGGACCCCCGGAGCATGAAACACACGGACGATGAGGTCATGGATTTCTACGAGTCTGCCGATTTTCAGCAACGCGGCTTAACTGCATCGCTTATGCCAAACCAGGTGAACGCGGCCGATTACGCGGCAATTTACTACGCGGGTGGTCACGGCGTTATGTGGGACTTCCCAGATAACCAAACATTGCAGCATTTAGCTGCCGATATTTATGAAAATGGCGGGTTCGTCACGTCAGTCTGCCACGGAATTGCCGGGCTGTTGAACGTAAAATTAGCTGACGGAGCTTACCTGATTGCTGGGCGGAAGATTACTGGTTTTACCAAGTCCGAAGAGATCTTAGCGGGCAAACGGTCAGTGGTTCCCTTCTTCAATCAAGTCGAGACCGAGAAGCGTGGCGCCAAGTTCAGCAAGCATCGCGCTTACAGTGAGTATGCCGTTCAAGATGGCCAGTTGATTACGGGACAGAATCCATTCTCAGCTAAGGCGGTCGCTCGGTTGCTGGTCAAAAGTCTGAGTCACAAGTAGTTGTGGGAAGACATCATTATGGGGCTACTGGTGAAAAATTCAGTTGCAAAGAGAATAGATGAGGTTGGCTCGACTGATTTTCGGGCGTCCGTCTACCCTCAAAATGTCAGCAAGAGGCGTCAGGATAGTCATATAGAATTGGTTAGTCTCTAGTTGGAGCTCTTCTAAACTGAGAAACACACTTTTTTAGCTATAGAGAGAATATGAAACAGTCGGATTGCGACAAGGAGAGATGCAAATGGTAGTCATTGATTTTGTTCGACATGGTGAGCCAGATGTTAGCATTCACGATGATCGATTACGCCCACTCACAGCCAATGGACAACTGCAAGCCGAAGCAGTAGCCGAAAAGTTAAAGCAGAGCGGATATACAGAAATTTATAGCAGTTCCACACGGCGGTCCTTGGATACGGTGCAACCATTGGCAACCTTATTAGGTATGAGGGTTCAAGTAACCAATGAGTTAGTAGAAAGACGGTTACCGGGATGGTTACCAGATTTTTCAGATTATGTTAAACGGCAATGGGAGAATATGAATTTTACGTTACCTGGAGGGGAATCTATTCATCAAGTGCAGGCAAGGTATTTGCACTTCATGGAAGGATTACCTGGTGGCTATATAGCTGTTGGAACACATGGTACAGCGCTTAGTAGTGTCTATGAGTTAGCCTATCCAGGACAGGGCTATGAATTTTTTCGGACGCTTCCTTTTGCAGCAATAGTTCGAGTAACGATGCAAGAAGGTCATTTAGTTTCAGTTCAAAAAATAACGTAAGCGTGTTACCCCTGAAACAGGGCTGCGATATAATCAAATTCGAAAATGGTCGAGTGAAACTAATACTGTACAAATCGTTAATTCAAAAAAGCGAGTCACCAACTTTTCATTGCTGGTGACTTGCTTTAGATATTTTCTATTGAATTGTAGCCATTTAAGTTCGCAAATACCCTTTTTCCTGGTTCACAGCCAATTGGCCAGCCAAGTTCAGGTAGTTATAGGTGTCGTTAAAGTTTGGCGAGAACAACATGTCCAGAAAGGCCAGCTGGTCGATCGTGCCGTTATTCTGAATTAAGGCAGAGACCGTATTGGCCGCCTGAGAGACGTCGTGTTCGCACATCAGTTGGGCCCCCAGAATCTTCCGCGTATTCCGGTCGTAAACCAATTCCACCGTGACCGGGTAGGCGTCCGGCATGAATTCTGGTCGGTAGGGACCTTCATAGACCACACTAGCCGCATTTAACCGCGCTGCCTTAGCTGCTGCTAAGGTCATTCCCGTGCAGGTGACCGTGTAGTCAAAGATCATCATCCCAGTCGTAATCTGGGTGCCAATCGTCCGCAGCCGGCGCTCGAAGGTGTTGATCCCGGCTAGCGCACCTTGGCGAATCGCATGCGAAACCAGTGGGGCATAGGCATCTTCGCCCGTTGGATTGTAGTGGCACATGGCGGCATCGCCAGCCGCTAAAATATCGGGGTCGGACGTTTGCATGTAATCGTCCGTCAACAGGGCGCCATTTTTCGCCATGGCCACTTGACCCTGCAACAGGTCGGTTTGGGGAATCATGCCGGCACTAATGGCTGCCATATCCACTTCGTAATCCTGGCCGTGTTCCGTGTTGATCAGGAGCTTACCGTTTGGCGCGTCCTTAAAGGCCGTCACCTGAGTATCAGTCAGCAAATGGACGCCGCGTTTTTTCAACACATCAGCGACCTTGTCGGCTATCAAAGGTTCAACGTACGCGTTTAATAGGTTGCTTGGGCGTTGAATCAGGAGTACCTCGTGGCCCGAAGTCACGTAACCTGAGGCCAACTCGACCCCCACGTAGCCGCCACCAATAATGGCGATGCGCTTGGAATCTGGGGCGTAGTCGCACAGATCATGGGCCTGGTCATACGTTTTACATAGTTGGACCTTGGCGTTTTCAATGCCGGGGATGGCCGGAATTGCCGTGATCGAGCCGGTGGCCATAATTAATTTGTCATAGGTTGTATTCGTTAGCTTCTTCGTCAATAAATCTTGGACCAGCAACGTGTGGGCCTTAGCATCAACGCGCACAACGTCGTGGTTGACCTTCATGTGCACGCCCTGCTTCACAAAGTCCTCGGGGTCGGCGTAACGGGCATCTTCAATGGTTGTAATTGTGCCTTCAAGTTGTAAGTAAGAAGCGCAAGATAAATATGAAATTTCAGACTGGCGCTCATAGACGGTAATGTCTGCGTCGGGGTAGTAGGTCAATATTTCTTTGACGGCGGCAATCCCCGCATGGGTGCAGCCAATAACGACGACTTTCATAGGTTAATCATTTCTTTCTGCTATTAGTTAACTTAGTATAGCATATATTTTACAAAGAAATCGCGGGTTAAACTGTTTAGGGGGTCACTTTCGCGAAATTGAGTATTTCTTTCTGTCATTAATTAACCTAGTATAGTGTACTACGCTTAAAGATAATTTATTACTTAATAGTTAAGGGGGAACGCTTATTGACACCAGTTTATCGTTTTTTTGTTCAGCCGCAAATTGATACCGCCACCAAGACGGTCTTCGGCTACGAACTTTTAATGAAGCAGTTAACGCCGGAAGGGTGGCGTCTGCCTAAATCTTTTGTGGACATTGATCCCCAGATTACGGCCGACCTGCTGGTTGAAACGACGCGCGTTTTGTCGCTCAAGGTCCGGTACTGTTCGGTCAACGTCAGCCGCGAGCAGTTGATGACGACCTCAATCGCTAATGCGATCATTAAGAGTCAGGAGCAACTGTATCCGACAAAATTAGTGGTTGAACTGACCGAAGACGATGGCCCGCAGGAGTACCAGACCCACGACCTGATTCCACAGCTACAGTCCTTTTTAGACCGTGGCATGGAATTATCGCTTGATGATGTTGGGACGGGGGACAACTACTTCTGGGAGATTGAAGAACTGCTGCCATTGGCTTCTGAAATTAAGTTTGCCCTGCAGAACTTTAACCAGCAATTCAAGGACCCGAACATTCAGCAGAAGATTCGTTTTTGGCGAGCCATCAGTGCCGAATACGGCTTGCGAATGGTTCTGGAAGGCATCGAAGATCAAGCCGATAACCGGTTGAGCAAACGTTTGGGGATTCGTCTCAAGCAAGGCTATTATTTCAGTCGGCCGCAATTGTTACGGCTACCGGAGGATACATACTCAGCGTAGTATAGGAGACGCGCGCATCAGCCGCCGCGTCGTGAGAATTAGAGAGAGAATAAATTTGCCGACACTGATGTAGCTGTCGGATTTTTTGCGTTGGCTGAGGTCGCCTTAGCGTGGTGCTGCCGTTACCAGTCTGGTACCATAGAGGTAAAGGCCCAGAGGAGGATGGCGGATGCTCTATTTAGAGGACTTTACCTTAGCAAGTGAAAATGATGAGTGGGACTTCTTCCTGAAGCAGAAGAGTCGGGCGTTTTCGGACTACTACCCCTTTCAGCTGTTTCCAGATAAGCAGGTGCCAACGCTACAGTTTGAGCCAGTGACCATTTTGTACGGGGACAACGGGTCTGGCAAGTCGAGTCTGCTCAACATCATTGCTGAGAAGCTCGGCTTAACGCGGGGGACGTTATATAATCGATCGAGTTTTTTTGAAGACTACCTGACGCTCTGCGACTATACGATGCACGTGCCGTTACCAGAAAAGTCAGCCATCATGACCAGTGACGAGGTCTTCAATCACATGTTGAACCTGCGCGCGCTGAATCAAGGCATCGACGACAAACGGGAGGACATTTTTAAGGACTATCTAGATCACAAATTCGGCGACTTTCACTACCGCAACCTGGATGATTATGATGAGTTGCGAAAGACACTGGAGGCCCGGCGCAAGACGCAATCGCGCTACACGCGGGAGCACCTCCAGAAAAACGTCACGGAGCGGTCCAATGGGGAAAGTGCCATGCAGTTTTTCGCCCAGTGGATCCAAGACAATCAGCTCTATCTACTCGATGAACCCGAGAACTCGCTGTCACCCGCGCGACAGCAGGAGTTGGTCCGGCTATTAGCGGACAGTGCGCGGTTCTTTGGTTGCCAGTTTATCATTGCGACCCATTCACCATTTTTGTTGGCGCTGAAGGGTGCTAAGATCTATGACCTGGACACGGTGCCGGTCATAACGAAACGCTGGTATGAGTTGCCGGAAGTCCAGGTGTACGCGGAGTTTTTTGCGACAAATCGGGATAAATTTAACTAGCGAGATTGATTTCAATCGCTACGTAGTCCGTGATTTAGAGAAGGTCAAAGGAAAACTGGGATCTTCGTTCTGGCGTTGACCATTCCCACCAGAAGAATGTGAATTAAAAATAAGACACGAAACCAAGGATCGGTTTCGTGTCTTATTTTTTGTCCGATTAATGATGGCATAAGTAATGGTTGGCAAAGATAATTTACCTTTTTAATGGTATTCAGGTGTAAATATAAGTATAATATAACCAGACAAATATTAGAATATGTAACGTTTGATAATATGAGCGCGTCTGAAGCTGATAAACATAGTAGATACCATCTTAATAGTCTTTATAAGGTAGTGTGTAGGTAAATCAATGACTAAATAGTTAGTATAAAAATCATAGTATAAAATAGAACTAACGCTAATAGAACCGATAAGTAAATGATTGAGGCCACCCGTTGCATCCTTTCAGGATAGTCAATAGATGACCACCTCAATAAAGTCGCTAGGGCATCACGGCCTGTGGGAAGGGAAGGTTGGACGATGATAAATAAGAAATGGCAGGGACTCTTGGCAATAATGTTAACGGTAATGACGCTTGGATTGGGTGGGACTCAGGTCGTCCATGCAGCCACCACGACCACCATTCCCGGAAAGGGTAAGCCCAGTGCCAATGCCACCAGTGTCTTAGGTTTTTACATGAATACGGGATTTAGCCTGCAGCCGGAGGACCAATACGTTGTCGTGAACAAGCCGACGACGCTGACAACAGCAACCGGGCACACGGTTCTGGACGCCATAAACGTATTTGCAAACGATTACTTTCAGTGGTACACCTCGACTGACAAAGGGGCCACCTGGACGACGGTGAACGCGGGGATCAAGGCCAATCTGACCGTAACGCCCACCACGGTTGGGACGACTTACTATCAGCAATCCTTTCAGTACTATTCGGGGCTAATACCGCCAATATTAGGGACGACCACGTATTACTCACGCGTCGCTGCTGTGACCGCCGTTCCGTCGCCAATTCCGGCAACGAAACTTGACGTGACTGCGGACAGCAACTATCTGTATAACAACCAGTCCGCGGCCACGACCACGACAGTTGATGCCACGCCGACACCGGTTAATGCGACCGGCCACGTCACGTGGAGCATTGACAACACGAGTCTAGCGACTATCGACAGTACTACCGGGGTCGTCACGGCGAATACCGATGGCAAATCGGGTAAGGTTACCGTCATAGGAACCATGACCAACGATGACGGCTCAACCGTTAGCGGGCAGACCGTTATCGAAATCGGTGGGGGGATCGATGACCAGACTGTCGATGAGGGAAAGACTGCCACCTTTAATATTTTGGGGAATTTTGACGCAGACCCAACGTCAGTCGTTTGGCATAAAATCGATACTGCCGGGAACGATACCGTTGTGGCGAATGGCACCAGTCGTAGTTATACGACGCCCGTGACGACTGCGAAAAATGATAAAGAAAAGTACTACGCGGTCCTAACCTTGGGAACGGGGAGTAAGACGGATACGATCACGACTAACAAGGCAACGTTAAACGTCAACATTAACCGGACGCCTAACGTGACGTTTAAGACTGGTGTGGAGAATCTGACGGATAATGCTGGCAACACGGACAATGCCGTCACAAACATCACGAGTGGTGACACCGTTAAAATCTCTGGGACGATCACGGAAAATAACGTCAATTCTAAGTTATATGATGGCGATCTTATGTTGAAGGTGCCAGCTAACATTAAAAACACATATTTGACCATCGATGGTGAGAATCAGGCTTACTCGGTGGCGAGTGTTAATGGTGACACCTACATTGTCGCCAGTGGACTTGATTTCGAAACGGAGAAGACGCATACCTTTTCATTTAAATTCGATTCGATGGAGACGAAAAATCTTAACTTTACTGCCGATGTTGAGATTCAAGGCTATGACAGCAGTGGGGCGGATCTTGGTATCTTCAAAAGTGGTGGCATTACCCTGGGGTTCATAGATGGCCAGCTAGAAGCCACGGCCCACGCGGTAGACTTTGGGACGCTGACCTATGACAACGTCAATCAGGAGATCACGGGAAACGTGGTTGACGGCGCCGATTTACTCTCCGTGACGGATAATCGACGGGACAAGGCAGCAATGAGCATCACCCTGCAGCAGACGACGCCTTTCAGCAATGGGAGTCATAACCTGGCAGCGACTCTGAGTTATGACAATGGCGAAGAGTTATTACCGTTGTCGGGTGAGGCGCAAGTTGTCGCTTCGAGTGCTAACGATTCGTCGGTACCTTCACTGGGAACGACGACGGGCGCCTCACTGAAATTGAAACTGGCAAATGCAGCTATCGTGCCAGGGAGCTACTCGTCGACGCTGGTCTGGACGATAACGGATGCACCGTCATAATAAGGATTAGAAATGGTCACCATTAGGTTGGTGGCTATTTTTTATGCTACAACTAAAGGTTGAAAGATGAAATACCTGTCTCGCCCCAGTATCAGCAAGGATTCGAACCATTAAGATAGTGTGAAATTGCCGCACTCCGGCTGCCAGGGATTCCGCCTGCTGTGGG
>NZ_AZDP01000075.1 GCF_001435525.1 Levilactobacillus koreensis JCM 16448
GTCCACAGCGGACTTTCACCGCCTAGTTAGCGCCCATGCCGGGCGCACACACAAAGGGCCCCGCGGATGTTTTCCACGGGGCCCTTTGTTGGCGATTAGTCCCTGACAAAATCAGTTGTGCAGGACCAACACCTTATTTTTCTGCCGTTTCACGGGCGTGATATTTTCTGAAGTAAATAAGCGTCATGATAATCAGGAAGACGACCCCAACTAAAATGGAGATGCGCGTTTCGGGGTTCAAGAACATGAAGATCAACGTGATGGCCAGAAAGACCAGCGTGATGTAGTTGGACCACGGTGCGAATGGCATTTTGAACGGGTGGTTCGCCATGTGCTGTGGATTTTGCTTGCGGAACTCGATTTCACTGATCAAAATCACGAACCACGGCACCATCCCTGGAAGCACACTGGAACTGTACACCATGACAAAGATCTGGCTGGCGTCCTTGAAGTACATCGGTAAGACCACGTTCAAGACGACCCCAATCCCGATTCCGATGGAAATCGCGATGACCGAGTAGAACGGAACCCCATGCCGGTTGAGCAACGTTACCTTTTTCGGCAACTGACTTTTTTCGGCTAAGGTGTAGGCCATCCGACTGGCACTGTAGATCCCGGAGTTCGACCCGGACAAGGCCGCCGTGATGACCACGAAGTTAATGATGGAAGCCGCTGCGGTAATCCCAATCTTAGCAAACGTCTGCACGAACGGTGAACCGATCTGGTTGAGTTGGTCCCAAGGGTAAATGGAAACAATCACGAAGATGGCGCCGACGTAGAAAATCAAGATTCGGGCCACCGTCGAACGAATCGCCGTGACCAATGTGTGTTGCGGGTTCTCGGCTTCACCGGCCGTGACCCCAATCAACTCGATTCCTTGATACGACGCGAGCACAATGGCCAGCGCGTAGATGAACCCTTTGGCCCCACCGGTAAAGAACCCGCCATGCGTCCAAAGATTACTGATACCGACCGCGTTTCCGTGGTTCCCGAAACCAAAGAGAATCACGCCTAACCCAGCGATGATCATTAAGACGATTGTAACCACTTTAATCAGGGCAAACCAGAATTCGAGTTCCCCGAACATTTTAACCGAGATCAGGTTGGCCACACACAGGAAGGTGATGGCGACTAACCCCGGTATCCAGTCCGGCAGGTTGGGCCACCAGAAACGGAAGTATCCGCCCAACGCAATCATTTCACTCATCCCGACCACGATGAACTGGAAGATATTACTCCAGGCCGTCAGGTAGCCAAAAACGGGATGCATGTATTCGGAAGCAAAGGTTGCAAATGACCCGGTCGTGGGGTGCACGTAAAGCATCTCCCCGAGGGCCCGCATAATTAAGTAGAGGAAAACACCAGAAATGATGTACGCGATGAGGACGGAAGGTCCCGTCCACTTGATTGTGGAACCAGACCCCATAAATAATCCAACGCCGATCGTACCGCCCAACGCAATCATTTGCATTTGGCGAGCGCTTAGTTTTCTTTGCAATCTAATTCCTTCTTTCTATTCTACTGAATATATTTTTGAAATATCGATAAACAATGGCTGACTAAAAATTGCTTCAAATCGTACAGGCCATAAATTAAAACTTTATGAGAACCAGTTTATCTGGTTCTAGACCGTAACGCAATCTTTTTTTGCTGAAACGATGCCCGTGACCGATTTCGCGACTTAACTAATTTGCGGCCGAACAGTCTAAAATAGATCGCGTTTCTCACGCCGCAGCTGTCAGAAAATCCGACTGCTATGATTGACCCTTTTCAATAACCACAGAATTTACTCTACTTAGCCAGCAATAACATTGACATATTAACTATCAATCGGTAACCCACTATGTAAGCCGAGAGGTCGGTAAATATGGGCTCAGGCGCGTCGTTCTGCTTAGTTGTTGGTGGTGGTTTTCCACCGGCTTAGCAGAAAACCAAGCTTGAAGACTCGTGATTTTCGAGGCTTCAAGTTGTGTTCGCACCGTTCCAGCCCATATTTTCCGACCGGTAAGGCGCAAGACCATCCACATAAATAGCTAAACTTGTTCTTAATTATGCAGCAGTTCCCCGTTTTATTCAAATTGACCCAAGCAGCAAAAAGGCCGCTACCAGCGTTACGCCGGCAACGGTCATTGGTCAACTTTTTTAGACTAACTTTTCATATACAAAACAAACGTCAGCTGGGTGATAGACACCAACCAAATCGCCGACCTTTTGGAAACCGAATTTCTCAATTAGGTGTTGCATCTTCTTATTGTCCCGGTGCGTGTCGATACGAATGCTGTCGGCTTCGGGATGGTTTTCTGCGATGTAGTCGAACAGGTCACGGAAGAGTTTGGACGCGTAGCCCTTGCCCTGATGATGGGAGAAGATGGCCACCCGGTGAACCGTGACGTACTTGTCGCTGGTCGAGAGCCATTCGCCGTCCATGGTGTCGTACGCGTGGTCCGGCGACTCGATGATGGCAGCTACACCTAACGTTTCGTGGTCGTCACTGTTATAAATGACTGCCCGGCCGTCTTCAATATCACCCTTGATGACGTTGCGGTTGGGATACTCATTTTGCCATTGATCGATACCGGCATCGGCGAGTTGTTGCTTGCCATCTTCAATAATGTCACAAACTAAGTCTAATTCTTCGATTTTTGCTTTTCGTAAATACATGTCGTGGTCACCTCGTTATTAAATTCCGAAACTTTTTAATACCTGTTGCGCCAATTGGTCGATGCGTTGGTAATCGTCATCGTCCGGATCCTGGTCAATTTTGACCGAATCGGCGACCTGTTCACCGTTACTGGAATTTAACTGCATGGTTAAATAATCGACAGCGCGACCAAAGTGCAGGTGTTGTTTAGAACTGGACCCCAATACGGCAAACTTGGTCCGTTCCAGGTCAACGTCTTGCAGGTCGGCAAAGAAGTCTTGCGCTTCATCGGGCAACTCACCGTCATGATAGGTGTAGCACGCAATAATCACGGCATCGGCATTGGGTAGGTCAAACGCATCAGCTTGCGAAATCTCGGTAATCACCGTTTGCGCGCGGGCGGCCAGTTGGGCCTGCAAGTGGCCCGCAATGGCTTGGTTGCGGCCAGTATGACTGGCATAAATAATCTGAATTGATGGGATCATAAGTTAAATTTCTCCTCGATACAAAATAGCCGGGACACGACTGGCGGCACCGGCCAAAAGTAAACTGGTAAGTATTATACCCAATTCATTCATAAAAGGACTAGAATGTTTTGACTGTTCCTACATCTCAAGCC
>NZ_AZDP01000076.1 GCF_001435525.1 Levilactobacillus koreensis JCM 16448
TTGGTTTGTCGAAACAATGTTCAGTTTTCAAAGGTCTACCAAGTTATTTACTCTCGTAAACAACTTAATCATCATACCATTTAAAGAATATGATGTCAACAAGAAGTTTGATTTAACAACGTTTCTCGTTGATGTGCTGTTTAAATGCAACAGCTCAATTAATATAACATTTTATCATCACAACTGTCAACAACCAATTTCAATCTTTCGAATTGGTCTAGCTGGTGAATCGCCGTGACAACATAAATAACTATACCAAGCACTAGCCCTACCGTCAACTAAAAATATGAAAATAAACGAATCTTTTTTCAAAGGCATATCTTATAGTTGAAAACATTAAAATAGTTACCTGACGGCCGTGTGTTTCCTGATTTTTTAATTATAACCGTTCGTCTTTATTTTAACCAGCAAAAAGCCCGAACAATCCTAACGATCGTTCGGGCTTCCCTATTTTAAAAATTAACCTTCAACACGGGCTAAGAAGTAACGCTTCTTCCCCCGGCGAATAATGACAAACTTACCCTCAAAGGCGCTGGCCGGATCAATTTCAGCATCCGTATCCGTGACCTTCTCACCGTTGACCCGAATGGCACCGTTCGTTAAGTCCTCACGCGCTTGACGCCGTGAAGATTCAATCTTGGTGTCATCCACTAGCCATTCAACGATGTTCTTCTTGGCAGCACTGACCGTCACAGCTGGCATCTTCTTGAAACCTTGTTCGATTTCACTAGCCGTTAACTCAGCAACATCCCCGGAGAACAGGGCCTTCGTAATGTGTTGAGCTTCCACAACCGCTTCGTGGCCGTGAACAAATTCCGTCACTTCTTCTGCCAACCGTGTCTGGGCTTCCCGCTTTTCTGGGTGAGCCGCTACGGCATCGGCCAATTTCTGGATTTCATCCTGGCTTAAGAACGTAAAGTATTTCAAGAACTTCACGACATCGCGATCGTCCGTGTTGATCCAGAATTGGTAGAACTCGTATGGGGACGTCTTCTCAGGGTCCAACCAGATGTTGCCACCTTCAGACTTCCCAAACTTCGTGCCGTCAGCCTTCAATAGAAGTGGAATCGTCAACCCATAGGCGCGAGCATCGGCCCCCTCTTGCTTGTGGATCAAATCAATTCCGGCCGTGATATTGCCCCATTGGTCGGCCCCACCGATTTGCAATTGAACGTCTTCTGCCTTGTACAAGTGGAGGAAATCAATCGATTGGAGAATTTGGTACGTGAATTCCGTAAACGAGATGCCAACCTCCAACCGTGAAGCGACAACTTCCTTGTTCAACATGTTATTGATGTTAAACAGCTTCCCATAATCCCGCAGGAAGTCCAACAGGGATAGTTTAGATAACCAGTCATAGTTGTTGACGATTCGGAATGACCCGTCCTGGCCAAAAAGGTTTTCCATTTGTGCCGTTAAACAATCTTGGTTATGACGAACTTGGTCCATGGATTGCAAGACCCGTTCTGCCTTCTTACCAGATGGATCACCAATCGACCCCGTTGCCCCACCAATAACAATAACTGGCTTGTGTCCGGCCAACTGGAACCGCTTGAGAATCATAAATGGAATCAAATGACCAATGTGCATGGAGTCTCCGGTTGGGTCGATCCCCGCGTACAGGCCGACCGCCTTTTCGTTAACTAACTTCCCCAGACCCTCTTCATTAGTTTGCTGATTGACGGCACCGCGCCATTTTAACTCATCAATAATTGACATTTCTTTTCCTCCTATACTCATTACCAAACAAATAAAAAAGTCCCCAATGGCTATTGCCATCAGGGACGAATTAAACTCCGCGTTACCACCCAAGTTGTTGTCACTTAGACAACCTCTCGTCATCATTAACGGAATGACCCGCCGGAAAACCGGCCGCTCCTCAGCGTAATTCGTGGTTACGGGCGTCCTGACTCTCAGCGCCGTCAGGTCTCTTGACCGGAGCCGTTTCCACTACTGAACTGATTCATCGCTTATGAAACGATAATACGCAGATAGCGGTCAAATGTCAATACGTGTTCCGTCACCTGATGGGTACTGGCGTGAAAAAACAATTTCACTAGATGGCGTGATCTTTCGACTCTTGAGTTAATTTGCATCATCAATCCAGCCACGGCGCACCCACCTAATAAGTGAAAACTCTGACACCTGACCTCTACTAACTTAGTTTCTTCAAGTAGAGCCTAAAACAATCCCGTCACACTCCCCCAAATAATCTGAATGTTTAGAATTGTCAGAATAATCGTACATGCCCAGGCAAGGACTGTGATCCAGCGTTTGTTGACCCAACGCTCACCCATGATTTTCTTAGATGAAGTGAAGATGGTCAGCGGAATCATGGAAAATGGCAACGCAATCGACAGGAAGACCTGCGAGTTAACCAGCAAATTGTCCAGTGCCGCTTCGCTCCCACCATACAGGACGGTGCAGACAATGACGGGGACCACTGAAATCAGTCGTGTCACTAACCGGCGAACCCACAACGGCATCTTTAAGTTCACAAAACCTTCCATAATGACCTGACCCGTCAGTGTTCCTGTAATCGTCGAGTTCTGACCGGAAGCTAGCAAGGCGACCGCAAACAACGTCGATAAGACTGGTGAGGCCACCGCACCCGCTAAATGGTTATCTTGCAGTGCCGCATATAAGTTACCAAACGTTCCCAATTGACTTGCATCCTTGCCGAAGAACATCGCTGCCCCCAACAGGAGTAAGAGACAGTTGATGATAAACGCACCAAATAACTGAATATTAGAATCCCACGTCGTAAATTTCACGGCCCGGGCCATTTCCTTCGGATCGCTACGATCAAATTTCCGCGTCTGCGAAATGGACGAATGGAGGTACAGGTTGTGCGGCATCACGGTCGCCCCAACGATTCCTAACGCCATCGTCAGTTGACCTGGATGCATGATCTCCGTCCGGGGAATGAAGTTAGCGACCGCAGCTCCCATGTTAGGTTGCGCGATGATCACTTCATAGGCGAAGACCACCAAGATCACCGTAATCAGACACAACACAATGGCTTCGATTTTCCGGAAACCGAGCTTCGTTAATAATAATAGTAATAACACGTCAAAAACAGTCAGTGAAACACCCAAGATCAGTGGCACCCCGAACAGCAGTTGTAGGGCAATCGCGCCCCCGATAACTTCCGCAATATCGGTCGCCATAATTGCTAACTCGGTCACGATCCACAGGACCGCCCCGATACGTTTTGTCGTGTGGGCCCGGGTTGCTTGGGCCAAATCCATCTGCGTCACAATGCCCAGTTTAGCCGCCATATATTGGAGCAACATCGCGATTAAACTCGAAATCAAGATAACAGACATCAGCAGGTAGCCGTACTTGGCCCCCCCACCGATCGATGTTACCCAGTTACCCGGATCCATGTACCCCACGGCGACCAGCGCACCCGGCCCCGAAAAGGCAATCAAGTTTTTGAGGAACCCCTTTTCCTTCGGCACAGCTACGGTACCATTAACTTCTTCTAATGACGGGCCGTTGGCGTAACCAGTCAATTTACTGGTCTTCGTTGAAACGTTGTCGGTCATAATTTCCACTCCTTTTCTCTCTATGCTTCTCACCATTATACGGATAGGAATGGGCGTGTAAAGCTTTATTTTTGACAGACCTAACTTAAATTTTATATTACCCAGCAACTCGTTAGTGACCGCAACATTTATTTTCGGTGGCACTTCACAACTCGAGTTCCGTTTGCAAACACCCCGTTCCATTTACAAAAAAATCGACCGACGCAAATAAAAAACGGTAAGCTACGAAATTTGACCGTGCTTACCGTTTTCTTTATTCCGCCGCCGACCCTAATTCTGCCAACGTCGTATGTAAAACATCTGGCAATTGCTGCTGTATCAACAACAATTTTGCCTGTCCCAGTGACGTTAACGCCAAATAGCGTCGACGCCGGTCGTTGGGTGCAACGTGTTGCTTTAAGTACCCCCGCTTGCACAGATCCACGACCAAATTCGATGTCCGAGTCGCCGAGAACCCCAAACGATTGGCAACCTGAGCAACCGACAGCCGCTCCACCGCAACATCGTTCATTAATTGACACTGTGGTAGATTTAGCGCGAGGCCCGCAACCGGCTGATTGTAGCACCGCGTCACCATCGTATAAATCTGGGTTAACTTCTGTAATTGCCTTTGCTCGACCATCCATCCTCACTCCAATCAACAAACGTTCCCTAAGTGACTAAGCCAACAGTGGCTACAAAAATTGACCCACTAGCTAGTCGCCAAAATGTAGGCGACTACCCATGTGTTAATAACTAAAGGTTGAAAGTTCAAAAGTACAACAATACCTGTTTTAGCAATAACGTTGGGACTAAAACTAGGCAAGTTGGTGCTCCCTTCGCCTTACCGGCCGGCAGATATAGGCTGGAACAGTGCGAACGACGCGCCTGAGCCCATATCTGCCGACCTCTCGGCTTTCACAGTGTGCGTAGACGACGGAGATAATGACTGTAGCAGTCACTATCGATTGGACCGAAAGCGCTAAAACTCCAGGTTTTCCAACTGTTGTCGTGGTAAAGCACAGTCAGAGCCGGAGGAGGACAGGGATGCAGCCAGCCGTGGAGGTAGTGTTAGCTGGTGATTCGTCAGCCAGCTTACAACACGGGCAACTTTTGTCTTCTCGGCTTCAAAGCGAGCTGTTTTTCCAGCCTGAATCATCCCCACAGCGGGCAGAATCCCTGTCAGCCGTAGTGCGGCAACTTTACACTAACTTAATAGTACAAATTCTTACCGCTACTGGGACGAGACAGGTATTCCATCTTTCAATCTTCAGTCAATAATGTATCCGCTTACATTATACCACGAGCCCTCAACACTGAGGGGTGACACCTTAGGCCAAACGGTAGGCCACGAAGGCCGCGTAGTCCTTTTGAACCTGTTCCGCATACGCCCAAGCAAAGCTCGCAATAGCCACATCAAACTCCTTATTGCTTCCAATATAACCACGAATCATTGCGGCCGTTGGACTTTGACAGTGGGCAATCGCCAAGGTCCACGCACAGGTCTGCGCGTACGTTTTAAACTGGTCCCAGTCAAGTTGTGTCAGGTCAATTGACTCCTTCATGTCCCGGAACTGCCGCACGTAAAAACTCTGCTTGCGTCCCGCAAAGTATCCCAAGAATGGGTCGGATGAAGACTGCAGAATCTTTTGACAATCAACGATTCGTTGCCCTTCCGTCTGTTCCAAGGCCACCGTGACATCCGTTGCCAACTGGCTACCTTGCCGCCTAGTCGGGAGGGCTTCCTTCACCTGCAAGACCAGATGTGACCCATCGATACTGGTCAGTAAGATCAGATAACACCGCGAGCCAAAACTCCCAACGCCGACACTGTGGCGAACGACATCCGTGATATGGTACTGCGATAAGAGCAGATTGACGTCTGGCCGCACCGTCTGTCGGTAAGCCGCAAAGTAGGCGTCGACATTGCTGGTGAAGTCATCATCCACGTGGGTCGTTCGCGGCGCATTCTCGCGAAAGCATAAGTTGCCTCGCACATCGAGCGTCGTAAATTTCCGCACGACCTGTTCGGAGTCTCGTTTATTAGCGCGATTGACGATTGCCGTCAATAAGTTCGAGCTGTCCTCGTCCAACGCACTCGCGGTCACCAGTTTGCTAACCTCATTTAATGGGTAAAACCGTGAGAGGGTCGTCTGTTCAAACATCTGCTTGATGCTCTTACGGTAACTCTCGGCAACCTTGGGGAGCAGTTGTCTGAGTTTCTTTTCCTTAAACCCGTTCGCCTGGCCCGCCAACAACACACTGACCAGCAGGCGTTTGAGGTCCCACTCCCAGGGATTGATCCCCGCTTCATCGAAGTCGTTCAGGTCAAATAGGAGTCGTCGTTCAGCCGACGCGTAAAACCCGAAGTTCCCAATGTGTGCGTCACCACAGATAAAGGTACTGATGGTCGAGCTTGGTTGCTGATTCAGATCTGCTTCCATTAACTCAGCCGTTCCTCGGAAAAATGAAAAAGCCGAAGCTCCCATTCGCTGCGTGCGCTCCGGCAAAAGTTCTGGAATCAGTAACTTACGAATCTTGTCCATCATGTGATTACTATTGCGTTTAACCGGTTGATAGGTTCCCAAGACCTCATAGGGAACCTTCGCCCGTGCCTGCTTGCCTAACTGGCGAAGCTCCGCAATGGTCTTATTGACCTGAACCCGGCCCGTACTAAATGCTGCTGGCGTCATGGGCGCCACCTCCCGCTACGTTTTGCTTTTATTCTACCGCAAACGTCAATTAGCCTCCAGCTTGGCTTTTTTGTGATGATGCTGCCACAAAATAACTTCACCCGTCCCCTTACTCTTCCGTCTTCTGCAACTTATTATTAAAGTCCAGCGCAAACAGCGAGAGTTCGTGGTGCCGTAGCGTCTTGATCAGCCGATCGATGTTCTCGCCGTAGTCGATTTCCTTGATCCAGTGGAAGACTTCCAATTGATTTTCCTTGGCAAACTGTAAGGCCAGTGCATCCGTTCCATATAGGACTAAATAGTTCGACCGGTGTTGGGCATCGATGACCGTTTGATCTGTCAATAGGCTGAGGTGCACGATGCCACTGAGCAGACGGTTAAAGATATCCGTCGTGACCCCCATCATGTCGTAGGTCACGAGGATTTCAACTCTGGCTGCCGTCAACGTTAAACCGTTCGTATACTTGCTCAAATACTTCTGAACAAGGCGGAGGTCCGCCGCACCAATCTTTCCCGGGTACAGGCGACTCATGCTCTGGGCAATCGCTAACGCTGGGGCTGTCGAGGCGGCCGTGGGCTGGTAGAGCGACGTAATTTCTGGCCGGAGTAAGGGATCGACGCGGAACAACAACATGAATTGACACAACGCAAACAACCAGTTGGCGAACCAATTTTTCCCCGTCGCGTAATCCTGTAACTCGACCACACCGGGGGCTAGCGTATACTCACCCACGCGTTGCTTCAAGCCCACGTAGAGTCGTTGCATCCCCGCTGGCTGCAAGGCCCGCACGAAATACGGCGAACTCGTCAGCAAATAATCCAACGTCGCCAACTCGCTGAGTGCCTGTTGCGGCGTGTCACCCAGTGCCGCCATTTGCCCTGCCAGTGCCCGCAGATCCGTCAAGTGGGCCAACGGGAAGCGTAATGGCGCATACCGATAGCCTTGGTCCAGCCGTAAGAGCGCCAATCTGATCAGCAGGTCCTTTCGTTCTTGCAGACTGACCGAATCTTGATACAACTTATCATTTGCATACGTCTTAAGCATTGCTTGGTGCAGACCCCGTAAGCGTTGCGGCAACTCGGGCAACTCGTCTGGCGTGGTTAACGTCGTGCTAAAAAGCATAAAGTAAAGCAGTTGAATCAGCGTTTCGTTTCCCGTTACTCGCAGCGGATTCGCCACCAACTGCAGATTGTACTGTCCTAACTGAACCTTCATGGCGCGTAAACGCCGGTTGAATGTTGACAAACTGATCTCATGTTCCGCACAAAATTCGCTGGTCTGCTGGTAACTTTTCTTCAACGTCGCCACCATCACCTGATATGGGATACTGTTCACGTACAGCCAGTGACGATACTGATCAATGGTCACAGTCGTCACCAATCTGTCCTTAGTCAGACTAGTGGTCCCCAACTGCTGTAAATCCGTCCGTAACCCCAATAAAACGTGATAGGCGCGTGAATAACTGACGGTCGCTTCCGCTGCAAATTCGGCCAAATTAAACTGACCACCGTGATCGTTGATAAACGTCATCAGCCGCACCTTCAGAACGTCTTTGGGCGTTAACATAGCAAAATCAATTTTCACGATCCCTCACTCCCCCCTTTTAAATAGCGAGAACCCCTGAGCCTTGGCTTCTCGCCAATAACCCAGGGGTTCGCTGCTGTAACGGCACGCTTAGTCGATACTAGTTATGGTCACACCCTGCGCATCGAATTCTGCCAACGTTTCCTTTAAAATGATCCGGGGATCGTCATAGCGAATTCCCGGCAAAATTGTACTAACGAAGTTGCCCGTTAATTTGCCCGCAACCACTTCTGGTGAAATACGAACATCTTGGCCGTCTTCCGTTGAGAGGGTCACACTCTGCCCCTCAGTCAACCGATCGATCAACGGTAAAATTGGCATCTGTTGCATCATTTCGCTCACCCTCCTATGTTCCTTGTTACATATTTTGTTGTGTTGTTCCGTCGTAAGCTGACAGGGATTCCGCCCGGTGAGGCAGCTTACAACTACAATTAAATTGGTTTGAACCTAGCTCGTCGCTGATACTTGCACGTTATGTTCGCCGCATATTTAGCAGTTATCGTACAACGCAGTCTCCAAAGTGAAGTCTATAATCGACAATACTGTTACGCCCCAGTTCCACTACAAACTAAGCTAGACGCACTTCACTTTTCCCCTATATTCTACCACGGTGCCCGTAAATACTTGCACGAACCCACTCGGGGAATTGCAAGCTGTTATAAATATAATTATTAAAGCTTAGGAATTTACCACGTTTCCCCTAGCCGGTTTCTTCGTCATGTCAGACATGCTATGCTCAAGGCCACGCTAGTTTATGCTATTGACGTTTTATTTTTGGGGGAGAACGATAAGTTATGTGGTTTAACAATCTAATTACGGCCTTTGTGGTGGGGTATCCCATCTTCGTCTCCATTATCTGGGTCGTTGGCTGTTTATTCTCGGGATTATTGCGAAAACGGCAACCCCGGACACTATTAAATACCGAAACTGAGCCATTTATTTCAATCCTAGTCCCCGCACACAACGAAACGGAGACTCTTGATTCGGCTGTCCAATCTTTAGCCGGACTAAATTATGAGCACTATGAAGTGATTTTGATCGACGATTGTAGCACCGACGATACGCCGGTCATGATGGAGCGACTCCAAGCGCATTGGGCCGACAAACTGGCCATTACGGTAGTCGCCTTGCCCGTAAATCAGGGGAAGGCAAGTGCGCTCAATCAAGGCCTGCGCGTTGCCAAGGGCGATTACCTCATTGCCATCGACGCCGACAGTCTATTAGCCCCAGACGCCGTCACCCAACTAATGACCACGTTACTTGATCAACCGGACTATGGGGCAGTTACCGGCAAACCCGTTGTGCGGAACCGCTCGACACTACTAGGTCGGCTACAACTCTTGGAATATATCGGTGTGATCGACCTGATCAAAAAGGCGCAGGCCTATTTGACCGGCAGTATTACGACAGTCTCTGGCGTCATCGTTGCCTTTCGCCGTGAGGCCCTACTGGAGGTTGGTGGGTGGAATCCCGCCGTCATGACCGAAGACATCGATATTACTTGGCGCTTATACCGCCATCATTGGCGCGTCGCCTACGAACCACGGGCCGTCTGCTGGATTCTGGTTCCCGAACGTCTGCGGGGACTGATCACGCAACGCCAACGTTGGTCGCGCGGTGGCCTTGAAGTCTTGGTCACCAATTGGCACGGCTTTTACCAGAATCCTTGGGGGCAACGCTTCCTACTCCTAGAAACCGTTGTGAGCAATCTCTGGGCCGTTGTGACGGCGTTTAGCTTGCTAGCCTACTTCCTAAAGCTACTCTTCTTACACGGACTCTCACTCGACGGCAATTTACTCCTAATTCTATTAGTCCTGAGCGGTATTCAATTTACCGTGGGCTTTCTCGCCTCACAGTTGACCGCTAAGTTGGCCGGACCGGAACTGCTACTGGTGCCCATCTACGTGTTGTATTACTGGATGGTCAACTTGATCAGCTGCCTGTCCGCCATCGCGTCATACTTTATTAGTCCGCAACGCAAAGGCACTTGGCATAGTCCAGACCGGGGGATATAAATGAAAAATACACCATTCAATCCAGTTATCCGTCATCAGACCAGTCGCCGGAGTCACTGGCTTCGTTGCCTCATTTTAGTGACCCTTTGGCTCTTCGTTGGTCTCATTGTCGTAGCCAATATCAGTTTCTCACTAGGTCTCTATAGCGATGATCTGGTCAGCCTTTACCTGTTGCTTAACCTCCAGCCCCACGCCGCGCGCCACATTTTAATGTTGATTGGCTGGCTACTGATCGTCATCCCCATCTTTTGCGGGTGGCGGTGGCATCAGCTTCGAAAGGAGGCCGACAAATGACCCCACGTCGCTGCCGCCAATGGTTCCTAATTGGCCTGCTGCTCACCGTTGTCTTCAGTCTCGGCTGGACCTATCAGCAGCAGGCCAGTCAGCAACATCACACACAGGACAGTTACGCGCTCCCGGCACGCTACCGCCAATTGAAAAACGGGATTATGATTTTTTGTTACCACCGCGTCCTAGCCGATTCGTTACCCACCCGGGTTGCCCAGAAGCTATCTACCAACTCCCAGCTCCACGAGTTCAACGTCCCGGCTAGTGAATTTGCCGCCCAGATGAAGTACCTCCACGACCACCACATCAAGGTGATCACCAGTCAGGAAATGACGCGACTAGTCCGTTCCCAGCAACCGATTCGGGGCAAATACGTGGTCTTGACCTTCGATGATATCGACCGGAGTGTCAGCGACAACGCCATCCCCGTCATGAAAAAGTATGATCTGCCCTTTACCGCTTTTGTGATTACTGGGAACACCGGTGAATATCGGGAGGGCAGTCAAATGGCCACGTGGCAGGAGATCCGGCAAGCCCAGGATACGGCCGGTGATCGGATGACACTCGGGTTGCATACTCACGACCTGCACCATTTAAACGCCAAGTTCCAGCCCATCTTCACTCAGCCCCACTACACGGGCAAGTTTGAACGTGACTTCACCCGTTCGCTCACCGAGCTTCGCACCCACACTGGGGTCACGGCCAGCTCGTTTGCCTACCCGTACGGTGGTGGAACTCCCGCCATCAGCCACTTTCTGTCCCAACAGGATCTCAGCTGGGTCGCAACGTTGAATTCGGGGATCGTTACGGATGACACCAACCTCAACGACACCCCCCGCCTCATCGTCAATCATGAAAGCTGGCCTTCTATTCGGGACTGGCTGAAGTAGACTTGTGTGAGCTGGCCCGTACTACGGCTGTCAGAGACTACGCCGGCTCTGACTGTGTTTTCAGGCAACCATTCTCAAATGGTCAGCACCCCCAGCATGACAGCATAACTATCATCACGTGAAAATAAGTCGTTTCAGTTTCAATGCAATACACAACGCAAAAAGCAGATGCTGGGCAAAGGTCCCGGCACCTGCTTTCTTAGTTTGTTGTTATCTTGAATGAGGCTTTTTGAATTTTAATTTGATCGATAGCTGTCACGACCATGAGACAAAGCAAGTTTCACCAGACTAACGCCATCCCATGTCGCAAACCAATCTAGCCGATTCGAAGGCGGCTACCTTAAGCCTTTTCTGCTCTAGGTTGAACCAACCGCATGCCAATCCAGTAGATAATGGCGGCAATTGCCATGGCAATAAAGGTGGCTCCAATCGTCGTGGCAATCACTGGAATCTGTTTGAGTGCCCAGTAGGCTACCACACCCAGTACCCAGCTAGCAACGGCGACCCAGTTGATGCCGTGCGCATACCAGTAAGCGCCGCGAACCTTGGTGAATTCGCTCAGGCGGTACTGCTTGCCCTTTAGGAAGAAGTAATCCACCAAGAAGATGGCGATTTCTGGACCCAGGAACATGCCGATACCATCCAAGAACGCTTCGAAAACGTCTAGGAAACTTGCCAGATAAACTGGAATGAAGGTGACTAACGTTGCGGCAATCGTGACGATCCACAGGCTAACGCGCAATGATAACCGATGCGTCATGTTAGTCAGTGCCGAGCCGGCCGACATCAGGTTGACCGCGTTAGCCGTGGTACTAGTCAAAACGATGACCAGTAACGCAATCACACCCAGACCTAATTTAGCGGCAACGGTACTAGGGTCGGAATTGTTCGGGTCAAAGTGATTCAGCGACACCGCCGTGCCAATCGTGGCAAACAGACCGATGAAGGCAAACCAGAACAACCCGAAGTTCGCGCCCAGAAATGAGGAAGTCGTGGCTGCCGACTTTTTCGCCGTGAAGCGACTGAAGTCCGACGCTGCCGTGACCCATGCCAAGTTAAAGGCGGCTAACGTATCGGCCGCGACCCCGGAAGACATCCGCATGTTGTGCGGTGGCTGCCAAGTCACGATGTCATGGAAAGAGACCGTCTTAAAGACCACGATTGATTCCCACATCACAAAGATGACGACCAAGACGATCCCAATCCGTTCGATCATTTGGACCGACTTTTCCCCCACCGAGATACTCAATAAATGCAGAACACTCATAATCAAAATACCGATGATCAAGCCAAACGTCCCACCTGGTTTACCGTACAGTGGCCAGCCAAATAATTCCCCAAAAATATAGCTGATCGATGTGGCGGCGATAAATGTGTTGACGGCCGCCCAACCGATGAACTGGACTACGTTAATGACCGACGGAATGAAGCTCCCCCGCAAGCCAAATGAAGCCCGGGTCAACGCCATCGCTGGCAACCCCGTTTGGTAGCCCATGTAGCTGGCAACCGCTAATAACGCGTATGAGACTAGCCCGACAATTACCAGCGTGGTCGACGCGGTCAGAAACCCGCAGGCCGCAATCACCCCACCAATGTACCACGTGCCGTTGTTCGCGTTCGCACCGACCCAGGTGGCAAAGAGATCCCACTTGGACATTCGCCGGTGCTTGTGCGGAATCGACTCGACGCGGCCAAATTCCCGTGGCGCCGGCTGTGGCGTCTCAGACTTGCTAACCTTCACTTCTTGTGCCATCGATTCTCACCTTTCCCTTTAGTTAACCCACGACTTACAGAATTTCCCCAACAAACTCGCCAGTAGTTAGCGTGTTGAAATCGTACGTCTTGAAATCGTCAACGTGCTTGGTGTACCAGTGCATGCTCTCGGTAATCATCAAGTTGACGGCTTCATCCTTCTCCTGCAGGGCCAGGATTGGTTTGTTGCTCATCGTGGCAACGCCCAGTTCGTATGCTGTCCCGGAATCTAGGTTCTTCGCTTCGAAATCGATGACCGTGACGATAACGTCCGCAGCTGCGATTTGGTCCATGTCACGATGGAAGATCTCCGTCGCCCATGGCTTGGTGAACTGCTCGTTGGCAGCGTCTTGGTGCAACCGTGGTGAGTAGAAATCCTTCACCGTTGGGTTAGCTTCTAAGGCGGCCTCCAGGCGTTTCACCCGGTCGACCTGTTCGGGACTAAAGAACGGACTTGCAACGTAAATCTGTGCCATGTATAAACTCCTCCATGAGTATCGATTTCAACCATCCGGCCATGAAAAAAGCGGCCGATCCCGCAAGGAGTCAGGCCGCTAGCTCACATTTAAAGACAGCGAATTCTACCGGACCATTCCTAGCCTCACGGGACTAAGTTAAAAGGACTATTTGGTTGTTGTTAGGTATTATACGGGGTGCGTCAAAATCCGTCAATCACTCATCGACGCTTTGAAAGGTGAGTTAACCGTTTGACGCCCCGCCTGCCGTGCCCTAAAATTTTTCTGATAATAATTGGAGATAAGTTTGGTAATAAATTAACCGCTCCGTCAGCCAGGTGAAGATTTGTTATTGCTTGAGAAACGATGGTGATTTGGCAGTAATTAGTTCAGAGTTATCCGGTGCTATCACGCGTCCCAATGGTCATCCCCAAACTACTATCATCCCAATTTAAATCCGGATATCCTAATCAACTCTTGCCACGGACAAAGCCAATCTAAGCCGGCAAAATCTCCGATAATCACAAACTGAAAATTCAAAGCCAATTTTCCACCAACTACAGGCATACCCCAATGTCGCCGGAGCAGGCGGTTGGCGGGGACGCAACCCCGCCCGAGCGTCTTTCTCGGCCTTAGGACACGGACGCCAAAGCTGAGTCTGAAGACCGCCCCGCAGGATTCAGGCGGGTCCCACCGGGTGAAGTCCCTGCCAACCGCCAGCGACAAGAAACACATATTCGTTTACCCCTGTCGGTTGTCAATATGCCGGGTGATTGCTACACTTAGATTATCAAGGAGAGGAGTTTGCACACTATGCAACCAACCACGCATCATCTGCCACCCCGCATCAAGCGCATCTGGGGGTACAGCGCCCTGGGGAGTCTGCTGGCATTGATCGTCATCACCGGGCTACTTCAACTTACCTACCTTTACTGGAATTGGGCCGTCTGGATTCCCATTGCCAGTCTCGTTTTAACCATCGTGGAACCCATCGTTGAGGTCGCCTTGATCCCCTACCGCTACCAATTTACGCGCTATCAGATTTCCGACTTGGCGGTTGAAATGCAAGCCGGCTTTATTTTTCAAAAGCGGGTCGCCATTCCGATTGCCCGGGTCCAAAACGTCACGCTCAACGCCGGTCCCCTGTTGCAGTGGCAAAAATTGACGAAGGTCACCGTGGCGACCGCCGCTACCAGCCATAGCATTGAAGGCCTTGAGCTGCCCGAGGCCGAGCAATTCCGTGAACAGATCATGCGGTTAGCTCGGGAGGCGCGCCATGACAACGCCTAAACGAACCCATCCTCTGGGCCTCCTTCAGCACATCGCGAAAAGTTTCAAGGACTACTGGTTTTTATTTATTTTGTTATTATCCCAATGGCGTCACATTAACTCCATCTGGTTCTGGGGCACATTAGCCTTAATGCTACTAGTCTTCCTGATCTGGCCTACGCTAAAGTGGCTCACACTGTCCTACGCCGTGACCCCCGACGCCGTGATCATTCACTCCGGCATCTTCGTCCGGCACCACGAACACATCCCCTACTCGCGCATCCAAACGGTGCAGCGTAAACAGTGGTTTTACCTTCGCCCATTCAAACTAGAAGAAGTGCTGATTGAGACCGCTAGTCACGACGACAACGCTCCGGAAGCCCGGTTAGCCGCGGTTCCCACCGACGTGGCTGATGCCATTGATCATTACCGGCACACCGCACCTACCACAACGCCAACCGCAGCGGACGAGGTAGCCACACCGGACGCGGCCGCGATTCCTGTCCCAACCGACACCCCCGTCCTGGCCCACTATCGAATCAACTCGACGGACTTAATCAAGTTTGGTCTGACATCACTCATTTTTATTCCATTTCTACTAGTTCTCCTGGGGCTATACAATAAGCTCCCTAAATCATTTACCAATTCACTGATCGATGATGCCAGTCACATGGCGTTGGTCATGCTCATTGGCGGTATCGTCTTGGTGATCATCGTCGCTTGGCTGGGGGCCTTTCTCTGGACCTTAACGCGCTACTATCACTTCGAACTCGACCGCGAACCCGACCAACTCAAGGCCGCCAAGGGGCTCTTTCAACGCAACACCATCACGGCTCCCATCGCACGGATTCAGGCCATTCGGATCAAACAAAATATTTTGCGGCAATGGCTGCACCTGCAAACGGTTCAAGTTCTGATCGCCTCCAAAGCCGCCAGCGACGACGATGACAACGATTTGGTCATCATGCCGGTAATCGCCAATCAGGCCGTTTATCAGACCATGACGCCGTTCGTTGACTGGCTACCGCAGACTGTGCCGGACCTGACCGCCCTGCGCGTTCCCCGCAACTGGTATCTCATCCGCAACGCCGTTTTATTCGTGGCTCTGCCAGCCGTCATTATTGCCTGGCTCTGGCCCCATCTGAGTTGTATTAGTCTCCTGCTGGTCATTATCGCCGTTCTTCAGGGCCGTTTTGCCGGTCGTAATACGGCGGGAGCACTGATTTCGTCCAACCTGTTAGCCTTACAGACTGGCCACTTTTGGACGCGGGAGGTCTACTACGTTCCCGCCGATAAAATTCAATCCATGAATTTCCAGCAATCCATTTGGATGAAGAAGACGCAGCTCGCACACTTAACCGTTAACGTGCGCCATGGCAATCACAACCAAGCCATTGAACTACGCTACGTTCCCGTCACTGCCGCCCAAGATCTCTACAGTTGGTATCTGCACCGCACTTAGAAGGGAGCTCGCATCATGACCGAACCGCGAATTTTTAAAATGTCGTTTGCTAAGATCTATCCACTCTATCAGCAAAAATTGGCAAAAAAGAATCGCACTACTGCCGAACTCGACCAAGTCATCACCTGGTTAACGGGTTACGATGCGCCTGCCCTACAACGCCAACTCGAACAACAAGTCACCATTAAAACATTCTTCGCGGCCGCACCACGGCTCAACCCCAATGCCCACCTCATCACCGGTGTCATCTGCGGCGTCCGCGTCGAAGACATCGCCGATCCACTCATGCAACAGATTCGCTACCTCGACAAGCTCGTCGACGAACTGGCTAAGGGAAAGTCGATGGATCAAGTCTTACGGTAGGTGAAACTGGCCACGCTACGGCTCTGTCCTTCGCCTTACCGGCTGGCAGATATGGGCTGGAAACAGTGCAAACACAATTTGAAGCCTCGAAAAACACGAGTCTCCAAAATTGGTTTTCTACTAAGCCAGAATCCCTGGCAGCCGTAGTGCGACCCAGAGACATCAATCCCGCAAAAAAACACTCACCACAGAAAAAATCCGTGGTGGGTGTTTTTTATTTCAAGTCAGCATTCCCCAACGCTGACTTGCTCCCCTTGGCAACGACTGCACTTCCCCAAGCCGTTTGGCCGCCAAAATAAATCAATTCTGAAACCTACTCTCTAGCCTCTACGCGAACGCCATTGATGAAACATTTCGCCAAGCCGTGGCCGCCATAACCAGCAATAACCGAAGATGGCGGACGCTAGGAACCAAAATACCAATGACCAGCCGTCCGTACCCCACACACTGAGTGAAGTCACGTAAACGACGAAAACGATGTATACTGGCACCTTTAATTTCGGGAAGAGTAAGTACTCCCCGTTATGTTCCAGTGACAGATGGTTATACAGAGCGGCACCCCACACGAACAGGATGATCGCAGCCACGAGAAAACTTACCCCCATGAGCCACGCCTGCTGTTCCGCGTTCAGGGCCACGCCACTCTCTCTTAAGATATTAACACTAATTGTGGAAGAACCAACTAAAGAAAGAGTAAAGCCGACAATTGTGACCATCAACGCCCCAGTCTGACCGACGATCAAAGCCGCAAACCAGGTCAGTGAAAACATCCCAATTGAGGATAATAGGCCCACAATCCATGAAGTCAAGACGCCCGGCCATGCTAAATGAAAGCCAACTCCAGCCGGCTTCATCACCCACAGCATTCCGTACTCTAAGGCAATCGTCAACACGGCAATCACGAACAACGCCGCCATTGCAATCTTAATTTTTGACCAGTAGACCCGTCGACGAGAAAAGCCACTGGTGAACAGAAATTGGTTAAAGTTATCCTTCAAATCTTGATTCATGATTAGGAGACCAGCTAGCCAGTAAACAGCAACGATCCAACCGGGAAAGCCCGAGAAATAAGCGCCCATGTACACGTTCCAATTTTGAATGTTGCCGTCTACCAGTTGGGTTGCACTGTGTGGCAGACCATGCAACGAAAGAATTGTACTCATGAAGCATCCCAATAGCGCTAACCCACCAGCGACCAAGAATAGTCGCCGATGCCGCCGCCAAATGAGTCGATCTAATTGATTGTGCATCTTAATTCCCCCTACTTCATCAGTTGGTAACCCGTGTCGTGTGCCAAATTGGCGCGGAACAGGTCTTCCAACGTTAACGGTAATTCTTCAAACAAGACTGGCTGCAAGGCCTTCAACTGTTGGTCAATTGCTGGTGTATAATCCGTGATCACGACGACCAAGACCCGTCCAGACACCCGAATCAACTTACTGTGATCCTTTAGCACAGCCGGAATCTGCTTATCCTTGAAGACTAACTGGAGCTTCTTGGCCTTAGCCCGGACATCCTCCAGATTGTAATCATGTACCAAATGGCTATCCTTCAATAGGAGCACTCGGTCACTGAGCCCGTCGAGTTCGTTTAAATCATGCGATGAAATCAAGAACCCCTTTTTCTGGTCGGCAATTTCATCAATGATCATGGTCGCAATATTTTCCCGTACGATAACATCTAAACCATCGAATGGTTCGTCCAGAATAATGTACGTGGCATTAGACGTTAAGGCCAAAATCATATTGGTCAACGCCCGCATCCCCTTGGACAGTCGCCGATACTGGCTATTCCTATCTAATTTGAACTGAGTCAACAGCGCCAGATAACGTTGCTGATCAAATTGTGGGTAAACGTCACCGTAAAAATCGGGTAACTCCCACAACCGGTAGTTATCTAAGAAATTATACTGGACGTCCAAGAAGAAAACCTGCCGTTGCTCTTCCGGCGTGGTCACGATATCGTGATCATCCACGGTCACCTTGCCGGCATCCGCAACGTACTGGTTGATCATGGTCCGAAACAGGGTCGTTTTCCCAACACCATTTCGGCCAACTAGCCCAATAATTTCACCTGGCGTCCACTGAAAACTGATGTCTTCAACAATTGGCCGGCCATTGATCTGTTTGCTTAACTGCGTTACTTGTAATGTCACTACTCTGCCCCCTCATATGCCGCTCTGATCCACCCGACGACCTCTTCTACCGGTACGCCGAGGTAGCGAATCTCCGTCAATAATGTTAAAAGTTGTTTTTTGCTGGCAACGACCTGGGCGCTATCACCATATTCGGCCGTTTCGCGGACATACGTGCCCTTACCGTGAACCGTGGTGATCACGTGTTGCGTCTCCAGTTGCTTGTAGGCCTTACTGACCGTGTTCGGGTTCAACTGTACCTGTCGCGCCATGTCTCTGACGGACGGTAATCGGTCCCCCGGCTGCAAGATACCCTGCACGATTTGTTGTTTAACCTGCAGGACCAGCTGCTCGTAATACGGCAGACTAGAATCATTTGCTTGCATTGTTCCTCACCCCTTGGTGTTTGGCTACGTGTCCCGTGTGTACTATTATACCTAGTACACTTGATTTGGCAACCCCTAGATTTAAATTTCACCTGTGGCTACAATCGTTTTTCGTTAGGACACCGGTCCGCTACAAAGACACCATGCTTATGGGTTGACACGTAACAATGCCATCACCGTTGCCACCAAAATTATGACTTGAAAAAGTTAGACTATACAGTTATGCTATGTATAGTTGAACTGTATATAGTTTGACTGTGTATTTTGCAGATCAAGTTAGGAGAAGGCACATGGCGCGAAATAAGCATTTACCGCTAACCGAAACAACTTACTACATCCTGCTGGCACTCACGCAACCACTCCACGGCTACGGTGCCATTCAGGAGATCGAGCGACTCAGCGAAGGCACCGTCAAGATCGCCGCGGGCACCATGTACGGGGCTACGGAGAACTTGCTGAAACTGAAGTGGATCAAGGAGGTTCCTAGCAATGATAAGCGGCGACGCGTGTATTTGATCACTGATACTGGGAAATCAATTTTAAAATTAGAAACACAACGACTACGGAGCTTGGGGAAGCTTGCCGAAGAATTCGGCTATTAGGAGGAAAAAGGACATGAAAAGATTTCACGTGTTTTTGGATCTTAACGAAGAAGAGGACTGGATCAATGCGGTTCAGGAGACTGGCTACCGTTTGACCGCGGTGAATCCGTTCTTGCACCGCTATACCTTTGAGGCCCTGACAGCCAACGATCAGTTCAACCCGTATACGCGCTTGGACTTTCGCGACAAAGGCATGAGTCGACGCAACTATCAAAACTATCGCCAACTCTTCAGCGACAGCGGTTGGCAGCTCACCGCTGGCAGTCGGCATGGGGGCATTCAGTACTTTCAACAGAAGAGTGCCGCATCGGCCAATGACATCTTTTCAGATGAGCGCTCCAAGGTCAGATGTCGCCGGCGATTCAGTCGGTTCAGTGCCATCTACGGTGTAGTCTTTCTCATATACTTTTTCTACATCAAGGGAGTGGAAAATGTAAATATCGTCGATGTCAAAACTTGGTACTTCACACCAGGTCTGTGGCAAATGCAGGGAGAGTCGTTCTGGAAGGCCCTGCTCTTTGAGACACCGTTTGTCTTACTGCGCATGCTTCTCGTGTATATTTTCCTGATTGTCGGTATCTATTACCTGTGCCGGGCGATTCGGAATGGGTATCGGGAGTGATCTTAACCGAACTAAGGTTACCCGGTATTTCTAATGATGCTGATAAGCGCTTTGAATAGTTCTTAAAATAAGCGGAATAAGGGCAATCCATAAGTCTCCCAGGGGGTATCAAAATGTCATATGATAACAAGTTTCAAATGACCGAAAAGTCCGCCCGATTTTTTGCTAAAAAGAATTTAGTTAACTTAGTCTACGCGACTTCAAAACTAGAAAATGTTCAGGCAACCTTGGATCAAACGCAGACCATTGTTGATGGCCTAGGCGTGTCGGGAATACCAACTGACGAAATCATCACCATCGTTAATTTGAAACGTGCCTGGCAATTCGTCATTGCTAATGAAGTGCCCTACTCGCTAGCAATTAGCAACCATATCAACGCAATTGCCGCACAAGATGACTCGCTAGATCCAGGAAATATCCGGACAGGAAACGTCATGCTCGATGACACAAGTTACGTCCCAGCGATTCCGGATATTGATAAGGTTCCTGAACGCGTTTCAGGCGTTTTAGACCAAGGTAAGAGTCTAACGGAACGTCTATTGAATCTATTACTCGTCATGATGCGCGACCAATTCTATTGGGATGGCAACAAACGCACAGCCTTTTTGACCATCAATTACATCGCCATTCCAGCTGGTATCGGAATCATTACCGTTAACGAAGAACAGCTAGAAACTTTCAACAATTTACTCGCCCCCTTTTACGAAACGGGCAATGGTCAGAACCTAAAAATATGGTTGTATGACAACTGCATTCGCGGTATGAAATTAAGTTAGTTGTCAAAAAAGTGACACGTCGAAATTATTTCAACGTGCCACTTTTGTTTAGACTTATATTTGAAAGATGTGAGTCGAGAAATCCCCCGACCTTTGCAGTCTGATCTATTTAAAGCTCGCTGTCAGATTCGTCGCTACCCTCATCATCACTCGCGTCGGCATCGTCCATCACATGTGGCCGATTTTCCGTTTGCCGCCAGACCAGTTGATTGTAGAACTTGGCCCGCGCCAAATCGTAGTACGGCATGACGAACAGGAAGGCCAAGCCAAACGTGATGCCTCCCAGAATGAACCAGAGAATGAAGCTCAGGTCCATGATGAACAGGAAGGACTTGTAGCCGTTCATCATTTCTCGCGAACGGGTAATGGCCTCAAGGGCCGTGATATTTTCACCGCGGTCATAGGCGTCCCGGTAGATGTAGAAGGCCTGGGAATAGGAATATGCCTTGATAATTCCCGGGAAGAACAAGAGCAGTGACCACAGGAACGTGAAAATCCCGATAAAGATGCAGATGAACATCCATCCCAGGAAGTACTGGCCCTTGTCAAACAGGGCAAAGCTACGTTGAATCGGGTTGTCCATCTCCGCCGTCGCCCGGTCGAGGTCGATCATGGTCAGTTGGGTCCCCACATGGAGCATCGAGGCCACGATGAAGAAGATACCGGCAAACGAGAAGAAACTATTGAATGACCAACCAGAGCTGGCCTCGTTGATCCGGGTAATCAGGTTGATATCCCGAGTATACATGGTATCCCCGATCCACCAAAGTGCTAACCAGAGAATCGATAGCAGAACATAGAATTTGTAATGATCGAGAACCTGTCGCTTGGCCCCCATTTTTAAGTTAACGCGATCTTGTGAGTCCATATTTTCCTCCTCTAATTGCACTGGGTCAGTCCAGTCGCCGCTTTGTCCTTATAGTATACAATCTGACACGATTTGACTAGGGGTTCACCTTATTTTCCCAGTAAATGGCTAAATCCACGCCCCATTTACACGACCAAACCACCGACCCACTAGGTTGTTTTCACCCAATATAATTGCTAAAATGACAAAGTTGTCACCCTAACTAATTATCAGGCAAGGTATCTAGCGGCCGGTTAACGTACTGTTGGCCGTCGCTGGCCCCCTAGAAGGAGTTTTTACATACTATGAAGAAATTTTGGAAGATCAGCTTCAGCGTTCTTCTGGTCGTGATCATCGTGGGCGGTGCGACTGCCTATCACGAGCGACACAATCTGCGTCGTTTCCTGCTAGTCCATCAAACCTATCACCAGAAAAATGTGCTGGCAACGCCCCAGATCAAATTGAATCTGCGGCCCGCCCTGTCCACCAAGAATACCACGGCTACCAACACCCTGACGACGGATTACCAGCAACAACTCAAGGCGCTAAAGCCCGGATCAGCCAACGCCAAGGTCATCGTGAACCCCTACAAGACCTCCCCGCTGTCCGGCCTAATTTTAGTCAAGACGCAGGCCGCGACTCGGGTGTCGCTAACCGTTCATGGTGACACGCCGGCCACGACGATCACCAAAAAATTAGCCGGCTACCAAACGACCCATCGTGTTGGCGTGCTCGGTCTCTACGCCGACCGAACCAACCGCGTCACCCTGACCTTCACCAAGCACAACGGTCAGACCTCCTACGCGACCTACACCATGAAGACCGGCGCGGCGCCTAAGCAGATCGGCCACAACGTGCTCAAGACCAGCAAGCCTCAGCAAATGGCCCTGGGCACCGGTCATACCCGGCTCACCTTTGCCGTCAGTAGTCAGGGCATCACGTACGGCCTGGACGCCGCCGGTCAAGTTCGCTGGTACAGCACCGAAAAGATTTCGCACATCTTCAAACAGCTTGCCAATAACCACCTGCTGATTCTCACCAAGATCTCCCCTAGTGAACACAAATACAACGCACTCCGGGAGACCGATTTCTACGGCCGCGTTTACCGCCAGTACAACTTCAGCGGCCTCTTTCCAACTCGCCAGGATCACAGCAAGCTGGAAACCAACACGGTCATTCACCACGATGCCATCGAACTGCCCAACCACAATCTGCTGTTAACGGTGGACGATGGTTCCAGCAAGTACGTTGAGGACACCATGATCGAAATCAACTACAAGACGGCCAAAATCGTCAAGATCATCGACCTGAAACGCATTTTGCCCAAGTCGGCCTACACGCAGTACGACGGTACCCACCGCCCAGACGGCAAGATCGACTGGTTCCATCAAAACTCGATGTACTATGATCAGCAGCGTGACGAACTGATTGTATCTGGGCGGAATCAGGATATGATGTTTGCCATCAACTATAAGACCACCAAGCTCAAATGGATCTTGTCCTCACCGGAAAAACTGCCGCAGAGTTACCAGAAATACCTCTTAAAGCCGACGACCAAAAACTTCCGGTACAGCGGTGGTCAACACGCCGTCATGCTGCTACATCCGCACCAAACGACCGGTGATACGATCGACCTGCAGTACTACGACAACAACGTTCCGGTCACGCGGGGCAAGACCAAGCAGTCCAAGAAGTGGTCCGCCGGTGAAATCGTCAAAATCAACCAACTCAAGGGCACGGTCGAAAAGACCTGGAGCTTTGGTAAGACGCTCGGTCAACGCAACTTCACCAACATCGTCGGTAGCAGTTATGCCGTCGGTAAAGGCAACACCCTGATTGGCTTCGGTTACGCCGACAATGGCAAACGCAGCGAGTTCGTCGAGGTCAACCGCAAGACTGGCAAAATCGTCTTCGATGTCGACCGCACCAAGTTCGCTCACGGCGACTGGAGCTACCGGGCACAACGCATGTCCTTGTACCCCGGCTCCGCTAGCATTGGGTTGAACTCGATCAAGTGATTTAGACTGGTTGGAATTGGCCGCACTCCGGAAAACAGGGATTCCGCCTGCTGTGGGGACGCTTCAGCCTGGAAGAACACCAGTCTTCTCGCTCGCTTTGAAGCCACGAAAACCACGTGTCTCCAAAGTCGCCCATAGTGGTCGCTAACAGCGACCGCTATTTCCACGGCTGGCTACATCCCTGTCCTCCTCCGGCTCTGATTGATTTTTACCATAACTGACATTGACAGCCACTACTAGTCTTCACAGATAGTGACCTTTCAACTCGCTAAGACAGCTAAGACATCATTTCAACGTATCCGCAACAACCCGTTCCGACTACAAAAAGTAGGCATTCCAGATTTTCCTTGCACGAAGGATTATCTGGAATGCCTACTTCGTTTACCACACAAAGCTCTTCCGCTGAATCAGTTCGCAATCCAACCGAATCTCGCGCTTAGACTGCGTTGGGAACAAGATACCGTCACGTAGCGTGCTGATGATCGACCGGCCAATTTCGGTCGTGTCGATTCTGAACGTCGTCAATGGTGGCGAGACGTACTTGGCAATATCAATGTCGTTGACGCTGATGATGGCCGTATCCACGGGTACCGTCACCTTATTTTCGTTAAACGCCTTTAGTACCCCGACTGCCAATGGGTCCGAGGCGACGATGAAGCCCTTCGGCAATGGGTGTTGGTCCATCATGCCAACCAGTTTCAGGCCCATTTGGTAGCCGCAGTGCACCGAAAACTCTTCGCCAATCAAGACAAAACGTTCGTCAAATAGTCCCAACTCCCGCATATAGCTTTCAAAATAAGTCGTCCGCGGATCGTCCGGAAAGTCTGCGTGCCAGAATTTACCGCCAATTAGTCCGATCGATGTAATACCCGATCGGCGAAAGGAGTCAATCGCCACGTGGACCATCGACTCGTAGTTTGGCTGGACCGAATTGAACGTGTGCGGGTCCGGATTGACGTCCGCAAAGACCGTATTCGCCGTCAACTTCTTCATTAACTGAATGTCGTCACGCGTGAACGGCCCCAGTGCAATCAGTCCGTCGATCTTCTGCGGAACATCTTGCACGTGCCGATAGAACTGCACATCCATATCCGCCGCCTTCCCCGCCGCAATGATGTTCTTGCGGATACTGCTAAAGTAGGAATCCTCCAGCTCCTTTTGCGGGTCCACCGAGAGGAGCACCGCAACCTGGTACTGACTACTCTTCGCGCTGTCCTCGTGATGATAATTCAATTCATTTGCCACCCGCGTGATGCGTTGCTGCGCCTTCTCCGAAATGGAAAAGGTCGGGTCATCGTTGAGAAAACGGGATACCGTCGCTGAAGAATACCCCGACTTCTGAGCAATTTCTTTAATTGTCGCCAATTTTCTCACTCCCTTGTTCTGTGCTAAACCGTTAAGATGATTCGCAGTGACTTTAATCGCGTCACGTTAACTATTTACTAAAAGCGGCAACGTAAGCGTTTGCATTTTATATAAATTTAAAAGCGAATCCACCTGTATTTCCCTTTAATCATACTCTAAACGGCTATTCAGTTGCGAGCTAAATTGCTAAATATCATTTAAAAGACGTTTACTAATCTTTACTAGTTTACTATTTTTAAGCGCTTTCATTAACTAAATTTTTAGTCTACTATTTACCTTGGACTTAAGCAAATCCTCTAAAAGGAGCGTAATCAAACAAATGACAGCACAATTAAATGTAAGCGATTTCCTACACGGTGGCGATTACAACCCCGAACAGTGGTTGGACCACCCCGAAATTATCGACCAAGACTTTAATTTCTTCAAAGAAGCCAACATTAACGATGTGACCTTGGGTATCTTCTCCTGGGCCCAACTAGAACCAGAAGAAGGCAAATTCGACTTCTCCTGGTTGGACGACATCTTCGACCGCGCTGAGGCACAGAACGGCCACGTTATCCTGGCGACCCCTAGTGGTGCCAAACCGCGTTGGCTGGCCGAAAAGTATCCCGAAGTGTTGCGAACCAACGAAGACGGTTCCAAGAACATCTTCGGTGAGCGCCACAACCACTGCTACACCTCCCCCGTTTACCGGCAGAAGGTCCAAGAGATCAACCGCAAGCTGGCCGAACGGTACGGCCACCGCAAGAGCCTGATTCTCTGGCATATTTCTAACGAGTACGGTGGCTCCTGCTACTGTGACCTTTGCCAAGACGCCTTTCGTGACTGGCTCAAAGCCAAGTACCACACGCTGGACAACCTGAACCGGGCCTACTGGGCTAAGTTCTGGAGCCACACCTACACCAGCTGGGATCAGGTACATTCTCCATCTCCACTGGGCGACCAGACCTTATTGGGCCTGAACCTCGACTGGAAACGGTTCGTCACCGACCGCACGATTGATTTCTATGAAGCCGAAATTAAACCGTTGCGCGAACTGACGCCCAACATCCCCATCACCACGAACTTCATGGGCGGCAACCCCCCCGAATCCCACGTTCACTACGACCTGGACTACCAAAAGTTCGCGCAACACGTCGACATCGTCAGCTGGGATTCCTATCCTAACTGGGCCAACGACTACGAAAGTACCGCGCACCTCGCAATGAAGACCGCACTCATGAACGATGTGATGCGAAGCCTCAAGCACCAGAACTATTTGATCATGGAAAGCACGCCTTCCCAAGTCAACTGGCACCCTTACAACCGTGCTAAATTACCCGGCATGCATCAAATGGGGTCGCTCCAACAGGTTGCTCACGGCGCGGATGCCGTCAACTACTTCCAGCTTCACCAGTCCCGCGGCTCATCCGAAATGTTCCACGGCGCCGTTATCACCCATCAGCTCAGCGATAAGACCCGCATCTTCAAGGAAGTTGCTCAGGTCGGCCAAGACTTGGTCAACTTAAAACCCGCTAAGGCCACGCATTATCAGTCAGCCAAGGTCGCTATTGTTTACGACTACGACAACATGTGGGCCCTCGATGATTCACGCAATTATTCAAACGAAACAAAAAAGTATTGGCGGACCATTCAGGAACACTACCAATATTTCTGGGAACACGACATCCCCGTTGACCTGATCTCCACGCAGGACGACCTGACCCCCTACACACTGGTCATCGATCCGATGCACTTCATGATGAGTGAAGCCTTCACCGAAAAGCTCCGCGACTACGTGCAGCAGGGTGGCCACTTAGTCGGTACCTACATGACCGGCATAGTCGACAAGAACTTTCTCGCCTACCTCGGCGGCTGGCCCCAAGCTCTACACGACGTTTACGGCGTCGAATTCCAAGAAACGACCACCCTTTACCCTAAACAGCACAACCACGTGGCCGCCTTCGACAAGACCTACACGGTAAACGACTACGCCGATACGGTTACCGTCGACACGGCTCAGTCACTGGCAACGTATCAAGACGACTTTTTCGCCGGCAGTTCTGCACTGACCAAGAACACTTGTGGCAAAGGGACTGCCTACTATGTCGCCGCCCGGACAGAGGAAGCCTTCCTCGAAGACTTCTACGACCAATTAGCTGACGAGTTTAGCTTAAAACCAGACTTGCCAATTGAAAAGCAAGGCCCGACCGTCTCCATTCAGGTCCGCGAAAAGGCTGGCCAACAGTTCTTCTTCGTCATCAACTTTAGCGAAAAGCCCGCTACCGTCACGACAACTAAGTCCCTGACCGAAGTCTTATCGGGTCAAAACGTGGCCGCCGGTACCCAAGCGCTCAAGCCTTTCGACGTGAAGGTCTACACCGTCTAAGCTGGGTCGTACTGCGGCTGCCAGGGATTCCGCCTGCTGTGGGGACGCTTCAGCCTGCAAGAGCACCAGTCTTCTCGCTCACGGCTGGCTACATTCCAGTCCTCCTCCGGCTTAGATTGAATGTTGTATCCTAAAATTAGCTGGATTTTACGCTGGTCAACGTGAGAATTAATGTAGTCTCATGCCACCGTGTAAGCCGAGAGGTCGGCAGATATGGGCTCAGGCGCGTCGTTCTGCTTAGTCAGTGGGAAATTTTCCCGCTGGCTTAGCAGAAGACCAAGCTTGAAGACTCGGTATTTTCGAGGCTTCAAGTTGTGTCCGCACCGCTCCAGCCCATATCTGCCGGCCGGTAAGGCGAAGGTACCACAGTTCTTAGATTCAACACTTAATGATTATCGCACCAAATCAACCGCTACTGAATTTTACTAAAAATGAGGCATAAACATGGAAAATACAAATCAACCGGCCGCCGCTAAACAGCATTTAACGGGTCGCCAATGGATCGAACGGATTTCGTTTTCGTTTGGGAACTTAGGGCACTCTGCGTTCTATGGTGCATTGAGTACCTACTTCATCATCTACGTAACCAGTGGGATGTTCGCTGATCTACCAAAAGCCATTGCCAGCAAGCTCATCGGGCTCATTACCGGGTTAGTCGTGATCATTCGGCTGGCCGAAGTCGTCATTGACCCCATCTTGGGGAATGTCGTCGACAACACCAATACGCGCTGGGGAAAATTCAAGCCCTGGCAAGTCATTGGTGGGGTCACCAGCTCCATCTTGCTAGTCATCCTATTTACCGGGATCTTTGGCCTTGCAAAAGTTAACTGGATTCTCTTCGCCGTGGTCTTCGTAATTCTCTTCGTGGCCCTCGACATCTTCTACTCACTCTGTGACGTTTCTTACTGGGGCATGGTCCCCGCCATCAGTGAAGACAGCAAGGAACGGGGAATCTTTACCGCCCTTGGCTCTTTTACCGGATCAATTGGGTGGAACGGTCTGACCATGATCGTAGTTCCCGTCACGACTTTCTTCACTTTTCTCGCTACTGGTAAACACGAACAGGGTCCTCAAGGTTGGCTCGCATTTGCCATTATTATTGCCATCGTCGCCATCCTGTCCGCTTTAGCCGTTGCCTTTGGGACGACCGAAAAACAAAATGTGATTCGGGACGCCGCTAAGGAAAAGACCAGCATCAAGGACGTTTTCTTAGGGATCGTCCACAATGACCAGATTCTCTGGACCAGTTTGGCTTACCTCATGTACTCGATTGCCTACGTCTCAACCAACGGGGTGCTGTACTACCTCTTCAAATTTGTCATTGGGAAACCAAACGAATTCTGGATTGCCGGACTAGTCGCCACCATTATCGGTTTCTGCACGGCGCCTCTCTACCCGATCTTCAACAAGTTTATTCCTCGTAAAATGTTGTTCACGATTGGTCAAGTCAGCATGATTCTGTCTTACATCCTGTTGATCACCGCCCGGACGAATCTCATCATGGTCGTCATTGGCTTGATTCTCTTCAACTTTACGTTTGCCCAACTGGTCACTGTCTTGACCCTGACCGACTCCATCGAATACGGTCAATTGAAAAATGGAAACCGGAACGAAGCCGTTACCCTGACGATTCGGCCAATGATTGATAAAATTTCTGGAGCCTTATCAAACGGGATCGTCGGTTCTATCGCCCTGGTTGCTGGCATGACCGGTAGTGCCACCGCTAAGGACATGACCTCGACCAACATTCACACATTCGAGCTGTTTGCCTTCTACGCCCCACTGGCCTGCGCCGTCTTGGCCCTATTGATTTTCACCTTCAAGGTTAAGATCACGGAAAAGATGCACGCCGAAATCGTCGACGAACTCCAAGCTAAATTAGCCAAGGGTGACATCGCCGTTGCGCCAGAAGACGCTACACCAGTCGCCACTGACGAAGCGACCACCATTTTAGCGCCTGCTGATGGTGAGCTCGAAGCCTTGACCGCCATTCCAGACGAATTGAACGGCTTCCCTGGCAAGGGATTTGCCATCAAACCATCTGGTAATCAGTTATTTGCGCCATTTGATGGGACGGTTAAATTTACCTTCTCCACCCGGCACGCCTTGGGCATCATCTCCGACTCCGGTGTGGAAATGATCATTCACGTGGGGATTGACACCGTTAACCTTCGTGGCGAAGGGTTTGTGACCCATTACGAAGACGGCCAGAAGATCAAGGCCAATGACCTATTAATGACCTTTGACCCCGAACGCATTCACCAAGCCAACCTGGATGACACCGTGGTCGTCTTCTTCACGCAACCCGCTCGTGTTCAGAACATGACTGCCTTCACCAGCGGCCAGGTCAAACACGGTCAACCGGTTACGGATGTTACTTTGACTGCTAAATAATGGAATTTGCGTTGAATGGTTGCCCTCCGGCTAAGGTTGTTCACTACCGTCACAATGTTTGGGCTATAGAAACACATGGTTCTTCAAACATATCTGATTATCTGGTCAATAACTGCTAGAGCCGTGCTCGTAAAGACTGAGCTTGAACCTTACAGCCCACAAGCCTCGAGTTCAGTTGTGCTTCTCCAAATTCTAGGCACACGGGCACCCCACTCATACGCAAAGTGTCTCTATCTATAAGGCCCCACCAGCTAAAATTGCTGGTGAGGCCTTTTGTATGTTGCCATTATCAGTACATTGTGCGAGACTCAATTTAGCCTAATCGCCTTCAAAATTTCACTTGACTGTAACGTTACGGTACAGCTTAAACTGAACAAAGACTAAATTAATTAGACAACAGGGAAGAAGGATTCTGAAATGTCACATCCTAACAAAAAATTTAATCACGTTCGAGAATGGCTCGGCGTCCCTTATGGCACTGCTAGCCGTTTCCAAAAGGCTCAGCTTGTCCCGTTTGAGGCCAACCATGACTACAGCCAAAGCGGGCCAGCCTCATTGCAATTAACCGATCCTGCTTTTTTAAATTCCGACAAAGGTGAAAGCGAAGACTGCCTAAATCTTAATATCTGGGCACCAGATAACGTACAAGAAAAACTGCCAGTCGTTGTCTATATCCACGGTGGTGGCTGGACTTATGGCGCCAATTCTCAAGACACGTCGGACCTATCCGGCTTAGTCGCTAGCGGCAAGGTCATTGGCGTTTCCATTAACTACCGCTTAGGACCACTGGGTTGGCTTGAACTATCTCAATATGGCGGAAAATTCAAAGACGCCAGCAACCTTGGCCTCCAAGACATCGTCCTGGCCTTAAAATGGATTCACCAATACATCGGGGACTTTGGTGGTGACGCCGACCAAGTGACGCTTACCGGTCACAGCGCCGGTTCATTCTCACTGTTAACGCTCCTAGCCGTACCTGAAGCTGACGGATTATATAACAGATTAGCAGCCTTCTCCGGCTATGCCGCACGTTATATCCCCGCTTGGTGGGCCGAAGAATTAGCCGACAAGGTCTTGAAGACACTAGCCCTCACTTCACCAGATCAGTTATTAACCGTCGATACCGACTCACTAATGAAGGCCGTTAATCAAGTCCTGCCAACTGACGTTTTGAAACGCGGCAATTTAAATACACTTTCAATTGGAATTGTTGACGATGAGTTTTTACCAAATGGCATTTTGAAAGCTCATCCCGCCGACGTTATTAAAAGCGGCGAACATAAAGATGTCGACCTGATCATCACTTCAACCACGGCCGAAGCAAGCTGGTATGCCGCTAACATGCCAGATAACATTGATCCCAAAAACATCGAAGCCGTCATTGACGAAATGGTTTATGATTGCCACATTCCACGCAAACAAGCAGAGGCCATCGCTGTACATTGTGGCGCTGGCAAGGAGTCACCCCTCAATGTCCGGACTCGCTTCTTTACGGATTATAACTTCACCTTACCGGCTATTCGAGAGGCACATGATCATGCTCAAGCCGGTGGCCGCGTTTACCAACTGAGTGTTGGTCCCGCTGAAGGTTCCCCCGCTTATCATGGCACCGACATGTACGGTATTGTCGGTCAAGCTGCGCCTCATGCCAGTCAAGAACAACTCGAACGCGATGGCTTTATTAGTCAGACGCTGATTAACTTTGCGACTGGTCAACATGAAAAGTTATGGTCACCAGTGAAAGCCGACCAGTTAGTTATCAAAGATATCGGTCAGAGGCCTTACAACGGTGTCGAGCATGCTAAGACCGTGCTACAGCTATTTAAAGGCATTGATCGTCCCTAAAATAATCGTTCAATAAAAAGGTGGTTAACCGCCTTTTTTATTTGGCGCAAAGGAGAAGAAAAAGTTTTGGCAGAAAAGTTCTCGTTTTTTTCAAAAGATATTGTTTGCGTCATGTTAGCGACCTTTTTTTATCAATTTAGCATTCAAGCAGTTAACCCCCTAATGAATGGCTACGCCCGCAACTTAGGGATCAACAGTGCTTTTGCCGGTATCATTGTGGGCATTATGAGTATCACCTCAATGTTATTAAGACCCTTTGCCGGCAATTTAACCGATCGCGTTTCCAAATATCGTTTAGCCCTAATCGGTGGGAGTTTGTGTGCGGTTAGTGATTTTGGCTACATTTTTGCGGCTAATGTCCCTTGGCTATTAGCCTTTAGAATCATCAATGGTTTAGGCTTCGTCCTATGTACCGTTTGCCTAGCGACCTGGATGGCCTTTTTAGTTCCCCGTCAACATCTCGGCGCAGCGATGGGGTACTACGGGTTGCTAAACGCCCTGGCAATGGCGATTTCTCCGGCCCTAGCCATCAGCATCTATCAACTTCTAGGCTACAAATTCATCATCATCCTGGCAGCCTTGAGTGCCGTGGCCATGGTTATCGTTATCCAATTAATCGATAACCATGCAAAATATTCAGCCAAATTAAAAGACCAGCACTTTAAGATTATCCAACGTGATGCCTTACCCGTAGCGGTCATCTTTTCGCTATTGTCTATCCCCTACTTCGTGACCCAAGCCGATATTGTCATGTACGTTCAGGAACGTCATTTGACTATTACCGTCAGTCTTTTCTTTCTATGCTATTCACTTGTCTTGATTGTTATTCGGATTCTATTAAAAAATTATTTCGATACCATTTCATACGGCATCTGGTTTTCCATCTGTATCATTGCAACAATCGGCTATATCACCCTATTAACAATCATGCAAAATAACTTTGAGATGATCTTGGCAGCTGGATTAATGGCAGTCGGTTTTGGGGTCATGGTTTCCGTGTCCCAATCGACTTCCCTCTTGTTAGCGCCCATCGAAGAACAGGGACTGGCCAACGCAACCTATTACTTAGGAAGCGATATTGGGATGTCACTTGGCCCCATCATTGGCGGCATTCTGCCAACGATTCTTCCGCTCAAATTCTTCTATCCCGTGATGTTGCTCATTATTCCTTTGACCGCAATTCTCTATTTTGGCAATCGGCGTAAACTTAATGCTGCCGTCCAATTCAATTGAAATTAAAAGCTCCCAAGGTTGGATTTTACGTCCAACCTTGGGGGCTTCACTTTACAATCAAAAATGTTGAATTTCAATTATCACTGATAACCTGCAGTGACCCTATAGACTAAAGCTGTCATTTTCGATGATCCCTTCGCGGAGGCCAAGGAACGCCGTTAGGATCAATAAGTCAGCCGATCCACCGAGGCTGAGATTATCACGCTCAAACACCCGGTTCAGCTCGACCAATTTGGCCCAGCCCGCCGCGGTCTTACTCCCGCCAACTGTCAGATAGTCCTGCGCCTGCTGGTGCGCCCATGGCACGATGTCTGCGCTCCCGGCCCGTTTGACCAGGTTGGTATCCGTGGAGTTAGCCACAATGGTCAGTAGCGTATCCAGCAGCCGCTGGTTGAGCGTTCCCGTGCTCTGACGTAACGCCGGTAGCGCCATGTCAAAGACGGTCGGATACCCGGCCTCGGCCTCACCACGAATCCCGGTAATGCCGTCACGCAGGTAGAGTTTTTCCCCAGCAGTCAGCTGGTCACTGGGTTTATCGGCGAGGCCGTCAAAATCGTGCGTCGTCAGCCCCTGCAACATTTCCTTGACCGTTGGCCGCAGTTCCAAGCCGACTTGCGCCGCGTACGCACTGGCCGTGACCAGAATTCCCAGTGAGAAAATGGCGCCCTTGTGCGTATTCACGGCATTGGTTGCCGCGCGCATCGCGTGTTCAGCAGCCACCCCGAATGGCCGAATCCGGCTAAATAAGTCGGTCAGGTCACTCCCGGTAAACGCCGTTCCCACCGCCACACACTGGGTGAAGTACGGTTGGAGGCTCAATGCACTGTCGATGAAGGTAAACACCGTCATGTCCGGGTGAGGCCCCTGTGAGGCCGGGTCCACCAGGCCGGGTTTTGGTGTGACCGACACTTCGTAGAGTAGTGCCCGCAACGCATCCGTCGCTAACGTTTCAGTTGGTTTAGTGGTCGTCACGAGTCATGCCCTCCTCTGGGTCAAACGTCTTGTGATACATGTCATCAATATAAGCCTGTAGGTCGGCAACACTGTGACGGCGAGACCGTGCGCACTCCTTGGCCGGCCGATTGCAAATAAAGCACCGCCGAGCTTCCGCGCCTAACTCGGTCCGTGACCAAGAATGGCCCGTCCCGTCCAGCACGTCGACGTCAAAGATACGGCCAAGGTCGGTCGTGTCCTCAAACGTTGCAGCGAGTTGTTTCACGGTCGCAGCGGCAGTCGTCGTCCGTAAAAATAGCTCGTTACCGGCAACGGTTCCCCAGCTAGCCAGCTGTTCCACGGCAATTCCGTTGGCCGCTAAAGCCGCCCGAAACTCGTGCACACCGCGCTTAAAGAGTTGCGTGATGGCCGCATTATTTTTAATTGGTCCGGGAATGTTTAATTTGATTGCCAACAACGTCTGGTGGGGGTCGGCCCGCAGCGCTTCACGCTGAAAGGCCGCCCGCCGATCCTTGTTCGCCAGCACCCCGGCAATGTCCAACGGCGTTCCCGTTTCAAAAATAGATGTCGTCATCACAAACTCCTCCTCGTCATTCTTTACAACAATAGCCATTGTAGCTAGCCAAGTCGCCAGCCGCAATGGCTATTCTCATTTACATGGTAAATATAGTCGCCTTACCGGCCGGCAGATATGGGCTGGAACGGTGCGAACACAACTTTAAGCCTCGAAGAACACGAGTCTTAAAGATTGGTTTTCTACTAAGCCGGCAAGAAACACCAACTAAGTAGAACGACGCGCCTGAGCCCATATCTGCCGACCTTTCGGCTTACACAGTCACTCCATGGCAACGCGGGCGAGACTAGCCGTTACACTGATCATCCGCGCGGCATCGTCAACGACTGTTTGGATTTTAACGCCTATAGCATTAGAAATCAATCTAAGCCGGAGGCGGCCAGGGATGCAGCCAGCCGTGTCGACGATGTTTGTCGGGGTATTTTCCCGACTTACATCGTGGGACGACCTCGGAGACACGCGGTTTCCGTGGCTTTGAGGCGAGCCGGAAGCCCGCTTCTCAGGCTGGAGGTGTTCCCCACAGCAGGCGGAATCCCTAGCAACCGCAGTGCGACTATTCAGAACTAATCCTAGTCCTTAACTTCCTTAACCGTGTCGATCACAGTGCCGTCGCGGTATTCGATCATGGCAACGGTGCGGTCAGTGTATTCCAATGGCTTTGGCGTTCCAACGCGCTTTTCGGCCATCTTCTGGAGGTCTTCGATCTTGTAGACTGGCAAGCCAGGAATGTTGCTCAAAGCGGCGATCAAATCGGTCCGCTTAGGGTTGATGGCAATCCCGAATTCAGTGACCAAGACATCGACGGAGTCCCCTGGGGTGACAACGGTCGTCACGTCAGGCACAACGGTTGCGATTCGGCCCCGAACTAACGGTGCGGAGATGATAGTCAATTTCCCGGTAGCGGCATCTTGGTGACCCCCAATGGCCCCCCGGATGACACCATCAGAACCGGTCATGACGTTGACGTTAAACTTGGTGTCGATTTCCAGGGCACTCAAGATAACCACGTCCAACTGGTCGACCATGGCTCCCTTGTTGTCAGGATCGGCATACCAGGACGCATCGATTTCTTGTTGGTTGCCGTTGGTATGCATCGAATCTGCGGCACCCTTGTCGAAGTCTTGAACGTCCATAACCTTCTTGACCAGGCCTTCATTTAACAGGTCGGTCGTTGGCTTCGTGATTCCGCCTAAGGCAAATGACGCCTTGATCTGGTTGTCGATCATGGATTGACGCAGGTAACGGGTCACGGCCAATGCAGCACCACCGGAACCAGTCTGGAATGAGAAGCCATCCTTGAAGTACGGAGAATGAGTGATGACGTCGTTAACCATGGACGCAATCTTCAGTTCCTTAGGGTCCTTGGTGAACCGAGTGGCACCGGAACCGATCTTGTCGGGGTCCCCAACCTTGTCGACCTTGACCACGTAGTCAACTTGCGTTTGCTTAATGGAAGCTGGCGTGTTCGGGTAGTCGACGATGTTGTCGGTCAGTAAGACAACTTGGTCAGCGTATTGGGCGTCCATCAGGGCGTAACCCAGTGAACCGAAGACCGCGTTACCTTCCATCCCGTTGGCGTTTCCTAAGCGGTCAGCACTTGGCACACCCAAGAAGGCCACGTCGATCTTGATGTCGCCGTGTTCGATGGCCCGGGCCCGGTTTCCGTGTGACCGGAAAATAACGGGGTTCTTTAAACCACCATGTGAAACGAAGTCCCCGAGAGAACCACGCATCCCAGAACTGGTGATGTTGGTGATGGTCCCAGCCTTGATGGCTTCAATGACCATGTCGTTCATCACACCAGTCAATGAGGATGGGGCTAACGTTAAGTTCTTAATGCCGGCGTCGATGATGACCCGCATCACTTGGTTGAAGACGAAGTCCCCGTTACGGAAGTGGTGGTGAAAGGAGATCGTCATGCCGTCTTTAACGGTGTCGGCAACGACTTGCTTGATGGAGTCGACAATCTTGTCGTCCCCCGTCGAGACGTGGACCTTCGGCGCTACCCGTTGAATTTCGGGATGGCCGATTTCGGTCGTTTCAAATGGCTTGTAGTCAAGCTTATTCATTAAATCATCTGGTAACTCGCGATTTACTTTACTTTTCAAGATAATTACCCTCCTCATCAACTAAGTGGGACGCTTTAGCTAACTTCATGACCCGCTGTGCCCGCAAGACAACTGGCCGATCGACCATTTGGCCGTTCATGGAGATAACCCCGGAGCCCTTTAACTTGGCTTCCTGAATAGCATTGATCACGTTACGAGCGTTCTTGATTTCGGCTTCCGTTGGTTCGTAGACCTTGTTGACCATTGGAATCTGACGGGGGTTAACCAAGGACTTGCCATCGAAACCGAGTTGGTGAATGTATTCCGTTTCGCGGTAGAAGCCTTCCGTGTCATCCATGTTGGTGAAGACCGTATCGAAGGCGGCCACACCAGCAGCCCGAGCGGCATGGAGGACCATGTTCCGAGCAAATTCAAGTTCGCGGCCATCAGGGTAACGGTGGGTCTTCATGTCCGTCGTATAGTCTTCAGCGGACAAGGCGATCCCAATCATCCGGTCGGAAGCAGCGGCAATGTTGGCTGCCTGCAAGACACCCTTGGCGCTTTCAATGGCAGCCATCAGGTGCGTTGAACCGGCTTCACGGCCGAATTCCTTTTCGGCTGCGGCGATGTCGGCATCCAACTTTTGTACCATTTCGGCGGACTCGGCCTTAGGCAACCGAATAACATCGATGCCCGCCTTAACCATAGCCTTCACGTCGTTATCGTAAAATGGCGTGTCCTGACCGTTGACCCGAACGACCATTTCAGCGTCACCGTAGTCTTGCGTCTGTAAGGCTTCGTAAACTAAGACACGAGCGGCATCCTTTTCGGGCAAGGAAACTGAATCTTCCAAGTCAAACATGATGGAGTCGGCACCGTAAATACCGGCGTCCTTGACCATTGCCGGGTTGTTCCCAGGAACGAACATCATCGTCCGGCGTAAACGTTCTTCATTCTCAGCCATTAGAGCACCTCCCATGCTGGTTTGTCGGTCGTTTCAGCAGCGCGTTGAACAGCGGCGATGGTCCGTGCCTTGATGACACAGTCTAGAGCACCCTTATCGACGGCCTTGACCTTAGCAGCGGTGACGCCCATGTTGTTCAACGTAGTCGTGATGACTGCCTCGATTTGATCGCCAAAAACCTTTTTAACGTCTGATTGTAAGTCGATAGTGATCCCGCTGTCGGCCTGAGAAATCATTAACTGAATGTCGGAGGATTCCAATGTTCCGGCAATCGCAGTCTTTTTAATTTCCATTAATGTTCATTCCTTCCTGAATTCTAGCCTGTAACTGAGTTAAGTTTTGCTGCATAAATTGATAGGTGGTGGCGGGGACCCAGTCGCAAACTGAGGCTAAATCGTCAGCCGCAAGTGCGCGCCGGACCTGCGTGGCGGTGATGACGTTGTCGCCACTGGTCTGCCGGTCGATGACTTTAACGGTCACGGCCGGTGGGAGCTCCGTTTGTAAGACTTGGTTATAGATGCCCGTGGTCCGCGAGAATGGCTCACTGCCCAAGTAACGCGTGGTGATGTGGAGGGCGGCGGCAATCTGGTCACGGAATAACCGGGCGTCTAACGTGGTCTGATAACGAATCGCGTCGTCTTGCGTGGGCAAGAAGTACGCGGGGAACGTGACGTAGCTGACCATGTACTGGTCGCCACTGACGACGACCACGTTGGTCAGATCCGTGGTGCCGGCCTTGACTAACGCCAAGCGCTCAGCCGTGGTGAACAGCGACACATCGTCGTTGACCACGAAGACGTAGACCAGCTCATTTTCACGGGCGGCCTGTTCGACCAAGTAGCGGTGACCCAGCGTAAATGGGTTGGCGTTCATCACGATGGCGCCCACCTTGCTGACCGACGTCAGGTGCCGGTCGGCCGCAGCCTGAGCAACGCGACGAACGTAATCACCAACACCGGCGTCCCCCGTTTCCAGAATGACTCCCAAGTCGGTGCGCGCCAGCTCGTGGAAGCCCACGTGTTGAAAGCTGGCCGCGTACTTGACCTTGGTGAACACGAAGAGGTGAAAGACCCCACGTTGTGCCAACAGGTTCATCAGCGCCGACACGATTGAGTTGAAGTGACTGCCCTGCGTGGAAAACTTGTTGCACACGCCGACGTACTTCAGGACGTTACCCGCCACGGACCCGGTCGCCACTAGACTCCCGCGTTCGTTGTACATCCCCAAGGTAGTGTCGATCTGCTGAAGTTCGTTGGCTTGAAAATTAGAAATACCTAACGACTCGAGAAATTCCTGCCACTCCTTGAAGACGGCTGGATCGTTTAAGTTCAACGTTTGGACTGCCTGTTCGATGGGCAATCACCCCTCTTCCTCTTTTTTCTTTTAAAATTGCTGTTAGACTTGCTAAACTTTACCGCACTGCGGCTAAAGGTTGCGCTGAATGGCGACAGTGATTGAAGAGCGGTGGTGACTATCCGTTGTAACATAGTCATTCAACTCCACAATCCGCGAAACTTACTCGCAATGATTGTCGATTCACGTTGACTCCCCACAACGACATCAGACACACTAGGCACACCGAGGAAACCAATTAGCCATGTCGACACCAACCACAACAGTAGTCGAAGGCTGACGGAGACGGAACCCCGTGTCGGTGTTGTTAGTCAGGGTTCTGTCCTGGCTTACAACACGGGGCGAGCTTTGAGACTCGCACTTGGAGGCTCAAAGTCGAGGCCGAAGACCGCTTCTCAGGCTTCGGGCGTCCCTCACAGGGTGGAGTCCCCGCCAGCCGAAGACGGCCATCAAAGGACTATAGGTTCTGTAGCACCATGATGATTGGAACGACGACGATGAAGAGAACGGATGTGGAAACCACAATGTTCGTCGCGAACTTCACATCGCCATGGTACGTGTTAGCTAAGATTGGCAATACAGCCAGGGATGGCGTTGCGGCTTGAATGATCAGTGTTTGCTGGAACACGTTGCCCATGTGCACACCAACGTGCAGGCCGGCAAAGATGATGAGGGCCATGATGATTGGAGAAACGACGAATCGGCCAAGTAAGGTGCAGATGACGTTACTGTCAAAGCGCATGTTAAGAATCCCAAAGCGCTTCAACATAATCCCAATGTAGATCAATGATAGCGGTGTTACCAGCGCCCCAATGTCCGTCAAGGCCGTGGTAGCGAAAGTCAATTTCATCAGACCGTTTTCCCAGCCTGGAATGTAAATGAATGGCAGGGAGATAATGAACCCCCAGAGTGGCGTTGGAATCAAGTGATGCCAGTCAAAGCTGGCCTTATTGCCACCGTCACGGTCAATTGTCGGGTCATCCCCAGCAATTACCCAAACACCCAGCGTCCAAATAATAACCGTGTTGACGATGTAATACGTCAGCAGGTAAGGGACGGAGATCTGGCCAAACAGCGCAACGTTCAGGGGCATCCCAATGAACACGGTGTTGGCGCCGTTGATCGCCGTCATCATTAACCCACGACGACCGCGAGGAACCTTAACGACCCGCACGAAGGCCCAGGCAACCAGGTACCCGACCAAGATGGAAATGATCGTGTAGATGACCCCAGTTGACAGCGTTGCTAATTTCGTTGGGTTGAAGAACTTCATCATTGCCATGAAGATTGAAGCTGGCAATGAAATTTTCATAATTAATTTGGACAGTGAGCCGGAGAACTTCTCATCGAACCAACCTTTTTGTTGGCCGTAATACCCCACAGCAATCATGAGGACGATTGCCAGGACACTCTGAATTGACGTCAAGAAAACATTCATAAGACTAAAACTTCCTTTATCAACAAATTATTTTCGCAAATTATTTTGCGGCAGCCATGATGGCTTTTGTAACGGTTGCGACAACACCCTCGTCGAAGACGCCCGGCACAATTCGGTCGGCCGTTGGTTGGTCAACGAGACTAGCAAGGGCTTTAGCAGCGGTGGCTTCGATGTCGAGGTCCACGCGCTTCAAGCCACTTCTGAGCAATCCCTTGAACAATCCAGGGAAGACTAAGATGTTGTTGACTTGGTTAGCGTATTGACTAGAACCCGTGGCAATCACCGTAGCACCGGCATCAGCGGCAACTACCGGATTGATTTCAGGCTTCGGGTTAGCCAAGGCAAAGATGATTGGGTCAGCGGCCATGCGCTTAACTTGGTCGGCAGAGAGCACGTCAGCGTCGGACAAGCCGATGAAGACGTCCTGATCATCAATGACATCATCTAAGGTGTCGCCGGTCACGTTTAAGCCGATCTGTTTAGCCAAACCGGTTTGGTAAGGGTTGTAGTTAGTTGAATCGGGCTTAACGACCCCGTCGATATCAACCAAGGTGATGTTGGTCATGCCAACACCGTTGAGTAACTTAGCAGTGGCAACACCAGAAGCCCCGACACCGTTCAAGACGACCTTCAAGTCCTTCAATGGCTTGTTGACGACCTTGGCGGCGTTGATCAACCCGGCGAGAACGACGATGGCCGTCCCCTCTTGGTCGTCATGGTAGACGGGAATGTCTAACTGTGCGGCCAACTTTTCTTCGATTTCAAAGCAACGAGGTGCGGCGATATCTTCCAAGTGAATCCCGGCAAATGAGAGGGATAAGTTCTTGATGGATTTGACGAAGTCGTCAACTGGAACTTGGTTTACGGCGAGTGGTAACGCGTTGACGCCAGCTAAGTCTTTATATAGAAGCGCTTTGCCTTCAACCACTGGTAACCCACCAGCAGGGCCAATGTTGCCTAAGCCTAAGACGGCTGACCCATCGGTGACGACGGCGACTAACTTGCCGCTCATCGTCAACTTGTCCTTCAATTCAGGGTCATGTTCAATGGCCTTAGAGATCTGAGCCACGCCCGGCGTATAAGCCTTGCCGAGGTCAGACTTGTTCTTAACGTCCATTTCGGCGCCAATCTCAAGTACCCCCGTATTTTCCTCATGGAGCTCAACAATTTCATCCTTGTCCATTAAGTTCATTCCTTTCCGTTTTCTAATATCTAAGTAGGTAACTAAATAGTTCGTGTAACTTTTAACAAGTCCTATCTTACTCGCTCGTTTTAAATTTTGCAAATTTTTATTTTATTTTTTGATATATTTAAAAAGAAGTGTTTTAAATGTTAAAATAGTGTCAACCCATTTTAAATGTAATCGCCTATTTTACAGATTATTTCTATAATAGCCACCTTTTCACCGGCTTTGACGTCAACTGCCGGTCAGCTCACAGACTGTCCAGCTAAATTATGCTTGCCTCCCAGATTCACGGCGCTCGAAACACCCGCCTTAGTTCCTTTACCTCCCAAACCAGGGCATTTGAACCGATAGAACTCGCACGCCAGGTTAATTGGTAAAATGGTATACTTGGTTTTGATATGACATTGCCAATTGGCAGCCTGGTATTACTTTCGCCTTACCGGCCAGCAGATATGGGCTGGAACGGTGCGGGCACAACTTTAAGCCTCGAAAAGACCGAGTCTTAAAGGTTGGCCTTCTGCTAAGCCGGCCAAGAACGCCGACCAAGCAGAACGACGCGCCTGAGCCCATATCTGCCGACCTCTCGGCTGACGCTAGTGTTCTATGGCAGCACAGATAATGACTGTCAGAATTTTTATCAGCCAGTTGCCGGAAATTTGCTGCAAGTTGCAATTTCCATCATGGCAAACACCAATCAGAGCCGGAGGCGGTCAGGGATGTAGCCAGCCGTGGTAATCGCGGGAGCTGCAAGCTCCCACGATGGGCGACTTTGAAGACATGTGACCTTCATGGCTTCAAAGCGAGCGAGAAGACTGGTGATTTTCCAGGCTGAAGCGTCCCCACAGCAGGCGGAAACCCTGACAACCGCAGTGCGGACCAGCCCCATACAATTTTTACAACTAAACTCTTAATTTAAAACCTAAACCCAGCGGAGGACTGCAGTATGGAAAAGAACTTGACCCACGAGGAACTGCTCGTTTTGATTGCCCAGGATTACTACTACGGTAGTCTGCCCATCTCAGATATTGCAAAAAAATATAATCTGAGCCGCTACCTCATCACCAAGAACCTTGATGAGGCGCTCAAAGCCGGCATTGTTTCTATTCAGATCAATGCGCCCGTTGCGCGAAATTTCCAATTGGAAACGGAATTTAAAAAGGCTTTCGACATCCCCCACGTCGCCATTCTGCGTGGCGACGGTAATTCCGACACAAACGCCAGCAACATCGTCGCTTACGCCGCGGAACGCATCGAACAACTGATCACCGAAAGTCACGTGGTCGGCCTTGCCTGGGGGAGCACGGTCCACACCATCATCGACCATTTCAAATCAGATCTCCAAGAAGACCTGACCTTCACGCAGTTCGTTGGTGAAAATATGAAATACAACTCGCGCGCCGGGTCTACCCGGATGGTCGAGCACGCCGCCTCACGCTTTGAGGCCGACTACGTGACGTTGCCAGCGCCCCTCTACGTGACCAACCAGGCGGTCCACGATTTATTGCCGCAAGAACCCGCCCTGCAACGGACGATGGCGATTGCCTCGCGCATGGACATGTTATTCTGCGGCATCGGAACCATTGCCTCGATCGACTCGATTCCCGTGTGGAAGATGGCCAAGGCCCAGATTTTCCCTGGCGTCGACACCAGCCAGATTGCTGGGATGCTGTTCGGTCGGCCCTACGACATTCAGGGAAACTTCCTGATTCCGGAGAAGGACACCGTTGTCGGCATCTCGCTTGACGAAGTGTTGGCAACGCCCCGGCGCTTTGCCGTGATCAAGAGCAAGTTTAAGACCTACGCCGCACTCGGCGCCTTGCGGGGAAACCTGTTGACGGACCTCGTCATTGACGAAGGTATCGCCCAGCGCATTTTGACGGCAGCTAAAGAAGTCTAAGTGAACACGAAAAGGCATCAGGTGACTTCCCATTGGTTGGGAAAATCGCCTGATGCCTTTTTTGATTACACCGTTTGGCTTAAACCGTCTGTAAAAAGTCCAATAAGATCTGATTAAACGCCGCTGGTTGTTCCGCCATGACCACATGGCCGGCATGCGGCACCACCTTTGCCGTGCCATTGTGGGCCATCCCCGCGCTGACCGCCGCGAAATCGCTGTTAAAGTACGGCGACTCCTGGCCAGCCACGATTAGGAGTGGCGCGTGTAAATGTAGCAAGACGTCGCGCCAATCCTGAGCCGCGTGGTCGATCAACAACGGTGCGTTTAACGCCGCATCATATGGGTGTGCCGCGGTAGCCAACTTGACCTGCGCGTAAACGGCATCGTCGATGGGACCCGCGGTGGATTTTCCTAACGGTGCCATCAACAAATCCGGGAAGGTCGCCCACGTCAGGTCCTTAAACCCATATGACCAGCCCTCTTCCGCCACCATTTTCGGGCTCTGGTCAACGTCGATAACGGCCCTGACCCGCTGCTCGCCAAATAGGGAAAGATAGGCAAAGAAGGTGGCGGCCCCCAGTGAATTGCCCAATAGAATAACCTGACCCAAACCGAGCTGATCCATCAACTCGGCCACGTCCATAGCGTGCCGTGTGATTCGCCGACCATAAATCGTGTGTGCGGAAGCTCCCTGGTTACGGGCGTCAATATTGATGACCCGGTAGCCAGCCGCGACTAGACAGGTCACCTGAGCTGCCCAGATGACGCGACTGCCGCCGATCCCGGTCAGAATGACAATGGGCGTGCCCTTCCCTTCATCGTCATAACTTATGGTCACACCATCATTTGTTTTAAACTGCATCCGTCGACTCCCCTTTTCAAATTGTCATTTAGTTTACAGCTAACTGACGTGGAGGGTCAACCCGGTAGTAGGTGATACCAAACAACTTAGGTAAAACCGTTTAATGTTCGTTAATTACTACTACTGCTACTTTGTCCCGGAGCACCACTTGGCTTGCCAGATGGCCGACCACCCATGCCGGCTGACGCCTTTTTCATCTGCGTGGCTTGTGCCGATTTAGCCTGTTGTTGCCCGAGCATGTAGCCCGTTCCACCACCACCGGCAAAGAGAATAATGCCTGCAGCTAAAACACCTAGCCACTTTTTAGATCCTTGTTTTACTGATTTCATTGTTTAGTCATCCTTTCCATTAATGAATGACTCATTAACCTGTTAACCAGTATACGAAAGTTTTCTTAACCCCGGCTAAAATCGGTCAACTCGACCCTTGCATTCCGGCAGTCAGTTCGTTAATATAAGAACTATCGAACGGATTGATTTTATAATGTTCGTAATAAGAGGAGAGATTAAAGCCATGCGAAATGTCTATTTTAACCACGACGGTAGCGTCGACGATTTAGTTTCCTTACTGTTATTACTACAAATGCCAGATGTCACCCTGACCGGGGTCGGCGTGGTCGGTGCTGATTCCTACTTGGAACCCGCCCTGGCCGCTAGCCGCAAGATCATCGACCGGTTCGGTCACGGCGTACAATTGAACGTTGCGGCGTCCAATTCACGTGGGGTCCATCCGTTCCCTAAGGAGTGGCGGTTAGACGCCTTTAGTCTTGACGCCCTCCCAATTCTAAATGAGGCCGGCACCATTAACACGCCCGTCGCCTCGAAACCCGCCCACCTTGACCTGATCGACAAGGTTCAAGAAACCGCGGGTAAGACGACGCTGGTCATGACCGGTCCGCTAACGGACTTAGCACGAGCACTGGAAGTCGACCCGACCATCACGGAAAAAATCGACAAACTCTACTGGATGGGTGGGACCTTCGACGGTCGCGGCAACGTTGCCGAACCCGAACAGGATGGCACGACCGAATGGAATGCCTTCTGGGACCCCCAAGCCGTTAAAACGGTCTGGGACAGCGATATTGCCATTCAAATGGTTGGCCTGGAAAGCACCCGCCAAGTGCCATTGACGCCCGCAATTCGTCAACACTGGGCCTTACAGCGGCAGCATCCAGCCATTGACTTCATTGGTCAAGGCTATGCGTTGGTCCCGGCACTCCAACATTTCGAAACCAACTCGACTTACTTCCTGTGGGACGTTCTGGCAACGGTCGCCAGCGACTCCCCAGAGGTCGTGACGACCAAGGAAGTCACCAGTGACGTCTTAACCACTGGTCCCGGTCGCGGCCGGACTTTCGAGATTTCCGACGGTCGTCCCGTGACGCTGGTCACCACGGTCGACCACGACGCCTTCTTTAAACGAATCGACGAACTCGCTATTTTAGCGGATGATTAAATAAATCAGAAAAGGAGTGGTGGGCGCGGCTCCTTGTCAAGTAGACAGCTAAATAATTAAAATCATTATGCAGTAT
>NZ_AZDP01000077.1:0-31252 GCF_001435525.1 Levilactobacillus koreensis JCM 16448
GAAATAGTGAAGCAATGCGTTTCCACTGGTCATCTTCAAGTTCATAACGTTTAGGCGTTGTCATGGTAAGACCTCAATTCGTTTTTACAACGATTATACCTAAAAGAGACGTTTTCAAACAGACCCTAGCGGATAATTTAATCTTTGAGCAGTGAAGAATCGTTGCTAAACAGGAGGTCAGTCATGAGAATCCAAGATTTTTCGTATCAGTTACCGGATGGTCGGGTGTTATTTGACCACTTAACGGCTGACTTTGAGCCGGGGAAAGTCAACATTTTGCTGGGCGTGAACGGCGTGGGAAAGACGACGTTGCTCGACTTTATTGCCGGCGTCAGTGAACGGCAGGACTTACCTTTCGAAGGCTTTCCCGAAATGTCGCGGATTGCTTACCAGATGCAGGGGGCACCGTTTACAGGGTCAGCCAAGGTAATAGACGCCATTCGAATGATGGTAAACCTAGATCGACCGGCCGCAAATTTTGAGGTGAGTCAGCTACCGGAGAGTTTAAAGGATATTGCCAACAGTCATTTTCGCGATCTCTCTGGTGGGCAACGCCGGTTGGTTATTCTGGAAGGGATTTGTCAGCTACAGCGCGACCTGTATTTATTTGATGAACCGGAAAGTGGTTTAGACGTTAAGATTGCCGTTCAAATGATGACCCGCATTAAAGCCTTAGCCGCTAAGGGAAAAACGGTGATTATGACGACTCACCAATTTCGAAATCTTCCTGAAGACAATGTGCACTTGCTGGTTCTAGCCGGAAAATGTATTGCCTTCACGGGAACGCCGGCAGAGCTGATGGCGGAGACCAACACGCAGAGTTTAGAGGATGCTTACTTGAAAACTGATTCCTAACCATTTTGCGTCAAAAAAAGAGAAGTCCCGGGTTTGCCGAGCTTCTCTTTTTGGCATGAGTTAGTTTTAACGTCGCCGGTGCCGCACGAACGTAAAGAAGTGCAGGAGACTGGCTAAGAGCACGTAGAAGATGACCACGAAACTCACGTACGTGATCCAGAACTTGCCGGCCGCAAAGACGCCGAACCACCAAGCCTGTAAGCCCATGGTGACGAGGGCCATGACGGCAATCATGGCGAACAACAATAAGTAACGTTTCAAGGTATTATCATCCTTTCGTGGTCGGTTGGCGATTTTCTTAGCCCAACGCCGACACTCTGCTAATTTTTCCGGTCGAGGAGCGTGTGTGCCACCCCAAGTGCCCGTACCAACGAATTCACCGACCTTGATCAGTCCCGCGCCGGTTAACACACGGTCGATAGTCACGAAGGTCTGGTCAGTGATCCCGGTGAAAAAGTTTTCGGTGGAACTAATAAAACAAGTCGTCATGCTCAGGTAGTGTTTGTCCTTGTATTTGCCAGGTAACGTGTCAGCCACGGAATTCATCCGCACCAACCGAAACCGCATGCAGTCGAAGAACTGTTTCATGACACCTGAGAGGCCGCCCCAGTATGTAGGTGCACAGACAATCCAAAAGTCACTGGCCGCCATCTTAGCCTCAATCTCGTCTAACGCTGGGCAAGACTTTTCCTTCGTGTCGGGATAAATGTCATAATCCCGCAGAAAAACGGTCTCGACAGTGGCATCGGTGGGTAAATTATCGGTGACAGCCTGCAGATAGCCGGCCGTGATCCCGTTTCGCTCATGACTTCCTAATAACGCCAAATAACGCACAGCAATCGCCTCACAATATTAAATCATCAATAAGTTGCGTACGATAATTATACCGCATTTAACCGGTTAATGAAGATTAGGGATTTGCCTAAAGTCAGTGTCAGAAATATTATCATGGTGTCGAAGTATGGTCATTGGGTGGAATAACCAGTGATGGGGGCTTTAAAGCGGCTACGGTGAGTACTAAAATGAGAACGAAGATTGCTTGCTGTTTTGAGGGTAACTCTAACGGTAAGGGATAGACCAGTTTTTCCCCAAACAAAAACCCTCACAGTAAAAGTCTGTGAGGGACAAGACGTTAGAGAATTTCAGTGAGAATGGCGAAGAAGCGTTGGGAGATAACTTCCCCTTGTCCCGCCTTAGAGAATTTGTAGTTCAGTAGGTGACGGTCAATTTCGTGGAAGAAAACGTTGGCCATAGTGGAATAATCGCTATCGTTGGTTTGGTCGATGCGTTTAAAAGCCCGCCAAGTTGAATAGATCAACTGAGCGTTGGAAACGTCTGCCAGTTCTGGAAAATGCGCACGGATGCTTTTAGTCATGGTGATGACCTGTTTAGCCCGTTCTGGGGACATTTCCATCTTCGGTGCCGTGGTTGCACCGGCTGTTGCTTGCGTCATATTGGCATTCCTCCTTGAATAATTTCTGATTTCTTTCTACTTCCAGCATACCACTGTTGGTCGTATCCGGTAAGCAATGTCGGTTGGTTTCGGCGAATTTAGCGCGGAGACTCCTGAATCTTTAACGAAACCTGATAATCTTTAAGAAAAAGCTATGGTATAATATTGGTTTGATTAGCTTAGCTCGGTTAGAAGCCTAAGCAATCTGACCATTGAATTTTACAAAGTGAAAGTAGGGTGTCAAATGGCGGCAAAGTCTGATAATTCTGGCAATCAAGCTGACGCACAAGAACAGATGGTAGCGGGCTCTGCGTGGATGACGGCGGGAAGTATCTTTTCGCGAATACTGGGCGCAGTTTATATTATTCCCTGGAACATCTGGTTCGGCGCCTTCTATCTCCAAGGAAATGCATTGTACGGAAAAGGGTACAACATCTACAGTTTCTTCTTGATTGCCGCAATTGCGGGGGTGCCCTCGGCGATTGCAAAGCAAGTGGCGCACTACAATGCGTTGAATGAATACGGGATTAGCGTCCGCCTGTACAAGCGAGGCTTGGAAATTGCTATTATGACCGGAGTCGCGATTGCCGCGTTGATGTACTTCGGTGCGCCACTCTTTACGGGTGGGGATGATAACCTGATCCCAGTGCTGCACTCGTTGGCATGGGCGATTCTGATCATTCCGACAATGAGTCTGACCCGCGGGTACTTCCAAGGCTTCCAGCAAATGGCACCTTCCGCCATCTCACAGTTTGTCGAACAACTCGTCCGCGTCCTGTACATGTTGCTGTCGGCCTACGTGATCATGCGGGTCCTGAAGGGCAACTGGATCACCGCTGTTTCGCAGTCGACTTTGGCCGCAGCGATGGGGGCGTTAGGTGGCCTACTGGTCCTCGGCGTTTACTATTGGCGGCGCCGGCGACATTTCCGATCACTGGTCCGCAACAGTAATAATCAAATGGTTGTGCCGGCCTCCCAACTGTACCGGGAAATTATTGTGCAAGCCGTTCCCTTCGTGGTCTTGGGTGCGGGGATTACGATTTTTCAACTGATCGACCAATATACCTTTGCCCCCATTATGAATATGGCCGGCAATTATTCAGCGGCTTACCTAAACGACTTATTCGCGTTATTTGGGGTTAACGCTAATAAATTAATCATGATTACGATTTCCCTAGCGTCGGCCTTGGCCGTGACGGTCGTACCGTTGCTTTCCGAGGCCTACACGCGGGGGGATAAAAAATCGATTTCCGACCAATTATCCAACGCCTTTTTAATGTTTGAATTCGTTATGATTCCTAGTGCGTTGGGGATGTCCGCCGTGGCTCGCCCGTTGAACTTAGTCTTCTACGGTCGTTCACACGAGGCTTTGGCTGCATCGATTCTGGCCTTTTCTTCGTACCTCTCGATTTTACTGGGATTGTACACGGTCGCGTCTGCCCTCATGCAGGGAATCTCGCAAAATAAACGAGCCGTCCGCTACTTTATCGTGGGGACCATCGTTAAATTTATCGTGCAGTGGCCGTTAGTTTACTTCTTTGGGGCGTTTGGGCCGCTACTGGCGACGGGCTGTGGATTCTTGGTCACATGTTATCTGATCGTCCATTCGTTGGACGTTCAATTTGGCATCAACTACGCCCAAATTGCCAAGAAGACGAACGGTATTTTACTGACATCGATTGGGACGTATGCCTTGGCTAAGTTCATTACCTTTTTGGGTAGCTTCAGTGGAAGCGAAGGGCGAGTCATGAACTTCCTAATTGTGGCAGTGGCAGCATTAGTCGGCGGTTATTTCTACGTTTACGTGGTTTTAAAGAGCCGGTTGGCGGATGCCATTATGGGACCTCGAGTCGCAGGGTTACGGCGGCGGTTGCACATTCACTAGGAGGACGCTGAGATGAACATTGAACGGTATTTAACGGAAAATCGACAGGGAACGCCGTTACAAATTTTGCGGTTACTGCGGCAGGGACGGGTGACGGTCAATTCTGACGTGGTCGACTCACCCCGGGCGACAGTAGCCGTGGCGGATAACGTCCGCGTTGATGGGATGACCGTGACCGGGCGTCAGCCGCAATACCTAGTCTTCAACAAGCCAGTTGGGTTTCAACTGAGCATGGACCCCACGACACCGCACAGCTTGGGCAGCTTGTTAAATGCCTTTGATCAGCCGCGGCAATTAAAGCCGCTGGCGGATTTACCCAAGGAAGCGGTAGGTCTGGTGTTGGCCAGCGATGACGAACATTTTTTGACCGATGTGACGGGACAAAACTGGCCGAGTCAATTTCAGGTGCAAGTCAGTGGGACGACGGCTCCCGTGCTGGCACCCAATCAGGCTTTCCGTGAAGTGACGACGCAGGTCGATCAGGTTCATCAGCACGTGACGGTCACCTTAACGACGACTGACGGTGAGATGGCGGTCGCGGTCCTCGGGGCGTTGCCAGACGCTCTGGGTCCCGTCGAACGAGTAACGATTGGCCCACTACGGCTGCCAGTCGATTTGCCAAACGGTGCGTACCGCGGGTTGTTACCAGCGGAAATCGATGAGTTGACAGGTCCGCTAGACGATGAAGAAAATAGAATGTAAGTAAAAGGTAGGAACCGCTATCCGAAATAGGATAGGGATTCCTGCCTTTTTTGGTGGCTTGACTAAAGGCTGAGAGAATCATTGGGTGTTTCAGCCCAGTATTAGTAGACGTCGACATCTCTGGATTGACTGCACTGCGGTTACTAGAAATTTCGTCTATTGTGAGGGAGCTTCAGACTAGCTAAAAATCACCAGCTTACACAACCTCGGCGGGTCACATCCCCGACTTCCTCTGACTCTGGCTGTTTTACGCCAACAACGGCCGAGAATTGTACAGCTTCGACATCTTTGATCCAACTGATAACGCTCAGTTCCTAATTGACAGAAAACGACTATGTAAGCCGAGAGGTCGTCAGATATGGGCTCAGGCGCGTCATTCTGCTTAGTTGACGGTGGGTTCCCGTCGGCTTAGCAGAAGACCAACCTTGTAGACTCGTGATTTTCGAGGCTTCAAGTTGCGTCCGCACCGTTCCAGCCCATATCTGACGGCCGGTAAGGCGAAGGGCATACTAGGCTGCCTAATTATCACGCTAATTTTTACACTCGTGTTCTTTCATGAACTGCGGTAGGACGTCAATGATCTGGTGGGGTAGGACCACATATTGGGTCCGTGCCAACTCTTCGGCAATGGCGCTGTGGCTATACACGGCGGCGAGCACGGCGTCGGTCTTGTTTGTAAACTGAGCAACAAAACCACCGACCATGCCGGCCAGGGTGTCGCCCATGCCGCCGGTCGCTTGGGCCGGGGTTCCCATCGGGTTCTCGTAGACGGCGGTTGGTGTGTAGATTTGCGTTCGGTGTGACTTGAGCACGACCGTGGCGTTGAGCTGATTAACAACTGGCTGATTTCTGGCTGGTGTTTGCTCAGCGATAGCGATGCCACTGAGGCGTTGCCACTCCATTTGATGGGGAGTAAAGATCAGGTGTGCTTGCGGTAAGGCCAGTTGGTGTTGAGCCACTAAGGTAATCGCCGACCCGTCAATGACCAGCGTTTGCTCAGGCTGGACGACACTGAAGACGTTGTTCAAGATGGTCAAGGATTGCGGACTAGTGCCGAGCCCCGGACCAATGACGATCACGTCGGTCCCCTTGACCAAGTCTTGTGTTTGAGCCAAGTCGTTGAAATCGGCGAACATAGCTTCTGGCAGGCGGGCGTGTAGGCTGCCCTGATTGCTGGGGTCAGTGATGGTCGTGACCAGTCCAGCGCCGGCGTAAACGGCCGCGGCACTAGCCATAAGAATGGCGCCGCCGAAGTTACGATTGCCGCCGATCAGGGTGATGCGCCCGTACGTTCCTTTGTAGCTATCTGCCGGGCGCTGCCGGATTGTCCGTGTTAAAATTTCTGTGGATAGAGTTTGCATGGTGAAGGCCTCCTCGTTTCAGTTTTAGTATAGCATGTTCGTTCGTGAAATCGGCTTACATTCGGGCGCGGGTATGCTAAAATCAAAGGTAAGTATTCCTGGACGTTTGGTCCGAATAAAATGAAGGAGGTCCAATCATGGCAATTGATTGGCAACAGCTAGCTGAAAAGTACCGGAAGGATTATATCGCAGATTTAACCACCCTGGTCGGTATCGACAGCTCTCGTGACGACTCTAAGGCCACTGATGACTACCCATTAGGTCCTGGCCCGGCCAAGGCACTGATCGCATTTTTAGGATTAGCCGAACGTGATGGGTTTATGACGAAGAATTTAGATAACTTGGCGGGTTACGTGGAGTATGGGGAAGGCGATGAGACCTTAGCGATTCTCGGTCACGCGGACGTCATGCCGGCGGGTAAAGGGTGGCACACGGATCCCTTTACGTTGACCGCAAAGGATGGCAACTTGTATGGTCGGGGAACTTCCGATGACAAGGGTCCAGCCTTGGCTGCCTACTACGGTTTGAAAATGTTGAAGGATCAAGGCATCCTGCCTAAGATCAAGATTCGTTTCATCATTGGGACCGACGAGGAAAGTGACTGGACGGGGATGAACCACTACCTCGACTTAGAACCAGCCCCAACCCTGGGCTTCTCACCCGATGCGGAATTCCCATTGATCAACGGTGAAAAAGGGAACGTGACCTTCACGTCGACCTTTACGGGTACCAACGGCAACGACTTAGTTTTACGCGAATTTGACGCTGGCTTACGGGAAAACATGGTTCCACGGGACGCCGAAGCAACGGTTAAAAATGGCGATAACGCCCAATTGACCGCCGACTTTGACAAGTTCTTGACGGACGCCCCAGTTACGGGTGACGTGACGACCGCTGCGGACGGTTTACATTTCCACGTAATCGGTAAGGCCGCTCACGGGATGGAACCGAAGAACGGTATCAATGCTGGGACCTACCTGGCAACCTTCTTAGCCGCACAAAACTTCGGTGGTGACGCTGCGGACTTCTTAGATCTGCTTGCAAGTAAGCTACATGATGATTCCCGGGCGAACAAGTTAGGCATTGCCTACACTGATAAAGTCATGGGTGATTTGACCATGAACGTTGGTATCATGACTTTCACGGCCGATAAGGGTGGCTTGATCAACACCAACTTCCGTTACCCAACTGGAACGGGGGCCGCTGACATTAAGGCCGGCTTGGCAAAGGCCACGGCTGACATGAACGTGACGTTGAAGCAAGGTCGAGAAATGGTTCCCCATTACGTTGATCCAGCCGATCCAATCGTGGCAACGTTGATGGACGTTTATCGGCAACAGACGGGCGATACGACCGCGCAACCAGAAGTTGTGGGCGGTGGAACCTATGGCCGCTTGATGAAGCGTGGCGTGGCCTTTGGGGCGTTGTTCCCCGGTACGCAAGACACGATGCATCAGGCCGACGAATTCCAACCCGAAGCTGATTTATTAAAGGCAATGGCCATTTATGGTCAGGCAATCTTCGAGTTGACCAAGTAAGGTCGTGAGAATGACCGGCAAAGGAGTGGTAGAGATGACCGAAGGATACAAACGGATTTTAGTGGGAGTTGATGGTTCCCGCCAAGCACGCCGCGCAGTGGAAAAAGCCATTGCGGTTGCGGTGCGGAATCAAGCTGAATTAATCATTGTGACCATTATGAGCGGCGGCGACTATGTTGGTCTGGGTAGCAATACCGAAGTGGGTTTTGGTTATGTTGACCAACAAGTCATGGACGAAGCGCGTCAACGCCTCGAACAGATTGTCGACAAATACCGCAAGAAGGCTCAGGATGCCGGTGTTAAAGAAGTGGTGACCACCGTTTACTACGGCCACGCCAAGGTCGACTTGGCCCGGACGCTGCCCAAGGAATACCAAGCAGACTTAGTCATGCTGGGTGCCACGGGGGTCAACGTGGTCGAACGAATGTTGATGGGGTCCACGGCGAGCTACGTAGTTGCCAACGCCATCTGTGACGTCATCGTGGTTCGAACGGATATTAATAATCAAGCCACTAATCTGAAACATTTACCGATGGATTAGGGTTGAAATTTTAAAACAGGCTATGTTCTCGCCAATTATATGGCAAGGACATAGCCTGTTTTTTTAGATTAGTTGAAATAGTGGCAACGCAATGTAACTCTCGCCTTACCGGCCGCCAGATATGGGCTGGAACGGCACGAACGCAACTTGAAGCCTCGAAGGTCACGAGTCTTCAAGATTGGTTTTCTGCTAAGCTGGCAAGAAACGCCAACTAAGCAGAACGACGCGCCTGAGCCCATATCTGGCGACCTCTCGGCTTACTTTACTGTCTTAAGGCAGCACTTGATGAATGCAATTGAACGCCTATCTACTTGTGGTCAACCATGCCAAGGATGAAGGTTTGAAATCTGTTCAGCAGTTTAGCCATCTAAACGGTAGAAAATTTCCGGTTTTTAACGTCCGTTGTAGTAAAAATCAATTTGAGCCGGAGGAGGCCAAGGATGTAGCCGGCCGTGGAGGTGGTGTTAGCTGGCGATTTTGGCCAGGTTACACCACGGGCGACTTTGGAGACACACTGTTCTTGTGTGGCTTCAAATCGAGCGAGAAGCCCGTTTCTTGGGCTGAAGCGTCCCCACAGCAGGCGGAATGCTTGGCAGCCGTAGTGCGGTAAAGTTTAACTCATGTAGCGATTTAAACTTTAGTAATTACGAGTTGCGGATCTGGCGAGGGTGTCGAAGCGGTCGTAGAACTGGGCCTTGTCGACCTGCGTGACGAGGGTGACGGGGCGGCCGTTGGGGGTGATGAACGTGCGACCCGCACCGTGACCCGTGGTGAGCACGTCGCTGTGAACAACGGTGGCATCAACGATTTCGGGGTAGCGGCTGGTCAGCGTGGTTAAGACATCCCATAGGTAGTAGGTGGAATCCGCCTCAAAGGCCATGACTAGTGAGTAACCGTAACCGATCAGTTCCATAGCGGGATAGCGGCGGAGTTCGGCCCAGTGTTGCCGTAGGTCGGCCGTTAGCGGGATCTGGTCGGTACTTTCCAGACCGATCATTTGAATGTCGATGTCGGCGTCCCAAACCGTTTTAACGGCCTCGGGGTCCCAAAAGGCGTTCCATTCCATGGTACCGTCTTGGTCGGGTTCACTGACGTTTCCTTGATTGTTCATGGTGCCACCCATCCAGAAAAGCTTGTCGATCTTCGCTGTAATGGTGGGGTCGATCGCCAGGGCCCGCGCTAGATCGGTCAGGGGGCCGGTCATGACGAGGGTGGTCTTGCCAGGTGTTTGTTGGAGCTTTTCAATCATATCGAGATGAGCGGGCTTTTCGGCCGCGGGCGTCGAAATGAAGCCACGTTCGTTGAGAACCGGAAAGTTGTCAAACGAGTAGGCCGAGAGCCGCCAGTTTTGTGGAAACTGGTGGACTGGTCGTGAGTTCGACGTTGCCACGGATAACGGTTGTTGCGCTTGGCCGAAAAGATCAATGATCTTGCGTGAGGCCGAAGCGGCAGGCTCGACATAAGAATCGGCACCAACCACGCCGACGCCAGTCAAATTGATATCGGGCATCTGCAGCAGGAGCAGTAGGGAAACGAGGTCGTCAACATTACCATCATGATTGAAATAGACATTTTGCAAGCCAGAACACTCCTTATATGATTACAAATTCTCAAAAGTATAGCATATAAGTTCGTGATTTGATAGACAAAATGACCATAAATTTATTTATAACCGATAGTAAAACGCAAAACCCGAAATATAAACCGATTTACCCTTTTAAAGAAGGTGTTAAGTAGTTTAAAGGCGGCTTAGTTTGTTGGCTGACTTGTTTTACTGAGAAACTGAAAGCAACAAAAAAGAGCCAACAACGACATCGTTAGCTCCCAAATGGATTTTAAATTAATGTTTAAAGTCGGTGAATGTCGAGGACACTACCGGTTTTGGCGTCGGCAATGAACTGGTATTGGACTAATTTGTCGTCCTCATAACGGGTGATACCACCGTAGTAGGCTTCCGTTTTCACCGCGAATTTTTGGAACGGTACGGCATGCTTCTCAATCCACGCACCTTCGATCGGGGATTCTTGTCGGAATTGCCGCTTGACTTGATCCAAGATGTTGTCGGGATCCAAACGAGAAAAGCCACCGAAAAGTCGCGTGATGAAAATGCCCATCAGGCCTCCGAGCACACCGGTGAGACTTAATTGATACAATTGTCCATTTTTAGCAGTCATGCTACCGCCTCCTTAAGCAGGTTAATGTTGGGCACTACTCCCATCACTTCTGCCACCAGTATAACAATGATTGCCGCGAAGTTCCCGTAAAAAGACAAAAATCGTGTAAATTCCTTTGGGCATGCTATAATGGTTCTTGTGTAACTTTTAAAATTAAAAAACAAAGGAGTGCTTACTCATGGAACAATTACCCAAGATGTCTGCCGCTGAATTAAAGGACGTTGTCAAAGACGGCAAGACCATGTTATTCTTCTCCGCGACCTGGTGCCCAGACTGCGCCTTCATTAAGCCAGCGATGCCAGCAATCGAAGCGGAATATCCTGACTTTAAGTTCATCGCCGTTGATCGCGACGAAAACATCGACTTAGCTGTTGAACTTAATGTATTTGGCATTCCTAGTTTCATCGCTTACGCCGATGGTGAAGAAATCGGCCGGCTGGTGAACAAAGATCGTAAGACTAAAGCAGAGGTAGAAGAATTTATTAATTCTTTGGCAACCAACGCCGACTAAACCCGTTGGAAAGGATTCAGACATGTTAATTGCTAGTTACAATCCCCAAGAATTAGGGGACACTTTGATTGTTGTCGTGGCGCAAGACTCCGCTGAACAAGCGCACACGGTGCGGGACAATATTGCCCGAATTTATGACTCAGCTACGGAAAAGACGCTAGGGTACAACTTCTTAGCCATTTCCGAAATTTTACCAGGCATCACTGGTCTGGGCCAAGTTCACTTGTCAGCTGATGACGTGGCGGCCTTGAACGTTGCCTTGGAAAATGCTGGCTTCGCTGGCGAATTGGTTGCGGAAACCAGTTCACGGTTTGTGGTCGGTTACGTTAAATCAGCCGATCCCCATCCCGATTCCGATCACTTATTGGTGACGGAAACGGTCGTGGATAACGACGAATCGTTGCAAATCGTCAGTGGGTCACCGAACATGCAGGCCGACATCAAGGTCGTTGTGGCCAAGGTGGGCGCTATGATGCCCAATGGTCTTATCATTTGGCCAGGTGAGTTACGGGGCGTTGCCAGCAACGGAATGATTTGTTCCGGTCGTGAGTTGGGATTAGCAAACGCACCGCAAAAGCCAGGGGCTTTGATCTTGCCCGATGATTATGAAGTGGGCGAACCGTTCGATTTTGAACGGGGCCAAACTATTTTTAAAGCTTAAGAAACATTACAAAGTGGGTCAGACCTTGTCGTCTACCCGCTTTTTTGTGTACAATAGTGTAGACTGACTATGTTGCGTCTGGACTGGGCCAATGAATTTTGGCCAAATCTGACAGAAAGACTGTCTAATTAGACTTTATCGTGGAAAATGTGAGTTGCCGTCACATGAATTTTGCCAGCAACTGTACTGGACGCCAGGTCAATTGTCCCAGCGACGGAGAATTTTAGAGCGTTAGGGCATCTTAAATATAAAAATAATTAAAAATCCAGGGAATGAGTATAGCGGCCGTTTTAGGCGGCCTCTCCTCCCGTAGAAAAAGCGGTAAGACGTGCGCTTATCAAGGAGGAAGCAACATGGAACATTATGATGGACCGGCCTTCTACCGAAAATTTCCGGTGGAACCGACCCCTGAAGAATTAGAAGACACGACGAACGAGCGGGCTCAGCGACAGGTCAAGGAGCGTAAAGCCCGCAATGATCGTATCCGCTTGCGTGAGACACGGCAGAAGCCAGCCGTGACCCCCGAAAAAAAGCGGGCGGTCACGCCAGCATCAAACGTGCAGCCACAGTCGACGCCAGAAAAGCCGACGACCAGCACAGGCAACTATCGGCCGTTTCAGGTGACAGCGATTCCTAAGCAACTTCACTGGACGCGGCCAACGTTAGAATCACGGCGGCGGTATCAGCGGCTAGTTGCTAGCTTACATAAGAGTGATGACAGTTTCTTTTTGTTTGGGCGAGCTGAGGATGCTGATTTACCTACCACCACGATTAGTGTGCCTGTTAAGGAGCCAACCGTAAAGGCCGAGCCGGAGCAGCCAGTCATCAAACATGAAATGAAGGCAGCCACCCCCGTGAGTTTAACGGTAACGGCCACCCATGAGTCAAAAGTGCCAGTACCAGTGACTGCGGTTACACCACCGTCAGCCGACGACTCAAGTGTTAACGGCAAGTTGGAGACCGAAACAGCGCCGACTGAGATCTTCTACCCGACAGACACGGCGGCTGAGGATGACACTGAATCAGCAGATAACGTCAAAGTGACGGCTGAAAACAATCCTGAATCAGCGACAACATCGGCGTTTGACACTACTACTGAAGCAACTTCGGCGACGGCGACAGATCAGGTTGCAACGGCAGAAACGACCGATGAACGAACAGCAAGTAAAGCTTCGGAAAACTTAACGATGGCGACAACCGCGGCTGATGTCCCAACCGCAGTCCCTGCCAAATCGCTGTCTGAGGCGACCTATCTCCCAGTCGGATCGGCTGGTAATGGGCGCAATCAGCCTCAATCCGACGCAATCACCACGGGTGAAGGCATGCCGGATGATGAAAAGATTAATGACACCGCCACCACTGCAGCCGAGGCTGAACAACCCGCTGAAGTGGCTAAGCTTTTAGCGCGCGCCGAAGCTGACTCTTCTAGTGAGTCGACTACTGATTCGGCGGGAGAAGTGATGACCGCCAAAGCGGAGTCGACTGTGACTGCTACCGAAGAGGGGAGTGGGGTTGAAGCGCCAGATGCCGGGGATGAGACTCCGGAGCCAACAGCGACGGTCGCGGATAACTACGCGAAAGCCACGGCACCGGTGAAACCTAAACCCACGGCACCGGTGAAACCTAAAGCCAAGCCTAGTCGTGGACTGGGCCATTCTTTGGGTGACATCATGCAAGAGGAAGGTAATGACCAACGTAACTTAGCGCTCTTTGATCGACCAACGCCGGCGACGGTTGAACCAGAAGTCGAAGAAGAGACTGACCGGGGCTATCATTTCCCAGATCTAAGCTTGCTGCCGAATCCCGTCGTGCCCGATGAAGAGGCCTTGGATGAATGGATCGAACACCAAGCAGAGGTGCTAGATGCCACGCTGAGTGCCTTTCATGTTGACGCACACGTGACCGACTGGACGGTTGGTCCCACGGTCACCCAGTTCCAGATCAGCTTAGCGCTTGGGGTCAAGGTCAATAAGATTACGAATCTGAACGACGACTTGAAGCTGGCCCTGGCGGCGAAGGATATTCGGATTGAAGCGCCAATTCCGGGAAAGACGACGGTCGGCATTGAAATCCCGAACCTGAAGTCCCGTCCGGTCATGTTGTCGGAAATTCTGAATTCAGAAGCCTTCAAGAAGAGCGAGTCGCCATTGACCGTGGCCCTCGGGGTCGACTTATTTGGGAAGCCCCAGGTCACCGATCTGCGGAAGATGCCGCATGGCCTGATTGCCGGGGCTACCGGGTCAGGAAAGAGTGTGTTCATCAACTCCTTACTCCTGTCGATTCTTTACAAGGCCACGCCTAAGCAGGTCAAGCTCCTGCTGATCGATCCGAAGGCCGTTGAAATGGCGCCTTACGATGCCTTGCCACACCTGTTGTCACCCGTGATCTCCGACCCTAAAGCCGCTGCGGCCGCTTTGAAATGGGTCGTGACTGAAATGGACGAACGTTATGAGAAATTAGCGGCAGCCGGTGTCCGGAACATTGAGCAATTCAACGACCGGGCCGACGCCAACGATGAGCCTGCGCTGAAGATGCCATACATCGTGATCATTATCGACGAATTGGCTGATTTGATGATGATGGCGGCGAGCGAAGTTCAGGACTACATCGTGCGGATCACGCAAAAGGCCCGGGCCGCGGGGATTCATTTACTGGTCGCCACGCAACGACCAAGTGTGGACATTGTGACCGGGACCATTAAAAATAATATTCCAACCCGAATCGCCTTCATGGTTTCCAGTCAGATCGACTCCCGAACTATCTTGGACACGGCGGGGGCCGAAAACTTACTTGGCCGTGGGGATATGCTATATTTAGGTAATGGTGCGAGTCAGCCGATGCGGCTACAAGGGGCCTTTGTCGAATCCGAAGTGGATGCCGTCACGGACTTCGTGCGGACACAGGGTCAGCCACACTATGCTTTTGAGCCCAAGGGTTTACTGCAACGGGAGACCGCTGAAGAGAACCAAGACGAGCTCTTACCGAAGGTTTTGGACTACATTGCTCAAGAAAAGTCGGTCTCCACGTCTAAACTCCAACGGGTCTTCTCCATTGGCTACAATCGCGCAGCCAATCTGATCGACGACTTGGAGCAGCACCACTACGTTTCTCCTCAACATGGTTCAAAGCCACGTGAGGTTTATTTAACACCCGAAGACTTAGGGAAAAAGCTGCCGGAACCACATGACCAGGGTGCGCCGTTCTCATCTTAGCTTGAATAGTCCTCACGCGTCTTTAATCGCCCAGTTCTTTTATGGGGGTGGGGGATATGCTAAAATGAGAGTAGAGTCACTCGATCGGTTGGGGGGACCAGTGGCCTTTGCCGAAGAGAGTAGAAAAGAGGATCATTTAATGGATAACGCAACGGTGTATCACTTTGTTGGAATTAAAGGGTCAGGGATGAGTGCCCTCGCTCTGATTTTGCATGATAAGGGCTTTAAGGTTCAAGGGTCAGACATTACGCAGTACACGTTTACCCAACGTGGTTTGGAAAAGGCTGGCATTAACGTCATGGCCTTTGACGAAGCCAACATTCACGAGGGTTTAACGGTGATTGCGGGGAATTCCTTTACGGATGATCATCCCGAAATCAAGAAGGCTCGCGAAATGGGCTTGCCCGTTTACCGCTACCACGAATTCTTAGGTCACTTGATCGAAGGCTACACGAGCATTGGGGTTGCTGGTGCGCATGGGAAGACCAGTACGACTGGGTTGTTGGCGCACGTCTTAAGTGGTGTGGCCCCAACGTCTTACCTGATCGGTGATGGGACTGGTAAGGGAACACCTAACGCGCGTTTCTTTGTGTACGAAGCCGATGAATACCGGCGTCACTTCCTGGCAACCAAGCCAGACTACGCCATCATGACCAACATTGATTTTGATCACCCTGACTACTACACCGGCATCGATGATGTCTACAGTGCGTTTGAAACTTGGTCCAACCAAGTCAAGAAGGGAATCTTTGCTTGGGGTGATGACCCTGAGTTACGGAAACTCAAGACGGATGTCCCCGTTTACTACTACGGGACCAGCGACCGTGACGACTTCCAGGCTAAGAACATCAAGCGTTCGACGACTGGGTCGAACTTTGACGTGTACCATGACGATGAATTCTTAGGGAACTTTGAAATTCATTTGTATGGTGAACATAACGTGCTGAACAGTCTGGCAGTGATCGCCGTGGCTTACTTTGAAAAGGTCGACATGGACGAAATTAAGCATGAATTGGTCGACTTCAAGGGGGTCAAGCGTCGGTTTACGGAACGTAAGTTAGCTGACATGACCATCATCGATGACTATGCGCACCATCCATCAGAAATCAAGGCGACGTTGGACGCTGCTCGGCAAAAGTATCCGGACAAGGAAATTATTGCCGTCTTCCAGCCACATACGTTCAGCCGGACGATTGCGTTGATGGACGACTTCGCCAAGAGCCTGAACTTAGCGGATAAGGTCTTCTTGACCAACATCTTCAGTTCGGCTCGTGAAACACAGGGTGCGGTCTCCAGTAAGGACTTAGCTGCTAAAATTGTTAAGGGCGGTGAAATCTTGACCGTTGATAACATGTCACCACTGTTGGACTTCCACGATGCCGTGGTCGTCTTCATGGGTGCCGGCGACGTTCAGAAGTACGAACGGTCTTACGAAGAATTACTGAGTCACCTCTCATTGAAGAACAACTAAATTAAAAACTGAAGGTCAGTGACTCTAGCGGGAAGCCGTGAGGGTCACTGACCTTTTTATTTGATTGAAAAATCGGATTGCCACGGCTGACAGGGATTCCGCCTACGGTTCTGATTGTGGTTTATCATGACAACGGTCGAAAAATGTGGGAATTTGGCGTTTGCGGTCCAATCGATAACGACCGTTACAATTATTGTAAGCCGGTAAGCCGAAAGGGGCACTAGATTGCCTAGTTTTAGTCAAAACAATTGCTTTCACGACTGATTACTTGTGTTTATCGTCAGATTTGATAAAATATATTCAATAAACCCAGAAACTGGTCGTCAAGTTTTGGCGGCTAAGTCGGGAATTGATTTGAAAAAAGGAGCGTTTCAATGAACAACTTTGATCAGCAGCCCCGCGCAACAGTTAACACCGAGGTTGGCTTAAATGCCTTTCTAACCAAGATGTTTGGATGGATGGGCTTAGCAGTTTTAGTTTCCGCCGCTACTGCCTTCGTGATGGCAACGCAATTTGGTGGTGCCGTCCAGAGTCTAAGTCGTGGTGGTTTGTTGTTACCAATCATCGTTTGGTTCATCTTGCCATTCGTGATTAGTGGTCAATCGATGAAACGTCCGACCGTCGCCTTTGTGGGCTTGATGGTCTATGCGGTCATTACCGGGATCGTCATTTCAACGTATACGCTGTATTACTCGAATGCGTCGATGACCGCCGCCTTCGTTTCCAGTTCTGCCATCTTCATTAGCATGGCAGGCTTCGGGATTTTTACCAAGCGTGACTTGACTAAGTTTGGCACGCAGGCAACCGCCGCTTTAATTGGGGTCATCGTTGCCGTGCTCGTGAACGCCTTCTTGGTGAAGAGCGTGATGGTCTCCCTGATTTTCTCAGTGATCGCGGTCATCATCTTCGCCGTCTTGACGGCTTGGGACACGCAACGGATGCAAAAGATGTACCTGCAATACGGTGACCAGGTCTCCACGACCGGTTTGGCCGTCAACGGGGCTTTGCAACTGTACTTGGACTTCGTGAACCTGTTCTTACAACTCTTACAAATTTTCGGTATCTTTGGTGGCAGTCGCGACTAAACGAACCGTTGCCCACCAGAAGTATTGGACTCGATCCAATACTTCTTTTTTTATGGTTTCGGGTTTTGCTATTTTTTTGGTAAAATAGGGAAGGAACGTTTGGCGGTGAACGCAAATCTACCGGCTAAACCAAGATGGCTACATTTCGGATGAACTAAATTACTCGAGTACGGAAAACCAGGCTCGAAAGGAGCGTCACATGGCAGAGAAACGATTGTTATTGATTGATGGAAACAGTGTCACCTTTAAGGCCTTCTTCGCGTTATACACGGCTTTAGGCAAGTTTACCAACAGTGAAGGGTTGCATACGAACGCCATTTATGGCTTCAACACAATGCTGGAGACCATGTTGGATACGGTCAAGCCCACCCACGCCTTAGTTGCGTTTGATGCCGGGAAGACCACTTTTCGGACAAAAATGTACGACGACTACAAGGGTGGCCGGGCCAAGACAGCGCCAGAACTATCCGAACAGTTTCCGTACGTGAAGGAACTCTTAGCGGCCCGGGGGATTCAGACTTACGAATTACCCGATTACGAAGCCGATGACATCATTGGCACGTTAGCCAAGCAGGCCGAAGACGCTGGGTTTACCACGACCATTGTGACCGGGGACCGCGATTTAACGCAGTTGACGGATGACCATACCACGGTCTCCATTTCCAAGAAGGGTGTCAGTGACATCGAGCACTATACGCCAGCTTATGTGAAGGAAAAGATGGGTGTGACTCCCGCCCAGATCATTGATATCAAGGGCCTTCAAGGTGACAATTCCGACAACTATCCTGGTGTGACTGGGGTTGGACCTAAGCGCGCTGTGGATCTGATTGGCAAGTATGGGAGCATTGAAAACCTGTACGACCACATCGACGAGATCACGGCTAAGAAGCTCAAGGAACATCTGGTGGCGGACCACAAGCAGGCACTGATGTCGAAAAAGTTAGCCACGATTTTACGGGACGCGCCGGTTGAGAAAAAGGTGGCGGACTTAACCTATGAGGGCGACAATCAAGAAAAATTAGTCGAATTCTATCAACGAATGAATTTCAACCAATTCTTGAGCAAAATGAGCGTAGATGGCGAAGCCCCAACCGCAACGCCAGGGTTAAAGGACATTGATTTTACGGTACTTAAAGCCGACAATCTGAGCGATTTGCCAGCATTTACGGCCGGGTGCGAGTTCTATCTGGAAATGTTGGATGAAAACTACCACACAGCCCATCTCGACGGCTTTGTCATCGGTGACAAGGATCAATGGTGGGTCAGCCGCGACGTGACGCTCTTACAACAGGCCCCACTGAAGGCGTTGCTTGAATCGACCGACATTAAGAAACAAGTCTTCGATGCTAAGCGGACGTACGTGGGGTTACGGCGACTGGGTATCACGTTGGCCGGCGTCGACTGTGACCTCTTGCTCTGCTCTTATTTGCTGAACACCTACGATAACAGTAACGACCTCGGTCGCTTGGCCATGGAACACGGCTATCACCAAGTGGCGACCGATGAGGACATCTACGGAAAGGGCGCCAAAGCGGCGATTCCGGTCGATGACGTTGACTTCTTCTCCCACCTTGCCAGAAAGGCCCGAGCAATTGAAAGCTTACGGCCTCAGTTGTTTAAGGGGTTAGAGGAAAATGAACAGACACAGCTTTACCAAGACATTGAGCTGCCGATGGCCTTCGTGCTAGCTCGGATGGAGGTTGCCGGTATTACCGTGCAGGCCAGTGAGTTGGAAGCCATGGGCAGTAAATTTACCGAACAACTAGCCGAAATTGAGCAGACAATTTACAACGAGGCCGGGGAAGAGTTCAACATTGGATCGCCCAAACAACTGGGACGCATTCTCTTTGAAAAAATGGGCTTACCGGCCATTAAGAAGACTAAGACGGGCTATTCAACGGCGGTCGGTGTGCTGGAAAAGTTGGCGGCTGAGGCCCCAATTGCGGAAAATATTTTGAAATACCGGAAGATTGCGAAGATCCAGTCGACCTACGTGGAAGGCCTGTTGAAGGTCATCCATCCAGACGACCACAAAGTGCACACCCGCTACCTGCAGACACTGACGCAGACGGGACGGCTATCCTCGGTTGACCCGAACTTACAAAATATTCCAGTCCGAAACGAAGAGGGTCGCGCCATTCGAAAGGCCTTTGTTCCCCGGCACCCCGGCTGGCAGATCTTCTCGTCTGACTATTCTCAGATCGAACTGCGAGTCCTCGCTCATATGAGTCACGACGCCAACATGCAGGAGGCCTTCCGCGAGGGCGAAGATATCCATGCGGCAACGGCCCGGCGAATCTTTAGAATGGGACCGGACGAAGAGGTGACACCAAACATTCGGCGGCAGGCTAAGGCCGTTAACTTTGGAATCGTATACGGAATCAGTGACTTTGGCTTGTCACAAAACATCGGTATCAGCCGGAAACAAGCCAAGAACTTTATTGATACCTACTTCGAAGAGTATCCCGGCGTGAAGGCCTACACGGAGCGCATGGTCCAACAAGCCCACGAATTGGGATACGTTGAAACAATCGCGCATCGGCGGCGGTATTTGCCAGACATCAACTCCCGGAACTTCAATCAGCGGTCCTTTGCCGAACGAACGGCCATGAACACGCCAATTCAGGGGAGCGCGGCTGATATTATTAAGATTGCAATGATCCGAATGGAAGATGCCATCAAGGACATGCAGGCGACCATGTTGCTTCAAGTCCACGATGAGTTGATCTTTGAAGCGCCAGCGGAAGAAATTGAAACGTTGGCAAAATTAGTACCGAGCGTGATGGACTCCGCTATCGACCTAGAAATTCCGTTGAAGGTGGAAAGTCACTACGGGCCTACCTGGTACGACGCCAAGTAGGGTAAAAGGAGAGACGGTTTATGCCAGAATTACCAGAAGTTGAAACGGTTCGGCGCGGACTGAATCGGTTAGTGGCCGGTGCCACTATTGACCATGTTGAGGTATTTTATCCCAAGATGGTGACGCCAGACCGTGATGAGTTCACGGCTGAATTGATTGGTCGGCAGATTGAGCGGATCGACCGGCGGGGCAAGTACCTCCTATTTCGGTTCAGCGGCGACCTCACGATGGTGTCCCATCTGCGGATGGAGGGCAAGTATGACGTCCAAGCCGAGGGCAGTCCGATCACCAAGCACACCCACGTGGTCTTTCATTTAAAGGATGACCGGGAGCTGCGGTACACGGATACTCGTAAATTTGGTCGTATGCGGCTGGTGCCGACGGGCCAAGAGGCTGCGGAGATGCCATCGTTGGCTAAAATGGGGCCGGAACCGACCGAAGAAGCGCTGACGTTAGCGTATATGCAAACGATTTTTGGAAAATCACACAAAGTGGTCAAACCGTTTTTACTCGACCAATCGCGGATCGCTGGCTTAGGCAACATCTATGCCGATGAAGTGTTGTGGCTGTCAAAGATCAATCCATTGACGCCAGCCGACGAACTGACTAAAGCTCAGTTGGCGACGTTGCGACGGAACATCATTGAAGAAATGGCGCTGGCAATTCAGGGTCACGGGACCACCGTCCATTCATTTTCCACGGCATTTGGTGAGGCTGGTCAGTTCCAGAATCATCTGCACGTCTATGGTCGCGAGGGTGAACCCTGTGAGCGCTGTGGGACCGAGATTGAAAAAATCAAGGTCGCCCAACGCGGCACGCATTTCTGTCCGAAGTGTCAGCCGTTACCAGCGGCAGCTTTGGAGGCGTTTGACCGTGACTGAGGTATGGGGATTGACTGGTGGCATTGCGACCGGGAAAACGACGGTGAGCGTCTGGTTAAAGGCAGCGGGGTTACCCGTGATTGACGCCGATGTGATTGCCCGTGAGGTCGTAGCGCCGGGAACCGAGGGCCTGCGACAGATTGCCGCGACCTTTGGCAAGTTATACCTGACGGCGGGTGAGTTGGATCGTCGGCAACTGGGCCAACTGGTCTTTCATGATCCGGTACAGCTAAAACGCCTTGAAGCCATCACGACGCCGCTGATTCAAGCGGAGATTCAACGCCGACTGACGGATTACCGTCGGCGAAATGTGCCCGTTGTCATCATTGATGCGCCAACTTTCTTTGAGTCGGGCTACCTTGAAGCGCTGACCGACCACGTGATGGTGGTGGCAACGGATGCGGCCACGCAAAAACGCCGATTAATGGCGCGAGACCAGCTTTCGGCAGCTGATGCCCAAGCCCGAATGGACCGACAATGGCCAATTGAAAAAAAGGTCGCCCGCGCAACGGTTGTCATTGATAACGGGGGAACGATTGCCGAAACACGGCAACAAGTGGTAAAATGGCTTGACATGAACAACTTAAAGTAAATGCTGGTGTGGTAGTCGCCTTACCGGTCGGCAGATATGGGCTGGAACGGTGCGGGCACAACTTGAAGCCTCGAAAGAACCGAGTCTCCAAGCTTGGTTTTCTACTAAGCCGGCAAGAAACGCCAGCTAAGTAGAACGACGCGCCTGAGCCCATATCTGCCGACCTATCGGCTTACATTCATATTCTGTGGCAACTTGGGGGTAATCGAAAAGTTGTTACGGGGTGTGCTGTAGGTGTGGAGATATATGGTTTTTGGTTCTTGTCCGGGCAATGAGCAATCAGAGCCGGAGGAGGTCAGGGATGTAGCCAGCTATGTCAACGATGTTTGTCAGGGTTCTTTCCCGGCTTACATCGTGGGACGACCTCGAAGACACGGGTTTTTCGTGGCTTTGAGGCGAACCGGAAGCCCGTTTCTCAGGCTGGAGGTGTTTCCCGCAGCAGGCGGAATTCCTGGCAGCCGCAGTGCGGCAATTGTCCACAATTTTAAAATGTATTTGATGATGAGAGAGAATTAAATTTAGCGAGGTGACCAAATATGCAGTGTCCACACTGTCATCATAACGGATCACGGGTCGTCGATAGTCGGCCCACCGACGACGGTCGGGTAATTCGTCGGCGCCGTGAGTGTGAGAGCTGCGGCTTTCGGTTCACGACATTTGAGCGGGTCGAAGTGACTCCTCTGTTGGTAATCAAGAAGAACGGAACACGGGAAGAATTTAATCGTGAAAAAATTCTGAAGGGCATTATCCGCTCGGCCGAGAAGCGACCGGTGGGGATGGATGTCATGACCGACATTGTCGATAGCGTTGAGAATAAGATTCGTGCATTGGGCGTCAATGAAATTTCCAGTCAGTTGATCGGGGAGTACGTGATGGACAAACTGGTCGACGTTGATGAGATCGCCTATATCCGGTTTGCCAGTGTATATCGGCAATTCAAGGATACCGGTGTCTTCTTTAACGAACTGAAGGATATGCTTGATAAAGACAAAGAAAAGGCTAAAAAAGAATCAAACGGGCAAAGCGAGGCGAAGTAGGGTATGGAAGATTCCTGGCACCAATTGAAGCCCAAGACCGGTTTTACGGTACGGGTAAACGGTCGCATCAGTGACCTGAGTTGGCAAACGTTGACCCAACTCTACCAGCCCATCATGGGACCGAGTGCCGCAGGGCTCTTCTCGGCCCTTTTTTGGCTACCAAACCGGGGGACTTACCAACGGCACACCACGTTGTTGACGGTGCTCGGGTTGGATCTGGAACACCTGTATGAGGCGCGAATTCGGCTGGAGGCAACGGGGCTATTAACGACCATGGTAACCACCCAAGATGATTTGACGGGGTTTGTTTACGAACTGCATGCCCCCTTGGCCCCGGCGGCGTTCTTTAAGGATGATCTACTCAGCGTGCAATTGTTGGGAGTCATCGGTGAAGAGAACTACCAGCAACTGGTCACGACAAATGTGCCTAACTTGGGAATCAGGCCTAACGAAAAAGAAATCACGAAAAATTTTCTGGAAGTCTTTCACGTGGATGGTCAAGAACTAAACGACCTACCAGCGGCCGTGACGACCAGCCGGCAACGGTTAGCGGCGTCGACACCAACCCCCGTCTTGCCTGCGGAGTCCGAACCGGACTTTGACTTTAAGTTATTGGGTGAAATCTTAGAGCATTCGTTTATCGACACGCGGGCAGTTCAGGCAAACCGGCAACTGTTATTGACCGAGCATGTGACTTACGGCTTGGATGAGGTCACCATGGCCCGCTACGTGGGTGAGGCCACGGACCTGGCAACGAATAAATTTGATGCGGAGGCCTTCAAGCGAATCGTTGCGCAGCATTTTGGTCAGCCTCGGCGGTCTCCAGCCCCGACAACGGAGAAACCGACACCAGTCGAATCAACGACGGGCACGACAACATCTGCGGAACAGGCCTTGATCAAGGTTGCCACGGCCACGGCCCCGGCGGTCTTTTTACAGGCCATCAAGCAGAAAAACGGGGGATTTGTGACGGACGGGGAACAACGCATCGTACGTGACCTGGTCAGTCGGCAGCTTTTCCCGGAAGCGGTCCTGAACCTCATGATCTATCACGTCTTAGTCGACGAGGATAAACCCACGCTGAATAAAAATTTGTTAGATACAATTGCTAACGACTGGAGTAAGGCCAAAGTCAATACGCCCCAGTTGGCGATTCAAAAGATTCGCGAGCGGCAGCGGGCGGCGAGTCAACCACGCAAGTCACGAAGCCGCCAGTCAACGGTGAAGGAAACCTTGCCAGACTGGGCTAAAAAGCCAGCAGCTGAGACGTCAACGACAGCCACTGCCAAGTTATCTGCCGAGCAACAACAGCGTTTGCAGGAACGAATCGCCAAGCTTAAAGAGAACCGTCAATCGGGAAAGGAGGACTAACCCATGGAAGATCTCAGTAAAACTATGCAGCAGCTGATGAATCAGCGTCATTTAAACGATAACTACCGCCAACTGATGGACAAAGTCTACGCAGATCCGCAGGTCACCCAGTTTTATCATGACCATCAAGCGGAACTGGCAGAGGACGTCATGACCCGTTCGGCAGCGAAACTCTATGAATTTGTGAGCGAACGGGAAAAATTAGCGAAGGGGGGCACGACCTTTGCGACCGGATATGAACCGCAACTGATTGTGTCAAACCACCTCATCGATGTCGCCTACGTGCCGACGGTCGAAACACAAGAAAAGCAGGCCCAACAGGCACTACGCCAACGGGTCAAGTCGATTGCCATGCCGAAAAATATTCGGGATGCCAGTCTGACTGAATTTGACCAGGATGCCGATCGCGCGGAAGCCTTGATGGCCGTACTGGACTTTAAGGATGCCTATGAAGCGAGCCCCAAGCGCCGTCATCAAGCCTTGTATTTGGCTGGTAGCTTTGGCGTGGGGAAAACCTACCTGCTGGCCGCGTTAGCCAATGAATTGGCAACGGACGGGTTCTCCAGCACGTTAGTTCACTTCCCGAGTTTTGCGGTCGAAATGAAAAACTCAATTGCCAAAAATGGCGTGGCCGACAAATTAGATGCGTTGAAGAAGGCCCCCGTCCTCATGATCGATGATATCGGGGCGGATGCGATGTCCGCTTGGGTTCGTGACGACATCCTCGGTGTTATTTTGGAATACCGGATGCAAGAGGAATTGCCAACGTTCTTTAGCTCTAACTTCTCCATGCAGCAATTAGAGACGGAACACCTGCGCATCTCAACGCGAGGGGATGACGAACCGTTGAAGGCCCAACGCCTGATGCAGCGAATCCGTTTCTTAGCCCGTGAGATCACAATGGTCGGTGTCAACCGGCGGCCGCAATAATGTAGCGTTGGATTCGCCTTGCCGGCCGGCAGATATGGGCTGGAACGGTGCGAACGCAACTTGAAGCCTCGAAGAACACGAGTCTTCAAGCTTGGTTTTCTACTAAGCCGGCAAGGAACGCCGACCAAGTAGAACGACGCGCCTGAGCCCATATCTGCCGGCCTCTTGGCTTATACTGTCGTTTTATGTACCATCAGTGTGACTGACCATAACATTTGTTACCAATTGAACGGTAAGTGTGGTGGCAGGTCGATTTCAATGCTTGTTATGGTTGAGATCAATCAGAAGCGGAGGCAGCTGATGTAGCCAGTTGCGAGGCGAAAGCCGTACCACAGGCTGGAGACGTTCCCCATAGCAGGAGTAATCCCTGGCTGCCGGAGCGCGGCAATTTTACAGCAACAATCTTGAACAAATTCCTTGTCAGTGCTTGACAACTTTCACTGGCAAGTGTTTAATAGTCAATGAAACCAAGAAGAGCTATGACGAAAGACATGGTGCTTACGGGATCGTTCACAGGAAGAGTTGGCCTAGCTTGGAAGCCGACTTAGCGACCGCAAACATTACCGCTTTCCTCAGCTGTCGAAAGGAAATTTTCGGCCGGTCCGTTCCGTTATCGACGACTAGAGTTCACGGGAGTAGTCTCGTGAAAAATATCGGGTGGAACCACGTTATTGACGTCCCCAGTGCCTATTTAGTTAGGTGCTGGGGACTTTTTGCGTCGATGACCATCCAAAAATCAAAGAGGGAGATCATAATTATGGCAGATATTTCAATCAAATTCCCTGACGGTAAGGCAAAAGCCTTTCCAGAAGGGTCAACGCCCGAAGACGTTGCCAAGTCTATTTCCATTAGTTTAGCAAAGAAGGCCGTTGCCGCTAAGTTAGACGGCAAACTGGTCGACTACTTGACGCCACTGACCGGTGATGGTGCTATTGAGATCATCACGAAGGACAGCGACGAAGGCTTGAGCGTTTTGCGGAACACGACTGCCGCATTGTTGCGGATTGCCTTGAAGAAGGAATTCCCAGCCATTCGTTTGGGTGAAGTTAGTGCCGACGAAGACGGGTTCTTCGTGGATACCGACAAGGATGACCAACAAGTGAGCGTTGATGAATTAGACGCCTTAGCTGTGATCGTTGAAAAATTGATCAGTGACAAGTTGCCTATCGAACGAATCTCATTGAGCAAGGCTGACGCTTTAGCCGCTGCTAAGGACGATCCTTACACGACTGAATTGATCAATGCCGTTGATGGCGACGCCGTTTCCTTCTTGAAGATCGGTGATCACCAAATCCTAAGTGATGGTGCCCAATTAGCCAACACGGGTGACGTGAAGAAGTTCAAGTTACTTTCCGTTGCTGGTGCCTACTGGCAAGGCAAGTCCTCAAACCCAATGCTCCAACGGATCTACGGGACGGCCTTCTACAAGCAAGCTGACTTGGATGCCGACTTAGTTAAGCGCCAGGAAGCCCATGACCGTGACCACCGTGTCATTGGGAATCAACTGGACCTGTTCTTCGTTGACCCTAAGGTCGGTGCCGGCTTACCTTACTGGATGCCAAACGGTGCCACAATTCGTCGGACCATCGAACGTTACATCATCGACAAGGAAGTTGCTAACGGTTACCAACACGTTTACACGCCAGTCCTGGCTAACCTGGACCTGTACAAGCAATCTGGTCACTGGGCCCACTACCGTGAAGACATGTTCCCACCAATGGACATGGGTGATGGCGAACAACTTGAATTGCGGCCAATGAACTGCCCAAGCCACATTCAAATTTACAACCACCACATTCGTTCTTACCGTGAATTGCCATTACGGATTGCTGAATTAGGGATGATGCACCGTTACGAAAAATCCGGTGCCCTGAGTGGTCTGCAACGGGTTCGTGAAATGACCTTGAACGATGGTCACACGTTCGTTGCCCCAGAACAAATCCAAGATGAATTCAAGAGTATCCTGGACTTGATGGTTAAGGTTTACAATGACTTTGATATTAAGGACTACACGTTCCGTCTGAGCTACCGTGACCCTAAGAACACGGAAAAGTACTTCGATGATGACGAAATGTGGAACAACGCTCAAAAGATGTTGAAGGGTGCCATGGATGACCTGGGCTTGCCTTACGTTGAAGCCGAAGGGGAAGCTGCCTTCTACGGTCCTAAGTTGGACGTCCAAACCAAGACGGCCCTCGGGAACGAAGAAACGCTCTCAACCATCCAATTGGACTTCATGTTGCCAGAACGCTTCGACTTACACTATGTCGGTGCCGATGGTGAAGAACACCGTCCAGTGATGATTCACCGTGGCTTGGTTTCAACGATGGAACGGTTCACCGCTTACCTGACTGAAATCTACAAGGGTGCTTTCCCAACTTGGTTAGCGCCTAAGCAAGTTACCATCATTCCTGTTTCCGAAGAAAAGCATGGTGCTTACGCTGACAAGTTAGCTGCCGAATTAAAGGCCGCTGATGTTCGGGTCAACGTCGACAAGCGTGGTGAAAAGATGGGCTACCTGATTCGGGACGCCCAAACGCATAAGATTCCATACACGTTGGTTGTTGGTGAAGACGAAATGGCTAATGGGACTGTTTCTGTACGGAAGTATGGAGAAGATAACAGTGAATCCATGAGCAGTGACGCCTTCGTCAAGGAAATCTTAGGCGATATCGCTACGTACAGTCGCGAAGAAAACTAAAGTTAACTTAGCATTGAAAACGGAAACTGTTTTCGACATTAATATATAGAAAGAAGGGCCTGGGACTTTTTGTCTCGGGCCCTTCTTACGTTCTGAACGGGCATGGTCGAGACGGACGTTAAGCAGCAGGCGAGACCATTTTAGACAACCAATCCAGAGCCGATATTGTTTGCCTATCGACGTTAATAATCGGTGACTGACCGCCTTTTGGTCCATTCACTCTTTTAGCTAGAGTGTCACGTTGAGAAGTGGTAATGTAGTTGATAGAGTCGCTTAATAGAAAGCTCGCTGATGTGTCTTCGTGGTTAGCGCGCCTGAAGCGATTGAAGAGTAATTAAGAAAGAAGATGTGAGGATGTCGCAGCCAAAAACCAATGTGCTTGCCGTGACGATTGCAATTTACGTGGCAACGTTCGTGAGTGCCATTGAAGGAACCATCGTGTCAACGGCGTTACCCACGATTGTCGGAAATCTCCATGGCGTTGCGCTGATGAACTGGGTGTTTTCAATTTACTTACTAGCCACGGCGATGGTGACACCAATTTATGGCAAACTCGCTGACGTGATCGGTCGTAAACCAATCATGCAATTCGGACTCGGCGTGTTTATTGTGGGGTCGGCGATGAGCGGACTAGCCACGAGCATGCCGGTCTTGATCTTCTGGCGGGCAATTCAGGGTATCGGTGCAGGGGCCTTACTCCCCGTTTCCATGACGATCATTGCCGATATCTATTCGATTGAAAAACGCGCGAAAATCTTAGGAATCACCAACTCCGCGTGGGGAATTGCGGCGGTGCTGGCGCCTTTACTGGGTGGTATCATTATCGATAAGCTCAGTTGGCATTGGATTTTCTTCATTAACGTTCCGATTGGGTTAATGACCATGATATTATTTCAATTATACTTACACGAACCCAAACGGCAGCGGACCGAGAGCATCGATTACCTGGGGAGCTTTTGGCTCATGCTGTGTCTGCTTAGTTTAATGTTGAGTTTTCAAGTGCTCAGTAACCAACCGATCATCTGGGCGGCATTTGTTGGTGGTCTAGTTATCAGTGCCATTAGTCTGATCCTATTCGTGCGACGAGAGAAACGGGCGGTCGACCCCATTATTTCGCTAGAACTCTTTAAAAACCGGCCGTTTATTGTGCAAAATGCGATTGCGGCGTTGATCAATGGTTATTTAATGGCACTGACGGTCTACGTGCCAACCTGGGGTCAAGGACTACACGGCGTCTCCGCCTCGGAGGCCGGCTTGGCGTTGACCCCGAACTCACTGATGTGGGTCGTGGGAGCCTTTGCGACGGGGTACTTTTTGGCGCGGTGGACCCCTCGTCGAATTCTGTATTTTAGTCTCTCCTTTATCTTAGTAGCGGGGCTGGCGTTGGCGTTACTCCCAATGCAGGCGCCGTTTGGCTGGTTCTTCATCATCACGGCGGTCAACGGCTTTGGCTTCGGAATCGCCATGACGACGACCACACTGACGTCGCAACGGTTAGTTTCGGCTGAAAATGTCGGAGTGGCGACCTCATTTAACACGCTGGGGCGGACCATTGGCCAAACCCTGATGGTCTCCATTTTCGGAATCATTTTGAACACGGGGATGCAGCAGGGAATCACGCATTCTACGGGAACCAGCATGGCGATGATGAACCGGCTGATCAATCCGCAGACGGCGAGTGGATTGCCAGAAAAGTTATTGCCAACCTTGCGGCAGATCCTGTATAATGGTCTGCATTGGGTTTACGTGATTGGCTTCGTTATTGTCGTCCTGACCTTTGTCATTAACCGGTTGGACCATAGCAACCAGGTCTTAGGCAGTGGAGCAGACGACTAGCCAATTGTGAGCACAGCTGGTTTTCTGAAAAATGATGAAACACCCGTTGACATGAAACGGGCTAGCTGGTATGATGGTTAAGTTGAGAAATTAAGCAGAGGCTTCCGCTTCTCGCCTTATGACATTGGTTATTGGGCTGGATATGCACGTTATCTAATCTTTTAGATTGGATTTTGGTGCGGGAGCCGTTTGATTTTCATCAAAGGTTCCCGCATTTTTTTGTGAGTGAGATTTCTGCAGTTCTCGAGATTATTTTGGAGGTGGATTACCATAGCAAACGACACGATTGTCAACGAGGGGATTCGCGCACGCGAAGTTCGATTGATTGCCGGCGACGGTGAACAATTGGGCATTAAGTCTAAGCAAGAAGCTTTGCAGATTGCTGAAGACGCTAACCTCGATTTAGTTTTGGTTGCACCGAAAGCTAAGCCACCAGTAGCCCGGATCATGGACTACGGGAAATACCGCTTTGAGTTGCAAAAGAAGCAACGTGAAGCTCGTAAAAAGCAAAAAGTGATCAGTGTCAAAGAAGTACGGCTCAGCCCTACGATTGATACCAACGACTTTAACACCAAGCTGAAGAACGCTAAGAAGTTCTTGGCCAAGGGTGAAAAAGTTCGGGTTTCAATTCGCTTTAAGGGTCGGGCAATTACGCATAAGGACATTGGTCGTGAGGTGCTCAACCGGATGGCTCAGGAAACTTCTGACGTCGCAACTGTTGAACAACGGCCAAAGATGGATGGTCGCAGCATGTTCCTCATGTTGTCACCCATCGCTGAGAATAAGTAATTGATTGGGTAGCCCAGCTACCGATTTAAGGAGGATATTTCGTATTATGCCAAAGATGAAGACTAACCGCGCCGCAGCTAAGCGTTTCAAAGTAACTGCCAAGGGCGGTATCAAGAGTGCCAACGCATACACGTCTCACCGTTTCCACGGTAAGACCAAGAAGCAACGCCGGAACCTTCGTGGTACCCGGATGATGAACGAAACGACCATCAAGACTTACCGCGCACTTTTACAAAAGTAAGCCGGTCACTAATTTTTCGGGTCGACGAAATGTCGACATAATGTTTGAATTGATTTAGGAGGAAAAGATTATGCCACGAGTTAAAGGCGGTACTGTTACACGCGCACGTCGTAAAAAGGTTTTAAAGTTAGCTAAGGGTTACCGTGGTTCTAAGCACCGTTTGTTTAAGGTAGCTAAGGACCAAGTCATGAAGGGCCGTCAATACGCCTTCCGTGACCGTAAAGCTACGAAGCGTAACTTCCGTAAGCTTTGGATTGCCCGGATCAACGCCGCAGCCCGGATGAACGGTCTGAGCTACAGCAAGTTGATGCACGGCTTGAAGTTAGCCAACATCGATGTTAACCGGAAGATGTTAGCCGACTTAGCAGTTAACGATGCTAGTGCTTTCACTGCTTTAGCTGACCAAGCTAAAGAAGCATTGGCTGCTTAATTCAGTTAATGATAAAGGGACTTCGCGTATGCGAGGTCTTTTTTATTAGTCCGCCACTGGCAACACGGTGTGACCCTCACCTTACCGGCCGCCAGATATGGGCTGGAACGGTGCGAACGCAACTTGAAGCCTCGA
>NZ_AZDP01000077.1:31262-40388 GCF_001435525.1 Levilactobacillus koreensis JCM 16448
GGTCACGAGTCTCCAAGATTGGTTTTCTACTAAGCTGGCAGGAAACGCCACCTAAGTAGAACGACGCGCCTGAGCCCATATCCGGCAACCTCTCGGCTGAAATTACTGTTCTATGGCAATGTTGGACGATGAGTTTAATAACTGAAGGTTGAAAGTTCTAAAATGCCAGTCACACCTGTTCTAGCACCAACAGTGAGACTAAAAATAGGCAATCTGGTGGTTCCTTCGCCTTACCGGCCGGCAGATATGGGCTGGAACGGTGCGAACACAACTTGAAGCCTCGAAGGTCACGAGTCTCCAAGCTTGGTTTTCTACTAAGCTGGCACAAATCGCCAACTAAGTAGAACGACGCGCCTGAGCCCATATCTGCCGGCCTCTCGGCTTATACAGTGTGCTGAGACAACGAGGGTAATGACTGTAACAAGCATTATTGATTTGACCGAAAGCGCTAAGTCTCTACAATTTCCGACCGTTGTCGTGACAAAATCCAATCAGAGCCGGAGGAGGACAGGGATGCAGCCAGCCGTGGTAATATTGTGAGCTGGCCACAGGCTAGCTCACAATATGGGCGACTTTGGAGACGCGGGGTCTTCGTGGCTTCAAAGCGAGCGAGAAGACTGGTGTTCTTCCAGGCTGAAGCGTCCCCACAGCAGGTGGAATCCCTGGCAGCCGCAGTGCGGTAAAGTTTAACCAACCTGCACTGAATAACAGCAAGGGTAAACTTAGTGAATCTCAGCCGTTGATGGTGGTAAAATTGACTGGGATTGCGTATAATAAAAAGCTAGACATGCCGTTATTGGCAAATGGACGAAGGGGGGCAGTCACCCGCATGGTTTCTCAATTTAAGCCCACGTGGATGGTTACGAACATATACGATTTGACACCGAAGCAACTGCGTGAAAACGGGGTGCGGGCAGTCTTGACGGACCTCGATAATACGTTGATTGCGTGGAATAATCCGGATGGGACACCCGAGTTACGGCATTGGTTGACGTTGCTCGAATTGGCCGGCATTCGGGTCATTGTCGTGTCGAATAACAGCCGGGCACGAGTTGATCGCGCGGTTGCGCCGTTTAACCTCCCGTACATTCACCGCGCATTGAAGCCGTTATCGTGGGGATTGAGACGCGCTTTGCGACGGTGGCACCTGCGCCGTGATGAAGTCATCATGGTCGGTGATCAATTGCTGACGGACGTGTGGTCTGCGCATCATACAGGCGTTCGTAGCGTATTGGTCAAACCTATTTTAAAATCAGATGCGTGGATTACCAAGGGCAATCGCGTGTTGGAAAAAGTTGTGATGTGGCGGTTGCGCCACAATTATCCAGAATTAACTTGGCAGGAGGATCTTAATGAACGAAAAACACACTGAACCCGTTTTAGTTGACGGTGAGCCGCTCCATTGCATTGGTTGTGGCGCGGAGATTCAAACGACGGATAAAACGGCTCCCGGGTACACGCCGCAGTCGGCATTAGATAAAGGCATGGAGAATCAAGAAGTGTATTGCCAACGGTGCTTCAGATTGCGGCACTACAATGAAATTGTTCCCGTGGGGCTAACCGATGATGATTTCTTACACTTATTGACGCAGATTCAAGATGCCAATGCATTGATCGTATACGTCGTGGACATCTTTGATTTCAACGGAAGTGTGATTCCGGGGCTTCACCGGTTTGTGGGGAACAACCCAATCTTACTGGTGGGGAACAAGGAAGACCTCTTACCGCGTTCTTTGAAGCGCAGCAAGTTACAAGACTGGTTACGGCAACGGGCCAACGAACAAGGGTTACGGCCAATCGATGTGACCTTGTTGAGTGCCAAAACCAACCAGTCCGTCGATCAGTTATTGCAAATGATCAATAAGTATCGTGGCGACCGTGACGTTTACGTGGTTGGGGTCACTAACGTTGGGAAGTCGACGCTGATCAACCAGATCATCCGGCAAAACACCGGGGTCAAGGACTTGATCACCACGTCACGGTTCCCAGGGACCACCTTGGATAAGATTGAATTGCCACTGGATGATGACCACGTGTTGGTCGATACGCCAGGGATCATCCAAAATGAACAAATGGCCCATTTCCTAGACGGGAAGGACCTGAAGCTTGTGACGCCACAAAAGCAGATCAAGCCTAAGGTTTACCAGTTAGAGAGTCAACAGACGCTCTTCTTAGGTGGCATCGCCCGGTTTGACTACACGAATGGTCCGAAGAGTGGCTTTACGGCGTACTTCGAAAATAACCTGTACATTCACCGCACAAAGTTAGAAAATGCCGATGATTTTTATACTCGGCAATTAGGCCAGTTACTCACACCACCACACGCTGACGATAAGGATGATTTCCCACCGTTAGTGGCACACGAATTCAAGACCACCGAGAAGAGTGACTTGGTCTTTGAAGGACTGGGCTGGATCAGTTTGCCTGCCGGGGTCAATGTGACCGGCTGGGCACCCGCCGGTGTTGGTGTTTTACTACGACGAGCAATGATTTAATAATGGAGGAATAAAACTTGTTACGAGGCAAACAAAAACGGTATTTACGCGCACATGCACACGTCATGCATCCACTTTTTTCCGTGGGGAAGAACGGTCTAACGCAGGCTTGGTTGGATCAATTGACCGGTGCGTTAGAGAATCGCGAATTAATTAAGATCAATCTCCAACAGAGTGCGGACGTTTCCGTTGACGAAACCAAGGCATTCATCGAAGACAACACTGACATTCAGGTTGTCCAAACGATCGGTCGGGTACTCGTCTTGTACCGGGTCGCAACGGATGAAGAAAATCAAAAGATTTCAGCAGTCGTTGAAAATATGTAGGGAGGGTTGACTGTCGTGGTCAAGATTTTAGAACGAACGAGCACGCAGGTCGCTACAGAGATGGCGGCTACGGCGAAGAAACGTCGCATCGGTATTCTGGGAGGAACGTTTAATCCGCCCCATTTAGGACACCTGGTGATTGCGGACCAAGTGGCAACACAGCTTGGTTTAGATCGCGTTTTATTTATGCCTGACGCTGAGCCACCACACGTTGACCGGAAGATAACGATTCCGGCCAAGGATCGCGTGGCGATGGTCAAGGCGGCCATTGCGGACAATCCGCGCTTTGATTTAGAGCTAACGGAAGTTGCGCGTGGCGGTCGCAGTTATTCTTACGACACCATGCTACAATTGACGCAGGCCCATCCGGAGAACCAGTACTACTTTATTATTGGCGGAGACATGGTGGCTTATTTGCCAAAATGGTACCGCATTGATGAACTAGTCAAATTGGTTCAGTTTGTGGGCGTCTGTCGCCAAGGTTTTACGCGTGAATCGCCGTATCCTGTGCTGTGGGTCGATGTGCCCCAAATCGGGATCAGCTCGACAATGGTTAGGGATCAGGTGCGGCGCGGCCAATCCGTGCGCTATCTGGTGCCAACCATGGTCGACCTCTATATAAAGGAGCATCTGTTATATCGTGACTAAACGAACGTATACAGAAAACATTTTTGCCGGAACGCGGCAGGACCTACTCGACCGCATTGAGCAACATTTGCGGCCGAAACGTTTCGCCCACGTTCAACGGGTGGAACAGACGGCTGTGAAGTTGGCGCAGGCTAACAACGTGGACGAGGAGAAGGCCAGCATTGCGGGACTAACGCACGACTATGCCAAGCAACGACCGGACGAAGATTTTATTGCGGCCATTAAGCAGTATCATCTGGATCCGGAACTGTTAAATTACGGTAACGCGATTTGGCACGGGGTGGTTGGCGCCGAACTGGTCAAGCACGAATTAGGCATTTACGATGAAGATATTTTGAATGCGATTCGGCACCATACGACCGGTGCGGTCTACATGTCCCCCCTTGAACAGATTGTGTACATGGCCGATTACATTGAACCGGGCCGTGACTTTCCCGATGTCGATGAGGCCCGTAAGATTACCGCCGAAGATCTGGGTGCCGGCGTGGCGTTTCAAACGAAGCACACGTTAGCCTACCTAATTGAAAATAACCAAAAGGTTTATCCGAAAACTATTGATACCTACAATGCGTGGGTACCGCGTTATCCCAACGTTTGAGAGGAGCACTTGCATGGAAAGCAAAGAAATTTTAGAAATCGCAGTTAAAGCCGCTGAGAGTAAGCGGGCAGAAGAAATGACCGCTTTAGATATGTCTAAGGTGAGTCTGATGGCAGATTACTTCCTAATTATGGAGGCCAACTCTAACCGTCAAGTCCAAGCCATTGCGGACGAAATCACTGACCAAATGGCCGCTAACGACGTTGCCATTCGCGACGTTGAAGGTAAGAATGAAGCCACTTGGATTTTAATTGACCTGGGTGATGTGGTCGTTCACGTCTTCCAAAAGGACCAACGGAGCCACTACAACTTAGAAAAGTTGTGGTCTGACGCCCCAGAAGTTGATCTGGGCCAATGGGTTGAAGCATGATCTATCAATCCTTTGCTGAGCTTTACGACGAGTTATTCGATCCAGCCATGTACGATCAATGGCTGGATTTTGTCGCCGCTAGGGTCGCCCCAACCAGCGGTCCACTCCTCGACCTTGCGTGTGGGAGTGGTCGCCTAGGCGTCCTGTTAGCCAAGGCTGGCTACGACGTGAGTGGTCTGGATCTGTCCGAAGACATGCTCGCGTTAGCCGCGAAGCACGCTGAAGAAGACCAGGTGACCATGCCATTAGTTGCCGGGAACATGTTGGATTTGAGTGGGTTAGAGAGCACGTACCAAACGGTGACCTGTTTCGCTGACTCATTCTGTTATTTGACCGACCTCGACGAAGTGACCCAGGCCTTTACGCAGGTCCGTGATCACCTGAATGTGGGTGGCAAGTTCCTATTTGACGTGATCACGCCACACCAGACGGATGATGTTTACCCCGGTTACATGTATAATTACGTCGATGATACCCGGGCCTTCGTCTGGACCAGCTACGGCATCGAAGACGAAGAGCACGCGGCCGAACATGATTTGGCCTTCTTCACGTTGAATGAAGAGACTGGTGAATATCGCAAAGTGACGGAGCTCCACCATGAGCGGACGTATCCATTAGCTGACTACCAGGCGGCCTTAAAGCAGGCTGGGTTGACGGTGAACCGGGTCAGCGCTGACTTTGGGAATAGTGATGTGGCGGATGATACGACGCGCTGGTTCTTCGAGGTTACGCGGGAGGCTTAGGCATGACGTTACAGGCAGTGGGAATCATTGCGGAGTATAATCCATTTCACAATGGACACCGCTATCAGATCGAGCAAGCCCGCGTGCAAACGGGGGCGGATGTGGTCGTGGCGGCCATGAGTGGTAACTGGGTCCAACGTGGCGAGCCGGCGCTAATGGATAAGTGGCAGCGGACGCAGGCGGCATTGGCCGGTGGCGTTGATCTGGTCGTGGAGTTGCCCGGTGCGGCGGCTTTACAGCCGGCTCATTTATTTGCTGCCGGTGGTGTGAGCCTCTTAGCAGCGCTCCAGTGCCGTTGGTTGGTATTCGGGACCGAACACCCAGAGATGGATTACGAGCAGCTGATGGCCCATTTACCGACTGATCCGGCGACGTTCAAACGCTTTGACCAGACGTATGCCTCGCTCTTCCAGGGGTATCTGCGGGAGCAAACGGGGATTACCCTAAATGCGGCCAATGATATTCTGGGATTCTTCTATGCGCTGGCGAATCGGCGGCAGGGAGACCCGTTGACGTTGCTACCGCTGCCAAGAAAAGGGAGTCAGCACAATGACACCACGATTGAGACGGCAACGGCCTTTGCAAGTGCCACTGCGATCCGCTCTGCGGCGTTAAATGGGGAGTGGCCGGCTCTTATGCCGGTCGTTCCAACAACGACCTTAGACCTGCTACAGACGGCGCAATTGACGAGCTGGGAAGATTTTTGGCCGCTGTTACGCTATCAGCTAGTCAGTGGTGACGTGGCTGATTTGCGGCAAATGTATCAGATTACTGAGGGCGTTGAGTATCGCTTGAAGAGGGCGGCGCTGACAAGTGAAAGTTTTGCGACGTTTATGCACGCCGTCAAGACTAAGCGCTACACCTATACGCGGTTACAACGCCAGTCGGCCTACCTGTTGCTACAGGCCAAGCCGCTAGAGATGCAGCCACAGCCGCAGTATTTACGAATACTGGGATATTCTGCGGCGGGTCAAGCGTATCTTCATCAGATCAAAAAACAGGTGAACCTGCCGCTGATCAGTCGGGCGGACCGGGATTGGCAAAAGGGTCCTGGTGAGTTTGATGATCGGTTGGGCGCACTGCGCACCTTAATTACGGGTGAAGACCAAGATTATGGCCGAATCCCGGTGAAAAAAACGATTTCAGAGTGACTATCAAGGAAATTACCTTGACATCACATTTTTTGACAGGTATAATTTATCACGTTGCATTGGAGGGATTGCGATGAAATGGTCGTTGACCGAGCTCCGCAAGAATCACCGGAATGATCCGCTAACGTTCGATGAAACGCTGGATTTAAAAGCGGACTTGATGGAACGCTATGGCGATGATGTTTTGGATTTAAGCCCCGTCCACGCTAAGGGAATTGTTTCCGTGGTGGCGGGCGACGTTGTCGTTGATGCACAGGTAACTGCGGACTTAACTGTCCCGTCTAGCCGCTCGCTTGAGCCGGTAGACTTACCCGTAGATTTCAAAATGACGGAATTTTATGTTTCCGACCCCGCCGCAACACAACGGTACGAAAAGACCGACGTTGTGATGGTGGTTAAGGATGACCAGATCGATATTGAGAAGGCCATCGGGGATAACATTATTTTACAGATTCCGATGCACATTCTTTCGAAAGCTGAACAACAGGGTGCTGAAATGCCAACCGGTGATGACTGGGAAGTCGTTGCTGAGGCTGATCTTGCTAAGGTGGAGAAGGAAAATCAATCAGTTGATCCACGTCTTGCAAAGCTAAAAGATTTCTTCCCTGATCAGGATGATCAATAATCTTCTTTGTAAGCCTTAAAAATTTTTTCACTAGTGGATATAATTTATTTGAAGGAGGTGTTTTCTTTGGCTGTACCTAAGCGGAAAACGTCTAAGACGAAAAAGGCTATGCGTCGTGGTCACATTAAGTTAACGATGCCTAATTTAACTGCTTGCCCTAACTGTGGTGAATTACGTAAGTCACACATGGTTTGCCCAAGTTGTGGTTTCTACGATGGCCGTCAGGTCGTTGCGGTTAAGAACGCAAACAACTAATTCAATTTAGTTCAAAAGCTCCCATGAAGTCCGCGGCTTCTGGGGGCTTTTTTGTTACGCTCTAAAGGTTGAAAGATGAAATACCTGTCTCGCCCCAGTATTGCTAAGCATTCGCGCCACTAAATTAGTGCCAATTTGCCGCACTCCGGCTGACAGGAATTTCGCCTGCTGTGGGGACGCTTCAGACTGGAAAATCACCAGTCTTCTCGCTCGCTTTGAAGCCATGAAGAAACCATGTCTTCAAAGTCGCCCGTGCTGTAAGCTGGCTGATGAACCGCTAGCTAACACCACCTCCACGGCTGGCTGCATCCCTGTCCTCCTCCGGCTCTGACTGTGCTTTACAACGACAGCAGTCGGAAGACATGGAGGCTTAGCGCTTCCGGTCCAATCTATAACGATTATTACAGTCAGTATCCTCGTTACCTAAGAACCCTGTGTAAGCCGAGAGGTCGGCAGATATGGGCTCAGGCGCGTCGTTCTGCTTGGTCGGCGTTTCTTGCCGGCTTAGCAGAAAACCAACCTTGTAGACTCGGTTCTTTCGAGGCTTCAAGTTGTGTTCGCACCGCTCCAGCCCATATCTGCCGGCCGGTAAGGCGAAGGGCCCACCAGGTTGCCTAGTTTTAGTCTCATTTAGTTATGATGAAAAACAGCCTTTTTAGTAAAATTTCACTTGGGGACTTTCCCCTTTTTCGCGTATAATGTAGCGTACGAAGACAAATTGAGGAGTGAGAACGTGGCAATCAAATTAATTGCAACTGACCTGAACGGGACGTTGCTGCACGGAGACCAGAGCTATAATCAGGCATTATTAAAGACCACGTTGTGTCGCTTGGCGGCCAAGGGGATAACCTTGGTCTTGTCGTCTGGGAATCAGTATGCGCATCTGCAACAGCTATTTGCGCCGGTCATGGCGGACAACTTAGCGGTCATTGCGGAAAATGGTGCGTCCATCTATTTAAAGGGTCAACAAGTCTTTGACGGGAGCTTGACGCCAGAGCAGGTTCACCGTTTTGTGACGGTCGATTGGCAACGCGACTACCTGCGTGAGTCCTATCTAATTCTGGTCGGTCAGCAGGGATCTTACACGCAGACTGGTGCACCACAGGTCTTGATCGACGCCGCTGAGAAATTTTATGATAATTTACAACAAGTCACTGATCTTAGTACCGTGACGGACCGGATCAAAAAAATTAGCGTTTCCACAACGCCAGACCAGGCTCATCAATTGGTCACGCGGATGAATGCCGACTTTGCCGGTGACTTACGGGCACATGATAGCGGCTATGGTGTTGCGGACGTGGTCGCGGGCAACGTGGGTAAGTTGCAGGGCGTTCAGTGGTTAGCACAACGGTTTAATGTGAATGCCGATGAGATCATGGCCTTTGGTGATGGTGCGAATGATGTGCCATTGCTACAATTTGCCGGTGAGGGTTTGGCGATGTGCAATGCTAAACCCGAGATCCAGGCCGCAGCGACGCACATAACGGCGCTCGACAATGACCACGATGGCGTGCTGAAGACGATCACGGAACGGCTTTTGTAAGGCTAACGCGCTAACGTGAGGCTTGTATGGACATGTCTCACATGAGCTAGGTATACTGCTCGGTGTAAGGGCGGTGATAGGTGTGAAACACGTTTTATTAGCTGCTGTAGCGATGTTTGCCATCTTAGGTGATGGTTGGGGACTCATTGACGTGAACAGTCAGACGAGACCGATGGCGGTGTCTGACTCGCGGCTGGCTGTGCGGGCAGATTCCCAACGACTGATGCTGACGACACATTTCAAGGTCAGCGATACCGGTCAACGGCAATCATTTAAATAAAGTGAAATCAGGGCTGTGACGAAGGTTGCAGTCCTATTTTGTGTGCGCCCGGCATGGGCGCTAACTAGGCGGTGAAAGTCCGCTGTGGACCG
>NZ_AZDP01000078.1 GCF_001435525.1 Levilactobacillus koreensis JCM 16448
CGTACGGTGGTGTGAGAGGTCGGTAGCCGAAATAATCGGCTACCTCCTACTCGATTAGGTTGAAATGACGGTTGGTGATTGAACGGTATCTTGAATCGTATCTGTTGTTCAATGGGTAGGTGGTGAATTGAGGATTGTAGGTTTGTAGCGTATATTGGAATAACGCGTAGTGCTAGTTCTGTAATAATTGCTTGATGAGACCTGAATTGAATAAAAAAAGTATGCAAAAAGCCCGCATTTGCGGTAACTTCTAAGGTGACTAAACCAGAAAGAAGAACCGTAAATGCAAGGCCTCCTTAAAGCTAACGCAATTTTTAATCCAATTCAAGTCATGGTACAGAAATTTATCAAGCTGATTGATCCAATCTATCAAACTCTACCGAAAACATTCCGGTTTCGACAGAACTATCGCCAATTAAAGACTAGTGACGTCACAATGATTGCCTGCATGCTTACGAGAATCGAGCAACGAGACCCTTCTGAAACTCATTTCCATCACATGTTAGTTGCCTCAGGAATCAAGGTACCCGAACGAACGCGTTATAATCGTCGTTGTCGCGATTTAATCCCCGCAATGAAGCTGATTCGGTATCGCCTACTGAAGTTATACGCTCCGCGAGTTACTTACGAAATCATTGATAGTGCCCCAATTACCTTAGTCACGGCAAGGCGAAGCAACCAAGCTAAGGTTCTAAGAGGCATCGCCAATAAGGGCTAC
>NZ_AZDP01000079.1:0-25789 GCF_001435525.1 Levilactobacillus koreensis JCM 16448
TTACCGCAAATGCGGGCTTTTTGCATACTTTTTTTATTCAATTCAGGTCTCATCAAACAATTATTACAGAACTAGCACTACGCGTTACTTTGTTACTTCCCACAGATATTTTGCATCCAACTCATGGTCAAACGATGTTAAAATCTTTGGCCCGTTGTCGGTCACAACTAAGGTGTGTTCGTACTGGCAACTCAAACTGCCGTCAATGGTCCGAATCGTCCAGCCATCATCGGCGGGATCACTACAACCCCAATCGCCCACGTTGATCATGGGTTCGATGGTGATGGTCATACCGGCCTTTAATCGGGTGCCATGACCTGCTCGGCCGTAATGCGGAACGTCTGGATCTTCATGCATGGTCGGTCCAATGCCGTGACCCACGTAGTCACGAACAACGCCGTAACCCAGCTTGTCTTCGGCATAGGCCTGAATCGCATGACCAATATCACCAATACGGTTACCGACAACGGCTTGATCAATACCGAGATATAGGGATTTCAACGTCACATCCATTAACTTTTGAACTTCGGCGGAAGCCTCACCAGCCACAAAGGCGTGGCAAGCATCACTGAGGTACCCGTGGTAATCGATGACCGTATCGACCTTGATCAAGTCGCCCTGCTTAATCAAAATGTCCTTGCTAGGGCAACCGTGACAAATCATATCGTTGATGCTGACACAGGTTGAGTACTTGTAACCCTCAAAGTTCAACTCTCCCGGCGTGGCGTCGTGGTCAATGATGTATTGATAAGAAAAATGGTCGATATCCCAAGTCGTAATCCCGGGCTTGATGTAATCGGCTAATGCGTGAAAGAGACCAGCTAAGATGTCGCCGGCCGCCTGCATCCCGTTGATTTCACGGGCTGATTTTAGAGTAATCATGGTGTCCCTCCTAAATGGTCATTGTGCTTAATTTCAGTATACATTACCTGACTGAAAAGAAAAGTTCCGGTAGCCTACGCCTGAGCGTTACGGAAAGCTTGGCGCATTTCCCAGGCTAAGATGAACTTGGCGCCATCATCGGGCGTATCGTTGCGGTCGAACCATTTGGCTTGTGACAGTTCGTCATGTTCTAGTTGGATAGTCTCTGGATGGTCGAGTTCCGCGAAAAATCCCATAAGTAGTGATTCGGAAAAGGCCCAAGGCTGGCTGCCATAATAGTGAATATTACGAATATCTAGGCCAACCTCTTCATGAACCTCACGTCGCACGGCATCCTCAAGGGTCTCCCCAATTTCACCGAAACCAGATATTAAGGTGTAGGGTTGATATCCCGTTAAGTATTTCGTCAACAGAATCTTATCGCCACTGGTAACGCCAACCACGACGACTGGTGAGATCCGGGGATATATTTTTTGTCCACACTGCGGACAATCCATGGCCCGTTCCCGCTGGTCGGGAACCATCGCATGCCCACACCGACCACAAAATTGGTTGGTTTCATACCACCAGCCCAAGTGCGCGGCGGTCGCGCCAGCATAGCCCAACCAAGCCGGCGTAAAATTCCGAAAGGCGCGGGCATTGGTATAGTGGTAATCTGTGTCGGGCGTGATCTTAGCCGCCACTAAATAAAATGCTGTCTGGTCGATTTGAAAGAGATACGTCATCTGATCCGGAGTTAACTGCCATTGGGCCGTCGCTTTCTGAACTGTCGGCAACGCGCGTTCCTGATACATCACGACTTGACGGTCATTATAAATAACGACATAGTCATCGGCGCGAGGTGCCCGCCGCTGTTCATAGTGATTATCGAATACTTTGGGAGCAATGTCTTGAAACATGTTCTGACCAGCTTTCTTGAATTTGGCATACAGTGAAACCGTAGCTTGATTTTACACCTTTACTGAGTGAAAGATACATGGACTTAAAGCTGACAACGAAAAAGAGCCACTACAAAAGTAATGGCTCCTTTGCTATCTATTCTGTCTGATTATTTCACTAAAGCGTGACTTGCAGTAATGTATCCACCAGCAACTCGGTAGTGAAGGACACCTTTACTAGAGTAATCCCAACCAGCTACCTTAAGCACTGTCTTCGCTGAAACTGAATGCAGCTTGTGTTTGAAGTTAACATCACGGTAAAGATTGATACTCTTCTTTACGGTAACTGCCTTTGGCTTCGTGTGCTTCCCAGTTTGAACGTCTTGTTTGTTAGCCGAAACATACTGTTTGTTGGTCAATTGGAAACTGTACTTGCCATTTTGACGGACAATTCGTTTCACCTTCAACACTTGGCCTTGACGGTAATGGTGCTTCGTCTTGCCAGCTAATTTACCATTGCTATAAGCATTGAGTCCCTTGGCGTTGATCACTGTGATAGTTTTGGCTGTCTTGGTGTATTCGGCCGATTGAACGTACTTAGCACTAGCCGTAATATACCCCGTCTTGCCATAACTCTTCGACTGCTTGTTCATGTCGCGAACATGGTAGCGTAAATGACCCGCTTTAGACTTAGTCGTTCCTAAGACCTTAAATTGTGGTTGGTGCATTTGTGCTTGTTGACGGTAAGCGACAATTCGACCTGACTTGGTAAAGTCTGGCTTACGGTAAAGTGCCATCCCCTTAACGGCAGTAACGACAGCTGGTGTTGACTTCTTGTGCGCCGATGTTGTCGTTGCTGGCTTGGAAGCATCTACCGTTGTCGCTGGCTTCGTTGGTTTTACCGTTGCCGTTGAGTTTGTTGGTGCTGTTGGCTTGCCTGGTTCCGTTGGTTTTGTTGGTGGCGTTGGCTTGCCTGGCTTGTCCACGTCAGTTCCACCGTTCGTTTGGCCGCCATTGTTCTCACCAGGAAGCGTTTGCGGATGTTTGTTAGCAACTAAATCTACCGCATCCACTTCTTTACCATCTGGATCACGCGTCACAATCTTCATTTCTTTATCATTAACTTCGGCCGTTAAATAAACCTTTTGATTCTTGTCCTTTTCATCTTGCTTGAAGGCCCAAGCTTCTGGCTCGTTTGGCAAAATGTCATACGTCTTGTCCCCAGTATGACCGGCTGCTAGGTATGTGGTCCCCTTGGCGGCATTTTCTTTGTTAGCAAAGAGCTTCTTCGTCCGACCATAAGAATGATCATGACCACTAAAGACAATATCGATACCTAATTCATCGCAGACTGGTGGTAACATTTTCCGGAACATCGTTGACTCAGAATCTGATGGGTTCTTGTTGTATGGTGGTTGATGGGTTGCAACGATTTTCCACGTCTTGTTAGAAGACCGCATGTCTTGTCGAAGCCAATCCATTTCCTGCTTCATCTCATCAGCGTTGTTAGTCCATCCTACCGAAGCAATGTGCATGTTACCATAGTCAACCGAGAACGTTCCCTTTCGGTTGACTGGTGCCCCGTTGTGACCTGGTGTTCCCAACATTGCCGTGGCTTTACTCCCATCATCCCCCATGTACTCATGGTTTCCTAGAACATGAATCATATCCAAGGAATCATAAACGGGATGCTTATCAAACATTTGTGACGTAATGTCAGCTTCATTGAAAACAGCTTGATCATCATTGAAGTCGCCGACGTGGAGTGCAAAGTCTGGTTTATGCTCATCCGTTTCCAGTCGCTCAATGATCTTGTCAAAGTCAGCTAACTGTCCTGCATTACTTACCTGTGTGTCACCAAAGATATTAAACTTCAACCGTTTGCTATCCGTTAACGTCTTAAACTGACGTGGTGCAGACCACTTTTCGCCATTTCCGACACGGAAGGTGTAGTCAGTTCCCGGCTTCAGGTCCTTAGCGGTCACACTATTGACTGAAATCGCTTTGCTATCACTGACGTAGGTAAACGTCTTCTGCTCGCCTTTATAATCCTTAAAGGCTTTTTCCTTCTTATCTGCGTAATCCTTAGTAGGCGCAATCTGCATAATCGCTGCCTGCTTACCTACGATTGGATTAGAGAACCAAGTAATCGTCTTTTGGGTTGTTGGATCTTGCGTAGACCCCGTCAGCAGGTTCGAAGGTGTATCCGACTTTTCTGGCGCAAATGCTTGCGCTGGTGTTGGAAAACTACTATGACTGCCAATGGCTGCCGTCAAAGTGACCTTGCCAGCCTTTTCGGTTAACTTATCACTCTTCAGCCGGCCTTGACCATCAGTCTTCCCAGCTTCAACCGTCTTACCATCTGCGGTCTTCATCATCACTACCACACCACCAACAGGCTTGTTGTGTGCGTCAGTTACGGTTAACTCACCCGCCGCCCCAACAATCATTTGGCCGATCTTCACTTGATAACTGGCCGCAATGTTAATGTTAGTTGGCTTCGATGCAAAGGTGCTCAGCATGTCTGCATTATTACTTGAATCGGTAAACTCAGCAGTTCCCTTGGTTAATTGCACGATAAGTTTAGCATCCGCCTCGGTATCCGTTGGCACATCTAGTGTCACATGAGCTAGTGACTTATTAGTTCCTCTTCCCGTGCCATTGTCCTTAATATGCAGCTTTAAAATCCCAGTATCCTTGTTATATTCAAAGGTGTTATCCTTGACGTCTACTGCAAATTTAACATCTTTAACTGGGAAGTTCTTCCCAACGTTGATGACGAACTCACCCGACTTAATCTTGGCTAGATTCTCTGCCATGATGTCAAAGCCAATCGTACTGCCCAAGTTAGCCGACGCGTTCTTGGCAACCTCTAAACTGATACCAGTCTGGTTATTCGTATGAACTTCAAAGTAAGCATCCTTATCCGTCCGGTTGCCAAATTTATCGTACACGGAGACCTTAACATGATGTGTTCCGTTAGCGTATTGATACCCCTTTAACGTGAACGTGCCATCAGGATCAAAGGTGTACTTGGTGCTGTCACTGGTCATGTCTTGACCATCAACGTAAATCTTATTCTTTTCCCAATCAATACCGGTCATATTGGGATCATCTTGGTCATCGTGCACCTTGGTCGTAATTGTAATGTTTCCGTCTTTAAACGTCTTGCCATCAACGGAAATGTTGTCGACAATTGGGCTCTTCAAATCATCAACGTTAGCACCATAGACCGCACGAATGTTGTCGACGTAGATACTTCCCTTAGTCTGTGGCGAACCTCCAGGATTCCCAGACTTCAACGCCATCATCCGGACAACTTGTTTAGGGAAAGTCGCATATGGTCCTTGATAACTAGCAGGAATTTCGGCTTCTACGTACTTCCAGCCTGTCCAGTCAATTCCCGTCTTCTGATCAGTGAAGTTAAGCGGCTTAGGTGTCCCCTTACCATCATAGATTTGACTTCTTAGCCAGTATCCCTTAGCCTCCGGCGTTGCATAAACCCACATTCCGATTGCAGTCGGCACACCTGGAATTTCTTTCTTAACTTCTGGGCCAGCATAGGCACCTAACGTGGTCCCCTTTTGACCAGTCGTAAAGTCAAATTTAACTTCCATAGCGTGGTCACCGAAGCGAACTTGCCCATCCTCTGGACTCGCAAGCGACAGGCTGTTGTCTTCCCCTCGCCCTGAACCACTGACCTTCCAGTCATCCAGTCCCTTTTCAAAATCATACAGAACAACTGGCAACTGGCCGATTTGAACTTCTAACGATTCCGAAATTTTGGTTCCAGCGACCGTTGCCGTAATGGTTCCCTTAGCGTGCTTTCCAGCCGTATGTAACTGGTTTTGATCGTCAATTGTCCCCAATTCTGTAGGTAACTGCCAATCAATATCACCGGCCTTCAACGTCACGTCGCGACCCTTATAACGAGCAGTCATTCCCAATGAAGCCACAAAGTCCGTCTTCAAACTCAGCTTCTTATTTAAGAATTCAATCGTGTCTGGGGTCGCTACCGTTACCGTTGCTTGGCCCACCGTTTTGCCGTCATGGACTAGACTGGCGGTCACATCGCCGGTTTTGCCATTTGACTTAAACGCACCCGTCTTGGCATCGATCTCACCTAAGCTCTTATCTTGCAGCGACCAAGTCGCATCCGCCGGTAGTTCCGCATCATAGCCGGCCTTGTCGACCCCTTTGGCTACGAAGTTGATCGTTGACTCTGGCGTGTACACTTGGTCCTTAGGCGTCACTTGAGCTCGGTCAAATGTATGGTCAGATTTTTCAGTCGTCGTAATCAGCCAACTGTTGGCAACTTTACGTTCTTCACCATCGGAAGGCTTGTTCTTTAGGCTTAAGTCTTTATCTCCAGGTGTCCGTGACAAGTACGTTGCGGACCCACCACCATCAAGGTTAAGCGCGTCAACGGCCCCCTGGTCCTTCATAGTCTCAGCCAATTCAGCCGTCTTCATCCCGTTTGAATAAGGAGCCTGCTTACCGTCGATCGTCACAAAGAAAACTGTCCCATCTTGACGAATCCCCACGGCACTCCGCGCAGCAAAGTTATCGCCATATTGCGTCAAACCAGTCTGAACGACCCCTTGCTTTACCAAGATACCCAAACCACCTAGGGCTTGTTGTAAATCACCCTTCACGGCATCGTATTGTCCTTGGTCGCCGATCATGGCTTCACCATTCTTCTTAACTCCAAAGAAGGCCTCGCCACTATTTGCCTTGGCCGCATGGATTTCGACACCATCCTTAACGACGCTCCCAGATGGCTCACCCGTGCCCATGTTGAAGAAATCGGCATTTAGTCCGGCAACTACTTGATGGCCATTCTTAATTGCGGCTTCGGCCTCGCCACGAACGGTCTGCAAACCGATATCTTTGCCATCATCCATGGTTCCAGCGTACAGTCCAGCCGTCTTATCTTTTAAATCGACCGAAACAGAATGCATGACGGTGCGATCACCCGCCGTATTCTTGTAGGTCACCTTTGTTTCCTTGATTCCTGAAGCTAGTTGATTACCGGTCTGCTCAATGGTATTTCCTTTTACATCTACCGGTTTAGTTGATTCGGCCTGTGCCTTTGCTGCTACCTGGCTTGCTAACACTTGATGGGTCATACTCGTTTGGGCGTGAGCCACTGGCGTTAGTAATGGCATTAATACCAGAGCAGTTGCGAGTGTCGCTCGTAATTGTCTTCCTCGGGTAGTCATCTATATCTCAAAATCCCTTCTGAATTTGTCTGCAATTAAACGATTGGCCATTTCGACCGCTCTATTTTCATGCGACCGAAATAACATATTGCATAGTCTACCTGAGTTTTCATTTAAAATGGGCAACTACACTAACCCTGTACAGTTCATCTACACAACCTTTACCTTTTTATAAAGATGCCTATATAACAGCGGTTACAGTACCCGCCTTCATAATTACTTAAGTATTTTCACCACTTACGTTTGCCTATTTTCTGTTTTACACTCTAAATACGTTCCAACCCCGACCTGAATTTTCTGAAAATGTGTGATAGAATCGTAATCACTTGTGCTAAATTCAATTGATATTTCAGAAAATAATCACCTAGGAGGTTGTAACTCACATGTCACTTACAAAACGAGAACTTGGCAATTATCTGATTGGCTTTGCCTTTGTTCTCCTCATGGTCACCGCTGCTAGTTGGCTCAACGATGACGAAATCATCCTGCCAGAAATCGCCGCACTTACGACTGGAATGTGGATCTACCAAAACCAGACTTGGATTCGCCAACCGATCAAGATATTTCTTGCCCCATCTGGAACGGCGGTCATTGGCTTTTTAGTCAATCAAATCGCCATCAACTATCCCGAAAAAGTTCTACTGACACTCGTCTTGATTCTAGCTTTGCTCCGCGTCTTGAACTCGACTCTCGCCCCCGCCTTCGCAACCGGCCTATTACCCATTATCATTAATGCCACTCACTGGTCATTCATTCTCGCCATTTTTCTATTTACCGCTTTACTAATGGGTGGTGTTTTAATTCAGGGTCATTACAAAGGACTTTCTGCTGGACAACCCCTCCACCTCTCACACATGTTGGGCTTTAGCCTCACCGCATTAATCTGGGCGAGTGCCGTTTGGGCCTGTGGTTATCCTCAGATGGCCGGTATTCCACCCGTTTTAGTCGTCTTCTTCGAAGTGTCACAAATGCCCAACTACTCCTTCAAAATGGCCGCTAAACACATCGTTGCATTAGGTGGCGCAGCAACCATTGGTGTGCTGGTTCACCTCTTGCTCGCCTCCTGGTTGTTGACCACGCTGATCAGCCTGCCCTTAGTCTTTGGCTTATTACAACTGCTGCGGATCAAGTTACCTGCTGCTTACGCCTTTCCGCTACTAGCATTGGTATTACCCGTCAACATGTTCCATCGACTCCCACTATCCGCATTTCTCGCGGCTGCCTTTTTCCTTGGGTCGGTAGTGATTTACCGTCAATTACAGAACCGCCTGCAAGTAGCCACCGAAAACGACTAACACGACACGACCACCCTGAACAGTAGCGGGTGGTCGTTTTAATTTACAGAGCTTTTACACAAACGTAACGTCTTCTACACAGTCATTACCTATGATTGAAGTTACTTACTTCATCTTGTGTTTACAAAGGAGACTCGCCGTGTTAGAAATTATTAAAGCCGTCATTCTCGGCATCGTCGAAGGAATCACTGAGTTTCTGCCAATCAGCTCCACCGGTCACCTTTACTTGGCCGATGAATTCGTTAAATTAAATGAATCGACTGCCTTTATCAATATGTTCATGGTGGTCATCCAACTCGGGGCAATTCTGGCCGTTCTAGTTCTCTACTTCAACAAGCTCAATCCGTGGGCTCCCAACAAAGATCACCTTGAACGTCATCAAACTTGGACGCTGTGGTTCAAAGTCATCGTTGCCGTTCTTCCCTCAGTCATTGTTGGACTTCCCTTGAACGACTGGATGGACGCCCACTTGACCAGTTGGCAGGTAATTTCTGCCACACTGATCATCTACGGGATTCTCTTCATTGTGATTGAAAACTTCAATCGCAAACGCCATCCCCGCTTCACCGACCTCCGTCAAATCTCTTATCAATTAGCCTTGATGATCGGTCTCTTCCAAGTACTTTCATTAGTTCCCGGAACGTCTCGCTCTGGCGCAACCATTCTAGGTGCCATCTTGATTGGCGCCTCGCGATACGTGGCTACTGAATTTTCATTTTTCCTGGCGATTCCGACCATGTTTGGGGCATCACTACTAAAAATTGTAAAATACTTTGTCACTGGCAATACCTTTACTGGTAGCCAACTCATGGTGCTACTAACCGGGGTCGTAATCTCGTTTGCGGTTGCCTACCTGTCCATTAAATTCCTATTGAATTACATTCGGAATAACGACTTTAAACCCTTCGGCTGGTACCGCATCGGCTTGGGAATTATCGTCATTAGCTACTTCGGATTAATTCGTTGACCTATCAATCGGCCTGCTTTCCTTCGGGATTACAGGTCGATTTTCAGTTTCAAGTGATTAATTTGCGGTTATAGTAATCAAGCCTCTAATGTACGACAAGTATTGATGTGGAGCGGCTTCAGCTCATCCCCCCCACATATAAAGCTAATAGATGTGACGTCCTTTTAACTCCCTAGTAACATGACTGCAATACTAATCGGGTATGCTAGTCAGTATTAAGAAACAAGTCAGGGAGTTATATAAAAATGTCAAAACTAAAACTAAAATTTGCAACACTCTTATTACTATTCGGCTTTTCGTTCGGTATGGTCACCGACGTCGCAGCTAACGTTTTACCAGAACAAACGACGACCGCGCAAGCCGCAACTCGGGTTTCCGCTAGTCAAAAGAAGCAAATCGCAGCAGTTAACGCTGGCCTGTCCAAGAAACAAAAGGCTGCTAAAAATTGGATTGCCAAACGTGAATCCGGCTACCGGTACAACGCCCGCAATGGAAACTGTTACGGTCGTTACCAATTACTGAAGGCTTACTTACACGGCGATTTATCTCCAGTCAACCAGGAACGGACTGCCAACTCTTACGTTGCTGGTCGTTACGGGACTTGGACCCATGCTAAGCGTTTTTGGCAGAGTCATCATTGGTACTAAAATTTAAATGACACTTTCTTGGCCAGCCCATTACTTAAGGGTTGGTCATTTTTTTCGGCTTTCATTGTTCTCTCTGGCGAATTCCCGTAGACTGGAACCACAGTCTAATTCGAGAAAGAATGGGTTACCGTGAAAAAGCGAATCATCTTATTGTCCAGCATCATTCTAATCATTGGCCTAGCACTAGCGATTGGCTTATTAGCTCACCACAAGCCCACTACATCGCCCGCACCACAACCATCGACAAAAGCAGTAACACCTAAACATAAGATTTCCCGGCCCCTCACCGTTACCGAACTTAACCACAATTCTCAGCTCCGGGATACCTGCATCATTTATTTCGCCGTCAAACACACGAAATTACAACGTTGGCAGGAACTGTCCGACTTCAAACTGGGCTGGCAGGTCGAACGTTACCTCAAGCATCATCCCGACAAATATCTGGTCTGGCCCGACAAAAATATCACCAGTGCCGAGAAGAACCTAGAACCTAACTGGTTTAAACTCACAACGACTGGCAAGGTCACCTATGACAGCATGATTGTGCATTCCTTTCGCCAAGATCAAACGGCAACGACCACTTTAGCTAAGATTGCCCAGCAACTCAACGCGGAACATAAAATGGCTACCGTTCGTCATCTCAGTCACAATCTCAACCAGCTGACCCACAAAAACAAATAGTGCTAAACAAAACGGCCACCCCCAAATGAGGTGACCGTTTCGTTTAACACTATTCTTTTGCGGTTTCTGCTCCCTGTTCAATCAAACCTTCAGTCCCCGAATTGATCAACGCTTCAATCCGGTCAAGCAACATCAGCAACCAGCCAAAGGCAATCACAAACCCCACCATTTCAAACGCCGTTAACGAGAAGTAACCGAACACCTGAAATAATAGTTCCGCGATGACTAAGGCAATCCCAACGCCATAGGACAAATACAGGAAGTCCTTTGTAATGTTTGGTAAGAGCCAGCGAACACCGATGATCAACGCAATAATGAAGTAGACCAGAAAAATGGCAACCTCATCATGGAGGTCATGTGAGTTCACGTTGTTCGGAAAGACCCCGACCAATCCCAAATCAACTGCAGTCAACGTTAACAGAATTCGCAACACCAGTAACCGCCGCGACCGGGGGAAAAATTCATGTAAGCTCACAAACAGATAATCGATCAGCGCAATCATCAGTAACGCCGAGAAAATCAGTGTCGCGTTGAATTGCCAACCACTCGAAGCATTGCTGGTTCCCAGGAAGCTCAGATTGTGTTGCCACCAGTACTTCTGATTATTCACGGCCATGGCGATCACAACACCGCTAATGATGACCAGGACGAGCACCGTCGATAACACGCCGGCGTCAACAATCAATGCAAAGTAGACCATCGCCGAGTTTGTGACCAGCCCAAAGGCAAACATGATAATACTGGCCGTTACTGTCCCGAAGATCGCACCCTTGAACAGAACGCCCAATAACCACATGCTCCCGACCAAGACCAAGGTCAAGATTAAAGCAAAGGACAGCACAATCACCGGAAAGTTTCGCCAATAAATGTTTTTCGTAAAGTGATTCTGGGGATTGTTACGGTCACGGATAAAAAATCCCGCAAACAACAACGTTCCCATAATAACTTCTAACACAATAATTGCAGTTGCTAGTGACCAATCTCCCACCAACGGGACGCTGTTTAGGCCCCGCCACAGACAAAAGACATAAAATCCAATACTTGTCAGTAATGCCGTCACAACCGGCCAAATCAAGACCCGGTTCTGGAAGAGCTGTAGTCGTGGCTCCTCAAGCTGCACGACTAGTCGATCCCGTTTCACCACCAGTTTGACCGGCGTCTTGTCAGTTAGCTTAAGCTGCTCACTGATTTCCGGCGGTATTTTTAATTGAAAATCCTTACTTTTCATGTTTCCCTCCACTGCCTCATTCCATTATGATTTCCATTATAACAAGTTTTAACACTAGAATGGCCAGGTTGTGGATAATTTTGTGGGACTTAAAAAAGGCGACCCATAGATCACCTCGTAAACTACCTATTACTTTTTTGATCTATTCTGATCAGAAAACAAACGCTGATGGAAACCAACTCGAACACCAATCAAAATCAACTCATCCTCATCGATTCGATAGATAACCAAAATATCATTACTTTCAAAAGTACATTTTCTCCGCTAAAGTGCCTTCTTACTTCCTATCATATCGAAAAAGGACGACACCGCCGTGGCCCCGTCCTCAAACGAATCATCTTATTCGCAAAGCTTTACATGCTTAGTCGTCCGCGTGAACATCATAGGTACTTAACATTTCCAGCACACCCGGTGCATCTGGATCATGTTGACCCTTACCTTTATCCAAGGCTTCCAATTGGGCCATTTCATTATCACTCAAGGTGAAGTCGAAAATGTCCAAGTTGCTCTTAATCCGATCAGCGTGAACGGACTTGGGGAAGACAATGACACCCAGCTGATTCTCAAATCGCAAAATAATCTGACCAACGTTTTTGTTGTGTGCTTCAGCCATTTTAACAATGACTGGATCGTTGATCAGTGCTTGGTTACCCTGACCTAATGGGGCCCAAGCCTCCAACTTAACGTCATTGGCCGCCATAATTTTCCGAATCGCCTTTTGCTGGAAGTATGGATTGAATTCAACCTGGTTCACAGCTGGCATCACGTTAAATTGCGGCACAAAGTTTTGCCAAATCTTTGGTGTCATGTTGGAGACCCCAATCGACTTCAATTTGCCGGCTTGCTGAGCCTCTTCCATCGCCCGCCAAGCACCCGGTACGTCGCCGTAAGGTTGGTGAATCAGGTAAAGGTCGAGGTAGTCCAACCCCGTCTTTTTCAGCGAGAGGTCGATGGCCTTCTTGGCTGGTTCGTAGCCAAAATCTTGTAGCCAAAGTTTGCTGGTGACCCAGATTTGGTCGCGAGGAATGCCGCTATCCTTGATGGCACGGCCGACTTCGGCCTCATTGAAGTAGGCAACGGCCGTATCGATATGCCGGTAACCGACCTTTAGTGCCTCGGCCACAGCCTTGTAGGTTGACCCGTCGTTAGGAATTTGAAATGTCCCGAAGCCAATTGCGGGGATGTTGTTACCATCGTTCAATTTAATTGTTGGTGTCATTTTCATATTACTCCTTTAATTGTTTTAAGCTTGAGCCGAAAATTTGTTCAATCGTCACTGGATCGCGGTGGTCAAAGAATTGACTCTCCTGACGGTCCAAAGAGGCCATGGTCGCCATCTCAGCGTCAGTCAACTCGAAGTCGCAAACGTCCATGTTCTCCACCATCCGTTCGCGATGAACGGACTTCGGAATGACCGTGATTCCGCGTTGTAGCAACCACCGGAGAATGACTTGGCCGACCGTCTTACCGTGAGCCTGCGCAATGGTCTGAATCGTAGCGTTCGTAAAGAGGTCGTGCTTCCCTTCAGCAAATGGCGCCCAAGCCTCGACCCGCACATCTTCACTCTGGTTAAATTGAACTTCGCTCCCCTGTTGATACCAAGGGTTCACTTCAATCTGGTTCACGACCGGTTTCACGTTCATTGTGAGTTCCAAGTTTTTCAGTTGGTCGGCATAGAAATTAGAGACGCCAATCGACCGAATCTTTCCCGCCTGCTGGGCTTCTTCCAGTGCCCGCCAAGCACCCATCGTGTCACCATAGGGCTGGTGCAATAGATATAGATCGAGATAGTCCAAGCCCAGTCGTTGTAAGGATGCGTCGATACCTTGCTTGGCCCGATTGTAGGTGAACTCGGACACCCACAACTTAGAGGTCACAAAGATGTCATCGCGCGCAACGCGACTCTTCTTAATTGCTCGGCCAACTGCTTCTTCATTCCGATAAGCTGTTGCGGTATCCAGTAACCGGTAGCCAGATTCTAGCGCAGCACTAACGGCGTCTTCACATTGCGCCAAATCGGGGACCTGGAAAACACCAAAACCTAACTGTGGCATCTCCACACCATCGTTTAATTTAATTGTTGGGACCTTCGTCATATTTAGGAAACTTCCTTTCACCATTTGAATAAATTAACCATAGGCCCAAACTAACTGATTGAAAATTACTACTTAAACATGCTAGTATACGGTTGATGTATACTAATCGTCAGGTCGACTACTAACCTGCTATATTCTGATTATACGATTTCGCAATTTTTCAACAAGAAGCCACTTTAAAGTGCGCTAGCCACCAAAAGGTAAGTATAAGGAGGTCATTCATGATTGAAAATTATCTATTAGAAGAATTGGTCACCTTTGCCCAAACTGGAACCCTGGCAAAAACGGCGGCGATCCTCAACGTGACCCAGCCAACGGTGACCCGCGGTATGCAAAAATTAGAGACGGATTGGGGCGTTCACCTCTTTGACCGCCAGCCCAACCGTTTGAGCTTGACCCCCGCCGGAAAGTTAGCTGCCAAAGAAGCGGCTGCCCTGTTAGTAGCTAACCACCAAGCCGTGAAACGTGTCCGGAACTTCGAACGTAGCCAGCAGGTCCTTACCATCGCCGCTAGCATTCCGGGGCCGTTGATTGCGCTTAACCACATTCAATCTGAACTGCCTGTAAATACACAGATTGCGGCCGCCTCACAGCCAGAAGAGCAAGTCGTCGCCGGCCTGAAAAACAATGATTACCTGCTCGGTTTCTCCAATCATTCATTATCGACTGAAACTATCGACTCACAACTCATTGGTACCGAACATCTCGCCATCAACCTTAATCAATTCATGTTTCAGGCGAATCAAGCAGCCATTACCTTTGCTGAGCTGAAGGATTTCAGCTTCGTCGTCCCCAGTGATATCGGTCCCTGGCGCGAAATTATTCAAGCGAACATCCCCAACGCCAAATTTTTCTACCAGGAAGAACGGGCAGCTTTGGCTGAAATTACGAAATACGCCGACTTCCCTTACTTCAGCACCAACATTTCCGCATTTGACGCTATCGTTCCTCAGCAAGCTAAGGCCAACGACAGCCGTGTCTGCTTGCCAATCAGCGATGCCGCGGCACAGATGCCAATCTACGCCATTTACCTACGTTCGGCCAAAAATCGCGTCCAACCAGTCATTTCACAGCTAAAGGCGGTCTGGCCTGACTAGCGCCACCCATACGCCAACTGCATACCCAGTAATGCGAGATAGGCATTAGACATCGGCCCCCCGCACGGCTAAACTAGCTTATGGTTATGGAAAGTAAGGATTCTTTACAAGCCAACTGGAAACGCTTAGAATTTTCGTAGAGTCAATTTAGGAGGATAAATAATATGAAATCCACTATTTTTATGAAACCTGGCAAAGTTGAAATCGAAGACATCGATAAGCCTAAGATTCAGGCGCCCGATGACGTCATCATTCACGTTGTGCGAACCTGCGTCTGTGGGTCCGACCTGTGGGCTTACCGCGGCTTAGAAGACAAGGCTGCCCATTCCGAAAACTCCGGTCACGAAGCCATCGGGATCGTCGAAGAAGTCGGCACTGACATCACGACCGTCAAGCCCGGCGACTTCGTTATCGCCCCATTTACTCACGGCTGCGGTCACTGTGCTGCTTGCCTTGCCGGCTTTGATGGTGTTTGCCAAAACCACACCGACAACTTCAGTAACGGTGTGCAATCCGAATACATTCGTTTCCAACACGGCGAATGGGCTTTGGTCAAGATTCCTGGCAAGCCAGCCGACTACAGCGATGCCATGCTCAAGTCCCTGCTGAGCCTCGCCGACGTGATGGCAACTGGTTACCACGCCGCTCGCGTTGCCAATGTCAAAACGGGTGACACGGTCGTCGTTGTTGGTGACGGTGCCGTTGGTCTCTGTGGGGTTATCGCTGCTCAAATGCGTGGTGCCAAGCGGATCATTGCCATGAGTCGTCACGAAGACCGGCAAAAACTCGCTACCGAATTTGGTGCAACTGACATCGTTGCTGAACGTGGTGATGACGCCGTAGCCAAGGTGCTTGAATTGACCAATGGCGCTGGTGCCGATGCCGTTCTGGAATGTGTCGGGACCGAATTGTCCAACGACACGGCCATGAAGGTTGCTCGTCCAGGTGCCATCGTTGGCCGGGTTGGTCTGCCTCATGAACCTAAGATGGACATGACCACTTCCTTCTACACCAACACGATCATCGCCGGTGGCCCCGCTTCCGTGACGACCTACGACAAGCAAGTCTTGTTAAAGGCTGTCTTGGATGGCGACATTCATCCTGGCAAGGTCTTCACCAAGGAATTTGCGCTCGATGATATCGACGACGCTTACCAAGCCATGACCAATCGTGAAGCTATCAAGTCACTGATTGTGGTCGACTAATTTACCGAAATTAAATAGGCGCTCGGAATCCCGCTTGGGATATTCTGAGCGCCTTTTTGTTGGGTAAATTTTCGTCAGTACTTTTTTGCCACAAGTCCAGTTCTTTTTGGGAATCAATGGACTTAAATTGTCCTTGATCAATCTTCAGCTGAATCACATCATCTAGCCGTCCTGAAGCTGTCATATCGGTCTTGTAATCGACCGGTATAGCACCAGTTGTGCCAACATATTCGTAAAATGCCGCAATGGCCGCCGTTGTCGTCAGCCCATTCTCGCCAAAAATACTGTTCGCTCGTTCAACTAAGCCTCGATCTAAGCTAACCTGAACATCTACTTTTGTCATCCATATTTTCTCCTGCTAGGCTCATTATAGGTGAATCCCATCGATAAAGGATTGCTTAGCACTTGCTCCAATGCAAAAAAAGTTCCAGAATCACTTACCGATTCCAGAACTCTCAAATGACGATTTAAAATAGTTCAGGTGAGTCTGTTACTTCAAAACAGCAAAGCCACCGGTCCAGCCAATCTTTTCGCTAGCAGCTAAGGTCATCTGCAAGAAGCCAAAGCTTTCCAGCTCGTGCGCCCGTTTCAGGGAACCAGCATCAACGAAGGCCACCCCACTGTCGGTCAGGGCATCTGCCAGCAATTGCTTAGCAGCGGCATCGTCACCGGCGGCCATCACGGTCGTCTGTGCTTGGTCGCTGACCTTGCGACTCTGTAAGGTTGCGGCAAATGTCGTGTTGAAGGCCTTCAGAACCTTGGATTCTGGCAACAGTTCGGCAATCTGTGCGGTTGCGGAGCTGTCGGCTGGGACAACTAATTCATCCCAAGTTTCGAAATTCAAGGGGTTCGTGATGTCGACAACGACCTTGCCAGCTAAAGCGGCTTGGTTGGCCTTGACAATACTGATTGCGGCTGGGTATGGCACGGCCAGAACGACGATCTCACCTAAGTTTTCTACTGGATCATTAGAGTCGATGAAGCTAACCTGGTTGCCACCTTGTGTAAAGACGTCGCCGATTGCTTGACCCATGTTTCCCTTACCAAAAATTGTAATTGCTGCCATAATGCAGACCCCCTGATTTGTTTTGTATTATTTTTAAGTACACTTTCAAGATACGACATTTATATTTAAATGTCAATTTATTGGCTTAAAGAATCTTTTTACCTGATTTTTATCCAAAACTGTTATAGAATATAATACAAGGACATCAAGAGAGGAGATCACATGGCTAACACACAATTCAGCGACACCATCCACGTGCTGGTCTACATTGCTTATTTCAAAGGCAAAAAAATGACCAGTCAGGAAATCGCCAGCAGTCTCGAAACATCACCCAGTCTTATTCGGAAAATCATGGCCAACTTAAAACATCACGACCTGCTCGCACCCACGCATGGCCCGACACAGCTTGCCCTGTCCAGGGAGCCCGACGCCATTACGTTGCGGGACATCTACGCCACCTTGCCCAATCAAGCCCCCCTACTCAACGTCGACACTCATACGTCGCAGAACTGTCCGGTGGGTAAGACCGTCCCCAAGGTGCTGACCAACTACTACGCCGAGATTCAAGCGGCCGCAGAGGCTAAAATGGCTAAAATCACGCTCCAGGATGTCTTGAACGACGTTACCCTGCTTCAGCGATTAGAAGCCTAACAAAAAGACCGACTCCAAGCGGAATCGGCCTTTTTGATGATTATATTTAGAATTCAGCGTTACCTGGTGTCCGTGGGTAAGGGATGACGTCGCGGATGTTCTCCATCCCCGTCACGTACATCAATAACCGTTCGAACCCGATTCCGTAGCCGGAGTGTGGCGTTTCGCCGTACTTCCGCAGGTCGAGGTACCATTGGTATTCTTCTTGTGGCAAGTTATGGTTCTTGATCTTTTCGGCCATTTCAGCGTAACGTTCTTCACGTTGACTTCCACCGATCAATTCACCGATCCGTGGAACCAACAAGTCAGCCGCAGCAACGGTCTTACCGTCATCGTTGTCGCGCATGTAGAAGGCCTTGATTTCCTTAGGGTAATCCGTCAAGAAGGTTGGCCGCTTGTAGACCTGTTCGCACAGGTAACGTTCGTGTTCCGCCTGTAAGTCGAGCCCCCAGTAAACGGGAACGTCGAACTTAACGGGTGCTTTTTCCAACTGCTCGATGGCTTGGGTATAAGTCACTTGAGCGAACTTTTCGTTGGTCGTTTGGTGCAAACGGTCCAACAAGCCCTCGTCAACGGCGCCGTTCAAGAAGTCCAATTCGTCCTTAGCGTTTTCCAACAGGTAGTTGACCACGTGCTTCAATAACCCTTCGGACTCGTTGATGACATCTTGCAGGTCGGCAAAAGCCATTTCTGGTTCGATCATCCAGAATTCTGAGGCGTGCCGCGCCGTATGCGAGTTTTCTGCCCGGAAAGTTGGGCCGAACGTGTAAACGTCTCGTAAAGCCAAGGCAAAGGCTTCGACTGGTAATTGACCACTAACAGTCAGGTTCGTTTCCTTCTTGAAGAAGTCCGCGTGATCATCGACCTTGCCATCTTCCGTCTTAGGCAGGTTATTCATGTCCAGTGTGGTGACCCGGAACATTTCGCCGGCCCCTTCACTGTCACTGCTAGTGATGATTGGCGTGTTCACGTAAGTAAAGCCGTGGCCTTGTAGGTACTGGTGAATGGCAAACGCAGCCAATGAACGAATCCGGAACACAGCGTAGAACGTGTTGGTCCGAGGACGCAAGTGAGCCATCGTCCGTAGGTATTCGTAGGAATGCTTCTTCTTTTGCAAGGGGTAGTCGTTGTCGGAAGACCCTTCCAATACGATTTCTTTGGCGTGAACTTCCAGGGGTTGCTTGGCGTCTGGCGTGTATAGCACCGTCCCCACGACCTTAATCGTGGAGCTCAAAGGTAACTTGGTCAATTCGGCGTAGTTGTCGATGTCACTCTTCATGACGATCTGGGCGTTCTTGATTGTTGAGCCATCGCTTAATTCGATAAAGCCGACCCGCTTAGAACCCCGCACCGTCTTCACCCAACCGTGTAAGACAACTTCTTCGCTTTCGGCAAAATGCGTTTCGCCAAATAAATCTTTAACTAAAACTTCTGTCATCATTTATTCTCCTTCTGTGGCCATAAAAAAAGACCCTATCATCCCTAGAAACTAGGGACGAAAGAGTCTTCCGCGGTACCACCCAAATTGTTTTTGATTCAAAACCAACTTTAATAAACGTACATCACATACGCGCCGCTCAATAACGTTGCGGTAACGGCTCAGCCTACTCTCACACTAGATTTCAGCTGGCAACAAAGATGGGGTTATCCGCATCGGGCGGCTGACTAAGCTCTCACTCTCCTTAGCTCGCTAAACACCCGTGACCGATTCGGCGTTGACCATCTCTATCGTTTTTGGCTTTATTCAACTGTTGTCAGATTAGCACAAATCGCAGCGAGATACAATCACGATTCGTAAATATCGGTTAGGAAACCAACTTCCGCGGTTAGAACAATGGTGAATGACTTGCCACCTGCGCTCACTCATTGATTGAACAAATAGGGACCGCATCCTAAATAGAGTCGGTCCCTTAAAATTCATTTTCAATTTACTAAGCCACGGTCACTTGCATTCGGCCGTTACGCTTGGAATGATACAGGTTCTTGTCGACTCGATTGTAGAAATCCATTGGCGATTGGTCATTGCCAGTAATGGCAGAGACACCAACTGAAATAGTGACCTGAATCATCTGACCTCCTGCATGAATCTCCAAATGGTTAACCGCCGCAAAGATTTGATTGACGATTGCATTGGTACTGGCGACGTCATACCCAGGGAACAGCAGATTAAACTCCTCGCCCCCGGTCCGGTAGAACCGCACCTTGGGGTCATTCGCCGCAACGACCGTTTGGACCGTCTCCGCGACTTTACGGAGGACTTCATCACCCACCGAATGACCATACGTATCGTTGATATGCTTGAAGTGGTCAATATCAAACATCATCATGGAAAGCGGTGCGCCGGTCTTCGTGCTGTCATCAAAGAACTGATCCATCGTATCGGTATACGCCGCAAAATTTTCCGTCTTGGTCAGTGCATCGTGACTCGCGAACCGGGCTAAACGCACCTTGATCTCACTGTCATGCGTGATCATCGACACGTACGCGTAGAGTAGGACTTCAAAGATGACTAGGTAGACCCATTCCTGCCATAAGGTGACCCAGGAAAAATTGAATTTTAATTTCATCCAGAGCCACAGCACCCCGCCGAACGGCACCCCAACTAGTAGGTAGACCAGCGGCGCAATTCGGCTACTGCGATACTTCACGCGAATCACGTTGAGTACCCAGAAGAAAATCATCATGGTAACCGCATGGCCCCACGACTGCCAATAGCTCATTGAACCGTTGAACAGCATGTAGACAAATAAAATTGGAAAGAAAAAGTAGTAGCGGACGTGAATATTTAAAAAGTACGCGCAGAAAATCATCGCGATCAGTTGAAAATTCATAAACTGCCAGGAGTCACTCGTCCCGACAATAAACGTTTGAATCCCAAAGACGAAGACTAACATGTAAATAATGCCATACCATGTACTGACATCGTCATCCTTAACGTTGATTCGCCTGGTATGAAGCCAAGACGCAAGCCAGTTATATGAGACCCAGTACAGTGTCAACACACCCAGAACAAAGAACACACTGGTGATAAATGGTGGCACCTGCCAACGAGACCATGTCATTAATAAACCCTCTTCATTAATATTTGCATTATGATTTCAGAACTCGTGGGAAGTCGCGACTTCATTTCCGTTTGAAGACACCACTTCCAATGATATATAGCGAATATAATCCTTTTTATATTGGAAAACTACTACCAGAAAATGAAAAGTGCTGAATTATGTAAACATTATGAATGCCGAACTTAGTTTTAGTATTAACTATTATCATTTCTGCTGCATTTATACACACGAAAAGGAGCTAGAATCTCATCAGATTCAGCTCCCGAAGAGTTACCTTGTCTTTTTTAGTCGTTACACTGTTGGGTCCGTGTAAGCCAGCGTCAATCGAAATGACCCCCATCATCTGACTAGCGTTGGATCCACCGCACCTATTTTAAAAGAGTCACTTCACCCCGCCACTGAGTTCCCCAACTCAGCTTCCCCAAACGTGGTCAGCAGTCACCGCCCTCAATCCCAATCAGGCTGGAACTGCCAATGAAGACACCCCTTTTATCACCTCTGTCAATAACCGCTGACGATACGACTCATCCCCATGATTGCATCGTCTAATCTCATTTTCCTTACCCCAATAACCATATCTTCTTCTATTCCGCTTACTCCTTGGCCGACGACACCGCGACTGACAATTATTCCCCTAAACAATTGCCATCACCGGCGCCTTGTTCCCCACGTTAACGAAAAGAAATCCCTTTCCGATTAACTGAGACTAATTCTACACAGCAATCGATAGGGATTCCATCTATATTAAAAGAGTTCAAACTGAGAATTTCTCAGAAACCATCATCGCGGGAGTGTTACTACAAAAATACTCCCTCGTGGCTGATTGTCTCGCACCACAATCTGACCATGACTTAACGTGATCAGTTGTTGCACGATGGCCAGACCTAAACCGTTGCCAGCCACGCTATTACGAACGCTACTGGCTCGGTAGAAACGACCAAAGATCAATTCTTTTTGATTATCCGGCACGCCTAACCCCTGATCCGCAACAGCAAGCGTGATAACTTGGGCATCGGCCGTCAGACTGACCGTAATTGGCGATTCTGCCGGTGAATACTTCTGTGCATTGTTCAACAGGCTGACCAGGATCTGCTCAAGACTATCCTGATGGACTTGCCCTATCACCTGAGGTTGAATCCTCGTCGTAATCGGCCGCGCCATGGATTCACTATAGTGCGTTGCGGTCGCTTGGACCACTGTACTCAGATCGACCGCTGTCGTCTTCAACTCCAACCGGTTGGCTCGCGAAAGCTTTAATAAACTCTCCACCAGTCGTTGCATGCGTTCCGACTCTTGATCAATGTATTTTAACGCCGTCGGAATCACCTCTGGATGCGCCTGTCCCCGCCGATCGACCAACGACACATACCCGCGAATCGTTGCAATTGGTGTCTTCAACTCATGGGACGCGTTGGAAACAAAGCGTCGATCTGCCTGTTCCTGGTCGCTCAACGACTGCAACAACTGATTAAACGCCACAGTTAGGTCGTGCACTTCTTGGGGCGAGCCGGGCACTGGCAACTGACGCTGATAGTTATTGGAAATATCCTGGTTAATCGCCTTTGTCGTTCCAGTCAATTCAACTAAGGGTTGATTCAACTTACGAGCTAGTAAGTAAATAAACCACGTTCCAATGAGTAAAAAGACTAACGCTATCAGTAAAATCAGTCGAATCAACAGCCACAACAGCGCGGTTAGCCCGCCCAGTTTGACCCAAATATCGTAGCGCACGCTGGGATCTGTTTTATTCGTTGACAGGTCCGACGCCTGGACATGATAAAATAAGCCAAGTTTCCGCGCGTAACGCGTGTTCGCCGTAATATGGGTCACCGACTGCCGCTGCTTAGCCGTCAAAAAGGCTTTGGTATTAGGCGAGTACAAATAACGCTGCGGCTTCCCTTGTTGGGCCACACTAATGCGGACAAAGGTCGTCTCGGTATCCATCGAGCTTCCCATCCGCCACCAGTACCAGTCATCACGATTCGCGATAAAGCTGCGTTTCAGCCCCCGGACGATGCCTAACGCTTCGTGGCGCTGTACCTGAAACTGTTTCACCCCGACAACCGAAATGATCACGCTACTCAAAATCACGGTAATACCGAGTAACAATAGTGCGTAGACCTTAGTAATCTTGGCAGCGCTACTGTTAAATATGGTTTTCTTCATCGCCATCGCCCGTCAATCTGTACCCAACGCCCCGCACGGTCTGAATCAGCTGTCCGGAAACAGCCCCTTTCAGCTTATTTCGCAGGTACCGGACGTAGACGTCCACAATGTTGATCTGTCCTTCAAAGCTGGTTCCCCATACGGCATCCAGCAGATCATCACGGGTCATGACCTCATCCACATGTTGCATGAAGACCAGCAGGAGATCAAACTCTCGCTGGGTCAGCTGAATCTCCACGTCATTGCCGAAGACTTGACGCGTCTTGGTATCCAGTGAAATTGGTCCCACGCGAAACTTCTTATCATTGATATTTTTAACCACATTGCGCCGTAAGATCACCCGGATCCGTGCTAGGAGTTCTTCCGTCTCAAAGGGCTTGGTGATGTAATCATCGGCCCCGGCATCTAAACCGGAAACCTTATCACCCACGTAATTTCTAGCCGTCATCATAATGATGGGCACGTCATAATGACGCCGAATCTTCCGAAGCACGCCCAATCCATCGATTCCTGGTAACATCCAATCTAAGATAATCAATGAGATCTCTGACTGATGCTGGGCAAACTGCGTCAAGGCATCCTCACCACTTGCGCAGGCAATCACGGCGTACTCTTCAAAACCGAGCTCGGCACTCAGCAATGTTCTTAGTCCCTCTTCATCTTCTACTAAAAGTATGGTCACTTTCAAACTATGACTTCCCCTCGGTAACCGTCACCCGGTTACGCGTGTTAATGGGTTAATTTTACCATCTTTTAATCAGCTAACGGAGGAATTGACCGTTTTCTAAACCAATCTAAAGGATAAAAATTCCAAAAGAGTCGTTGCCACTATCTCGACTTGGTTACTTGCTGCCCCAATCGATAGATGTAGTAGCCGTGCCCCATCACGAAAAGCACCAGAATGATCGGCTGGTACCACACAAAACCAAAGAGCAGATTCAGGGCAAATTGCGTCAGAACGGCCAGGGCCGTATCAGCCAAACCAAACCACAGCCAACTGCTTGCTGTGTAACGGTGATGAAGATAGCGACGATCACCAACCCAGACCGCCACTAGTAGCAGGATACCGATCCAGCTCAATAATCCCCGGTAAGCTCCCGTGCTAAACACCCAGCGCAACCACAACAAATACACCATCAATAACCCCGTCCGAACTAGCAACCACCATTTTGCCATCGTCAACCTCCTTTCACTTAGTCACTTAAACAGTGACCGCCCAACATCCTGACTGAAAACAATCAAGGTAAACCCCACCAAAGCCGATGTCGCCGCAACCGTCACCTGAAACGCCAACCCATAAAGAACGATAGCAACCCCTAGAATCGCTAACAGATCGCCCAAAAAGCTATGCCGCCGCATTCCCTTTTGCATGTGCTATTCCCCTTATCCCCAAAAATTAATGACCTGTCATTTGTTAATCCCAACTTTAGCAGATATCGCCATCAGGTTAAACCAAAACGTCTTACAAATATTGTTATATCAACGATTGCCGGCAATTGGGCCTTTCTGAACGGCCATATCTCTCCACAACTATTTAGAGGATTCAGTGAAGGCCAGCCAATTATTTGCCGGCAAAAATAGTGATACCTCCCGCTTCTGCAGTGGGTTATAATAAACAACGACTGAAATTATCTATCGAAAAGGAGGGACCTTACCATGCGAGCAACGCTTCGTGACGTCACATTGTCTTACGACCAGTCCACCACCGTACTCAAAAATTTCACCTGTACCATTCCGTCCGGCGAGCTGGTGGCCCTCCTTGGCCCCAGCGGCAGTGGCAAGTCGACCATTCTCAATCTGCTGGCTGGCCTCCTGACCCCCAGTGCTGGCCAGATCCTGTTTGACCAGACCGACGTGACACGCCAGGATAGTCGTCACCGTAATATCGGCATGGTCTTTCAAGACTACGCACTCTATCCGCACCTCACCGTACACGACAACATCGCCTTCCCTCTAAAAATGGCCCACGTCAAAAGGGCCGCTCGTCAGCAACGTATCGCCGAATTGGCTAACCTGGTCCAGCTTAGCGATCAACTGGCGAAATTTCCCCGGGAACTTTCCGGCGGCCAGCAACAGCGCGTGGCCTTGGCTCGGGCGCTGGCTAAGCATCCCCAACTCCTACTGCTCGACGAACCGCTCTCTAGCCTTGACACCACGTTACGCGAAGAACTGCTGACCGTCATCCACGACGTTCAGCGGGCGACCGGCGTCACGACCCTCTTTGTCACTCACAATCAGGAGGACGCCTTACAGATTGCGGACCACATCATGCTGCTGGCAAATGGGCGGCTGCAACAAGTTGGCACCGGCCACGACCTCTACGTTCATCCGCAAAACCTGACCGTGGCCCGGTTCATCGGTCGACCCCAGCTCAATCTATGGCCGGTTGCTACATTACCCGCTAGACTGCGCGCCAGTCTGCCGGCAAACGCGTTGGCTCAGGCAGCGACGCTTGGCATCCGTAGTGAAGCCATCCGCTTGGCCGACACACCTGCCGCGGCTCATTTTACGGCCACCGTTACCCAGCAACGCCAACTCGGTCGCGATACCTTGACCCACCTTCGCACAACGACCGACCTCGTCAGCACAGCCATCTCCCCCACCAATCAAGCAGCCTTACCGCTCAGCATCGACCTCCACGGATGTCAGCTCTTCTCGGCCATTGGCGACTGCCTCTGGACTTGGGGGGGGGGGGGGGGGGGCCCC
>NZ_AZDP01000079.1:25831-90663 GCF_001435525.1 Levilactobacillus koreensis JCM 16448
GTCAAGGCCGTCCTTTATCTGGCGCCGTTACTGCTAATCACCCTGCTGTTCACCGTCTGGCCGTTAGTCAATGCCTTTCTGATGAGCAGCTATACCAAATATAATTACTATACCAATCAGGTCCGCGCGTTGGGGTGGGCCAATTTTACCTACCTCTGGCACGACCCACTTTTTCATCTGGCCGTCCGCAATACCTTGGTGCTGGTACTGCTGGTCATGCCGATCACGGTCGCTCTATCCCTGTTGATTGCGCTCGGCCTGAACCACAGTCACCGACTAGCTGGTCTGTTACGGACAATCTACTTTCTCCCATTCGTCACATCGACCGTCGCCATTGGTCTGGTCTGGAACTGGATCTTTCGCCTCGATGGCGGCCTGTTAAATGCCGGCTTAGGTAAATTTGGTCTACACGCCGTCGATTGGCTCAACGATCCCCACTACGCGCTACTGGCGCTCAGCATCGTCTGCGTGTGGCAGGGACTAGGTGTCAATATCATTTTATTTTTAGCCGGACTCAACCACATCGACCAACGCTATGCGACCGTGGCCGAACTGGATGGCGCTAACGCTTGGCAACGCTTTACTCACGTGACGTGGCCCTTGCTACTCCCAATGACCATCCTGATTGTGGTCAACACCAGTGTCACCAATTTTAAAGTGTTCGACCAGGTCTACGCGCTCTTTCACGGCTCGGCTGGCCCCGGCAACGCCGATTTGACCATGATGTACTACCTCTACCAGAAGTTTTACGTTGAAAATCAGGTCACCATCGCTGCAGCCAGTGGAATCGTGCTGTTCGTCTTCGTCGGTGGATTGACACTACTGACCTATACCATTTATCGGCACCGGCAACACCAGTTAGGCGGGTGGTCATAATGTCGAAACGCCTTCTAAATGGCATCCGTACGTTCTGCCTGTTACTGGGCGCGGGACTCATGCTCCTGCCCTTCATCTGGATGCTGCTGACCAGCCTCCAACCGGCCAGCACCACGCTCAGTGTGCCGACCAATTGGCTACCACAATCCCTGCAGTGGCACAACTACCTCAACGTTTGGCAAGCGGCTCCCTTTGCAAGCTACTGTCTAAATTCACTGCTAGTCACCAGTGTTACGACGATCGGTCAACTGCTCACCAGCATTCTGGCGGCGTTTGCCTTTACCCATCTTCAATTCTACGGCCGCCGTATCCTCTTCGGCCTGCTGCTAGCCCTGATGTTGGTGCCGGGTGAGCTCCTGCTGATCCCAAATTTTGTTACGCTGGCCCACCTGCACTGGATCAACACCTACGCCGCCCTTATCATTCCATGGCTGGCTAGCATCTTCATGTTCATCACGCTCCATCAAGCCTTCCGCGCTCAGCCTAAAACGCTGTATTACGCGGCGCACATCGACGGTGCCAGCGACTGGCAATACCTGTGGCACGTCCTGGTTCCCACCAATCGGCCCATCATTACGGCCGTGGCGTTGCTACAGGTCATCAGCTCATGGAACGCCTTCATGTGGCCTTTAATCGTCACCAACGACGACCGGCTACGCACGTTACCCGTGGGCCTCATGGTGTTCACCAGCGAACAGGGCACCAACTATCCGCTGTTAATGACCGCGACCGTCTGCGTTATTTTACCCTTGATTCTGCTCTACTTTGGGCTTCAAAAATATCTGATTCTGGGAATCACCACGTCCCCATCGAAAGGCAAGTCACTATGAAATTATTCCGTTACTTTTTAACCAGCCTCAGCGCCGTCCTGTTGCTGGGAACATTAAGCGCCTGTTCCCAACCCCAAAAGGCCGCCAGTAACCGTGTCATCATCACGTTTTGGCACGGGATGACCGGTGACCACCAACAAGCACTTAACAAAATGATTCAGGACTTCAACCACTCTCAATCGACCTATCAGGTGGTCGGGAGCTCGCAGGGAAACTTTGGCAACGTCCAGCAAAAGATCACGGCGGCCGCAAAATCCCACACGCTACCCACGATGGCCCAGACGACCTACACCAACGTCCCCGACTACGTTCACGGCAACTTCATCGTCCCGTTGAACGCCTACGTTGACTCGACCAAGCTCAACCAGGTGGTCCCGAGCCTGCGCCAATCCAGCCAGTATCAAGGGAAAACGTACGCCTGGCCATTTTCCAAGTCAGCCCGGATTCTCTTCTACAATCGTGACCTGCTCAAGAAGACCGGTCTGAGTGTCCCTCGAACCTGGGGCGACCTGCAACGCGAAAGTGTCCAGGCCAAGACTCAGGGACTGAACGGACTCGCCCTCGATCAGGGGTTCACGGCGGAGCTGAACAATTTAGCCACGCAAGCGGGCACACCGTTAATGACACCGCATCCCCAACTGACCAGTCCCAAAATGATTGCGGCCACCCATGTGATCACGGACATGCTCAAACAGAAAACGGCCACGACGGCGGGCACGGACGGCTTCGGCAACGTCAAATCTTTCAAGGGTAAGACCCTCTTCTATAGCGGCTCATCCGCGGCACTCGGCATCATGACCGCCAGCACGCCCAAGGGCCTTCACTGGGAAACGGCTGTCCTGCCGAGCTATCACGGAAGGTCCGCGACTAGCATTTCCGGCAACGACCTCGTACTCTTCAAGTCGGCGTCTAAAGCCCAACGCAAGGGCGCGGCGGCCTTCATGAAATTCCTGTTGACTGAGCGAGAAACCGTAAAGTGGGCCAAGGCCACGGGCTATTTGCCACTGACGAAGACGGCGTTGAAGAGCCAAGACTATCGCCAATATTTGGCCAAGAATCCAACGGCTAAAGCGGCGATCAAGTCCCTTCCCATCGGCTTTCAAGACAAAGCGTTCTATGGCTACAGCACGCAACTGAATGCGGTCAATCAGACTGTCAGCCAGCTGAGCACGCTGGAAGTCACACCGGAGAAGGGATTGGCCCAACTCAAAGCCCAATTAAATCGCGAACTGAAATAATAAAAAATCAGGACAAGCCTCCCGCATGAAGGTTTGTCCTGATTTTTTTAGGATCACCGTGTAAGTCGATTGCTTAGAGCGACGTTATGGTGGTGTTATTTATCCGCCCACAATACAGTTCCCTTAGGATTAAAGTATTTGGCCATCTTCTTCGAGGAGTAAGAGTATCCCCAGCGTAATGGGGCTGAATTTGAGTAAATTTCTTTAAGTGCCTTAACTTTTCTACCTTTGTAGGTCTTCGTTACTAATTGCTGGCCTTTCATGCTGCCCATGTCATTGACACTTGTCCAGCCAGTCTCTAATCCCCACCAAGGGCCCGTGCCGATAACACCCTTGCTGGTCTTAAAAGCATAAACCCAGTTTTGATTTTTCTTAGTCACCTTAGGCCACTTTTTGTTGGGGTTAAAGTAATGTAGCTTGTCGCCATCATTAGTCTTGGCCGTAATCTTTTCCTTGATGTAATGGCCCTTCTCGTAACGATACCAGGTCCGCCGCATATTTTTAGGATACGATTTCAGCAGTGTCTGTTTTGACGCTTGGGCAGTGGTCGCAGGCGCCACGGCTACTAATGCTACACCAAAAGTGGTCGCCGCAAGTAAAATGCTGGCTGTTTTTAGTAGTTCCATTGATTTTCTCCTTACTTCTGGCTAGGCTAGAGTCTGAATTAGACTTCCTAGAGTGGATCCAAATGTCTCCATTTTAGTCACTGACAGTTGCCAGTTATCCTCAGTAACTTGCCAATTTTCCAGTTGATTGGCCATTGCAGCCAAATCTGCATTCTGAGACTTGCTAAACCGGCCCTCAAAAAGATTGTAAACCTTTAGCAGTGCTGTTCTGTCCATCTTAATTTCATCTACTTCATCGCCGTACTCAAATCCAGCCTGTAGTCGACCACCCATATCCTTGTAACCATCGTAGGGACCTACTGCTCCATCCTGCAGCTGCGTACTAGCTGACATCATAGCCCGGTTAAACGAAACAGAATCATTGGCTAAAATCTTCGCCTTATTCACCGGTGCCTTACCCGCCGTCAGATACTTCTTGTAGATCCAACCAGACTTTTTGCCAGACTTGATATAGGCCAAGGTGCCCTTCTTGCCATTGTTCTTAATGACAGCTTGCTTCGTCACGTACCAGGTCGTGTACTTGTAATGCTTCATCACATAGTGGCGTTTGCTCAGCTTGGCACTCGTGTAGATGTTTCCCTTTTTCCCGTGATAGGCCTGCTTAGCCACACTAGTCGTTGAAATGACCTTCACCCGGCGCTTGGCACTAGCCGGTGTCGTTGCGGCTGGAATAACTAGGGATAAACTTAATGTAGCTAAGACGCTTGCTTTAATAAATTTTTTCATCATATTTTCTCTCCCATATTTTAGTTATTTTCAGCCCACAGCACAGTCCCTTTAGGATTGAAGTGCTTGGCCATCTTCTTCGATGAATAAGAATATCTCCAGTTAACAGGTCTCGAGTTCGCGTTAAGCTCCTTAAGCACCTTAACCTTCTTGCCTTTATAGGTCTTGGTCGTCACCTTTTGATTGAGCACAGCACCCATATCATTTACCGTCTTCCAGCTGTCTAACATCCACCAAGGACTAGAACCAACAACCCCATTACCCATCTTAAAGGCAAAGGCCCAATCTTGATTTGTCTTGGTAATCGTAGGCCATTTTTTATTCGGGTTAAAGTAATGTAGGACGTCACCAGTGTTCTTCTTAGCGGTAATCTTCGTCCGCGCATAATGACCCTTTTCGTAGCGATACCAAGTCCGCCGCATATTCTTGGGATATGACTTCAACAGCGTCTTCTTTGCCGATTGAACCTTGGTTGCTGCTTGGGCGCTAGTCGTTGGTGTCGTGACGATTGCCACGGCCCCCATTGCTCCGGCCACTAACAGTGAGCCAATCAATTTTGACAATTTCATCCATAAATCTCCTCCTAATGCTTCTATTAATAATTGGTGCCAGCTCATAGACCTCATTATACAAAACAGGGGCGACATAATATGTCATTTCAAGCGCCGCTACGAAAAAAAACGCCTAATAGTTTAATAACTACTAAGCGTTTTGTCCTATTCATATTGTTCTAAGGTGGCTTGCAGCATCGCCCGCATCCGGTCCACCAGTGAAACTGGCGACAAGACCCGCAGTCCGGCACCCTGACTGAGGAGCCACAGGACGGCCCCGTCAATTTTTACGTAAGCTTCAATGACGCAACTGCCGTCCGGATAGTCTCTAATCACGCGTGACCCCGGAAAATGGTCGAGGGCCGTCTGGACGTAATTGTAATACCGAAACCGAATCCGCGTGAGCGACCCAGAGTCCAATAGGTACGCGTAATTGCGATGTTCCTGTAGGGAATAGCGTTCGTCATAGTCGAGCTTTTCGCCTGGCAGTTTCTCCTGAATCGCCTGGATTCGGTCCAAGCGGTAAAGCCAATACCCGGCGTGTTCTTCGCTCAACATCGCCACGTAGAAGTAGTAGGTCTCGAAAAACAACGCCACTGGCTGGGCATGGTGTACCCGCGCATGCGTCTCGCCCGGTCGACTACTCCGGTAGGTGAACACCATCCGCTGATTCTGCGTGATACAGCTAGCCACCTCCCGCAACACGTGCAAGAGCGGTTTACTGCGGGATAGCGGAACGTAACTCCCCCGTGAAAGGGTCAACTGCTGGTGCATAGCGGTCTGCATGGCCGGCGACAGCCCGGAACTGAGGTAATCGAGGGTCCCCGACAGCTCCGTTTGCGTCAGCGCACGCGACCCTAACAGAATGTTACTCATCGCCAACACCATTCCGGCATCGGTCTCCTCACTCCGTCGTGACAAACGGTAAGTTCCGTGCTCTTCAATTAGGTCCCCGGCTGTGTATTCCGACAACGCGCGGCGAATGTAGGCAAAGTCCCGTTGGCTGGTCCGCGCGCTAACGGCGTATTTGGCGGCGATTTTCTCCGCTCGCAACGTCTTTCCCGCCATCAACTGGACCATTAATTCCGCAATTCGCTGATTACTCTGCACGCTATTCACCCCGCTCATCAATTTACACAATATATCAGTAATTATGGGGCGAAAACGGGTAAAAGTAAACCGCTAAAAGTGAATCAGGACTTTCCCCTTGGGGTGACCGGTGGCAACCAGCTTCAGTGCCTCATTGATGTCGGCTAATTTAAAGGGCGTCGGGTCGACTGCTGGCATGATCTGCGCCTCTTCTACCAATCGAGTGATGGTCCGTAACTGCTTGCCATCACTTCTGACAAAGATAAACCGGTACTGGCCGCCAACCTGTCTGGCCTGCCGATCGAGTTTCAGGCCAGCGAGGGTAAAGAGCGTTGTCTTCCAGAACGATAAACGATGGTCCTTAGCGAATTGCCGGTTAGGTCCCATCCGCAGGGATAGTAGCCGGCCACCGCGCTTCAGTACTTGCAGTTCATGGGCGTATTCGCTAGGGCCAATGGTGTCGATCACGTAATCCACGGGGGCAAGTTTTTCCCAGTAGTTTTCTTTGTGATAGTCAAAATAGGTCGTGACACCTTGCGCCAAAAGTTGTTCTTTGGCCCGGGCGTTGCCACTAACACTGACTTTCATGCCCATCGCCTTGGCCATTGGAATCGCCATTTGACCAAACGAGCCGGACCCACCGGGAATCATCACCGATTGACCGGGCCGGGCACCCAACTCCTCGTGCAAGCCCTGGTAAGCCGTCAAACCGGTTAAGGGAATTGCGGCACTGTGGTCGAAGTCCATTCCCGCTGGCATCGGCGCCAACGCCTGCTGGTCGACCGCCACGTATTCGGCAAAGGCGCCGATTTTACTGAGCGGCAAGCGCGCATAGACTTTGTCACCGACTTTAAAATCAGTCACCTGTGATCCCACGGCCGCCACGACGCCGGACAGTTCGTTACCCATGGTGACTGGCCGGGCGTAATCTTGAATCAGCTTAACGCTACCAGTCCCAATCAACATCTCCAGGGGATTGACGGCAGCCGCTTTGACCTGGACGAGGACCTCGGAATCGGTAATCTCCGGCGTTGGCACTTCCCGGACGACGAGTTTGAAATCTTGTTGGTACCTGTCTAATTGCGCTGCTTGCATAGTTAAATGATCCCCCTTGGATGTGGTGGTAACTTATTTTAATTTTCGTAACTTTTGTCAAAGTGTAATTCATTTAGTAACAAAAGTCAAATAAAGTTACTTTTGGCCATTTTGTGCTACACTAGATAGAGAGCTATTCAAGGAGGTTACCAACACCTATGGCACAACTGACTCGCACTAAAATTATCGCCGTCGCTGAAGACCTCATCACGCAAACCGGCGACGCTGCCGTCACCTTAGACCAAATCGCGCAGGAATTGGGCATCACCCACGCCGCCCTCTACAAGCATTTTCAGAACAAACGGGATCTGTGGGAAGCCGTCTCCGCGACCTGGTTCCAACGGACCATCATCGCTGAGATCACTGTCGATGCCATGCTACCGCCCGCGGAACAGTTACACGCGTGGCTCTGGGCCTTCGTGAACGCCAAGAAACGGGCGTATAACACGAATCCCCAGATGTTTACGCTCAATACCCGTTACATTGACAACAACCCCACCGCCCTCCGTACAGTGCTGACCAGCGCCTATCAGGTTATCAACGGTATCTTAGGCTACCACGATGCCAACTTTGAACGCGCGGAAACGATTCTAGCCGCCTTCTCGACCTTCACCCTGCCAAATTTCAAGGAAAGCTGGAACGCGCCGGACTATGAACACCGCTTTGAGCTGGCTTGGAAGTTAATTGCACCGGGGTTGAAAACATTTTAATTGATCATCATAAAAAGTGCGCTCGGAAGACTTCCGGACGCACTTTTTTTGCTATCTAACTAAAGGTTGAGGCGTCCCCCACAGTAGGTGAAATTCCTGTCAACCGCAGTGCGACCGACACCAAATTTATGCTTCTGAAATGTGCCCTGTTCCCTAGCTATATAATGAATATAGTCATCTTCTGCATTTTCTGGTAATAACTGGGTAAATTCGCCCGTCATTAAATCCATATCAACAATTGCAATAACATCAAAAAGCTTAGTCCCAAGGTTATTGAATTTCCCTTGCTGATTTTGCAAGTTAAGTAATGAGAGCGGAGTATAGTGATAATCTGTCTCAGTAAGAGCGATTCCCATAATATCTTTTCTAGTCCTTAACAAATGGTCATAGTGCAGTTTAAGAAAAACACCACTACTCGTCAATTCTAGCTTCGACTTGTTTAGTTCCCGAATGGCCGTAATAACCTTTAGTTTTTGAAAGGTTGACCCATCATTCTTGACCTCTATAAAATCCATTGATAGTTTATTACTGATAGCTTTCTCCCAGAATCGCTTGGCACCACCCTGATACTTAATACCACAGAGGTGCATGAAATTATTTTTTCCAAATCTAACATCCAGCCACTTAACCTGCTTACCAGTCTCATAAAAGAAGAATCGTGACTTCCCAATTAGATTTTCTAAAATGAATTGTTGTGCTTGATATATTTTAGGCAATTCATTAATAAATTGCCTCTTTTCTTTTAATGTTAATCGATGCGTTCGAACCACGTCTGCTTTTTTCTCCAATTTAAAGGACTCTCTCTTAGCCATTTTTCTCCTCATAAGAAAAGACCATTGACATCCAGTTAATCTGATGTCAACGGCCCCATTAAGAACAGGTTTTTTGTCCCCAGCGGACGGGGTCAGTAGCAGAACTACTGACAAAATTATCTGGTTTTTTTGTCCCCAGCGGACGGGGCTAGTAGCTGAACCACTAGCAAATTTATCTGGTTTTTAGGTTGCCTGACCAACCAGAAACTAAAAAATTTCTCTTAGTCTCTATGTGAAATATACAGTATTTGATTCGAAAAGTAAACCAAATCGCACATTTTTAATGACTTCTACTACGTTTCAATTAATACCTCTGATTGGGATGGCATTTGATACGGGACTGTCTGGAATTAGATGGCGAACTAGATTCAAACTCCAGTTACAAAAAAAGAGGCCAGCTCATTTCTGAGCTGGCCTCCCGAGTTTTAATTAACGTTGAATTAAAGAATTACTTCTTTAATGGCGTCCATTGCCACTTCGTAAATTCTTCGATATCGCGACCTTCGTCACGAGTGATCTTCATGTGCTTAGCTAAGATGGTGTCCATCTTGGCGTCGAAGGCTTTACCGGCGGCTTCGTCGATAACACCCTTGGCGATCAAGGTGTTAACAGCGTCCTTGGCTTGGTGGAACCGGTCAAGTTCGGAGTAAACACGCATGTCGTAAGCAGTGGTGATGTCACCGTCTTCACGGTAACCATGAACGTGTAAGCCTAAGTGTTGACGTTCGTAGAACATTGATTCGATCAAGTCTTCGTAACCGTGGAAACCAAAGACAACAGGAGTCCCGGATTGGCCGAAGAATGAGCTGAATTCAGCGTCGCTCAAGGCACGGTCATCGTTAAGAGGCCCGTTCTTCTTTTGCAGACGTTCTAATTCAACAACGTTTACGTAACGCATCTTAACGGCTGGGAAAGCATCGTTGATCAAGTCAACAGCTGCCAACGTTTCGATGGTTGGTTCAACACCAGCGGAAGCAAAGACGATATCAGCATCTTCGCCTTCAGCAACAGTGGAAGCCCAGTCGATAGTCTTCAAACCGGTGTTAGCCAGTTCTTCGGCTTCGGCAACGGAGAACCATTGTTGACGAGGTTGCTTGGAAGCAACGATGTGGTTAACCTTTTGACGGTCCTTGAAGGCACGGTCAAAGACAGCTAACAACGTGTTCCCATCAGCTGGCAGGTATTGGCGGATGAAGTCAGACTTCTTTTCAGCCAAATGAGTTAACATACCTGGGTCTTGGTGGGTGTAACCGTTATGGTCTTGTTGGAATACAGTTGAAGTTGAAACCAGGTTCAATGATGGGTAATCATTACGCCATGGTTCAGCAGCAGCCTGACGGATCCACTTGAAGTGTTGCGTCGTCATTGAGTCGACAACCCGCAAGAATGATTCGTAAGACGTGAACACACCGGTACGACCAGTTAAGGTGTAACCTTCAAGCCAACCTTCAGCTTGGTGTTCTGATAATTGAGCATCCAAGATACGGCCTTCTGGGGCTTCGTATTGGTCATTTGGTTCCTTGACCTTACTCATCCATTGACGGTTCGTAATCTTGAACATTTCCCAAAGACGGTTAGACATCGTTTCGTCAGGTCCGAAGATCCGGAATGACGTTGGGTTCTTCGTAGCAACGCCAGCGAAGAAGGTTGACAGAACGTTCATATCCATGTTCTTGTTGCCATCTGGCAATTGAGTCCCACGGTTACTTTCGTTGATGTCGTTAGCGAAGTCTTTCCAGTTAGGCAGGTCGAGCGTGTCGGCCTTGGCACCGCGAACACGGCCACCATTGGCAACTGGGTTAGCAGCCATCCGCTTGTCGCCCTTAGGAGCGAAATCAGCGACTTCTGCCTTCAATGAACCATCCGTGTTGAATAATTCAGTAGGCTTGTATGAGTTCATCCAAGCTTCGAATTCTGGAAGTTCGTCAAGCTTACCTTGTGCTAAGCCAAGTGGAACTTGGTGAGCACGGAAGGAGCCTTCGATTGGTTCGCCGGCTGGGTTCTTTTGAGGACCGCCCCAACCCTTAGGTAAACGAGCGATAACGACTGGCCAAGCTGGGATAGTCCCATCTTCGTACTTGCCGTTTTCACGAGCGTCCTTTTGGATTTGTTGAATGTCAGCGATAGCTTGGTCAAATAACTTAGCAGCTTTTTCGTGGTAAGTCATGTAATCATGGATATCGTCATTTTCAAGGAAACGAGGTGACCAGCCTAAACCTTCGAAGAACTTAGCGATGTTTTCGTCGCTCATCCGTGAGAAGATCGTTGGGTTGGAAATCTTGAATCCGTTTAAGTCAAGAATTGGTAATACGGCACCATCGTTCTTAGGGTTCAAGAACTTGATGGAGTTCCATGCAGTCATGGCTGGGCCAGTTTCAACTTCCCCATCACCAACAACCGTAAAGGCGATTTGGTCTGGGTTGTCTAAGACAGCACCAGTAGCATGTGAAAGTGAGTAACCAAGTTCCCCACCTTCGTGGAGTGAACCAGGCGTTTGGGCAGTCATGTGGGAACCAATTCCACCAGGGAATGAGAACCGCTTGTACAGACGTGACATCCCTTCAAGGTCCTGAGTGATTTCAGGGTAAGCATCCGTGTACGTGCCGTCCAAGTAAGAGTTCGTTACCATTACTTGACCACCATGACCAGGGCCACCGATATAGAACATGTTCAAGCCGTACTTGTTGATCAAACGGTTGGCGTGAGCATACAGGAAAGTTTGTCCTGAAATGGTACCCCAGTGTCCGATAGGCTTAACCTTAACGTCGTCCTTTTGGATCGGTGTGTTCGTTACTGAGAACAATGGGTTGCTCTTCAGGAAGATCATACCACCGGAAAGGTACGTTGTAGCGCGCCACCAAGCGTCAACTTTTTCCAAGTAAGACTTGGAATCAAAATCTACTGCCATGAATTCTACACTCCTTCGTGTCGTTGAGTTGCATCTTCTAAATTAACATCAATGAGTCAGAGTCAATTTGTATTCTTTAACTATACTAAACTTTTCGAAAAAGTCAACCTTTTTCTAAAGTGGTACGACCCAATATCTGAACAAATCACTTTTCATAGCCAACACATTTTGTAAATTCCGTACCAAAATCGACCGTTTGAGTTCGCCCACGACCCTTCTATCGGTTGCCACGACTTGTTTTCCCAGAAACTGAATTCGAAATCCGAATTTCGTTCTCAGTATACCAGATTTTCACCGTGAAGCATCGTGGTTTACTCGTACCTGGGGAATTTTCTTTGCGGGAATTACCCATTTTCATTTTCAAATTGGACCGATTTACCCGAAAAAAGACTAAGCCGATGAGCGACTTAGTCCGTTTTCAATCCAGTTTTTCTAATTTTCATCTTCAACAGCTCGCGCTAACTTGGTCGTGAGCCGCTGTAATTGCCGCTGATAGTTCAGGAATAGCCCGGTAAACTTGCCGTCACTGTTGGCGTCCCACGGTTTCGGCGAACCACAGTAGTGCAAAATGACCGTGTTGGCCATCACCCAGTGAATGTCGTGTTGACTCAGGCTGCGGGTCTGGTAAATCAGATATTTTCGTGTGTCGTAGTTCCAGATTTCCTCGGGAATTTCTACGATATCTGACCCGTCAATTGCTCCTGAATTAATTCAGAGGCTTGTCGCTCACGTGTCTGACAACACAGTAGTCCAACATGCCCGTTAGGCACTCCTACTCGTAGTGGCAACATCATCGGGTAATTGACGGCTACCCGTTTAACTGCCAGGTTTACCCAGCAGTCATTAGCTTCTTAATCTTTGGGTGCTTGGCGCCGCTCAACCAATCCTGTCCCAGCATCTCAATATTCATTGCTCCTAATCGGTCATCGTTACAACGATATTGGCATTGGGCACACCAATACTCGTGAGTATCGTGATGCCGATTGGTTTTCTCAACCAGTCCACACTTGGGACAGCGTTGTGAAGTGAATGCTGGACTCACCTTCAAAACAGTACTTTGAATAGCCTGAGCCTTGTACGTTAAGAAAGATTCTAATTGAAAAAAAGACCAAGAACGATGGCTGTTGCGTAAGGACTTGGGCAAATCGTCAGTATTGAACGTCACATTAGTTAAGTCTTCCAGGACAAAAAGGGTATGCGACCCATATGCTACAACGAGTGTCTTAGCTAGCCGATGATTCACATCGGTCATCCAGCGGTTCTCTCGTTGAGCCAGTTGCTTCAGTTTTTTCTTGGCAGACTTGGTTCCCTTACTTTGTAATTGCCGACGAATCTCTAGGAACTTTTTTCGCTTACGTAAAATCTTTTGACCGTCAAAGAATATCGTTTTTCCTTCACTATCAAAGGCAGTTGCTAAAAAGCGTAATCCACGATCAATCCCTACGACTTGAGGATTACCTTGCTGGTCAAAATCAGAAACCTCTTTGGTAATACCAATATGAAGGAACCACTTGCCTCGGTTGTGGATCAACTTGGCAGTCCCTAGCTTCCAGTCTGCCGTAAAGTATTTCTCAAATCCTTTGTCGGTGAACCCTAACTTAGTCCGCTTACCCAGAGTGGTTATCGATATTTGCCGCATCTTATCCACGAAAGAATAGTTGCCCTGGCGAACCAAATCCGCTTGTGGACGATGAAACTGGATGGGTTTTACCAACCAGGTCAGGTCTTTGGGAACTTGGACCCACTTGTTTTCTTCGTTCTTGTAGCGATAAGGATGTTGCTTCATTTGTTCTTGAACTGTCTTGTAGCGAGCCACAACTGTCCGAAATACAGACTGGACCATCTGACTATTGAGTGCTGATGCTTGTCTAAATACTTTGTACAGGTGATGATTGATTTTTAACCAACTCAGCTGAAACTCATGTTCAAAGATCCATTGACTGACAAGATTAGCTAGCCGTTGATATTCGTGGCTCATTGCTAGAAATTGATCTGCTTGATTTGTGTCCGGATAGAGTCTCAGTTTGATTGTTCGTCCCAGCTTAGTCAATAGCTACCTCCCCTGAAGATTGGGTTAAGTATACCATGATTTGTTCTCGAAAAAGGGGAACACATGTTTTAGAAAACGTTAAATTCTTGCATTCACCCCGCGATTAAAATCGCAGGTTTTCTGCTTACTCTTTAATAACACAAATTATGACCCCAGCCAATCGTCTTTCGTGGTGATAGCTTATCCAAGACAATTTGCCTAGGTAAATTGTCCCTCACCAGCTATACTGAAACCATTACAGCTAAGGAGTGTGTCTCGACTATGAAGTTAACGTTATTTTATGCGGCCGGTGCGAGTCCCATGGCACCCCACATTCTGCTTGAAGAACTCGGTCTACCTTATCACTTGGAAAAGGTCAATTTGGATAACAAGACTTGGGGCCAGGGAGACTACAATCACTTGAATCCCAAGTCCTACGTCCCCGCCCTCAAGGTCGATGACCAGCCATTATTGACGGAGTGCGCCGTGATTCTTGAATTTGAACCCAGTCGACTCTCATGCCGCAATACGCGACACCGGCCTACTGGGAGCAGCGAGTTTGGCTCAACTACATTGCAACCGAGCTGCACAAAAACTTCATTTCACCCTTCCGACATGGAAACTGGTTGCCAAACACGACCGACTCCAAAACGTTGGTGTGGATACGGGTACAGCCCCGATTGGCCTTCGTGGAACAACAACTAGCTGCTGGCGGGCCCTATTTGTTAGGTGACACCTTCTCCGTAGCCGACCCCTACCTCTTCGTCATGACAAACTGGATGCAACGGCTCGGCTATAGTTTTGATAGCCTCCCACAGTTGGCAAAGTTCGACAGCCTTATGCGGCAACGGCCAGCCGTTCAGCGGGTCTTTGCGCAGGAAGGTCAGCCACATTCTTTGGTGGACGGGGAATAGAAATCTGTTAGATTATCAGTCATCTTAAACCTAGTTAACCTCGAAAGACATCGACCAACTCCGATTTAGAGTCGTCCGATGCCTTTTTAATTAGCCGTTTATAATAGTGTGATCTATTCTTACTGATTTCATCTTCTGAAAATATCTCATTCATAAATTCTTGTCAATTAAGCAAAAAATGCGGAAGCAAAATCAGAAAGAATCTGACTTTACTTCCGCATTCTTCAATCGAGATACTTAATACCTGTTAACTCCTAATCAGCTAGTGACGCTTACGAACAAACGGCGTTACCAGCAATGACAGTAACAACGCACCCAAAGCGGTCAGGAAGCTCTCGTCTTGTTGTCCCGTTTGTGGCAGTTCGGTTTGCTGTTGCTTCGTTGACTTCCTTTGAGACTGCATCTGTCCGGTTACCGCAGCATCACGGGCATCCCCCGCACTAGCCATTGCTGGCGACTGCGCGTGACGATTCGTGTCACCGGACTGTGCCTTCAGGGTCGTTCTTTGCCCGTTCAGGCCTTGGTGCCGACTTGTACCGACATTCTTCAGCACTTTCTTCACAGGCTTCTTCCGTGACGTGACGTGGCGCTCACTCGTTTCACCAGCCGGTTGACGCGTAAAGGTCGGTACCGTCCCTGACTCATCAAACTTAACAATAGTCTCACCACCCATGCCATCCGGCAAAATCGCGAGTAAGGCACCGGGCGCAATCGTTCGCTGCTCGATGACGTGCCCGTTTCTGAGCTCACTGATAATTCGTTTGCCGGTGATTGGCTCGTAGGTATAGATGACTTCACTGCCATCTGGCCATTGCTTGGTAATCTTCACGGTCTTATCAGTATCACTCGTCGGCACACCGCCGTAGCTAGCTGGATAGTGTGTAAACGTTGGCATCGTGGCTGACTGACTAAACTTGATAACCGTTCTGCCACCAGCACCATCCGGTAACGTGACTTCCGCATCACCGGGCGCAATCGTCCGCTGGTCAACGAGCTTACCGTTTTTCTGCTCGCTGATCGTCCGTTTGCCAGTTGCTGGATTGGCGGTATAGGTTGTCTCGCTGCCATCCGTCCACTGCTTGGTGACTTTGACGATGTTCCCAGCGGCGTCTGTCGTGGTGGCCGTCACATTGCCAGCCTTGTCAGTCGTTTTCTGCGTCGTATAGTGGTCAAACGTTGGCATACTTGCTGGTGAGCTAAATTTGGCAATCATTTCACCACCAGCATCATCCGTCAACGTCACTTCTGTCGTGCCTGGCGCAATCGTCTGCTGGTCAACTGTCTGACCGTCTTTTTGCTCGCTGATCGTCCGCTTGCCAGTCGCTGGATCAGCGGTATAGGTTGTCTCACTGTCATCCGTCGTCCATTGCTTGATGACTTTGACGACATTACCAGTAGCGTCCGTCGTGGTGACCGTCACATTACCAGCCTTATCGACGGCTTTCTTCGTCGTGTAGTGACCAAACGTTGGCGTAGAACCTGGCTGCCCAGCATCGACGGTAGTTTCACCGTCATCACCACTCGGCAACGTGGCCTTCGCGGAATTTGGCGCAATCGTCTGTTCGGCGACTACCTTGCCATCTTTCTGCTCAGTAACTGTGCGATTGCCAGTGTTGGGATCGTAGGTATAAGTTGTGGTACTCCCGTCATGCCACTGCTTCGTAGCCTTGACAACATCACCATTAGCATCTTTCGTGATCGTCGTGACGTTCCCCGACTTATCAGTATCTTTCTTAGTCGTGTAGTGGTTAAACGTTGGCATAGAGCCCGGCTGCCCAACATCGACGGTAGTTTCACCGTCATCACCACTCGGCAACGTCGCCTTCCCAGAATTCGGCGCAATCGTCTGTTCGGCGACCACCTTGCCATCCTTCTGCTCAGTAACCGTGCGATTGCCGGTATTAGGATCGGCGGTATAAGTCGTGGTACTCCCGTCATTCCAGTCTTTCACGACCTTAACGACAGCGCCCTTAGCGTCTTTCGTGGTCGTCGTGACGTTCCCCGACTTATCAACATCTTTCTGCGTCGTGTAGTGGTCAAACGTTGGCGTAGAGCCCGGCTGTTCAACATCGACGGTAGTTTCACCGCCATCGCCACTCGGCAACGTCGCCTTTCCAGAATTCGGCGCAATCGTCTGTTCGGCGACTATCTGACCATCCTTCTGCTCAGTAACCGTCTGATTACCAGTGTTGGGATCATAGGTGAAGGCTGTCTTACTCCCATCTGTCCACTGCTTGATAACCTTGACGACATCCCCCTTAGCATTCTTCGTGGTCGTCGTCACGTTGCCTGACTTGTCGACATCCTTGTCCGTCGTATAGTGGTCAAACGTTGGCTGCTTGGTTGTCGGATTGAGATCAACCACACTGACTGTATTGTCATCATCAGGCAACGTTACCTTCGCAGCATCCGGCGTGATGGTTTGCTGATCAATTATCTGACCATCCTTTTGCTCTTGTACGGTCCGCTCATCCGTTGTTGGATTGTAGTGATAAGTTGTCTTGCGGCCATCCGCCCACTGCTGATCGATCTGGACCACATTACCATCCGGATCTTTTTCAGTGATCGTCACGTTGCCTTTAGAATCAACATTCTTACCTAAGACCTTCAGCTGACCAGGAACGACCGTCACCACATAATTGGGATTGCCAGCGACTACGTCAATTGCGTAGGTTCCGACCTTTTGACTATTCGGTTCTACGTAACGCAAGTCTAACGGCGATTGGTCATTGACCAGTGAACCCTTCACCAATTCTGCCCGATTCTCGGGATTCTGTTGGCCAGCAAACATCTCTTGGCTAGCCACACGAACCGTCACCGGCCGCTTGCCAACACTTAACTGACCCAGACTAAATGTCGTGAACTTATAGTTTGGATTTTTCTTAGCTAGTTTGTCCTGTGCTTGCTTCGTTAGCTGAACCGTGTAGTCACCGGCTTGTAAGTCGGCCGGTGCAACTACTTGCTTCTGCGAATTGATAACTTCTAAGTCACTCAGAGCGAAATTAGAAGCCATCCGCAGGAAACTAAGTCTCCCCATAAATACTGGCATATTTCCATAAATAACGTGTGAGTTGTCAAGCCCGACTTGAGCATCGGCCGGCTTAATCGTGAACTTACCGGGTAAAACAACCGTCGTGTAATTCTGATTAGTTGCCGTCCCAATAATCTCATACGTTCCAACCACTTCACCGGACTCACGTGTCAATTTGACACCTAGCGCGGATTCTTGGTCGCCTCTTACTAATTGTTCAGATGGATCTAACAAAGTTAGTGTTGGATCAGCATGACCAAATACCTTGGATTGATCAGCCGCGGTGACCGTGACCACCCGCTTCACAATCTTTAACGCCCCGGAATCGACGGTGCCTTGATAGTTCCGGCTGGCTACTGACCCATTGATGACATAGCTACCGACGTTTTCGCCAGCAACTCGCGTCAAGGTCACGCCCAGAGCACTTTCGTCATCGTGGTTGACCAAGACTTGGTCGCTAGCCGACGTCAAAGTTAATGTCGGATCAGCATTACCATAGGTCTTGAGCTGACTGTCAGCCGTCACCGTCACTTTACGTTTAGTGATGATAAAGGTCCCCGGTGTGACCGTGACCGCGTAGTTCTGGCTGGCCGCTGTCCCGTTGATGGCATACTCCCCGGTGTCTTCACCGGTCTCCCGCGTCAACGTTACGCCTAGAGCAGCTTCGGTGTCGCCATTTACGACGACATCTTTAGCATCGGTCAACGTCAACAGCTCATCGGCATCGCCATAGGTTTTACTTTGGTTAGTAGCGGTGACCGTGACGGGCCGTGGTGTAACGGTCAGCACACCATTGGTTACTGTGACTGCAAAGTTTGGATTGGTGGTGTTTCCGGAAATGGTATAGATGCCAACATTAGCTGCCGTCCCACAACTTAGCTGCAGGTTTAAATCAGCCGGTTGTTGGCTAGTTGTCAGCGGCGTGTTAGGGTCAATCTTCCAGGTTAATTTGGGATTGGCATCCCCATAAACCTTCTGCTGGTTGTCAATCATTACGTTAACCGGTCGTGGGTCGACGAGGAGATCAGCCTTAGTGAACGTGACCACGTAATTTTTGTCGTTAGCGGTTCCAGTAATGGCATAGCGACCAATAGTCTTTCCGGCCGTCCGGCTCAAAGCAACCTTCAAATCGCTTCGCATATCCTTAAACGGCAACCGTGTTCCTGTCGCAACTTGCCAGGTGTTTGTCGGATCAGCATCTCCGTAAAATTTACGCTGGTTAGCGACGATAACTGAGAGGGGCCGCGGCGTGATGTTCAGCTGACCATCCGTCACAACCACTGTATAGTTATTGTTCGTTGAAACGCCCTTAATCGTGTAGGTGCCAACATCTTTACCAGGGTCTCGCGTCAAAGTTACCAAATCTGCCAGATCTTGACCGGCCGCAAGTGACGACTCCTTAACAAGCTGACAGGTCAACGCTGGATCTGCTTCACCATATACTTTCTCTTTAGAATCGACTAAAACTGAAACTACACGTGGATTGATCAAAAGAGTTCCATCGATAAAGTGAACATCGTAGTTAGCGTTATCGAAAGTCCCCGTAATTGCATAGTAACCAACTGCTCCGCCTGATTGCTGATTCAGCTTTACATTTAACACCTTCCGCACATCACCATCAGCTAATCCTTGCTTGGAAACAATCTGCCAGGTCAAAGTTTGATCTGTCGAGGTAGTGGCATCATAAACCTTGCTTAGATTGTCAATCTGAACCGTAATGGCTCGTTTATTGATTGTGAATGTACCCGGTGTCACTTTGAAGGTGTAGTTATTACTCTTGGATGCACCGTTAATCGTATACTCACCGACACTTTTACCGGTATTACGTGTCAAAGTTACCAAGTTTGCCAGACTCTGGTCAGCTGCAAGAGACGAACCGTCAGCGAGGTGACAGGTCAACGCTGGATCTGCTTCACCATACGTTTTTTCTTGGGGGTCAATTATAACGGAAACCACACGTGAATTGATCGAAAAGTCCCCATCGGTAAACTGAACATCATAATTACTATTGCCGTAAGTCCCCGTAATTGCGTGGGATCCTACGTTTTCGCCCGTCTTTCGGATCAGCTTTACGTGTAACATCTTACGCGTATCACCATCAGCTAATCCTTGTTTGGAAACAATCTCCCAAGTCAAAGCTGGATCTGTCGTGGTAGTGGCATCATAAACTTTACTTTGGTTTTCAACTTGAATCGTAATGGCTCGCTTGTTGATTGTGAATGTACCTGGTGTTACTTCAAAAGTGTAGTTCTTGTTCTCTGAAGTGCCATTGATTGTGTAATCACCAACCTTTTCGCCAGCACCACGTGTCAAAGTTACCAAATCTGCCAGACTTTGGTCAGCTGCAAGAGACGAACCGCCAGCGAGATGACAGGTCAACGCTGGATCTGCTTCACCATATACTTTCTCTTTAGAATCGACTGAAACTGAAACTACCCGTGGATTGATCAAAAGAGTTCCATCGATAAAGTGAACATCATAGTTAGCGTTTTCGAAAGCCCCCGTAATTGCATAGTGACCAACTGTTTCACCTGCTTGTTGATTCAGATCTACATTTAACTTCTCACGCGTATCACCATCAGCTAATCCTTGTTTGGAAACAATCTGCCAAGTTAAAGCTGGATCTGTCGAGGCAGTGGCATCATAAACCTTGCTTAGATTGTCAATCTGAACCGTAATGGCTCGTTTATTAATCGTAAACGTCCCTGGCATCACCGTCACAGCATAGTTCTTATTCCCTTCAGCTGTTCCAGTTATATCTTTATCGTACGTACCAACATTTTCGTTATCGGTACGGCTCAGATTTAGGCCCAGGGACGAGAATTCATCTGTCCCTATAAGCGGCGTCTCTGAATCAAGTTCAGCCTCAAAGTCAGGATTTTTATCCCCATATGTTTTCTCAGCTGCTTTCACATTTAACGTAATCGGGCGTGCCGTAATCGTAAACGTCCCCGGCACCACCGTCACAGCATAGTTCTTATTCCCTTCAGCTGTTCCAATTATATCCTTATCATACGTACCAACATTCTCACTACCGGTACGGCTCAGATTTAGGCCCAGGGACGAGAATTTATCTGCCCCTATAAGCGGCGTCTCTGAATCAAGCTCAGCAGCGAAGTCAGGGTTTTTATCCCCATATGTTTTCCCGGTTGCTTTCACATTTAACGTAATCGGGCGTGCCGTAATCGTAAATGTCCCTGGCACCACCGTCACGGCATAGTTCTTATTCCCTTCAGCTGTCCCAGTTATAGCTTTATCGTACGTACCAACATTCTCACTACCGGTACGGCTCAACTTTAGGTCCAGGGTCGAGAATTCATCTGCCCCTATAAGCGGCGTCTCTGAATCAAGCTCAGCGGCGAAGTCAGGATTTTTATCCCCATATGTTTTCCCAGCTGCTTTCACATTTAACGTAATCGGGCGTGCCGTAATCGTAAATGTCCCCGGCATCACCGTCACATTATAGTTAGATGTTGAAACACTCGATCCTGAAATTCCGTAATCGCCAACACTCTCACCAGTGGCTCGGCTTAGCTTCACATCATCAGCAGTCAGTTTATACCCATCAGCAAGCGTCGCATCATCCAACTTTAACGTTGGGTCATCGTCACCATAGATTTTCGACAGCTTACTTGCTTGAACCGTCACTGGCAGCCGCGCAATCGTGAAGATTCCCTTGTTGACCTTAATCTTGTAATTACTGTTCAAGGTCGAGTTGGCTATATCCTCCGTAATGTCATAAGCACCTGCGTGATCGCCAGTAGTACGATGCAGCTTAACACCTAGTGAGCCAATCGAATCGCCATTGACTAAACCATCCGCGGAGTTGCTGGTCAAATCAAGGACTGGATCCTTCGTCGCTGACACGTTGTACGTCTTACCGTGATTCTGAGCCGTCACCGTAATTTCACGTGGTGTCACAGTTAATTTAGCCGTACCAAATGATGTAAACGTGTAGTTTTTATCCTTAACCAATTCATCTTGAGCTGCTTGTGTATAACGAATCGTGTAGTCGCCATTGGCCTTTAACTGCGTAATGTCAGTCACTACAGCATCGCCATTATCGTTATCAACAACTTCAAAATAGCTTTGGTCAATCGCATGGTCCGTATCCGCCTGACCTAAACTCCCAACAAAGGCTGGCAAAGTGCCAACTGTACTAGAGGTTGCATTTTCACCACCATACTCAACCGTGGCCGCCTTAATGGTAGCTGCGGTCGCCAACGGATTAATTGTCAACATCGCTGAAACGTATAAACCAATTTCGCCGTTGTCGGGGTTTAGGTTCTTTAAATAAGTCCGCCCAGCGTCGGTGAGATTAAAGAAGTACTTGCCGACATTTTTCGGCGTAACTGGCGTACCATCTGCTGTATTCGTGCTGGAGTAGGTGTAATAGGCTGAATTACTAAAGTCAGCAGTTTTCTCTACCCCATTTGTCCAAAAATCGGGACCAAAATTAACAAAACCATTTGCCGGAATTTCAATTGGATCCCCATAGTTTTCAGACCAAGACGTAAAGGTTGCTAAGCTCTTTCCAGCATCCGTATTATTAGTCTTTAAATCCGTCAAATCAGCATCAAATGAGACCAACAGGTTTTGAACCTTCTCTAACGCCGCATAGCCAGTCTGGCCATTATTATAAATGTCGGTCGCAGCCGTTGCCGTTTTGGCATTTTCAAAGGCCGTCTTCGCAAGTCCGTTAGTTTTAGAAACACTGGTATAAATGTCACTGACTGATTGCAGTAAGTTCTTCGCATCAGCTTGTTGGGCCTGTGTCAAACCCGTAATTCCCATAAATTTACTGTACAATGCTTGCGCTTGGGTATTATAATCGTCCGCTTTGGTCTGATTAGCCGTCGCTTGATTTTCCCAGTACTGCAAAGTAGTTTCTGTTGGTAGCAGCAAGCTCCCACTCGTTTGTGGCTTCGCTTCATCTGTTGAATCAGTAGCACCAGCATTCCCAGTCGTTGACCAATAGTAATCATCACTGTTGATAGTTTTACCACCACTTGAAATTGCATTCCCTTTTGCGTCAACTAATGGTTGCTGGTTTAAGTCCGTCGAAATTGACTGACCTGTACCCACCGTTGCTTTCGTTGTTACTGATTGACCATCAACCGTTGTCCCAGTAGTCGTGTAATAGTGACTGATTGGTGTAGCAGTATCTTTCGTCGTAGTACTGGATGTTCCCGTTTTCGTAGTCCCTTGATCAATTGGCAACGTATCATCCGCCGTTTTAGCCCCATCTTTTGGTGCTGCTAGGGTTACTGTTGTTGGCGTATACCCCGGTATCTGGACCAAGGTTGGCTCACCCGCAACTGCGACCACTGTCACCGGCTGCAACCCGTCAATCGGCTTTAGTGTCTGCGCATCAATTGGCGTTACTTTCGCCGTAAAGGCCAACCGTACGGGAACTGTCACCTTTTGACTGTCACCATCTGTGACCGTATACGTGTAGTATGTATCATCCGCAACGCCTGAACCATCGATCTGCTTGGCCGTCCCAATGCTGGTAGGAGTTTGGTTCCCATCGACCACATAAACGTTACCGGCACTATCCGTCGGTAAAACTGAGACTAAATTAGGGTCTACTAGCCCCTTAGCAATAGCTCTTGTCGCCGCATCCTGCGTGGAGAAGACAGAAACTGTATCCCCAATGTTCGCAATCGCTGACGCATCTGTTTTTGTAAGAAGCGCATTGTCATCAGCAGAATCAACTAAATTGACCGTTAGCGGAATTGTTTTTGGCGTATAAGTAAATTTATCAATCCGAGCAGAATAATCGTTCCAACTCCCACCAGTAGAGGCAGCCACTGAAATCGAATAACCTTGACTCGTATCCGAAATCTTCCGCACTAACTTTGCTTTCCCTAGTGTAGCCGTCAACGTCTGAGATTCTGCATTGTAGTCCATAGTAAAATCATTTAGAGGATTATCCTGACGCTTATTCAGACCAGCATCACTGGCAGCCATCCAATCCGTGTCAGCAGCCGGCTGTAACTTACCATTAGCATCCGTTGTCCGCCAACCAATGTACGGGGCAAATTCATAGCCACTTTTAGGGTCATTGAAACTATTATAACCAGAATTATCGTATTGATCATAAACAAGGCCAAACGCATTATAAAGATTTTGTAGCCCAAGCATTCCACCCGAACCACCCCTAGTCGCTTCTGCCGGATTGCCTGGTGCAAAGATGAAGCCAACACTATCGGCTGCTCCTTCAGACTTGCTCCCAATTCCTAACGCACCAGACAATGAAAAGTTATGACTGAAGTCGATTTCATGTTCAAATGAAACATGTGCGACTTGGTGACCAGTTACGTTAGTTGAGTCACCTGGTGAAGTATAAACTTTATGCGCATCATTACTCGTCAGTGCAACGAAGCCATCCTTTCCAATCGTTGCTACATGTGTATTGTCCTTAGTGTCGTCATCGGCATCACTGCTGTTACGATTTTCGACCGTCGCCGTAAAATGGTCCGCAATCTGACTAGCATCCAAATTAACTTCTGAGGTATCAATCCCAATATTAGTTGGGTTATTCTTGTCCTGCGAAAGAACCGGATACTTAGTGTTCGGCTCTGTAGCTGATTCTTGTGCCGTTGTAACATCATCTGCCGTTAACGATGCACTTTCAGCAACTGGTTTTTGCTGTTGACTACCATCAGTTAGCTGGCCACTTTTATCCCCGTTCGAAGCTAGATCTTCATTTGGTAATTGGCCTGACTTATCACTTGGCTCGGAACCTACAGCTGGCTGTGGTGTTGGCGCAACCGGTGTCGTTGGTGTCTGCGCACTCTCTTTAGCTGCTGGCGCTGGTTCAACGCTTGGCTGACCATAAGACTTGGGCGCGACCAAGCTCGAATCAGCTGTCGTTGCCGCGTGAACGTTAACGACGCCGGTGCCTTCGGCTAACGTTAATGCCGAAAATGTGACGATCAGGCCGCCGAAGAGTCGTGTCTTTACTTTCCACCCCGTGTGTCCCTTATATAAAATAAAATTCTTTTTAACTTCCTGATCAATTTGCCGTTGTTTCAAAACCGAAATCCCCTTCCCACGTTGTGTCAGGGCAAGCTCACCGCTGAATACCGCTTACTTCAATAGCTTAGAAACCTTTTTTTGCTGGCGTTTTGCCGCATTTCACTGCGCGGCGTTTTGCCAAATCGTAATAATCATCCGCAATAATTTCTCGTTCCAAATATGCTGGATTACCCATCAAACTCAGGGCACTTTGCCACCAGTAGAGATCGCGCTTTTCAAAATAGTCGTCAAACTCAGCTGACAACGCCGTACACTGGTCGCGCTCAATGAAGAGCATCAGCTCAATCAGATAATCCAAATTGGCCTGCGACTCAACATAAGTATCAATCTCCTCGTTGATATTCGGCTTATTCGCTGATAGATACGGCGAAAGTCTGGCCCGCAACGTATCCGAAACGTTCAGCGTATTCTGTAACGACATAATCGTCTTACGTAAGTCCACGATGCGATTGTTAATATTCGCAATCGTCTTAGAATAGGCTTCCCTGTAAGTAGTCATGGAAGTTCCTCCAATTATTTATGTAGGTTTTTATAAAATATCGGTCGTACTGGGCCCACAATTCAATCCAATATTTTCCGGTTTTAACTCCAAAAAAAGTCACTAACTGTGACAGCCAACGTCGCCAAGCCTAAACCTGTTAGGCCAATCTCTGTCAACTTATGACCATCACTTTCAGCCGCCATTCATGATACCGTTTTCATTTCCAAAGATTTCATTTGCCTTTCAGTTACTCTCATTTATCAGCCACAATACCCGTCATTTTAACGATTTGTAGGATTTCCGTATCGTCCCCAGCAAGCGCCCATCCCGGTTTAAATTTACAGCATTTGGACCCCACCGTTCCTAGAGTGATCAGCCCTTTCATAAATACTTTCGTAGTACCTAATTATAGTGTTGCCCAAAACAATATTCAAGGGGTATACATTTATCGAGATGTTATTGTTACACCATTTACTTTCAGTGGCATTATCCCTAAACATTAGGCTGATCATCATCATTTTCGGCACAACGAGAATCACCGCATCCTTCTCGTTTTCTGAAAACCAACTGTTGATAATTGGTCGCACAGCCAGCCAATTCACAAGCAATTTCTAACTAAAAGTCAGAACATACACGTAGGCTACCGTCGACACGGTATTCTGTGCACGGCAAGTCACTTTTGACATTTACTTTTTCTCAAGCCCGCTGTTAAAATTCATAAACAATATCTGGAAATAAGCCGAGATCATACAGTAGGCCGATCGCAACTAAAATCAGGCCCATCACTGAGTTTTATTCATTATTGCTTAAATTATACACAGCGGATATCGTTATTTAGACGGTCACTGTCGTTATAAAAATCATAAATTCCAGTAAAATTATACAAAAATATTCCAACCACAATCCATGAGTAAAATGACTGGGCCTCATAATTCGAGTCCCAGCCATTTTGTTCGTTAATTACAAATAGATGTCCCCTGCAGCTCGCCAATTTTCACACCAACCCAGCCAGTCCTACAAGCGCCAGATTGATTATTATATTTACAAACCTCTAGCCGGTCCACAACAGCCGGAAAGGCACCAGCTCACTGCCCTTCAGCGGGTAATTGCATGGCAGAACGACCATTTTACCCGATACTTTTACACAATCAACATCATCCCTTTACATCCACTGACTATCCTAGGGGCTGTACCAAATTCAGAGGAGGAAGTTCACGAAATGAATAAAAGATGGAGCACTTTAGTCACGGCAATGCTGTTAGCAACGACACTCGGTTGGCAACAACCACTTGCGACAGTCACTGCCGCCGCTAAGACGACAACCACGCAGACAACGAAGAAGCCTAAGAGAAAAACCGTTGTCTCAACGTCCACTCACATTAAACTACAAGGCGCATCCAACGCCCGTGACCTCGGAGGCTACGTTAACTCAAAGGGCCAAAAGATCAAGATTCACCGCTTGATTCGGTCCAACAGCCTGTCCACATTAACTAAGGCTGACCAGAAGAAGCTCGTTAAGACGTACCACTTAGCGACCGATGTCGACCTGCGAACCATCAGTGAGCAGAAGCAGAGCCCGGACGTGCGCATGAAGGGCGTCAAGCTGGTCAAGGCCAACGTCTTCAAGGAATTTCCGCCACTGCCTGACTTCTCCAAAAAGAACGCCGCAAATAAGATGATGGAAAAAACTTATCACGACGCGGTTACCACGGCTCAGGGACGAAAAGCCTACAAATCCCTATTTCATCAACTACTGATCAATCCTAAGAACAAGGCCGTTCTCTGGCACTGCTCCGCCGGTAAGGACCGCGCCGGCATGGGCACAGCCTTCGTCCTCTCTGCCCTCGACTTCAGCAGAGCCGCCATTACCAAGGATTACTTGAAGTCTAACGCCTACCTCGTCCAAACGAACAAAGTAAATCTACAAAAGGAAGAGGCTGGCTGGAAAGCCCAAGGCAAGACCTTGACCCCTACCGTCATTGCCAACTTCAAAGATGAAAATGGCGTTCAAAAAGCCTACCTGAATGCGATGTACAAGGCAATCGATGTCAAGTACGGTAGCATGTCAAAGTTCCTCCACAAGGGGCTTGGCTTAACCAACGCTCAATTGAAGCAGTTGCAAGCTAACTACCTGACGCCAGCTAAATAAGTTTTTGCTTTAAGGCTATAGAAAAATGCGACATCTTCATAATGGAGGATGCCGCATTTTTGTCCACGCCACTCGCCAACGAGCCACGTTCAAATTTCAGAACGCCTTAGAATCCCAACTCTCCTCACTCTAGAAGAGCATTGGTACTACAGCAAATATATTCAAAGACGGCTTGCATCATTCCCTCGTCTAACGCGTCCAGGCTACCAATCGCATTCGCTCTCAAAAGCGTACCTAAATAAAATTGAAGATAACGTAGGAATACCGGTCTTGTATCCAGATTTCGATCATCCTGAAATAGTGCAATTAAGGCTGCTGCAAGACTATCCCGTGTCCAATGCTTAACTTGGCGATGGAATTTTTCAATCATTATTTGGTGAATCTGTAAAATCGCCTGCCGATAAGCCATCCCATCCGCCACAGTCAGCGAGGATCCAAACTGTTTCTCCATTCCAGTCAGCCGCTCCTGAGCTTGCTTCAATTCTGAAGTTTCCTGCCGATCCGTCAAACTCTTTTTCAAAACTAACTTGGCATCCGGATTAACTGCGGTTGCAACTGGCTGTCTATGCAACGCATCCAATTCTTGATGAGCTTTAACCGTATCAATCGTATAGTTCACCCTAGTAAAAATTCTATCAGAAATTGCCACACTCTCTTGACCGCGCTGAACTGCTAAGGTGACATTTTGTCGTGCCAACGGCCACATCACCGCAGCCTTAACAATCCCGCGATTACTCATTTTAAGCAATGTTGCATACTGCCTGTCACTAATTAGCTCCTGGTTCAAGCAAAACTTAAGGTACTGATGAATCACTTTCGACAAGGCAATCAGCCCATCCGTAGTGAGTCCACTGGCAAAGGACCACAACGAACTCACGTACAGATCAATTTCCTCAATTGAATACAAATGTCTCCCATCATCCATGAACTCGGCCCACTCAAGTAAGGCGCTGTAAATAGGTTCTCTCGTCAAAAACAAGCCATACGCTAATTGTAATTGCGCTGGACTATGCCGCTTCGCGATTAGCGCAATAAATGTGTTGAAATCAACATCTTCTATAAAGTGGGCAAACATTTCCGTCTGATCGATTGGCAGCAACTTCACCGGGTCACAGTCAAGCCAATCAGCTGCATCTAAACCATTTATCTCTACTGTTCGACCATCATCACTATCACTAAACGCAACGACATCTGGACGTTTTTGCGTAACGAGTTGCTCAAACTCGACTGCCAAGCCCGGTTTGGCCAAATGATGCGCTTCTAGATAGCCACAGAACAAATGAACTACTTTTGTCATTTCGGCTAATTCACCAATATTTGTGTCCAAAACAGCCCCCAAACCAGTCAAAACACCATCCGCTAAAGATTCAGCCGTCATCTGGGCTAATGTCCGGTTAAAAATAGCGAATTGAATTGTCACGATACCCTCTACGAAGGCCTCTAACGCATCGGCATCATTGTCAAAGATTTCTAATGCGGCTGAATCTTTTGAAAACCCCGAAATTTCATTCACTTCTTTAAGTAATAAGTCACTGTTACGTTGCCGTGATGAAGCTGGCCGTATACTATGCAATCCCTTGGTAGCAGTGTAAATAGTCCGCAACATTTCATCATAATTCATCATTTTTCTCATCTTCTCTATTCTCGTTTTTTATTATCAAACCGTCTCAGTTCATCCATCATCGCCGGTCGCCGTACATACTTTACCCGCCACTCCTGCACAATCCGGGTTGCTTCGGCATAACCGCTTGGATAGTCTGTCATTTCATTCAGGATTGCGGCCAGCTCACGGTAATGCTTGCGGTCACCGGTCTTTTCGGCCATCTTTTGCACCGTTCGGCTGTATTTAGCGACGAGTTGATCAGAGAACTTTGGGGCCAAGAGGTGCGCGTAGGTTCGCACGCCATTGAGTCCATGCTCCGACATAACCGCCGCCAGTAATTTCTTGTTCAAATGGTCTTCGGCATACAGTGGTTCTTGATTTACTGTTACCGGTAGTGCCTTGAAGAGTTGATCACGTTTCATCGGCCACTCTTCTGCGGAGTACTGTTGCTTCAATTCCCGGTAACAATCGATATCAGCTGGCGCATAGGCCGTTAGCAATAACCACAATTCGTGGCGGTAGTCCTCTGTCTGTCCTAATTTTTTATACAGCGTTTTCAACCGTTGGCTATACGCCAGCACGACACCACTCAATCCGCCGGCAAGTTGCTTCCCCTCACGCAAGACACGGATTGCCGCCGAATAATCCTGACGCTGCACGCAATCGTTAACGTAGTATTGTAGCACGTGCTGATAGCGAAGATTGGCCAAACAAAACTGCTCGATTTCTTCAGCGGGTCGGCCTAGTTCGGCCATTACTTTTACGTGGGACGTTGCCCATTTTTCAGCTAGATAGTCACGATCCCAATCGTCCTTAAGCTGCTCCGCATCATGTAGCTGTTGGGCCGTCCACTCCAGCTTCTCTTGCAAGAATTCCGGCTCCTTGAATTGGGAAAATAGGATGTCCGTAACTGCCTCTTCAAAGGCGCCCATATCCTCGGTCGCTCGCTTCTGGAACCATTTCAACGCTCGTCGCTTCAATGGTAGATCTGCCTGGACAAGGATAGCTTCTCAAGTTTCAAAACAAAGCTGACTGATTCGCATCATCGCGCCGTCTGAGTCATCAATATCTACATAAACTGATAGTTTCACAACAGCGTTGATTACGCGAAATGCCAAACTCAACTGCTGATCATCAATCAACGACTGAACGTCTTCGCAAATAAAGGTACTGAGGTCCTCTTCAAATCGTTCGGCGTTTTCATAGTCAATAAAATCATCGTTATCCATGTAGGCTTCAAAGATGTCCCCAATTTGTGTCTGATAGCCACGGAAGGTCTCCTTAACTGTATGCTTGACCGTTCGTAGTTCAAACCGTTTCGTCAGCTGAGCATCCCCGCACAACACCTGCGTTAGAAAATCCCGCACCTGTTTTTCAGTGGCCGCCGCGACTAACCCTGCGATAGCATCAGTATCTGCTGGCTGCGGCGTTGGTTCCTCATCCATGTAAAATAGGACGGCCGCCATATGCTTACAGTTCTCGCCACCAAGCGCATACGGACAGTCACAGCTTCCATTGCGAATATTGCCATCTTTGTCGAAATCAATTTCAACATGGTAGCGCTCTGATCCGAGGACAATAGCCGTGATTTTGGTCGTTGATAAATGAACATTAGTGACCATCCCACGCTCATAATAATCGCGACCCCGACCGATAATCTGTGGTTGAAATAATTCTGACCAATCCATGTGTGACGCCTCTTTCGAACGTATTTAAGTTCACTATAGCAAATGGCCGATTCGAAAACAAAGGCTAGTCCAATTCCATAACGTGTAAAAAACGGTAATGCCCTTGGTAATCAGGATACCACCGTTATGCTTACTATTTAGCAGCCCGTAACACCGCAATGTCAATCTTCTTCATGCCCATCATCGCCTGGACCTGTCTGGGTGTCTGTGTCAACTCACCCATATTCTGTGGGACAATTTGCCAGGAGATGCCGAAGCGGTCCTTGGCCCAGCCACACTGCTCGGCGTCCGGGACGTGCGATAGTTTCTGCCAATAATAGTCGATTTCAGCTTGATCAGCACATTCGATGGTGAAGGAAATGGCCTCGTTGAAGCGGAAGCTGGGGCCACCATCGAGCGCCAAAAATTTCTGCCCGTTCAAGTCAATTGCCCCTGAATAAATTCAGCGGCTTATCGCTCACGTGTCTGGCAACACAGTAGTCCAACATGCCCATTAAGACACTCCTACTCGTAGTGGCAACATCATCGGGTAATTGACGGCTACCCGTTAACTGCCAGGTTTACCCAGCAGTTGTTAGCTTTTTAATCTTTGGGTGTTTGACACCATTCAACCAGTCTTGCCCAAGCATCTCAATATTCATTGCCCCTAATCGATCATCGTTACACCGATATCGGCATTGGGCACACCAATATTCATGAGTATCATGATGGCGGTTAGTTTTCTCAACTAGGCCACACTTCGGACACCTCTGTGAAGTGAAGGCTGGATTCACCTTCACGACGGCACTTTGAATAGCCTGAGCCTTGTATGTTAAGAACGATTCTAGTTGAAAGAAGGACCAAGAACGGTGACTATTACGCAAGGGCTTAGGCAAATCATCCGTGTTAAACGTCACATTAGTTAAGTCTTCCAAAACGAAAAGCGTATGCGACCCATATGCCGTAACGAGTGTCTTAGCTAGCCGATGATTCACATCGGTCATCCAGCGGTTCTCTCGTTGAGCTAGTTGCTTCAGTTTTCTCTTGGCAGACGTGGTGTTCTTACTTTGTAGTTGTCGACGAACCTTAAGAAATTTTCTCCGCTTACGTAAGACTTTTTGACCATCAAAGAATAGTGTTTTCCCTTCACTATCAAAGGTAGTTGCTAGGAAGCGTAACCCGCGATCAATCCCTACGATTTGCGGATTGTCCTTGGAATTAAAATCGCTAACTTCTTTGGTAATGCCAATGTGTAGAAACCATTTTCCGCGGCTGTGGACTAGCTTAGCAGTGCCTAGCTTCCAATCTCCATGAAGATAGTTCTCAAAACCTTTGTCAGTAAAGTTCATTTTCGTTCGTTGACCTAAGGTGGTAATTGAGACGTGGCTCAGCTTATCCACAAAAGAATAGTTTCTTTGACGAACTAAATCTGCCTGTGGTCGACGGAACCGAATTGGTTTCACCAACCACGTCAAGTCTCTAGGAATTTGAATCCACTTGTTGTCTTCGTTCTTACAACGGTAAGGATGTTGCTTCATCTGTTTCTGAACAGTTTTGTAGCGAGCTGCGACCGTTCGAAAAACTGACTGCACCATCTGACTATTCAGTTGTGATTCCTTTCTGAGCGTTTGGTACAGTTGATAATTTATTTTTAACCAGCTTAACTGAAACGCATGGTCAAAAATCCATTGACTGACAATATTGGCCAATCGTCGGTATTCCCGGCTCATTTCTAAAAACTCCGCTGACTGTTCGGTATCTGGATAGAGTCGTAATTTAATCGTTCGTCCTAGCTTAACCAATAGCTACCTCCCCTGAAGATTGGGTTAAGTATACCATAATTAGCTATCCGAAAGGGGAACATACGTTTTAGGAAGTATTAAGTTCTGGCATTCATCCCGCGATTAAAATCGCAGGTTTCCTGCCCGGACTTTAATGAATGGCTTCCTCACAATTATTATCAGCAAACCACAGACTTGGGACAATTTTATTCATAACGGCCTCCTGTGAAATCTCGTTTTGCGTTAAGATTACCTGATTTGGGAAACGGATTCAAGTACGGATTCCCTAACGCGCTCATTACCGCCAAACGTGAGCTATAGCCTCGTTTTATAACGATTTACATAGTCGATTTTGGTGGTGCCTGCTATCTTTACACAATCAACACCTCACCTTTACATCTGCTTAGTATTCTAGAGACTGTACCAAACACAGAGGAGGAATTCGCATTATGAACAAAAGATTAAGCACTCTAGTTACCGCCTTACTGTTGACCACCACTTTGGGTTGGCAACAACCTTTGTCGACTATCACGGCCGCTGCGAAAACGACCCAAACGACTAAGACCACTAAGAAAGCCAAAGCACCAAAACATGCCAAGGCTAAAACTGTGGCCGGAAAGTCAACGCATATCAAGCTTCAAGGTGCTTCCAATGCCCGTGATTTAGGCGGTTACGTCAACCAAAATGGTCAAAAGATCAAGGTGCACCGCTTAATTCGTTCTAATGGCCTGTCCACTCTGTCTAAGTCCGACCAAAAGAAGCTGGTTAAGACTTATCACGTTGCCACCGATGTTGACCTGCGGACGATCGTTGAACAACAAAAGAGTCCTGACGTACAGATCAAGGGCGTCAAGCTGGTCAAAGCCAACGTCTTCAAGGCCTTCCCAGCTTTCCCAGACTTCTCCAAAAAGAACGCTGGCGATAAGATGATGAAGAAGTCTTACCACGACGCTATCACGACTGCCCAAGGTCGCAAAGCTTACAAGTCCCTATTCCATCAATTATTGAAGAACCCTAAGAACAAGGCCGTTCTGTGGCACTGTTCAGCCGGTAAGGACCGCGCCGGGATGGGCACAGCACTGGTACTTTCCGCCCTTAACTTTAACCGAAAGGCAATCACCAAGGACTACCTAAAGTCCAACACTTATTTGACTAAGACCAACGCTGAAAACCTACAGAAGCAAGAGGCTGGCTGGAAGGCTCAAGGCAAGGCCCTGACACCAACCGTCATCGCCAACTTCAAAGATCAAAACGGCGTGAAGAAGTCCTATATCGACACCATGTACAAAGCTATCAACACGAAGTACGGTAGCATGGATAACTTCCTCCACAAGGGTCTGGGCCTATCCAACACACAATTGAAACAACTGCGCAACAACTACCTGACACCAGCGAAGTAAATTAAATACCGAGCATCCCAGAGAGCGACCAGTTTCTGAAGATAGGAACTGGTCGCTTTCACGTCCTTTGGTCAATTACTATGTTTTTCCAAACATTATTCATGCTAAAAACAAATTTCCCCCAGCCATGTTATATTTAAAAAGTTCCAACTGGGACAAACTGGGGAGGTTTTATTTATGAATAAAGCAGCATTGATTTTAGGAGTAGCCGGGATGGCAACAACTTTGGGGTTCGGCACAGTCGTTGGGTCCGCCAGCACACTGACGGGCGCCGTTCAATACCACAAGTATCATGGCACAACGACCATCAAGAAGAACTATCGCCATTTTAAGCTGACCAATCACCAACCAAACAGCGACTATAAAATCATCAAGGTGACGAGCTGGAAAAACGCCAAACTCAAAGCCGGCAGTAAAGTTAAGATTGACCTTATGGCAACTCAAGGAACACAATATAACTGGTACCGGATCAAATCCACGGCCAAACACGCCACCCACCGTTACTGGGTCTATGGTCAAGCCTTGCAAGGCAACTAATCTAAACTTTACTTCAATACGACCAATCTCTACCTAACCGAGATTGGTCGTTTTTTCTGTACGTCGTATGACTTCCCTCCCACTAGAAAGAACCCCAGCTGACCACTTAGGTGTAAAATATAGTTACAACTGTTAGTATTTCTACAGCGCATTAGTTATTCTGCGTTGGAACTAACCGGTTTAATTTTTTCGAGTAACCATGACAGTACCTCTGGTCACTCGGCATTTAGGGGAGATTTTTATATGAAAAAGTTGTTACTAGGGGTCGCACTGGTTGCTACCAGTATCCTCGGCCTTACAGGTACCGCACAGGCGGCGACCAAGAGTTCATCACCATATCTACCGGACAATAGCAAGCCGGGTACGACGCAGTACGTCCGTCTAAAGAAGACAATGGATGTCGGTTTTTACCAGAAGTCCAACGGTCACTATAAGAAACTGCTGAAAAAGAAGGGATCTCTGCTCGAGGTCATGGGCATCAACCGCAACGAAGTCAACGGCGAGTACGTGCCAACGGTTGGCCTCACCTCTGGCGCCGTTCACTACAGTCGCGCCAAAAAGCTGAAATATTCAACGATGGATAACATGCACGCTAAGCTCATCCCCTATACCAAGGCTAATTTCAAACCGGTTAAACTAAAGGCACCCGACAGAACACTTCTATTTCAATCTGGAACTGGCTTTAAGCTAAATGCCAAAAAAGACAATCTAGTCACGACCCCCGCTTTCTACCTAACGCTCGACAACTATCTACAATACTATAGCGCAGCGGACCTGGCCAAGGTTGCACCTAGTGGCCTTTACAAAAATGTTCGTGGCATGAACGTCTGGAAACCAACCGCCTCGGTCAAGGTCAGCAAGGTAAGCGTCAAGGGCCGGACCACCACCGTTGATTACAAGAAGCCACTCAAAGGCATGCCTAACAAGAAAATCAGTAAGGGCCACTACCACCTAAAAATTGTACACAACACGAAGAAACACCACGCGACCTTCTTCCCTGATGGCTATACCGAAGAAGCCATGTGGACGACGTATAAGGTTAATGGGAAGAATTACTATGTCGGCGAGTCGATTGAGGTTAAGGACTATCTCGACGAATAGTGGTTCTTCATTAGCCTAATGATATATCAAAAACAGCTAAGCCCGCCTAATGGGACTCAGCTGTTTTTTCTAACCTCAATTTTGTTCATAAAAGGACTAGACGCATGGTTATCTCTCAGGTCCACACTAAGCCATCATATAGACGACATAGGCACCGCCCTTTGCTGCAACCTGGCTACTGACCTTTGTGGATTTGATTGTTTTTTCAGCTAGCCGTCTAATTAATCAGTGAAGTCTTCGGTTGCACCGGTAGGGTTGAAGGCTTTCGCTTGGCCCTTGGTCTTGTAGTAGTGTTGCAGATGAACTTCGCCGCTTCCCACATTCCACATGGCGTAGACATACAGTGACTTAATGGTCTTGCCTTTATAGTGGCGGTTGACGACTTTATAACCTTCTGTTCCTGTTTCCCCCAGTGCTGATGACTTGGTGTGGTTTACCCATTCTTCATCAATCAACCACCCTTTATTCATAAACAACATGGTATTGTACTTTCCCGTCTTGATACCCGTCAGATTTTTATTCAAGTTGGCAGCCTTTATTGGACTATAACCAGTCACCCACTTTTTCCCATTAAAATTCCGATATGAAGTCTTATTGGCCGCAATCGTGTACCGATTATAGTGACCGTTCTGGTAATAGTACCAGGTCCCTTGAAACTTCTTCGGGGCACTAGCCAGACTCATCTTAGTACTGGCTTGGGCATCAACCGTGGGATTCGCAACGGCCAAGACTGCGCCAAAACTAACTGACGCCAAGACTGCGCCCATCATGTTGGTAAATTTCATTGTCATATTCCTCCTTATTTTCCGAATGGTCTATTTGTGTAGCGCACCAACTGGATTGAAGAATTTGGCTTGGGCCTTAGTTTGGTAATAGTGGTCCGCTAACTTCTTTTGACCGTAGCTGTTGACGATACGCTTGTTGTATAGTACTTTGACGGATTTGCCCTTGTAGGTCTTGTGAATCACCTTATAGGTTCCGCCCCCATTGGTCGCGAACATGCCGTAAGCCACGACCTTGGTATAGCCGTCCTTAACACTCTTGGCGCTCGTCCAATGAGACTTTTTATTGCCCAAACCTTGTCTAAATTCATCGTCTTGGTTCTTAGTCGTATGTAGCGTCCCGGTCCATTTGACCTGTTTCTTCCCAAAGGCATCAAAGTAGTTCTTAACCGTCATTTTCTTGGCCCCGATGGTCATCGTCTTGTAGTAGTAACCATCATTTTCCTCATAGTGGTACCAGGTTCCGCGAATACTCTGCGGAAATGCGGCCAAACTGACTTTCGCTGCTTGCGCTTGAACCGTGGCGGGACCGGTGACAGCCGCCGTAGCGCCAAGCGTGGTTGCCACGATAGCGGCTCCCAAAATATGGTTCATTTTCATTGCTATTTCCTCTTTAAATAAACTACGTTAGTACCTCATCCTTCATTAATTGCGATTAGCAAATGTTTGCCTAACTAAACTTCAGTATAGCAATTAAGGGTGTCATAATATGTCGTTTGGGACTGTGACAGCCTATATTTTCCAAAAAAAATTAACTACCGGCCGTATATCAAAAAAGGTGGTCACCCAACAACAGGCAGACCACCTTTACTCTTACCAACCTAATTCCGGTCATACGCCCAAACCGCTAGTGGCGCAAAGACCGCAACAACGGCAACATCAAAGACCAGCACCAGTAAGGCTTCGTGCGTCCAACTCCCGGTCGCCAGGATCTGGCGAATCGCGGTGATCACGTAGGTTACCGGATTCAAGTGCGCCACGAACCGGAGTGGCTTCGTCAATGAGTGTAATGGCACGAAGGCATTTGACATAAAGGACAGCACCAGCATCGTCATCAACGACGCACTTTGAACGGCACCCGCACTCTTTGCCAGCAGGCCCAGGAGCGCAAAGATCCAGGACAACGCCCAACCCGTGAAGATGGCCAAGAGTCCAATCGCGACGACCCAACCAAACCCAACAGCCGGCCGCCACCCCATGAGGTAACCGGTAGTCAACGAGGTAATCGTCGCAATTAGCAAGCGTAAACTATCAGCAAACAGTTGACCCGCCAACGGAGCGATGTGCGCCATCGGCAACGACTTGAAGCGGTCGAATACCCCGGAGTCGAGGTCTTCTCTGATTTGAGCGCCCGATCCCGACCCCGCCGACAACATCGTTTGAATCAAAATCCCAGGAACGATGGTTGGCAAGTAGGCTTGAACGCCACCGGCAATGGCGCCACCGAATAAATAGCCGAACATTAGCATGAACAGGACGGGCTGAATCACCACATCCATAAAGTTATCCGGGTTGTGAACTGTCTTGAGTAAGTTCCGATAGGCCATCGTAGCCGTATTCATAATGACGTTGCCGCCATGCATTTTTACATCCATCTTGCATCCCTCTTTCTTAGTTCTTGCCGACCGTGAGATCCATGAAGACATCGTCCAGCGACGGCTCTTGCACGGATAAGTGGTCGATTGCGATTTTAGCTTGCTTCAATGCCGCCAAGATCGGCGTTAAATCTGTGACCTGATTCAGCCGCACGCTCAGTCGTTGTCCGGTCCGTTGAATGGTGTTGGGCACCTTTGCCGTCAGAAGTTTTACCGCCGCCGACACCTGGGTGGCCTGACCGACCGTGAAATTCAACTTGGTCCCGCCAACCTGTTGCTTGAGCTCGGCTGGCGTCCCCATCTTCACGACCTTGCCGTGGTCGATGATGGCCAGGTTGTCGGCCAATTGGTCGGCTTCGTCCAAGTACTGCGTGGTCAAGATCACCGTTGACCCCTGCTTCACGAGCTTGCGAATCGTTTCCCACATCTGCGTCCGGGTCCGCGGGTCCAGCCCGGTCGTCGGTTCATCCAGGAAAATCAGGGTTGGCCGTGTAATCAGGCTCACGGCGAGGTCCAGCCGACGCCGCATCCCCCCGGAAAAGTTTTTTAAAGCCTTATCGGCGGAGTTTTCGAGTGAAAATTCGGTCAGGAGCTCCGTTGTCCGTTGCTTGGCGTCCTGCCGTGAGAGGCCATTTAAGCGGGAAAAAATCATCAGGTTCTCACGCGCCGAAATGTCTTCGTCGACCGAGGCGTACTGTCCGGTGAGGCCAAACATCGACCGGGCCAGGCGCCCCTCCTTAACCGTGTCGTGACCGAAGATTTTGACGTGGCCCGCGTCAGCTTTAAGCAACGTGGTCATCATGCGCAACGTCGTGGTCTTCCCGGCACCATTGGGCCCCAGCAACCCGAAGACCTCCCCTTGCCGCACGTTAAACGAAATATCATCCACGACCGTCTTCTGTCCAAACTTCTTAGTCAAATGGCTTACTTCAATTGCATTAATTGCTGACATGTTAATCCCCTCTTAGCTCTCTTCTTTTTAATCAGGTCCCCCTGACTAAAATTATAATAAGGCCCCCTGATGAAATTGTCAAGAGTTCGCTCAAAATAGATAATGCCACTTCACCTGGTTGTCAGGTATAATGGCAATAGGGAGGCGGTTCTATGCCTGATTTAACGAAACAAAAAAATGCGGCTGGCAAACTGATTGAATTCGGCATGGTCAGCCACACTGCGGAGGAAGTAGCCCACCGCAACCACTTGGATAAAGAGGACCATCCGCTGCGTTTTCAGGGACAAGGCAAGGTGCTACTGGCCTTATCGCAAGACGATGGCCTCTCGCAAAAGGAACTGGCGACCCGGCTAAATTTAGCGGTGCAATCGACAGCTGAATTTGTTAATAAACTGGTCAAAAAGGACTTAGTCACTAAGGAAAAGTCGACGACGGATCGGCGCAAAACGATCATTCGCCTAACTGACTTGGGGCGCGAAACCGCGGCCACCGAAACGGCCAAGGTGCCAGCGTACTTAGAAACGTTGACGGACACGGAGTTAGAGCAGCTCACAGCGATTTTAACGAAGATCAATAACAACCTTTACGACGAAATCGACACCATGACGCCCACGCAATCTAACAAGTTCAAGGCGACCGTGGCGGATCACCTGCGCGACTGGTTCCTCTAACGCCAAACGGTCTCCCATTCAGGGATTGACCGTTTTTTTTAACCCAGTCAATTGGTGTTAATTTGCCGCACACCGGCTGACAGGGATTCCGCCTGCTGTGGGGACGCTTCAGCCTGAGGAACGGGCTTCTCGCTCGCCCGGCTACATCCCTGTCCTCCTCCGGCTCAGGTTATGTTCTATCACGACAACGGTCGGAAAACGTGGAGGTTTAGCGCTTTCGGTCCAATCGATAACGTCTGTTACAGGCATTATCTCCGTCGCCTAAGTACACCGTGTAAGCCGAGAGGTCGGCAGATATTAAAACGCACATGCCCAAAAAGGCCGTCCCCCGATTCGAGGGACGGCCTTTTAGTCTAGCTATACCGTTGCTTATATCTTGAGTGACTCAAGTTAATGTGAGCGCCGACGAACAAATGGTGTGATCAACAGGGCCAAGAGGATTACTCCCAGTTGCGCCAAGAAACTCTCATTCTTTTGGCCCGTTTGTGGTAATTCTGTTTCCTGTTGATTTGCCTGTTGTTGCGCCGTCTGCTGTCGAGACTGACGACGTTCCGTTACGGCAGTGGCGCCCGCATGGCCTGCGCTAACTGCCTGAGCAGAACGATATCCCGTTGCATTAAGCAGTGCCTTCGCAGCGCCCGCTTGCTTCTGCAGGTTTCTGGTTGCACCGGCGTTCTTCAATGACTTCTTCGACGTCTTCTTCCGTGACGTGACCTTGCGACTATTTATCTTGTCAGCAAGCTGACGCGTAAAGATCGGTTCCGTTTCGGACCCATCAAATTTAACGGTAGTCGTACCACCCATTCCGTCAGGTAAAATGGCATCCACGTCACCGGAGGCCATCGTGCGTTGCGCAACGAGTTTACCCTTCTTCAGTTCACGAACAGTCCGTTGACCGCTCATTGGGTCATACGTATAGATGACTTGAATACCGTCAGGCCATTGCTTGGTAACCTTCACGGCCTTCTTATCGGCATCGTTGTTCGTCGGGACACTAACGCCCGTACTGTGGCTCGCTGGTGCATGCGTAAATGTTGGCATCGCGTCTGCCGACTGAGCGAATTTGACTGTGGCCGTACCGCCAGCACCATCTGACAATGTCACTGCCGAAGCACCAGAAACGATTGTCTGCTGATCAACTGTCTTCCCGTCTCTTTGCTCTGCCACCGTCCGTTGACCAGTCGTTGGATCGTAAGCATAGATTGTTTCACTACCATCGGTCCACTGCTTGGCTACTTTGACGATGTCGCCATCGGTGTCTTTCGTCGTGGCCGTAACATTACCAGCGGCGTCTTTCGTGGTTTGCGTCGTCTCGTGTTCAAATGTCGGCTGCGACCCCGGTTGCCCAGTATGAACGATGGTCTCAACACCGTCACCACTCGCCAAGGTTGCTTTCGAGGAATCAGGGGCAATCGTCTGCCGATCGACCAGTTTCCCGTCATTTTGCTCCGTCACCGTCCGTTGCCCGGTGGCTGGATTGTAGGCGTAAATCGTCTCGCTCCCATCGATCCACCGCTTGGTTACCTTGATGACATTGCCATTGGCGTCTTTCGTCGTGGCAGTCACGTTACCAAATTTATCAGTTGCGGTCTGCGTCGTGTCGTGGGCAAAGGTTGGTTGTGACCCTGGTTGCCCAGCGTTGACGATGGTCTCAACGCCATCGCTACTCTTCAACGTGGCCTTCGTCCCATCAGGCGCAATCGTCTGCTGGTCGACAATCTTACCGTCTTTTTGTTCCGTCACAGTCCGGTTGCCAGTCGTTGGATCATAGGTGTAATCCGTTTCACTGCCGTCCGTCCAGTGCTTGGTAACCTTGACGACATTGCCATCGGCGTCCTTCGTCGTATCAGTCACGTTACCGGCCTTATCAGTTACGGTCCGCGTTGTCTCATGGGCAAACGTTGGCACTGCGCCTGGCTTATCAACAGTAACTATGCTTTCAACGCCGTCGCCACTCTTCAACGTGGCCTTCCCATCCGCAATCGCCTTCCGGTCGACCGTCTGACCGTCTTTTTGTTCCGTCACTGTCTGTTGACCGGTGGCTGGATCGTAAGTGTAAGCCGTTTGACTGCCATCCGTCCAGTGCTTGGTGACTTTGACGACATTGCCAGTGGCATCCTTCGTCGTATCAGTCACGTTGCCAGTCTTATCGGTTGCGGTCTGCGTTGTGTTATGAGCAAATGTTGGTTCTGTGCCTGGCTTATCAACAGTAACAGTGCTTTCAACGCCATCGCCACTCTTCAACGTAGTCTTCGGCGCATCTGCGGTAATCGTCTTCTGGTCGACTGTCTTACCGTCCTTTTGTTCCGTCACAGTTTGCTTGCCAGTCGTTGGGTCGTAAGTGTAAGCCGTTTGACTGCCATCGGTCCACTGCTTGGTTACCTTGACGACATTGCCATCGGCATCTTTCGTCGTCGCGGTGACGTTACCAGCTGCGTCCTTCGTGGTCTGCGTCGTGTCGTGTTCAAACGTTGGTTCTGAACCTGGTTGCCCAGCATCAACCAGCGTGTCGATACCTTCACCAGCAGATAACGTTGCCGTCGTCCCATCAGGTGAAATCGTCTTTTGGTCGACCGTCTTACCAGCTTTTTCCTCAGTCACAGTCCGGTTACCAGTCGTTGGATCGTAGACGTAAGTTGTCTTACCGCCATCGGTCCACTGCTTGGTAACGTTGATGACATTACCATCGGCATCTTTCGTCGTGGCAGTCACGTTGCCAGCCTTATCAGTCGTGGTCTGCGTCGTGTTGTGGGCAAACGTTGGTTCTGAACCTGGTTGTCCAGCATCAACAAGCGTGTCGACACCATCGCCAGCGGATAACGTTGCTTTCGGCGTATCAGATGTGATTGTCTTAGTATCAACAGTCTTACCATCTTTTTGCTCCGTAACGGTCCCGTTACCAGTCGTTGGATCATAGGCATAAGTTGTCTTACTGCCATCGGTCCATTGCTTGGTAACGTTGATGACGTTGCCAGCGGCATCTTTCGTCGTGTCGGTAACGTTGCCAGCCTTATCAGTCGCGGTCTGCGTCGTGTTGTGGGTAAACGTTGGCTCAGTGCCTGGTGCCAATACAGCAACAAAAGTTTCAACAAGCGGTTCAACGCCGCCACCATTCGTCAAGGTCTCCTTTGTAGAACCTTTGTCGAATGTCTTCTGGTCGACTACCTTGCCGTCTTTTTGTTCCGTCACACTCTGCGTCTTCTCAACTGGATCATAAGTGTAGGACGTTTGGCTACCATCAGTCCATTGCTTAACGACCTTGATGACATTGCCAGAATTGTCTTTCGTCGTCGCAGTAACGTTGCCAGCATCATCCTTCGTTACCTTCGTCGTATCATGTTCAAACGTCGGTTGTGACCCTGGCTCCCCAGCATTAACGATGGTTTGAACATCATCACCAGTCTTCAACGTTGCCTTTGTACCATCAGGCGCAATCGACTGCTGGTCGACTGTCTGACCGGATTTTTGTTCCGTTACATTCCGGTCTCCAGTAGCTGGATCGTAGGTGTAGGTCGTTTGACTATCATCTGGCCATTGCTTAATGGCCTTAATAACATTGCCATTGGCATCTTTCGTTATGGTCGTATCACCATTGGTCTGCGTCGTGTCGTGTTTAAACGTTGGCGCTGCGCCTGGCTTTTCAGCATCAACAAGAGTTTCAACACCATCACCAGTAGCCAACGTTGCTTTCGGAGAATCAGGTGTGATTGTCTTCGTATCAACAATCTTACCGCCTTTTTGCTCCGTCACCGTCTGCGTCTTCTTGACTGGATCGTAGGTGTAATCAGTTTGACTGCCATCGGCCCACTGCTTGGTTACTTTGATAACATTGCCAGCATCGTCTTTCGTCGTGGCAGTAACGTTACCAGCAGCATCCTTCGTGGTCTGCGTCGTGTCATGTTCAAACGTTGGTTGTGACCCTGGTTGCCCAGCGTTAACGATGGTCTTAGCATTGTCACCACTCGCCAATGTCGCCTTACCATCAGGTGCAATCGACTGCGTGTCGACTGTCTTACCGTCTTTTTGTTCCGTCACTGACTGATCTCCAGTAGCTGGATCGTAGGTGTACGTCGTTTGACTATCATCCGGCCATTGCTTAACGACCTTGATGACATTGCCATTGGCATCTTTCGTTGTGGTCGTATCACCCGTGGTCTGCGTCGTGTCATGTTTAAACGTTGGCTGTTCACCTGGCGTCTCTACATCAACAGTGGTTTCAACACCATCACCAGTAGACAACGTTACTTTCGGCGCATCAGGCGTGATTGTCTTAGAATCAACAGTCTTACCGTCTTTTTGCTCCGTCACTGATTGCTTACCGGTGGCTGGATCGTAGGTGTAATCAGTTTGATTGCCATCGGCCCAGTTCTTGGTTACTTTGATAACATTGCCAGCATCATCTTTCGTCGTGGCAGTAACGTTACCAGCATCGTCCTTCGTTGTCGCAGTTGTGTTATGTTCAAACGTTGGTTGTGACCCTGGTTTCCCAGCATCAACGATAGTTTCAACGTCACCAGCAGATAACGTTGCCTGCGTATCTTTAGGCTCAAGGTCCTTTTCGGCGACTGTCTGACTGTCCTTTTGATCCGTTACTGTCCGCTTACCAGTCATTGGGTCGTAGGTGTAAGTCGTTTGGCTGTCATCGGTCCATGGCTTAACTACTTTGACAACATTACCATTGGTATCTTTCGTCGTGATAGTACCATCAACCGCGGTCTGCGTGGTGTCATGTTCAAATACTGGCAGATTGGTTGTCGGATCAAGCGCAACGACAGTGCTCGTATTGGTACCCTCGCCATCAGATAGCGTGACCTTAGAACCAGGGGTAAGGTCCTGTTGGTCAACCTGTGCCCCATTCTTTTGCTCCGTCACCGTCTTGTTACCAGTGGCTGGATCATTGACGTAAGTCGTTTGGCTACCATCAGGCCACTTCTTATCAATCTTAACCACGTTGCCGGCCGAATCTTTTTCAGTGATTGTCGTACTGCCATCGGGACCAACAACATTGCCCAAGACCTTCAACTGACCAGGAACAACGGTCAACGCATAATTTGAATTGGCGGATTTTGCCCCAATTGCGTATGTCCCAACTTCCTTGCCATCTGGTTCTTCGTAGCTCAAGTCTAACTGCGGTTGAACATGGACTGGTGAACCATCAACTACTACCGTTGACTGGTTTTCGGGAATTGGGTCGCCTGCATTCATGGCCTGGTTGTCCACTGTAACGGTGACTGTCCGTTTTGCAACGGTCAGAGTACCGGTACCAAAGTCGGTAAAGTCATAATTAGGATTGTCGTCGGCCAATCGCGTTTTTGCGGCCTGCGTCAATTGAATCGTGTAGTTGCCGCCAGCTTGTAAGTCAGCTGCAACTACAGACTTGCCGGTTGCATTGTCAATAATTTCAAAATCAGTCTGTTCGATTGTGACATCAGGACCAGTAACCGTTGCCGTCAATTGAGGCAGCGATGGATCATCATACGTAGAGTTAGCATCACCAACTGCCACGCTAGCGGCTACTTGGAAAATCTTCAACGCCCCATTCTCAAGAGTTACCTTGTAGTTCGCTGAATTAGCATTCCCAGTAATCGCATACGTCCCAGCATTAGTTTCAGAGATTGAATTTAAGGTAACACCGAGTGCATCCTCGCTGTCGCCATTGGCTAGCTTATCAGTTGCTGCAATGCTGAAGCCATTCGCACCGTGCGCCTTACCATCATAAGTGGCAGTGACATCATTAATTTTTACCGTAATTGGCTTCTTGGTCACAGTCAATGCATCTGTACCAAAGCTAAGGTTGTAGTTACCATTAGCCTTACTCAAATTATCTTGAGCAGTCTTCGTCAATTGTACTGTGTAACTGCCACCAGCTTGTAGTTTATCAGCAGTTACCACAGCTTTTGTATCTGTATTGACAATCTCAAAATTGTCCGCGCTAAGTTCACTAGCCGTTGCTCCATTAACTGAAATTAACAAGCTTGGCAATGAATCACCATAGGTCACACTAGTACCCTTAACGGCCACGTTACCGTCCGCTTGGTCAATCTTTAGCGTTCCATCTTTAAGTGTCACATCATAGTTCGTTGAATCAGCTTTTCCAGTAATCGCATACGTCCCAACATTAGTTTCAGAGATTGGATTTAGGGTAACACCCAGTGCAGCATCGCTGTCGCCATTGGCTAGCTTATCAGTTGCTGCAATACTAAAGCCATTTGCACCATGTACCGTGCCATCATAAGGGGTATCAACATTATTAATTTGAACCGTAATTGGCTTCTTGACCACAGTCAATGCATCTGTACCAAAGCTAAGCTTGTAGTTACTATTAGTCTTACTCAAAGCATCTTGAGCAGTCTTCGTCAATTGTACCGTGTAACTACCACCAGCTTGTAGTTTATCAGCAGTTACAACAGATTTTGTTTTCGTATCGACAATCTCAAAATTGTCCGCGCTAAGTTCACTAGCCGTTGCTCCATTAACTGAGACTGACAAACTTGGCAATGAATTGCCATAAACTACATTGGTACCCGTTACGGCCACATTGCCGTCCGCTTGATCAATTTTTAGCGTTCCATCTTCAAGCGTTACATCATAGTTCGCTGAAACAGCATTTCCAGTAATCGCATACGTCCCAGCATCGGTCTTAGAAATCGGAGTCAGAGTAACACCGAGTGCACTCTCACTGTCGCCATTGGCTAGCTTATCATCCGCTGCAATGCTGAAACCATTCGCACCGTGCACGGCACCATCATAAGTGGTAGTGACATCATTAATCTTCACCGTAATTGGCCGTTTCGTGACAGTCAATCCACCCGCAACAAACTTAAGGGCGTAGTTAGGGTTAGCCTTGCTTAAGGCGTCTTGAGCGGTAGCGGTCAATTGTAACGCGTACTTGCCACCTGCTGGTAACCGGTCAGCACTGACGACAGTCTTTGTAGCATCCACAATTTCAAAGTTGCTTGAGCTGAGTTCACTAGCGGTCCCATTAACCGTTACGCTAATGTTTGCTGGCAAGTTGTTACCATAAACCACGCTAGCATCGGCAACTGTGGCCGTCCCAGCAATCGGTGCAATCGTGAAGGCCCCCTCGTTTTCAAAGAAAACCTTATAATTGCCATCAGTAGCGGCCGTCCCAGTAATCTTATAGGTCCCGGCGTTGTCCCCAGTTTCTCGAGTTAACGTCACGCCTAAGTTATCCTTCGTATCTGGGGCAACCAATGTGCCGTTGGCCTCACCGGTGGCAGTGGTTGCTGGAATGGTGAACGTCAAGGCTGGATCGGTCGCAACACCATAATCCTTGCCACCATCTTCAATGTGAACCGTAATTGCCCGTTGTGTAACGGTCAATGTGTTCTCACCAAAGCTAAGGTTGTAGTTAGGATTGGAAGTCTTCAAGTCGTCTTGAGCAGCCTGAGTCAATCGAATTGTGTAATCGCCACCGGCCTGTAACTGACCCGTAGCAACTGCGTTTGTTTTGTTATCGAAAATTTCAAAATCAGTATTATCCAGTGTGGTCTTTAACCCCGTATCGCTGTTGGTTACCGCAAATGTTGGTAACGCATCACCATAGCCCACAGTAGCGTCTTTGACGTTAACGCTGGCGGCTTTTTGAGCGATAGTCAAAGTGCCATCTAGGACGGTAACATCATAGTCCTTTGCCGCTGAGGAACCCTTAATGGCATACGTGCCAGCGTTGGTTTCAGCAGTTGGCGTCAGCGTCACCTTCAAATCAGCAGGCGTGTCAGTACCAGCCAACTTGTCACCATTCGCAATCGCGAAGCCTAATTGATCAACCTGATAGGGCGTGCCGTCATAATCAGCGGCAACATTATTAGCCTGCACCGTAATTGGCTTTGGGACAATGATAAAGGTTCCCTGATTAATCGTCACGTCATAATTCTTGTTTGCCGTTGCAGTACCGGTAATCGCGTAGGTGCCAGCATCTTCGCCAGTGACCCGCGTCAGGCGGACACCCAGAGTAGAAACATCATCACCGTTGACCATAGCAGCCTTCACTGAATTATTGTCTAGACTCAGAACTGGTTTGGTACTGCCATCATCATAAGTCTTGCTGACATTTGCGGCAGCAATCGTAACTGGCCGTGCAGTCACGGTCAGAGTAGCTGTGCCAAAAGTGTCGAAGTTGTAATTTTTATCGTCCTTCAAGGCGGTCTGAGCAGCATCGCTATAACGAATCGTGTACTTGCCACCAACTTGCAACTGGTTGACAGCAACTTTACCATCAGCATCGTCGATTTCAAAATCATCTTGCGTCAGGTTAAGCCGGGGATCGTTATCACCAGCCACCGTACCCAGGTCATATTTGACGCCGGCCAGCTTTCCATCAACGCCACCATATTGCAGACTGGTGTTAGTGATGGTTGGCTTGGCATCGACTGGATTAATCGTGAGCGCTGCTGACGTGTAGAGACCAGCATTGGTGTTAGTTGTCAAGCTCTTAAGATATGTCCGTCCAGCATCCGTCAGCTTGAAGTAATAGGTCCCGGCATCTTTAGGTGTGACGTGGGTATCTGAGTCTGTGGCACTAACATAGTAATAGAAAGCTGGATTGTCAAAACCAGCCTTTTGGTCAGCGGTCAGCGTTGCCCCGAAGTTAGTACCAACGGTCACATCAGGGTAGCCTAAATCTTGGCCGTAGTCCTTTGACCAAGAAACAAAGGTCGCCAGGCTTGCCACCGCGGCATCATTAGTCGTCGTCAGGTTGTCCAGGTCATTTTGGAACGTCGTCATGGTGTCGTCCATGTTAGCCAAAGCACTATACCCGGCTTGACCCTTTTCAAAGATTGTCTCTGGATCTGTAGAATCCTCGGCGGCCTGTAAAGCAGCCTTAGCCGTGGCATTACTCGTTGAAAGGTCGGTATACATATCATTAACAGAATCCAACAGCTTCTTTGCCGCGTCCTTCTGCTCCTGTGTAATCCCCGTTAAGCCGACAAATTTATCATAAATAGCTTGCGTTTTCTTTTGGTAGTCGTCTGCTTTGGCTTGGTTGTCAGTAGCTTTCTGTAGCCACTTATCAAGCGTGGCCTTCGTTGGAACCAAGATACTCTTAGTATCCTGAGGCGCTGTAGAATTCGTGGAATCTGTCGCAGCGGCATTAGAAACCGTCGACCAAGTGTAGGCTGGCGTGCTACCGGCAGTGATAGCTTTACCATCTTCACCGATTGGTGTTGCATTGAGAGTATCCGTGACGGATTGATTCGTCCCTACCGTTGCATTGGTCGTAACCTTTGTCCCGTCCATCGTCTCACCGGTAGCGGTGTAATAGTGTTCAATTGGGTTAGCAACATCAGTTTCTGTCGATGGTGTCGTACTCGTGTTGATTTTCACAATATCATTGGCAACCGTTTCGCCGGTAGCAGGGGCATCCAGAGCAACGGTCACAGGGGTATAACCAGGAACTTGAATCACAACTGATTTACCGGCAACCGTGGTCACTTGAATAGGGTCCATGCCAGGAATCGGGTCCTCAGTCACTGAATCAACTGGCGTAACGTTGGCTGTAAAGGCCTGACTGATAGGTAAACTAAACGCTTGGCTAGCATCCCCAGTCACCTTGTAACTGTAGTACGCCCCATCGGCAATACTTGAATCGTCATTGATATAGTGAACCGTCCCATTACTTTTAGCAGTTTGGTCGCCATCGACAACATAAACGTTGCTAGTCGTACTTGCAGGAATCACTGTAACCAGATTAGGATCTAAGGTTGGATCTGCAGCTACTGCCCGTTCCGCTGCCGCCTTCGTAGAGAATACAGAAATTGTGTCCCCAATGTTGGCAGTGACTGGGGTCTTGGTACTTACAGGTGTGTCTCCGGGCGTAGAATCCGCCACTGTGACATCTACTGAAGCTGTCTTTGGTGTGTAGGTGAAGCTGTCGATCCTGGCGGAGTAATCATTATAGCTATCACCGGTAGAGGCAGCAATTGAGATTGAATATCCCGTTGTAATATCCTTTATCTGCCGGGAGAAGGTTGCTCCTCCAATAGTCACTGATAACGTCTGCGTGGCAGCGACATAGTTCGTTGTAAAATCATTAAGTGGGGTAGTCTCCCGGGGATTCAAACTTAAGTCACTAGCGGCTTTCCAGGAATCAGCACTTTCAACGCCCTGTAGTGTCCCATTCGCATCCGTTGTTCGCCAGCCGAAGTAAGCCCCATTACCGGGATCTTTTAAATCCGAATTAGAGTAGTCATCATACACAAAGCCAAAGGCATTATCCAAGCTACCTAAGCCTAACTGCCCACCAAGTTGACCTGTCGTTGCTTTAGCAGGATCTCCAGGTGCAAAAATAATACCAACACTGTCAGCGCCACCAGATGTCACAGTCCCAATTCCCAAGGCGCCTTTCATATTAAAATCGTGATTAAAATCAATCTCATGTTCAAAAGAGACATGGGCGACTTGATGACCTGTTGTTGGCATTTTTAACCCTGATCCAGAATAAACAATATGGGATACTTTATCTGTCAATTTTACCGATCCATCATCACCAATCGGTACTACTACTTTGTTTAGAGTTCCATTAGGCTGGAGATTGGCTTTGCTACGACTTTCAACCGTATCAATAAAGTGATCCTTGATTTGGCTACCGGATAGCGTAACTCCAGATTCATCCGTATTGCCAACCTTAACTGTCTGTCCTGGCGTTAAGGTTTGATATTGCTTATCAGTCGGCGTATCTGCTGCCGCGTCGTTAAGAGAAAGACTCTCTGGTACAACACTTCTCATAGAAGCTAGATAAAATAATTGGTTATAGCCGGCCTCTTGACCTGCTGGTACTGCCTCTGACACTTTAGGTGCAGCTACTTCTGGCGCTGGTGTTGCCTCTGATGCCTTAGGTGCAACTGGTTCTGGCGCCGGTGCTGCCTCTGATGCCTTAGGTGCAACTGATTCTGGCGCCGGTGCTGCCTCTGATGCCTTAGGTGCAACTGATTCTGGCGCCGGCGCTGCCTCTGATGCCTTAGGTGCAACTGATTCTGGCGCTGCTGCTGCCGATGACGTCTTAGGTGCAACTGATTCTGGCGCTGCCTCTGATGTCTTAGGTGCTGCTGGTGCTGCCGCTTCTGACGCTGGTGCTGCTGATGATGATGCCCCTATAACAGCAGTCCCAGTAGTTTTCGGCGCGGACGACGAAGAAACCTCCGCAGATGGCGTTTCCGTTGCCGCGTGGACATCAACCGTTCCCGTACTTTCCGCGATAGCTACTGCGGACAAACTAACTAGTAACGTCCCAAATAAACGGGTCTTGATTTTCCAGCCCGTGTGCCCCTTGTATAAAATGAAATTTTTCTTTGTCATTTGATTTGCCGCTTTTTGTCTCAAACTTGACCTCTCCCTTTTCAACGGTGATGAACTCTCACGCGCTCAAGAACCGATTCATCTAGCCTTGAATCTCAATCCTCAATCCCTATATTCAATGGCCCACGACCCCTAACAACCAGTTAGTAAAATTACCTTTCACTGATTAGTCTGCATATAAGCATTACGGCTAACCAGTAATAGTATTAACATAAATCAGCTTATCCATTTAAAGAGGGTCCCACGGCCTTCCTTATCATGTAAAATTCTGCCCTTTATCCACTTTTGGCTATACGCTTAAAGTATGCGGGTTTAGCAACTAGTCATTTGCCTGCCGAATTTGCTCATTAGTTGAATATAACTGGTTTATAGTTAATCAGCCCAGCACCATGTATCAGTGACCAGAACCGTTTCGTCTACTAACCTTTTCGTGGCTGTTTTAATCATAACCACATTATAAGTGCGAAGTGGCTAACATTCAAGGCGTTAATTCTTCACGGGAGATAATAGTCACAAATAATCTAATATGTTACCAAGGGTTATGCATTTCAATGTATATTAATTACCGTAATCGAAGCTGTCTGTCGGCCCACCTACTAAAATTCCTTCATATTATTCCTGCCTAAATCTGTTGCCAACCGCTTTTGCGTGCCAATCCGTATAAAACGTTCAGAAGAATTTCAAAAATAAAAATGGCTATGTCTTCCGAATCAGGCACAACCATTTATAATTCCCATCTCAATAGCACGATATTCGTCATTAAGCCGTCTTTCTCGACTCAGCGGATTAATCCAATCATTTCGCCATGTTGCCAGTTCTCACACTCATCATTAGCCAGCTTGGTAGGCAGCTCCTTTTTGGCCCAGTGCACCTCGCCAGTAGAGTACCATCCCCCACTGCGAACAATCACCTCCATCGGGCCCCCTTTGTTTTATTGACACCGACTAGTATACTTAAAGTACGTAGTGGCGCTTTGATCTGAAAGGGGATTTCCCATGACTGAATATTTTCTGGTTAACCATCAGGATTATTTTGCAACCGGCTTTATTATTAACAACGGCGGCGCATACGTCGACACAGCCGCTGGCCTTGACGTTGCGGCAGCGGTGAAGACAGCTGATCCGGCGAGTGCCAAGACCGCGCTATACCATCAAGTCTTGACCCATCCTGCCGCCGGTAGCGAGCGCGACCAACTAACCGAACAGGAACAAGCTCAGTTGACCCAAAAGCTCGATGAGAATTTTAGCTTAATCAGCACGGATAACTTGGAAAGCTGCTAAACTACTAAATACGAGGTGATCATAATGACTGATAACGTTAAAAAGAACGAGACTAAAACAGACGACAATCCGTTTTGTCATGCTGGGATGACCTGTGCCCCCGGTTGCGGCTGCGCAAGTGCCGATGGCATCTGCCACTGCCCAATGATTTCTGACCGCAAATGTGCTTGCGACGGCTTCTGTGGCGTTCCTAAGCACTAGAAAATATGGTAATGTACAGCTAAAAGTGGCGATGTCTATAAAGGCACCGCCACTTTTTTGACTTCTATTCAGCTTTCCCCGGCACAAGCATACGCTTGCCACCCAACACGCACTGGAACTCAACGGAATTTAACCTCAAGACATATCCCGAATTTCTATTCTTAATAAAACTTAGCAAAAGCTGTTGTCAATTCTGCATGACCTTCCCTAACAGCCTGACTAACATCGACACCGTGTGTTTGGGTGCCTTGCACTCGAACCACGTAGAAATCATCAAACCCCATAATTTCAGTAAACATCTTCTCCAGGTACATCCGGGAAAATTCCATTGACGTGTACCGGTCATTACGCGTATAGACCGAGCCGCTAGCCTGTAACATCATCACCTTGTAGTTATCCGTCATCAGGCCAACCGAACCCGCTTCCGTATACCGAAACGTTTCGCGCGCCACCAAAATATTATCCAGATAGTCCTTTAGCTTCGACGTCACGTTAAAATTGTGCAGCGGCGTGGCGATTACGATACGGTGATGCGTTTTAAATTGTGCTAGTAATTGTTGATTAACTTCGTAAACATGTTGTTCAGCAACATTTAAACTAACGTGGGTTCTTTGTTTTTCCCAGATACCCAGCAACTCTTCTGTCGTCGCCTGCGGGATCTCAGTATCATACAGATTCAAAACGTCGACCGTCTCATCTGGAAACGTCGCTCGAAACTGAGCTAAGAAGTCTTGTGCCAGTTGAATCGAGTAGTGAGCGGCATTCCGAAAGTCAGGATGGGCATTAATCAATAAGGTTTTCATCATCAGTAGGTCCTCATTTCTTTTATCTTGCAACAAGGTCTATACTAAACGTCAAAGGTGACAATTACCGTCACCATTAAAGATTATTTGGAAAGGAATCTCGTATGGAACGCTCTGAACGTTTAAACCAAGAATTGATTTTCTTAAGTTACAAGAATGGCTTCCACATCAAAGATTTAACGACGACCTTTGCGATTTCCAAGCGCACCGCTCTACGCGACATCCAATCCCTAGAACAATTAGGACTCACCTTTTACGTTGAACCCGGGCGTTACGGCGGCTATAAACTGACTAAACGCCAACTCTGGGTTCCCGTGCTATTAAATATTCAAGAGATCAACGCCCTCTTCTTTGCCATCAAAGCACTGAGCCTGCTATCAGCGACACCTTTCGAAAAATCCTACACCACCATTTACCAAAAACTCATGGCGACTTTACCACTAGCCGAGCAACAGAAAGTAACGCGACTACAAGAAGTCGTCAATTATTATGCGATTCCTAACCTCGATGGTCCCAAACTCTTACAGCCGCTGTTAAACGCCATTTTGAATGAAACCGTCGTGGCCCTGCAGCTAAAGGACCAACCAACACCGCGCCAGTTCCAGCTATTCGACCTTCTTTTCCGCAACGGTGTTTGGTTTGTCAGTGGCGTTAACCTAGCCACACAAGACTGGAAAATCATTCGCTGCGACACGGTAACTGCGCTCAGTCCCACTTACCAACCAGCCCCATTCAGTTACGAAGCCCTTAAGCAACATCAGGCCGCCTACGACCAACACCACCATAATATTGCGTACCGGTGTCAGCTGACTCCCCGTGGTCGCGAAATGGTTCAGCGTAATCACTATGCAAATATGCAGCTGGAAACCATCGACGGCCAAGACTATTTGTCCGGTGGCTACAACCAAGACGAGTATGAGTACATGATTCAATATTTACTGTCCCTTGGCACTAATGTTCGAATTTTAGAACCTGAATCCTTACAAACCGGCTACTTAGCTGCGATTAATAAGATCAAGGCCATGTACTAGTAAAAAAGTATCACTAAACTAGGCTCTTACTAGTCATTGAAATGAGCCCTCAAGGTTGGATTTTCTGTCCAAAACTGAGACGAATAATCTCAGTTTTGGATTGTTTGTCTCTCGGGGCTAAATGGAGTTGACTGCCTTTTGTCGCACGTTTCGACCATATGCAAAATGGGTCTAGGACTGTTGTCCCAGACCCTCTTTTGCATGGCTAGATCTCACTAACTAAATGGAATTTTTCAAAATGTGCCTTCAGGTAATCCAGCGTCAGACTCTTAGTCGTCTTGATCAACTGCTGTGGATCACCACTAGCCATCAACCGGCCACCGGCTTGCCCACCCTTGGGGCCGAGATCAATCAGATAATCGGCGTTGGCCATCAGATCAAGATCGTGCGTGATGATGATAATCGTGGCTCCCTTGACCTTCAAGCTGTTAATCACGCCCAGTAGTGTCTGCACATCTTGCGGATGCAGGCCGACGGAAGGCTCGTCGAAGATAAACAGGGTCTTGCTTTGGCGTTTATTCAAGTGACTCATGAGCTTTAACCGTTGGGCTTCACCACCGGACAGGCTCGGCGTGCTTTCGCCTAAATGCAGGTAACCCAATCCCATTTCGTCCAGCAATTGGAGCTGTTTTTCAATCTTAGGGACCGTTTCAAAGACGCTTAACGCCTCACGGACCGATAAGTTCAGCAGGTCGACGATATTGTAGCCGTGCCAACGAATCTGTTGAATCTCGTCCTTATACCGCGCGCCGTGGCAGTAAGGGCAGACCTCCTCCATGTCCGGCAAGTACTGAATATCGAGGGTAATGGTGCCCAGTCCGCCACACTGTTCACACGCCCCCTGCTTGTTATTATACGAGAAGTAAGCGAGACCAAATTTCTTGGCCTTAGCTTCTGGTAAATTAGCAAACAGGCGGCGCAAGTTATCCATGATGGTGGTGTAGGTGGCAATCGTCGAGCGGGCATTCTTCCCAATTGGCTTGGCATCCACGGACACCACGTCCTTCAAATGGGTCTCCAGGGTCGTCACCTGCTTGGGCAGGGCGACCTTGGCATTGGCTGCCTGAATGGCCGGAACCAGACTGTCCAAGATCAGACTCGTCTTACCAGCGCCAGAGAACCCGGTAACCGCGGTAATCTCGTTTCCAGGAATGGTCACGGCAATGTCATGTAGATTAAAGTAATTCTGCACCTCAAAATGCGTGGTGAGCTCGCCGGCCTTCTGGCTAGTGGGCACCTTGTCGTGCATGATTTTAGCTTGCCCAGAAATGTAAGGTCCAATCAATGACTGGGCATTTTCCGTTAAATCTAGGGGCGTTCCCTCGGCAATGATTTGACCACCGGCATCCCCCGACCCGGGACCAATCTCGATCACCCAATCGGCCGCCGCAATGATGTCGACTTCATGATCGACCACGACCAAAGAATTTCCTTGGGCAATCAATTCTCTAAAGATACGGATGAGCCCCTTAACGTTGTCGGGGTGTAACCCAATGGAGGGTTCATCCAACACGTACAGAACGCCCGTCGTCTCCGTCCGGATGGTCTTGGCCAATTGAAGCCGTTGAAGTTCTCCGGTCGACAGCGTATTGCCGTTCCGCGATAAGGTCAGATAGTCTAGCCCAAGTTCCAGCAGGGGACGCAACGTATCCGTCAAATTCTTGAAGAGCACATCAGCCATGGCTTTCATCTCAGCGGGCAACTCATTTTGCGCCGCAGTTTGCCACTCAGACAGTGAGCCCAGGGTCAGGTCAGACACCTCTGCAATATTTTTACCCCCAACTAACTGTGTCAAGAGCTCCGGATTCAGCCGCGTCCCGTGACAGGTTGGGCACACGGAGAAGTGGAAAAATTCATTGACCTTCTTGATGGCCCGTTCACTCTTCACCGTCTTCAGGGAATCGTAGACTGCCTCGTGGGCGTTCTCATACAGCGTGTTGTCGGTATGGAAAACCCGTCCGGTCGAGGTCCGAAAATCTACGGGATACTGTTTCTTGGCGCCGTTGAGGACAATGTCTTTCTCCCGATTGGTGAGGTCCTTGTAGGGCACGTCGATACGTACTCCCAGCGTCTCTGCCACCGTCGGCATAAAGTTTCGGCCGGGCAAATGCCATGAGGCCACGACCCCTTCTGCCAGACTGAGACGCTCGTCGCCAATCAGCCTGTCCTCGTCTAAGGTCTGAACCGTCCCCGTCCCATGACATTCTGGACAGGCACCGCCGGAATTGAAGGCAAAGTCTTCGGCGGATTTCGCCATGAACTCGACCCCACACTCCGGACAGGTCACGATTCCCATCTTGCTGTCGGCGCCACCCGGTAGATCCATAGCCTGGGCAACTTTCAGACTAGGCGCAATCCGGTGACCGTTGGGGCAAACCATCGAGCCAAGGCGCGAGAAGATGAGGCGCACGACGTTAAATAACTCACTCATCGACCCAACCGTTGAGCGCTCGGAAGGGACTCCCGGCCGTTGCCGCAAAGCGATAGCGGATGGAATGTGCCGCACTTCCTGGACCTGCGACCGCTTGCTCTGCCCGATTCGCCGTCTGGTATAGGTGGATAGTGCCTCCAAGTACCGCCGCGACCCCTCCGCATATAAAATCCCCATGGCCAATGAACTCTTCCCGGATCCCGAGGGACCTGAAATCGCCACAAACTGATTCAACGGAATGTCCACGTTAATATTTTTTAAATTATGGACGTTCCCACCACGTACACTAATATGTTCACGTTGTTTTTCACTTGTTGTCATACTTGCCCACCTTTGTTTTTAGTTCTGTTCACGATAGTTATCATTTTAAACTATCCTGTAACGGTACAGTCAAGTCTGGCAGTAGAAAACTAGGTATTCTTTCTGGCTCGCTTGTAACAACGCTATTTACTGTTGATTTGTCTGTTACAGGTTCGCCTTCTACTGAAACTGTATGTGTCCGACCGCAACAACACCATAACTTACAACAAAGATCATTTCTATCTCCCGGCATCTCCCGGTATCTCCCGGTAGACTTATTTGCTAAGAATTTGGTGCACCAGTACATATCTTGTTGCGGGACCTGCGCCGACCTTCTCGACACTGGTAGCAGCATCGTCCAGTACAGCAATCACTAGACTCTATTCCATCTTCGACAGGTCACACGAAAAAGCCGCCCCCAAAACATAGGACGGCTTCAAATCAATAGATTATCTTACACACGGTTATTTACTCTTGCGGTACAACTTAGCGATTCCTACCGTTCCAATCAATAGGACCAGCCCACCAAATAGTAATGAGAGGCTACTCGTGTCATTTAATTGTGGAATCAATGATTTTTGTCGAGTACTCTTTGGGGACTGTACTGCTGACTTAGAAGATGTCACCTTGGCTGGCGCACTAATTTGGTCAGCAGATGCGCCCTTTTCATAGCCAGTAGCTACTGGCTTGCTGGAAGTGTTATCCGCCTGTGACATTTCAGTTTGGTTGCCGCCATTGTTGCTTAGGTCACCATCGCCACCGTCCTGGTCATTGTTGGAGCTAACTACCGGAGCATTGGAATCAGTGTCACTTGAACTGGAAGAACTTGGCAAACTGGAAGAGCTCGATGGATTCGATGAACTCGTGGAGCTTGATGAACCCGGCAAACTTGAAGAACTTGCGGAATTTGAAGAATCGGAAGAACTTACAGAGCTCGATGAATCGGACGAATTAGACGAGCTGGACGAGTTTGTCGAGCTTGAGGAACTCGATGAGCTGGAGGAACTTGATGAGTCGGAAGAACTAGACGAGCTGGAGGAATTTGATGAACTTGACGAACTTGTCGAACTTGAGGAGCTTGAGGAGCTTGATGAACTCGAAGAGCTTGATGAGTCGGAAGAACTAGACGAACTTGATGAGTTCGATGAGCTTGATGAACTCGATGAGCTTGTCGAACTTGATGAACTTGATGAGTCGGAAGAACTAGACGAGCTAGAGGAGTTCGATGAACTCGATGAGCTCTCATCAGAGCCTTTAATCATAAGTTTTGTTTCTGCAGTTATCGGAGCATACTGCGTGCCAAACTGATCGGTGTAGTTGTAGCTGTATTGAATCGTATATTGGCCCGGCGTTTTGAAATTTTGCGCAGCTAAATCGTCTAAGGAAACCAACTGGTGTTGATCATTCAAAACATTAACTTGAACTGTCATATCGGTATCGTCCGGCTTATTCGTGACTTCAGCATCGCCAAACTTAATCTTGCCGCCGCTATGATTAGCATCTGTAACGGCCACATTTTGAGTTAGATCAATTGGCGTATTCGTCTCAGCTTCAACTGCAGCCGATGCGGTCACATCTGGCGTGGCGAGAACTTCCCATTTTTCATTAGCCTCAACGGATGACTTTAATGCCAGCGTATCCGCTAACTCATTGGCGATGTTTTCCACATAGTTTACTTGATAGGCACCTGGTGCTGCGGTAATGCGTTGATTCAGCTCGCCTAGAACGGTCGCCCCATTATTGGTAATTGTGCCCCCGTCATTTTCAAACGTGGTTTCGTTCAAATAAGAGTCGCCTGTCCAAGCCTGCTTAATCCAAGGGTCCTGAATAACGTCGTAATCATCGCTAATAAATTGGCCGCCCTGGTAAATCGTAAACGGCCCGGTTTCCTTAATTGTCGGCTGCGGGTACACTAAAATTGGCATCTGGGCCTGTAACAATTCCCAGGAGCCATAATTGTGAAAAAGCTTGACTGAATAAGGTTCCGCTAGCTGATTGCCTGCTAAGCTAAACGCATCTTTAGCATAAGCTACTCCCCAAGGAAAAATGTTACTAGTTAGCGAATTTGCCCCCGGTTTGTGGATTGAGCTGACCGTTTCGCCGGTTGCACTCAATCCAGAAAGTGTGTCATTAGTAAACATTCTAATGGGTTGCTTCAAGACCCATGCTGAGGTCGAGCTCAGGTCATTGTTCCCTGTATAATCATCTAATTTATAGTCACCCGGCGCGATTAATTTTAAGTCCTCGCCATTTCCAAAGGTGTGCGTAAGTTCTTGGGAATGCCCTGTTGTCAGTGATAATGCCGACACTGCCAGAATGGTAATTGTTGCTGTAATTGCCTTTTGATAAAGTTTCATGATGCTAGCTCCCCTCGCGCTTAAAACCAGCTCCCCTTTTAAAAAGAAAGCGCTTCCTCAACTTGATTTAATCATATACTTTTGCGTGGAAATAATCAATCACACAATCAAATACTTGCAGTTACTATTTGTTTGGACACTAAATTAACTATTGATATTATCGTAGTGTGCTATTATTTTGTGGAATTGCTTTTGAAGTGTCCAAAAGCAGCTGACTGCTAAGGGGAAACCGTGCGGAAACAGCTGCCGACATCTCATAAGTTTAAAAAAATACTGTCAGTCCCTCCGATTGGGTCTGACAGTATCTTAACTTCTATTCAGTTACACGGTTCGCCGTGATCAAACGGTAGTTAAATGGATTAATCACTAACTGTACCTGACGAGTCTGGTTAGTCACATAGTAGTTTTTCCCCAACCTCTCGACACCAGTAGCGACATCATTCAATACCGCAATAACCAGCGCTTCTATCTCTGCGTGCGACAGGTCAACTGCAAGTCCACACAGCATTGCAGGTTATAAAAAATTAGGATATAGTAAGTTTAAGACATACCATGCTAAGACAAGTTACAATAAGGCAACTTATAAGAAAGCTACAATCTATGCAGTACAAATTGGTGTTGGAGGAGCTTTAGGCGCCTCCGGACATCCATTTGCCGTCGCCGCAACTGGTGTAGCATCACAGATTGTAGCCTCGAAGGTTAAAAATTGTTACGTAAATGCTAGCTACTATCATACAACTGTTAAGGCGCCTAATGGTATGACTGTATTACTCAATGAAGAATGCTATGTCTCAGCTTACCGGCATAGCAATAAAACCGGTAAAATCATCAACACCCATCATGCAATGCATTGGAGATAACTCATTTGACAAATACAACAAAGCAGAAAGCAACTAAATTTTTGACCTGGGTAATTGTATTAATTGTATTAATTACCATTATTGAAGGATTTTTAGTTACCATTGGAATGGCTAAACCATTAAACTGGGTATTTCTAGGAAGCATAGTGCTTACTGTAATTCTTTTATTAGTGGTCTATGCCTTGTACTGGTGGACAAATCGCTCCAATTAAATGGCTCTAGTTACTCTTAAAAAACGCGGTTAGCTCCCTTAAAAAGGAACTAACCGCGTTTTATGACTACCTTCAGTTATTCAGCTTTTCCCGTCACAAAAGTATGCTTGTCATCCAACACATACTGGAATTCAACGGCGTTCAACATCAAACTAGCCCGGAACAACGCCTTGATGCCCTGTTCATTACTCATGACCACAAAGAATTCCCGATCAGTGCCACTGACCCGTTGGAAACTTTCGTACTCGCCAGTGAAGCCCTCTTTGCGGAACAAACCGATAATCTTCATTTTTTCAAGTTGCGTTACTTCTTTATCTGCCAATGCCAATCTCTTTTCTCTTACTAAATTTTCGGTCAACAGCGGCCCACCTAGAGACCGCTAGTGACAATTTTTCCCACGAAAAAGCCGCCCCCACAAACGAGGCGGCTCTGACACAATCAGGTAATTACTTACCTAACTTCGTCTTGTTAGTCATGTTTAACTTGTCATCAAAGTCGTAGACAACTGGTTCACCAGTAGCCATTTCGAGGTTCATGATGGCATCGTCGGAGATCCGTTCGATGTACTTGCTTAAGGCACGTAATGAGTTACCGTGGGCAGCGATGATGACATTCTTGCCGTCGAGTAACTTAGGTGCGATTTGGTCTTCCCAGAATGGCATAACCCGTTCCAGAGTAACCTTCAAGTTTTCACCACCAGGAACGATGTTAGGATCCAAGTTAGCGTAACGTGGGTCCTTAACAGCTGAACCTTCAGCGTCTGCATCCAAAAGTGGAGGCAAAACGTCGTATGAACGACGCCAGATGTGAACTTGGTCGTCACCGTACTTTTCAGCGGTTTCCTTCTTGTTCAAACCTTGTAAAGCGCCGTAGTGACGTTCGTTCAAACGCCAAGTCTTGGTTTCTGGAATCCAGAGTTGGTCTGATTCTTCCAAAACGTAGTGTAACGTCTTGATTGCCCGCTTCAGAACTGACGTGTAAGCGTAGTCGAACTTCATGCCAGATTCCTTGATCTTTTGACCAGCGGCCTTAGCTTCTTCGACACCCTTTTCGCTTAAATCAACGTCAACCCAGCCAGTGAACTTGTTTGCTAAGTTCCATTCACTTTGGCCGTGGCGAATCAATACTAATTTTGCCATCACTGATAACCTCTTTCTGTCGTAGAATACCTTGTCATTTTACACCATCTGCGGCTAAATTTCAGCTCAATTGTGCGGTTCTTTACATGTAATCGTTTTCTTCTGTGAAGACTCCCATTTAAACCTCAAAAACGACCTAACCGAATTGGCTAAGTCGTTTCGTTTATTACTCGTCTTTTTCGTCATTTTGACCGTGCTTCTTGCGGTATTCCCGCAGCTTTTGTAGCTTCTGTACGTCCACGTGTGGCGTTGGGTGCAGGCCATGAACCGGTCGCACGCCCAGAATGTCCAGGAAGAACGTGAAGATCGGTACCCCGACGATCAAGCCCCAGACGCCAAATAACTGCTCGCCCGCCAGTAAGACCACAAACGTATAGAAAATCGGCAATTCCGTGCGGCTCGACATAAACTTCGGGTTCAACACGTACGCTTCCAGCGCATGGACTACCACGATCATCACCAAAATGTAGATGACGTAGCGCAGACCGCCGACCGAGTAGCCCAGAATGGCTAGCGGGATGATCGACACGATGACCCCGGCCACCGGAATCAGACTCAGCACGAAGATCATGATGGCCAGCGTTGCCAGCTGTGGCATCCCCATAATCGCCAACACAATCGTCGTAATGACCGTGTTGCACAGGGCAATGAAGAATTGCGCTTCCAAAACGACCCCAAACGTGTTCACAAATTTCGTGGCAAAGAAACTCACATCGGAGAAGAACCAACCATAGGTGCTGGTCAGGAACCGTTTAGAGAACTCGCCCATCTGCTTGCTTTCAATGGTGAAGAAGAAACTCAAGATCATCGACATGAATAGCGTGACCCCAAACGACCCAATCGTCGAAATGTAGGTCAACACCAATTTAGCCCCATTCTGTAGCTGACTAACAATATCGGAAGTCTTGATGTAGTTGTTGACATAGTTAATCACTTCATTACTATTGTTCGCCGGGTTTTGGTAAAACTTATACAAGCTCTCGATCCCGGTGACCGACGACTTCAAGATCTGCGGTAAATACGTCGTAACCGCGCCATAAAGGAGCCCAATAATCAAAATGTACGTGACCGCCACAATCAGTGTCGCCGGTAGCTTCACATACTTTCGAATCCCCTTAACCAATTGTAGGATCAAAAATGTAAAGATGAACGTCAACAGAATCATGTTCATTTCGGCTCGAATCAGCCACAACACGAAGATAATCAGCGCCAGCACAGTGAAGCGTCGGAGCTGAACATTTTCAACGAAGCGTTGCCATAAACTCACTTGTGAATCTCCCCCATCCAATTATCTCAGCAATAGCTCCATTATACCCTATGCCGTCCGTTTTCCTTAGTGTTTTCATCGGTTAAATTTGTGTAGACTGGCCGCGCTCCGGATGCCAGGGATTACGCCTGCTGTGGGGACGCTTCAGACTGGAAAACCACCAGTCTTCTCGCTCGCTTTGAAGCCACGAAGATCACGTGTCTCCAAAGTCGCCCATATTGGTAGCTAACCAACGGCCAGCTACCAATATCACCACGGCTGGCTCCATCCCTGGCCTCCTCCGGCTCTGAATGTGCTCTGCCACAACAACTGATAAAAGACTTGTGTACCATGCGTCTTTGACTTCCAGCCGATAACAACTTTTATGGTTATAATTATCCACGAACACCATGTAATGATATGAGTTCAGGCTTGCCGTTCACACCGTCCTACCCCATATCTGGCGGCTGGCGAAGCGTAACAGAACAAAAAAGAACCCAGCCACCGCCAGGTTCTCCGCATGTTTGATTATGATTCGACTCCCTCTAAAATTGCCGACCGCTGATTGCCGAATGTCAGCTGTAAGTCGTCCAGTCCCAGGGCCTTGTGGATGATGGCCGAAGCCCCACCCATCAAGGATGCTTCCTTCGAATTCTTCGTTAAGAGCAGGGGTGCTTTCCGTAAGATCGCCATTTGGCTCACGTAGTCGCGAACCTTATCCATCAGTTCCGGCAACAGCTCCAAGATTGGCGCGTTGACCACAATAGCATCCGGCGCAAACGTGTTGGAGAGGTTTCCCAACACTTTGGCTAAGTAGTACGTAAACTCATCCAAAATGGACAATAGTTCTGGCCGGTGACCTAAATAATCCCGGCGAATTCGGTTGACGTCCACGCGGTCTAGCTTTTGATAGGCCATGATCCGCTGGAGTACCGGTCCCTCAGCCACATAATGGTTGACTGTCTCTACATTTTCTTCACGGTAGCGGTCAGCCATTGGACAAGTTCCAATGTTACCTGCTTCACCGTTGTGGCCGCGGTACAGGTGTTCTTCCGTAATGATTCCGGCTGAGACTTGGTCGCGAATCGTCACGGAGATGAGGTTCCTATAGACCCCTTCACCCGCAAAATCTCGTTCGTAAATGGCGGATTCATTTGCTAAATTTTCCAAGACAACTGGCACTTGGAACTTGTCGCTAAAGTACTTTGCGAGATCAAAGTTCTTAAAGCCTTTCAGTGAGGCGGCTAGAATCTGATTTTCATAAATGACACCGTCTAGTCCAAAGGCAATCCCCAGCAGCCGTGAGTCGCTGGCCGCCATGGTATTGGCGATTCGTTCGTCGATCATGTCGAGCACCGTCGCGAGATCCACGTCACGGGTCGACACACTCTCATAATTTTCCGACCGGCCGTCCAAGCGACTTGTCACGATTGAGAACCGTGACCGTAAAATATTGATACTGATGACATAGCCATACCCCACGTTTAGCAATGCCATTACTGGTTTCCGCCCACCGTTACGTGTGCTGACACCGTGACCAACCTCACGGATCAGCCCTTCATGCAGTAACTGGCTATAAATATCGGAAACCGTTACTTTGTTCAAACTCAAGTTACGCGAAATCTGACTACGCGAAATGGGTCCGGCGTTGACAATCTGCTGTAAAACTTGTTTCTCATTGGTTGTACGCATAATGTGTTTGTTGATAATCATAATTTTCTTGGTAACGCCACGCCCCCAACAGCTTTGTGGTGATTCGGGAATCAAATCAGTTTTAGGTCGCCCCATCCCCCAAGATTGGTGCTCACCCGCCATCGGGAAGGCTGCGTTACCTGACCCCCCTTAGTAGAAATTCTGATTCTACTTATATAGTAAATCACCCTTACCAATTTAGGATAAATAATGACTTGTGAAAATTATGGCCGTTTATAGCCCGAATTTTCGGGAAATCGTTGCTATCAGTGGCTTTCTCCCGTCAAAATCATACACATACCAATTAATTTTCTTGTTAAGATTATTAATCTATTTGTTTGCTGACTTAACCTTCATGTCAAATTTTGTGACCATTTCGTTCAATATGGTTAGTTCGCCTTCCTAATTACAACTTTAGCTGGACTTTTAGGGGTGATTTATGTTGCGGGCAATCATCTTTTTATCATGGGGATATTTGGTGTTCGATTGACCGCACTCCGGAGGCCAGGGATTCCGCCTGCTGTGGGGACCGCTTCAGCCTAGAGGAACACTAGGCTTCTCGCTCGCTTTGAAGCCGCAAAAATCATGCGTCTTAAAAGTCGCCCATAATGGTAGCTTCCAGCTACCATTATTTCCACGGCTGGCTGCATCCCTGGCCTCCTCCGGCTCTGACTGTCTTTTGCCATGACAAGAGTTGTAGACCATAACCCAATTTATTCATAAAAGGACTAGAATGTTTTGACTGTTCCTACAGTCTCAAGCA
>NZ_AZDP01000080.1 GCF_001435525.1 Levilactobacillus koreensis JCM 16448
GGTGGTTTTTTGTTTCGCACGCTTTAGCGTGCTCAACTGGGCCTAAAGGCACTAATCAAAAATAGGGTCTGGGAAAAAATCCCAGACCCTTTTGTATCTCCAAATTTATATTGCAGAAACATGCGACAAAAGCCAGTTAAGTCCGCTAAATCCCGATAGACGAACAATCCTAATGCGGGATTCGTCGTCTATTGATGCTGCTGCTCATTGACTAGCTGCCTTCTATCCCACTCCCTATTTTTTTAATCCGGTAAAATTTCCACGCGAGCCAATAAGTCATCGGCCAGCGTCATCCGGAAGGGACTTGAGCCGTTGAAGCCTTGCCCACTGACCTGCAGTTGTACGATCCATGTCTGCCCGTCGTCCTGTGTGAAGTCTTCCAGTTCAAAGTGCGACTGCTTACCGATGTTGTCGGTCTGATTCCATTTGGCAATCTCAGCGGCTCCCTGATAAGTGGTTCCCCAGTCATCGAGTACGGCATCCGGCGTAAACTGAGCCATAAAATGCGCGGAGTCCGCCTCATTCGTGGTGGCGATAAAGTTCGTAATTGCGGTTGGTAGCAGCAAGTCATCCATAATAGTTGCACTCCTTCAGGTCCTAAATTAGGTTTAGTATGCCCGTTTACTATCCCATTGACAAGTAAAAAGGACCGGAACTATAGTCCGATCCCGTGCTTACTTATGATGACGATTTAACGCCCAACTGAGGCCAATCGCCCCGATTAAAGTCGCTCCCAACCAAATCAATTCGGTCGCTTGATGTCGACTGGATTGGGGTACCGATTGTTGAATACTCGTGGTCACTCCTCGTTGGTTCCCCCGGGTTGTTTCTGTTTGCGCTGGTTGTGCTGCAACGGCCAACACGCTCCCACTTCCCAGTAGGACCAAGCCTAGCAATAGTGCAATCAACCATTTCATCATCTTAGTCATCAATTCTACGCCCGATTCCGCCGACGAGAAACTCGCCAACTAGTCAACGTTAACGCTGCCATCAAGGCTCCCAACCAAGATAACTTGGAGCGCGCCTCATCAGTTTGTGGCAAAATTTCACTGTCACTGCGCGTCGACCCAACGGTGTTCCCATCTGCATCATAAACGTTCGTCGTCACGCCAACGGAACCATTGTTAGCACGCGTGGTGCCAACGACTTTACCATCAGTCCCGTAGACCTGTCCAGGCCCATCCACATCACGAGTGGTCCCGACAACCTTGTCGTTCTTCCCGTAAACTTTTTCGGAACCATCAGCATCACGAGTGGTCCCGATAACCTTACCGTTCTTCCCGTAAACTTTCCCGGAACCATCAGCGTCACGAGTGGTCCCGATAACCTTACCGTTCTTCCCGTAAACTTTATCGGAACCATCAACGTCACGAGTGGTCCCGATAACCTTACCGTTCTTCCCATAAACTTTCTCAGAACCATCAACGTCACGAGTGGTCCCGATAACCTTACCGCTCTTCCCGTAGACCTTCCCGGATTCATCAGCGTCACGGGTCGTTCCAACCACTTTACCGTCATTCCCGTAGACGTTCGTCGTGACTTTGCCAGATTCACCACCAGATGACTTTGTCGCTGCGAAACTCGTTTGTGTCCCCCAGAGTCCCATTCCCAGTAAAGCCAGGGCAATGGCAACGCCAGCACGGTTCAGCTTTCTCATAATATTTCTCCTCCACCTCTGAACTATGTTCTTAACATATCATATATTATCAAATGTTCACTAGGATTGCTATAAGATTAAATGACTCCACTCAAAATAGGAAAGTATGGCGGTTAAGTCTGAATTTGATTACCGCTTTCAGGAAACATATTTGTGATATTTATTAATATTATTAATCTATTACGGTTAAAAGTTGGATTAAGAATCATCAATAAATTCGATTTCTTTCTTTAGCTCTTCCAAGCGTTTTAGTGCTGAATCTGTAAAAAAAGAGCTTGCATTTTAGAACATGTGTTCGTATAATATAACTTACAGAGGTGATGACCATGAAGCAACAAGCACTAACCGGTACTATTATTAGTGATCCGAAAGTCTTAAAAATGTCGCCAATTTTGCTCTTCGTTAAGATTGCCGATACCCATAGCGGCCAATTAATCAACTGCCTCGTTCACAAGCATGGTCTGAACTTTCTTTATCAGGCCACCTTGGGCAGTCAGATTGCATTTTATGGCCACTACAATCAGCGTAAACAGTTTGTCATTGATAAATTCATGATTAATGCACAACTGTCCGCGTAGTAAAACTAACCTTAACTACCAGTAGCCCACCAAATCGACACACGATTTGGTGGGCTACTTTTTCTAAATGATCGTCTATCGTCAGAACACAAGTAGCAATCATCATCGAAGTACGCTTGCGTCCGCAATTGCTTAGATTGTTACCTGCGACTGGTGTCTGATTTTACTGATAAGCCGCTTATTGGATTTGAACCAACGACCTCTTCCTTACCATGGAAACGCTCTACCTTCTGAGCTAAAGCGGCATACTATTATTATCACCGTTTTTGGCAATAATGACAATAAAAAAAGAACCCAATCACTGGGTTCTTTCGTTCGCGTGGCAACGTCCTATCCTCG
>NZ_AZDP01000081.1 GCF_001435525.1 Levilactobacillus koreensis JCM 16448
GTGGCTTCAAAGCGAGCGAGAAGACTGGTGTTTTTCCAGTCTGAAGCGTCCCCACATAGTAGGCAGAATTCCGGGCAGCCGGTGCGCGGTCAATTTAGCGGCATCGGTGCGTGCTGACACCGGGACGAAGTAGACCATTCCATCTTTAGCAATTTCATAAATAATTTTTGTGACTTAGTAGTCGTATCCTTGGACAATTTAATCCGCTAACTACCGGCCTTTTGCCCACCTGATTAGTTAGGTGTTAGGTGCCAAAAAGCGAAAATCGTCCGAGTTTCTTTGGCTTATCTATTGATAATGTTGTACTATGAGAATGAAGCAACGTGGTTTTGGCTGGTGCTAAACCGGCTAAGAACGCCACGCCCTCCTGAATTGGGGTGCCCTAGCTTCAGCGTAACCTTCCGGGTGATCGTCTACACAAATGCGTCATGGACTCACCTAGTTACGCCGTTATTAGTTACCACTCCCTATGTTTTTTGTCACGCTGAACTCAACTTAAATGATTTAAGCAAAGGAGACTTTATATGTCAGCACTTATTGTTTACTTTTCAACCACTGGCAATACTAAAACGGTGGCAACGCGGTTAGCCGAGACGACCAATTTTCCCATTGAACAACTTCAGCCAGTTGACCCTTACCCGGATGCATTTGACGAAAAAATGGCCCGGTGGCACAAGGAACGTGACAGCGACTTGCGCCCCGACCTCTCAACGACGGTGGATACCAGCGCTTACGATACCATCTACCTCGGTTACCCCATCTGGAGCAACAACCTGCCCGCCGTGTCCCGCACCTTCTTGGACACGCACGACCTGAGCGGTAAGAACATCATTCCGTTCTGTACAAATGGGGGCAGTGGCTTCGGTCAAAGCCTTGACCGTATCCGTCAGTTAGCCCCAGATACCACGATCTTACCCGGATTTGAAATTTACAACACCTTGATCGATCACAGCTCTAGCCTGGAAAGTTGGCTGGAAGCACAGAAGAAGTAGCCTAAGCATGTCTTAAAAAAGATGTCATTCCTAATTATCAGGAATGGCATCTTTTTATTATTAATTATTATATTTTTTAGTTATTAATTATTAACTAACTCTAATTATTAGTCGTTCACTTTTAACGCCGCCAACTCGGCCGGCGTATAAGCATACTCAATGTGGGCCATCCCCGGCACATCGTCCCACTGAACCGGATAGCCGGCGCCATGTGCGCAGAAGACGGACCCCGGCGTGTTATCCAGGTCGCCCACGGGATCGTAATCTGCGGCCGCCACAACTTCTGCGGCATTGTGGCACGGCCGGTAACCGTCAACTAGACACTCCAACTGGCCCTGACCATGCGTGTAGGCCTGGACTTCCTGCGAGTAGTCCTGCATTTCACTCACGGGTGCTGTTCCCGTCAACGTGGTCATCCCCGCCACGGTGGTTGGTTCCGCCGAAGCGTCAAAACGACCACTCATCCGCTGAATGTCATTCATGGCCCGACCAACCTGGTCTTGGCCGACCTCTAAGCGGAAACGATACCAGGGTTCCAACAGTTGACAGGCATTCTGTCGCTGCAACATCATCAGTCCTTGTCGCACTGCTCGCCACGTGGCCTCGCGAAAGTCGCCCCCGACCGAATGGACGATACTAGCCCGACCGGTCACCAACGTCATTTTAACGTCGGTCAACGGCGCACCCGTCAAGACGCCGAGGTGTTCCTTAGCGCCGAGGTTGGAGAGGACTTGATGTTGCCAATTCTTCCCCAGAACCTCTAAGGAACAATCCGCAGCAAACGATAGCCCACTCCCCCGCGGTGCCGGCTGCATCAGCAAGTGCACCTCCGCATAGTGCCGCAGCGGTTCAAAGTGACCGACACCTTCGACTGGCTGGGAAATGGTCTCCTTGTAGAGAATACTGCCCTCGCCAAAGCCAACATCGAGCTGGAATCTGTCGTGCAAGATCTGTTGCAAAATTTCCAGCTGCACGGCTCCCATGATCTGCACGCGAATCTCCTGCAACTGACTGGACCAAGCCACGTGTAACTGGGGGTCCTCATCTTCGAGTTCCCGCAGAATCCGCAGGCAGTCGTGACTATCATGGCCCCGTGGATCGAGTGTATAGGTCAGCACCGGCTGGATCTCTGGCTTGGGCGCATCCGCTGCATTGCCTAGTCCCTGTCCGGCATGGGTGGCCGTTAAATTAGGAATCGCGCAGACCTCACCGGCTGTGACCGCCTGACGGATGGTGAACTTTGTGCCGTTGTAGACTCGCAATTGATTAACCTTCTGCTCGCCCAAAATCACGGCCTTATTGGCCAGTTGGCCCCCAGTCAACCGCAACCACGTCAGGCGTTCGCCCTTGTCATCATGGGAGATCTTAAAGACCTTAGCGCCAAAGTCATCGGTGTACTCAGTCGCTTGCGTCCAATGGTCCAGACCGGCGAGAAATGACTCGACCCCGTCCAATTTCAAAGCCGCCCCAAAGTAACAAGGGAACACTTCCCGTTGCTGAATCATTTGGCGAACCGTGTCGTCATCCAACTCACCACTGTCCAGGTACTGTTCAAGGACCATGTCATCTTGCATGGCGATGTCTTCGGCCGCGTCGACTGGAATGGCGGAACTCCCAGCGGCGTTCCCAAACGCAATGCAACCCGCCGAGAAGACATCTTGTAGCTGAGCCAGCACCCGGTCACGGTCGGCCGTCGGTGCATCCATTTTATTCACAAAGATAAAGGTCGGCACGTGGTAGTGTTCCAGCAACCGCCAGAGCGTACGCGTGTAGCCTTGAATGCCATCGGTGGCTGAGACCACTAGGATGGCGTAGTCCAGGACACTGAAAACCTGCTCCGTTTGGGAAGCAAAGTCCACGTGTCCCGGGGTATCCAGTAAGGTTAAGTCGAGGTCGCCGTGTTGCAGGCTGGCCTGATGGGAGAAAATAGTGATTCCCCGCTGTTTTTCTAAGTCGTCTGAATCCAGAAAGGCGTCCCCATTGTCTACCCGGCCCAATTGTCGCACGGCGCCGGCCCGGTAAAGTAGCGCTTCGGATAGTGTTGTTTTGCCGGCATCGACGTGGGCAATAATGCCCGCTACGATTCGTTTCATCGCCAGGAGTCCCTTCTCATTTGTCGTGTTTCTTCTTTTTCAATAGCTTGCGCGCCGCCTGCATTGAGACAACATTTCCCGCTTTGGACGTACTAGTTTTACCGAAGAAAGCATCGCTACACTGCTTGGCTTGGTCAACTGTCAGGTCACCTAAAGCAACTAACGCCTGCATGACCGCGGCAAAGAAACGACCATTCGCTTGATAATCCTTTTGCTCTGTTTTTGCCCAGGTTCCAAATTCTTGCCAGTCTGCAGCCTTCCATTGATCAGGCACTGTTGCGTACTGCGCATAGAAGAGATCCGCGATGTCCGCGGCATTAAGGATCACATTACCTGCGATTGTCGCCCACGACGGAAGATTGTCATAATTATCCCGCGTCAGCCAAAGCCGAACTCCGGCCTGAACACCGATTTGATGGGCCTTGATAGCCGTTTCCTTTCGCCATCCATCCGTTTCAGGGAGATGGACCTGCTTCAAAAATCTCTGTTGGGTGTCCGGATCACAGTCCTTAGCCAGCAATTTGAGTCTATCAGGCGATTTTAAAATTTTCTCAATTTCATCCGCTGAAAGATCCAAGCTGCTGGTCAGCTGTTCATTACTTTTATAAAGGCCACCTACTCCGTTCTGGGCGTTAGCTTTGTCCATAAATTGTTGAATCGCCTGAGGATCATCTGTGTCAACACCCTCGGCCACCATTTGCTGCCAAGTTAGTTTAGCTGGACCATAATTATCAGGATCTTTTGCCCGTTCGATCATGGCCGGAGCCGCAGCCATCATGTACCGTTGATACGTGCCAACCTTTTTGACGTTAAGCCAACCGTTCTGCCCCAAGAAGTCCAGCAAAGCGCAGAGGGCTGGCACAACCAGCGCATACTCTTCCGGTTCTAACGTCAAATTAGAGACAAAATAGCCTGAAAAGACGCCAACAATTGCCTTCTTGGTCCAAGACTTGGGTGTTTTTCGATAATCGTTGTAGGCCCGCTCAGTTAACGTATCGAGCACCATGCGCAGGAAATCTTCGGCGACTCCCTTGGGACGCTTTTTCCAGTCCGCACTGGCAACATAAGCACTGACCCATTGATCCGTGTACGCACTGATATTATCAGCCGTGCGTTGCTGCCACTGTGGCAAGCCATCATCAAACTGACCACCGTCAAACAAGTCTTCCTGCCCTTGATTCTCATCAGGAATCGTGTCAATAATCCCATTCAAAATCATGGCCAATTGATTGTACTCTGCACGGGTAATCTTAGTTTTCCTAGTCACCACCGCAAATTCAATAAACATTTGAATACTGTCGTAAGTGTCCACTAAGGTCCCAGCGGCCGTTGGATCCGGATCCTTCGCTGCCATATTACCTAACATCACTAACAGGGTCTGCACATCTTCAACGGTCCACTGTGATAGAGTCCTTGAAAACATGGTTGTCATCATACTGCCAAACTGACTCACACACATTTGAACATAACTGGCCGGAATATCGTCAATTGCTTGGTACTGCTCTGACGTCAAAAATTGGGGCCATAGTGCGTCAATTTCGTTTACTTTTCCCATGACTTACTTCTCCTTTGACTAGCTACGAGTTTCCACTAATCATACCATGAAACGACTTCAGAACTGAAATGACCACCTACTCTTACTAACGAAATTCGGCAGCGATTTGTAACACAACCAGCTAGAAATGTTCCACATGAAACATTTACTTGTAACCTAAAGGTTGAAAGTTCCAAAATGCCAGTCATGCCTGCTCTAGCAACAACAGTGAGACTAAAACTAGGCAACCTGGTGGG
>NZ_AZDP01000082.1 GCF_001435525.1 Levilactobacillus koreensis JCM 16448
GAATCCTTTGGTATTAGTATTTGGCTCTAGTGACTAACTTGTTCTTGCAATTTGCGTAAAAATAATGATGAAACGGTGTAAATAATAGAAAAAGTGGTTAAAATAAACTTAGGAGGAAAACTACATATGCCAGAACCTAACGTTACATTTAATTTAGAACAGCCACCTTTGTTTTTCGTCTGTGGACTATTCGAAGTTTCAAACTTATGGCGTCACAAACCCATGTACCAACAGGGAAATTGGGAAGTTATTCTTGTTCTACAAGGTAAAATCTTTTTGAAAATTGAAGACGTCATGTATACCGTAGAACAAGGTCAATGCTTCTTAGTTCCCCCTTATCAACACATGGTCGGTTACCATAATTCTCCAATTGGTACTCGCTACATTTGGATTCATTTCTTTCCCCAAGTTTCCGCTGATACCCAGACGGCTAATCCTTACTACACCGTAAAAATTCCTCGTCAATTTAAAATGAACGAACCAGACCACCTACTTATTCTAGCCTATCAGATTCTAGACCTCGCTCGCGACACACAAGGATATCCTTTAGACGCCGCTGTGCTTGAACTTCTACTAATGATGGGCCAAGACTACAACAAACAACAACACCTTCTCACCGAAAACACCAGCATCGTAGACAACGTTAAGGTATGGATTGATGGCCATCTCGAAAGTATTACCAATTCTGAAGATATCGCTCGTACCTTTAATTTCAACTCTATTTATCTCAACCGTCGCTTCAAACAGCAATGCCATGTTTCACTATATCAGTATGTGATAGACAGAAAGATAGATAAGGCTAAGCAATTATTGACTGCAACAGAAGATACTATCTACCAAATTTCACAAGAAGTTTATTTCAAGGATTCTAAAAACTTTTCACGGGCATTCAAAAAACGAACTGGACTAACTCCCAGCCGCTATCGACATGCATTCAATCGTAAGTTCGTGAACACCCCAAGTTTTGATCCAGAAGTCCCCACACCTGAGCGAATTACATATGTTTTAAATCAAGACAAAAAGCAGTAGAAATAGCTATCATTGTAAGCGGTTCCTATTGCTTCATATCAGCCTTCGCCTTACAATATAAGTAGTTGAAACGGTCACAAGGAGGTCTTTCAAATGGGGAGCATCGCAACGCTAGCCACCTGGTCGTTCATGTTGATTCTGATTGGCGCGGAAATTGTCCGGGGAATCTTTATGTTTAAGGGTTAAATTTGAAGTTAAGGTGGACTGGCGTTGCGTAGGCACCGGTCCTTTTTTTGTTGTCTTTGTTACCACGCCTTTTAACTTCTAATTCAAGCTCACCGGACAATGCTAAAATGGAAATTAGAACACAAGGAGGAAGACCCACTTGAAAATTGTAAAAATCTATCTGGCATCATTACTCATCATTCTGGGACTCGCCGGTGGTTTGGCAATGACCATCCCCACCACCATCACAGCCAACGCGACCGCCACCTGGAAGCGCCCTTCACAAAAGAAAGCCTATCCCAACTTAAAGAAATACAAACGTGCTTACGTAAAAGTATCCGTTGCTAAACAGCGCGTCTATCTCATGAACGGCAAGAAATCCCTCTACACCATGGTCTGCTCGACCGGAATCAAAGGCGCGCCAACTCCCAAGGGAACCTTCCACATTCAAAATCGCGGCAAGCATTTCTACAACGCTACGGTCAAGGAAGGCGCCTACTATTGGACCTCTTTCAAGGGTTCCGGCGCTTACCTTTTCCATTCCGTTCCCGTTAACGCTAAGGGCAAATACATCGTTAGTGAAGCCCATAAACTAGGCAAGCGTGCTAGTCATGGTTGTGTGCGCCTAAGTGTTGCCGATGCCCATTGGATTTACAGCCACGTCCCTTACGGCATGATCGTCAAGATTCACTAAATATTAATTTCGCATATAGAACGAGGTTCCTGCCGGGAATCTCGTTTTTACTTATCGTCATCATCACGTTTAGTCATTTGTCGTGTTCCCCTATCCCCCCATGCCTAACTAGGGTAAACTAGAGAAAGCAACCGTTTCTAACCAGACGCTGACTAGTTGAAGCATGGCCGGACACCAGCTCACTAGTCGCCCACATAGTCGTCGCTGTTTTTTTACATAAAGGAGTTTAGTAAACTTATGCTTTTAGTCGCGCTATTCGGAACCCTAACTGCACTGGGAATGACCATCCTAGCTTGCATCCAGCGACCCAATCGCTGGCAATTACTGGTCGGCACTTACGTCATTTTCTATGTAGTGGCGTTGTTTATCGACTTCATCAGTCTGCCCAGTAAGGCCCTTTACAGTCTGATCACAATGAACCTGATCTACGGTGTCTGCTACCTTCCACTACTGGTCATTAGCAGTCCCAAAGCCAAGGTCGAAGTCGAACGCAAGTCGAATTCACCATTCAATTTCAACTTGCCGCGCCTAAACTTTGGCTCAAAAATTGCGGCCTGGGTGCTGGCTATTCTAGTCGTCCTCGGTCTCTTTGGCTCGCTGCAGACCCGGTTCGGCGTCAAGGCCGTCTTTGACTCCTTAAAGGTCAAAACGGTCAAGACCGCTCCACTGTTGGACAAGTCCGCAACGCCTATCGCCATCGCTCCGGAAACCGTTCGGAACAAGATGAATAAGGCGATGAGTACCGTGCCGAACACGTCTTATTACAAATTAGGCGCACTCCAAACGCAGGTCGTTAAGGGCAAGACCGTTTATATTGCCCCCGTCGAATTCGATGGCTTCTGGCGTTGGCAACGGGCCCGGAACACCCCTGGTTATTTCATCATCGATGCCACAAACGTCAATGCGGAGCCCCATTTCGTCAAGCAATCCATGAAATACACACCAAGCGCCTATCTCTTTGACGACGCCCAGCGGGTCATTTATAACCGCTTCCCTAGTTGGGTCCAAGAAGGCCAGCCGCAGTTGGAAGTTAACGACCAAGGCGAACCTTACTTCATCCAAACCGTCTACAAGGCCCGCGGTGTCTCCAAACGAATCAATTATCGTAGCCTACACGTGGTTGTGCTGAACGCCAAGACCGGGGTCACCAAGCTTTACACAGCCGCCGGCGCACCGGCGTTTATCAATGAATCCATCGCCTCATCGACCGCCGCTGAAATGAACGAGATCTTCGGCCGTTACGGCAACGGCTTCTTCAACGCCTACTTCAACAAGACCGGCGTTAAGTTGCCTAATAGTAACGGGACCGAAGATGGCGTCACACCGGTCGCCGACAAGCATGGCAACATCTCCTACTTTAACGACTTCACGTCACCCAAGACCAGCGCCGATTCGACCATGGGTTACTCCATGATCAACGCACGAACGGGAACCCTGACCTACTATACTGGTAAGAACATTGGGGTCATGGACAGTGATGGTGCCAAGAAAATTGCCGAAAAGGAATACGTCGCGCAGAAATGGTCAGCAACCATGCCAATCATGTACAACATCGATGGCACGCCGACCTGGGTCGTTTCCCTGCTCGACTCCACCGGGGCCTTCCGGAGTTACGCCTACATCAAGGCTGCCGACCAAAGTGTTAAGGCCTACGCGACAACGGCTGCACAAGCCCTCGATCAATACCGAGTCCAACTCGCAGCGGCTGGTTCCACGGCTAGTTCAACGGCAACGAAGCTGACCAAGGCTAGCGGGACCGTTTCGCGGGTCGCCATCGTTCCTAACGGGAGTACCCAAAGTGTTCTCTTTGCCTTAAAGGACAATGACGTACTCTGGTCAGTCGGCACCGGCGACTACCCGAAGGCCGCCCTCTTAGAGTCTGGCGATAAGGTTAAATTGACCGCCAATGTAAATAAAGAGGCCAAGACTGGGGCTGTTCAGTCATTTTCGAATGAATCGTTTAAATAATCTCCACAACCTTTAATCTAGGTACTCTGCACACATAATGTGTTACAATCACTTGTGAGGTGATAGCTATGTCTAAAGATACAACGTTAACTATTCGCTTAAACAAGAATGTCAAAAGCAAAGCTGCTAAGGTTGCTTCCGGAATGGGCCTTGATTTGAGTACAGCTGTTAATATGTTTTTAGTGGAAATTAGTAAAACCAATAAACTTCCATTTACGCCAACAGGACCGGAATTTCCTGACATTTGGAATGATAACCCTCAAGATATTGCAGACTTTAACAAAAGTATTGGACTAACTGACGACGGGAGAAATTATGGTAAAGAGAACACCAATTAAGCAGGGTCATCTCTACTGGGTCGACTGTGAACCTCACGCAGGACATGAGGAAGGTAGCCATAACATCTACACTGGAAATATTCGTCGACCTGTAGTTGTTGTTTCAAACAACTAGTACAATCAAGAGGGAATGTCTATTGTATTTCCAATCACATCAAAACAACGAGTTAGTCGATATCTCTTACCAATCTTGGCAAAAAAACCTTCTAGTATCATTCTTACACAGATATTAGGATACGATATGTTCGCTCGTAACGCTGAAGCTCTAAATATCACCATACCAAATGAGCAACTCATCTTTTTAAAAAAAGTAGTTGAAAAAATGCTTTAAAGAATCTTTCGTTGCACTTACAATAGTTTTAGAAAAGGCCTTCTCTTTACCTGGGAAAGGCCTTTTTTGTTTCGTCAAAAAGGCACCACCCATTCAACTCAGGTGATGCCCCACTAATTACAGATTTAACCCCAAAGGTTGAAAGTTCCACGTTTTCTGACCGTTGTTGTGATAGAACACAATCTGATCTAGAGGAGGACAGATGCAACCAGCTTACAGCACAGGCGACTTTGGAGACACGTGGTCTTCGTAGCTTGAACAGCCGAAAGAGTGGCACTGCTTGTTTTGAGTCCATCATAGCCACCTCCGCTTAGTCTAACGGTACCAACGACTTGATAACACGTGCCGGCACACCCGCAACGACCGTGTTATCCGGAACATCCTTGGTCACGACCGCGCCAGCACCAACGACCACGTTACTCCCAATGTGGACGCCGCCAATGATGGTCACGTTGCCGCCAATCCAGACGTCATCCCCAATGGAGATTGGTTTGGTCGTCGTAATCAGATAACGACTGCCATCCGGCCGTGTACCAAACCGTTGCGTCGCGTCCAGTGAGTGTGCGCCACAGTATAATTTCACATCCGGTGCAATGATGACGCGGTTACCCAGCATAATTCGGTTGGCGTCCTGAAAGGTACAATTCCCGTTGATAAAGACATCGTCACCGACCTCAATGTGGACACCTTAAACAGCGCTAAACGTTCCATTAATGGTCAAACGCTGACCGACCTGGCCAAATAACTGCTGAATCGCTGCGGAACGTTGATCAACGTCCTGAGTAGTATTGATCACCGCTAGCCACTTTTTACCCCGCGCAATCATCCTTTGCAGCTCCGGGTCCCGGTAATCATAATTCTGACCCGCCAATAATTTTTCGTGTTCCGTCATCATTTGCTTTGACACGCTCCTTTATCGCTATTTTCGGCCACTTCCCGCCAGTCATGCTATACTGCGAACAGATAGTTCAAAATTGAAAGGAAGACCGTCATGTCAGTATTTACCACTGATCTCAATAACGCGCAGAAAAACCTGACCGCGCTAACCGATAACATCGTTGCCCATAACGACCACATCATTGTCCGCAAACCAGACAACAAGAACGTCGTCATCATGAGCGAAGCCGAATTCAACTCCTGGCAAGAAACAATTCGCCTACTGAGCACCGAAGCCAATCACCAAGACTTAAAACAATCCCTAGCCCAAGCCGACCGCGGCCAAATGCACACCTTAACCTCAGCAGAATCAGCTCACTTACACGCTCAGAATTAGCCTAGGCTCGCCAACAACCGTTGCCAGTTACCGCTAAAAATAGCCTGCTTCTGCTTCGCCGTGACCGTCATCTCATTTACGGCTTGTTCGATCACTGCCGTCGGACCCACTGGTGGAATGCCGAATGGCGCGTCAGTCCCAAATAACACGTGGTCGCTACCAAAGAAATCGGCGGCGAGATCTAAGGCCAACGGATTTCCTAAAATGGCCGTATCCACGTAAAATTTCTGAAAGTCCGCGTAGTCTTCCGCGGTTTGAATATACTTGATGCGTTGACTAAAGTACGGCACCATCGCCCCAGCATGGTGGACGATGACCTTTAATCCCGGATACTTGCGGAAATAGCGGGCCGCCACAATGCCGTACATGGCCTGGGTCAGCTCGTATTCCCAGCTAAAGGTCAGATTATTATCCGGCTTACGCATGTCAAACACGGGGTGGAGCCAGATGGGCGCGTTGATTGCCGCCATCCTGGCAAAAATCGGTTCGTATGCCGGAGCCGTGATGGGTTCCCTCATGGCCTGCGTGAAGAGCTGGACCCCGACCAACGCATCACTGCCGGCAACCTGTTCGTCGATGATCTTTAACGCGGCGGGTACGTTGCTCATAGGTAACATCGCCACACCAGCTGGGAAAATATCGCGGTTGGCGCGCACGGTGGTCGCAATTTCATCGTTAGCGGCCCGGCAGAGTTCGGCCGCCTGCTCAGGGTCGACAAAATCTTCGGGATTCAAATTGACCGCTGAAATAATCTGTTGATGATCAGCCGTTAACGATGCGCGGTGTTGCGCCACGTCCGTTAACAGCTGATTTTTCATATACGGAAACTTCGCCAAGATATCCGGGTGAATCGCGTTCATCCGGGCTAAGAATGTCGGCGGCAACACGTGCGCAAAGACGTCAATAACTGTCATCGCATTGCCCCCTTAGAACCAGCTGGGCTGGTCGCCAGCAGTCCCAGCCTTGGCCAAACCAACACTCGCATTCTGGAACGTGTCGGGCGCCTGAATCACGTTGAAGGCAAAATCCGCAACGCTCCGACGAGAAACCTCGGTCCCCTTGAAGCCCTCGGCCACCGTCAACGTTTCGTAGTCGACCTCGTCATTGTTCGTCAACCAAGCCGGTCGAATTTCAGTGTACGTCAACCCGGACTTGGCAACCAGGTCCGCCGTTCTCCGGAAAGCTGGTAAATAAGCCCCAATCATCCCTTCATTCCACTCGCCAAATTTACCGCCAACCTCATTCTGGGCGCCGAGTGAGCTGATGTAAAGGAACCGTTGCTTGCCCGTTTGGTGCATGGCATCGACCACGCTCTGTGTCTGGACATCGAGGTCCTGACCGCCCAAGTTGGCGTACACAATATCTGCGTCAGCCATTGCCTTAACAACTGCCACCGTGTCACGCACGTCACCATCGACCAAAGTAACCCGGTCATTATCGTCGTATTGGCTCAACCGTGCGGCATCCCGCAGAAATAAGGTCAGGGTGTCCGTCGTTTCGTTTAATAGACGGTCCGTTAAGATGCGGGCCATAGCGCCATGGGCACCGAGAATCATAATTTTAGTCATTTTAAAACTTCCTCCAGTTTGTTTAAGTCATGACTGCTGCTCGCCAGCCATTTTGACTAATTTACATATAAGCTCACTACCCGTTCAATTAATCAATGTACGCCGGTAACCGGGTAATCTTTGTTTCTAGGCGTTCGAGGGAATCCTGCAGCTGATCAATTTGGGTACGTAATTCCGTAGCCTGCATAGTCAAAATCTGACGTTGGCCCGCAACTGAGTTTTCCGCCTGTAACTGCTTGATCTCCTCAATCGTCACGCCACAGTCACGTAGGTCCAAGATGCTCTTGATCTGGGCAATATCCGCGGCCGTGTAATCGCGCATGCCACTGATTCTCGCGACCGGCGCCATAATCCCGACCTGTTCGTAATAGCGCAGTGTCCACGCACTGGTTTGGAGCTGCTTTGCGGCCTCATTGATTTTCATTTGGATTCCCCCTCGCCTTTCTATGCTGGTAAAATTTCGACGGTCGCCGACTGTGGTCCTGCCTGGAGCATGGGTTGGACGTAAGCGCTGGACCCATATTTTTGGCGATAGGCAGCGTCAATCTTAGTGGTCAATTCCACATCTCCTTGAATCGGGCTAAACCTCACCTCAAAGTTACAACCGTCTAGGTAGATTCGCCCGGCGCGCTGGCTGACCGCCGACTGATACCACGATGAACACTGACCGTTCCAAGCACGAACGTATAAGTGGTCACCGACGACCACGGACCAGATCCAGGTCGGCGTGCCGTAAGTCTTGCCGTCGCTGTAAAATGGTGAGATGCGCAGGTCATCGGCCGCGGCGAAGGCCTGGAGACGTTGCACTGTCCACTTTTCCATGTGACCCCTTCCTTTCTGCTGTTGTCTACAAGTCCCATCTTATGGCTTGACTTTTGATATGTCGAATGCTTAGATTAAATCAAATGGTATACAAATTAGCTATAGGAGATGGTGACGACGGAACTTCGCGTATTACGTTACTTTTTGATGGTCGTTCAGGAAAAAAATATTAGTAAGGCTGCGGCCCGCCTCCACGTCTCACAACCCACCGTATCCCGTCAGTTGCAGGAACTGGAGGCCGAACTGGGGACTGTGCTCTTTGAACGGGGCAATCGGACCATTCAACTCACGGCTGCCGGCGACTACTTTGCCAACCAGGCCAAACAGATTCTGTCCTTAACCGATAAAACGATGGCCAATATCCACCAAGAACAGGATATCAGCGGCGCCGTCTTCGTCGGGAGTGCCGAAGCGCGTAGCATGTTGACCGTAGCACAGGCCATTGGTCACTTGAATCAGGCGCATCCCCACGTTCAAATCAACCTTGTCAGCACGGACGCCAGCGAGATCCACCAGCAGCTGAGTTCAGGCGTCTTCGACTTTGGGGTCGTCATGGAACCCACCGATAAGACCGACTACGATTTCTTACGCTTACCGGGTGAGAGTCGCTGGGGACTGTTGGTCCAGAGCCGCTCACCGTTAGCGCAACAGGCCACGGTAAGCCTCGAGGATGTCGCGCACACCAAGCTCATCTTGCCACAGCAGGGCGGCAGTCAGCGGATTCATGACCTCTTTGGCCTCGAATGGGCTGACTTGGACGTCACGGCGACTTACAACCTGCTATACAATGCGTCGCTACTGGTCTCAGCCGGCGTCGGTAACGCGTTAGGGCTGGATGGCATCATCAACACCAATCAATCCGACTTGGCCTTCGTGCCGCTTGAACCGCGAACCTCGTCTGGCTCAAGCCTAGTCTGGCTGAAAGGTCAACGCCTATCAGTCGCCGCGCAAGCCCTCTTGGAACAGATTCGCGCAGAATTAACGCCAACTGAAAATTAAAAGCGTGCGTCAAAATAAATTTGAAGTCACAAAAGGCCTGGAAAATTGTCCAGGCCTTTTCGTATCTCCGGGTAACAATCGCCCGTCTACTCTACTCTGCTGAAGCCTTGGTGGTAACGGCTACCAGCTCAAATTCGGTCACCCTTGGCGCCAGCTTTACTCATATAGATCATCCTTAGCTTGCCACTAATTATCTTCAAAGACCGCTCACCATTCAGAACGCAAAGCCGCCCAACCGAAACGGGGGAGTATCGGTTGGGCGGCTTTCTGATAGGTCATATCAGTAAGTTCAAATTGTTTTCGTTACTAAATCTTGTTCTTAATATTGAAAATTCGTATCATTAATGCCAGTATTTATTTTCTAATCTCCGACTGGATGCCAACCGTTAGCGTCACTCAAGCGGTTCAAGAACGCCATGTCCTTGTCGTTGATTTCAAAATCGAGTTGGGCATTGGCTTCGACATGGGCCATTGCCCGCGCCTTAGGGAGTGGGGCAACGCCATTTTGAATCACGAAGCGCAAGGCCAACTGGGGAATGGAAACGCCATAGTTGCCAGCGACCCGTTCCAGCTCAGGGCTGTCGACCAAGCCACCGGTTGCCAGTGGTGAGTAGGCCTGAACCAAGATTTTGTTGGCTTCGGCCGTTTTCACGATGGAATCTTGCGTATGGCCCACGTAGTACTGAATCTGGTCAACGGCGGGCGTCACCGTGAGACCATCCCAAGTCAACAGGTTTTCCAGGTCATGCGAGTTGAAGTTGGACACCCCAACCGCCTTGGCCCGGCCACTCTTGTAAATATCTTGCATAGCCCGCCAAACGTCGCGGTTTTCGGCATCATGGTTGGACCCCATTTGTGCCCAAGGCCACGGCGCGTGGATGATGTAGGAATCAACGTAGTCCAAGTCCAGTGCAGTTAAACTGCTATCAAAGTCAGCCATTGCTTCATCGTAAGTCTTTGATTCAGCGGGCAACTTCGTCTGCACAAAGATATCTTCGCGAGCAACGTCGCTAGCGGCAATGGCTTCACCGACACTCTGTTCGTTTTGATATGCCTTAGCGGTATCGATGAAATGGTAGCCCGCCTTCAAGGCATTGCTGACGGCGTCGTAAGTTTCCTTACCAGGGCGCGTCTGCCAGGTCCCAAATCCAACCTTAGGCATTTTCAATCCGTTATTTAAGTCAAACGTCTCTGTAATTGTTGGCATGTGTTCATCCTCCTTAAGTGCTCATGAGTCTGAGTATAATACCTTCGTGTAGGACGAAGGCAAGAGGATAAGTTGATTTTTTGACTAAAAATTTTGAGTGGTTAATTGGCGGAAATCCCCCACTCCGATTGCCAAGGAGTCCGGCCGCTTCACCCATTACACAGTCTGACGACCCTAAAAAGGCACCCCAGTTTTCTTGGGATGCTATTACCTTAGTCTTTAATTAAATCTTGTGGACGGACTTCTCTGTAGAGGGCAAAAGCCCCATCCAAATTTACGACGTCAAAGCCCCTTTGCCGTAGGATTCGCTCGGCGATGTAGCTACGTTGACCGCTAAAACAGCTGACCACGTACGGTTGCTGTGGGTCTAGCTCATTCAGTCGCTCCCGCAATTGGTCCAGTGGAAGGTTTAGGCTATCTGGAAAGTGGCCATCATCCCGTAACTCGTCGGGATTGCGCACGTCCAGCAGCTGTTTGCCCGCTGCTAATGTCGCTGGTAACTCGTGCCACTGAATGGATTTACTGAGACCCGCCGCCAGATTCTCCGCCGCGTAACCCAGCATGTTTACGGGATCCTTGGCCGACCCAAACGGTGGTGCGTAGGTCAATTCCAATTCCGGCAGGTCATCGATCGTTAACCCACCCTTGATAGCGGTCGCTAACACGTCGATTCGTTTGTCGACACCCTGAGCACCGACACCTTGTGCCCCATAAATTTTCCCGTTTTGTGGGTCAAATATCAGCTTGAGAGTCATCGGCGTCCCATTTGGGAAATAGCTGGCGTGGTTCTGACCCCGAACGTGAACGACCTGATAGGCCAGTTGGTCTTGGCGAACTTGCTGTTCACTGAGACCCGTCATTGCCGCCGTTAATCCGAACGCCCGGACAATGGCGGTACCCAAACTACCACGGTTAGGGTGCGCAATTCCCATCACATTATCGGCGACCTGGCGTCCTTGACGGTTGGCCGGTGACGCCAGCGGAATCAGTGTGGCGTGACCGGTCAACTGTTGCTTAACCAAAATGGCATCCCCAACCGCATAAATATTCGGGTCACTGGTCTGGTAATGGTTGTCGACCACGATACCCTCGTGCCAGCCTAACTTCAGGCCAGCCGCCTTGGCCAATTCACTGGCTGGCCGCACGCCAACCGCTAAAATGGTCAGGTCGGCAGCAAGTCGCGTCCCATCGTCCAACACCGCTACATGGCCGTCATTCGTGAACGACTTAACCGCTTGATTGGTCAAAATATGAACGCCATTACGGATTAGCTCGTTTTGAACCATTGCCGCCATCTCGTCGTCCAGCGGCGGCAACAAGTGGCCCGCCCGTTCAACGATGGTCACGGCCAATCCGCGCTGTCGCAGGCTTTCAGCAACTTCCAAACCAATGAAGCCACCGCCAACCAATAACACGCGCTTAGTCGTTGCTTCATTGACCGTCGCCATGATTCGGTCGAGGTCAGGAATCGTATGTAGGGTAAAAACTGACTTAGCTGCGGCCAAACCCGGTAAATCAGGAGCGATTGGCCGTGACCCCGGCGCTAAAATCAACCGGTCGTAATGGTCGATCTGGACTTTCCCCGCATGACGGACCGCCACCGTCTTCTCCGCCGGGTGGATGGCGAGGACTTCGTGGTTGGGCTGAACGTTCAAGTTAAACCGTTGCCGTAGTTTGGTCGCACTCTGGACGATCAAATCGTCGCGGTCGGCAATTTCACCGGAAAGATGAAACGGCAGACCACAGTTCGCAAACGACACGTAGGGTCCCTTTTCGTAGACAGTAATCTCGGCTTGCTCATCCAGCCGACGTAACCGGGTCGCGGCCGACATTCCGCCAGCAACGCCACCAATAATGATGATTTTCATTTTCACGTCCTCCTATATGCCCCCATGGGTATTTATACCGTCAGTATACCAACTTTTACCCGTTTAACGCCATTATTTTCTCAGTTTCAACTTACCACTGTAGAACAGACGGTAACCACTGGTGCAACGGGCATCGGGAGACTTTTACACCATCTGGAACGGCCTAATATTCAGATATTAACTAGCAGATTAGTCATAATGGGTATATTTCTTCATAATCATTAGGAATATACTTACAAATCGTAAGTGATAGTTAGAATTTATTAATCACCCGCACATACTGACCGTTGAGAACCCGTAAATGGAGGACTTCATCATGGATCAAACCCTAACACAATGGACACCAGAACAATTAGACCTATTTTTAAACAACAAGACATTAACAATGAAGCCATACCAAACAGACATGGCAACCTTTGAAGAAGAATCACCGGTTTGGGAAGTCGTCGTGGACGGCAATGTTTACTCCCGTGGCTGGAACGGCCAACAGACGAACTGGTACATGGCCGCCGTCGCTCAATCCGCCGGTGAAATCAGCGTGGGTGACCACGACTTCGCCGCTCGCTTTGAGCCCGCCGACCGGACACCGGAATTAGATGCCAAAATTACCGCTGCGTACCGCGCGAAGTACGATGGTCAACGTTCCTTACCAAAGATGACATCGGCCGGTCCCACCACGGCAACGCTTCACGTCTTACCTGCCGACCAAGCTTAATTCCACTCAAGACTAGCACGTCAATTCGGCGTTGCTAGTTTTTTTCTATCGTCCTGTAACCGGTTTCCGTTGTGTTTCCTGGTCTGGCCGTCTACAATTAACGTAATATATACTGGGGGTTGACTGAATCGCCCCACCATAGAACAGGAGCATACATATATGGCTTACATCGAAGTTAAAAACGAAACCCGTAAGTTCGTTCAGGGTGATCAAGAGACAACCGCCAATCACGATATTTCTTTTAGTGTCGAGCAGGGTCAGGTGGTCACGATTCTCGGTCCCAGCGGTGCCGGAAAATCCACCCTGCTTAATATCCTTGGCGGCATGGACAGTCCCACTAGCGGTCAGGTCTTGATTGATGGCAAGGACATCGCGCAACTCAACGCCAAGCAGCTGACCACGTACCGGCGACAAGATGTCGGCTTCGTCTTCCAATTTTACAACCTCGTTCCCAATCTGACCGCCAAGGAAAATGTGGAACTGGCCTCGCAAATTACCAGCGACGCTCGCGACGTTGACGAAACGTTAGCCTTAGTCGGCTTAGACCAACGTGCTGGCAACTTTCCGGCCCAACTTTCTGGCGGGGAACAGCAACGGGTCGCCATCGCCAGAGCCATCGCGAAGAATCCCAAACTGCTTTTATGCGACGAACCCACTGGCGCACTGGATTACCAAACGGGAAAACAGGTTCTCCAGGTTATTCAAGACGGCGCAAGACAAACCAATATGACCGTCATCATCGTGACCCACAACGGGGCGATTGCCAAGATGGGCGACCAGATTATCCACATCAACGATGCCCGGGTCCAATCGATTCAACAGAATCCGCAACCCACGCCAATCGCTGAAATTGAATGGTAGGTGGCCCTCATGACAAATTCATTTTGGAAAGTTCTTTTTCGTGAAATTGGTCACTCCAAGGCCCGTTTTTTCTCGATCATGTTGATTATTTTTCTCGGCGTGGCCTTTTACACCGGGATTCGTGCAACGGGTCCCGACATGTCACAGGCCGCAACCGACTACTATGCGCAACAGAAATTAGCAACCAACAGCGTTCAATCCACGGCCGGCTTGACCAAGAGCGACCTCGCTGTTTTACACCAACATCGTAGTCAACTTACCTATCAAGCCGTCAATTACTTAGACATTAATCAGTTAAACAATAATCAGGTTGTCCGGGTCGCCGAACTCCCAACGACACAAAAATTGAACCGCGTTGCGCTCGTCAGTGGTCGTCTTCCCCGCAAGGCTAACGAAATTGTTTTAGACCAGCAGGCACGCACGGGCCAACCCAAGCTCAAGTTAGGCACCACCTATCGTATCGACACGACGAGCCAACTCAACCGGCAATTCAAACGGCGGAGCTTTAAAATCGTTGGCTTCGTCAATTCTCCCCGCTACGTGGAAACGACCGACCGTGGGGTGACCAATGTGGGTAAGGGCACGCTGGATTACTTTGCACTGGTCAAGCCCGGGACACTGACCGCCACGGTCGCCAGCAGAATCGATGTTGGCTTTAAAAACCTGCGACACGTGACCCCTTACACGGCCAAATATAACCGAATCAATCGCGCCAACACTGCTAAACTCAAGCGTTGGTTGAAACCACAAGCGGCCAAACGCCAAGCTCAGTTACAAAAACAGGCTAAGGCTCAACTGGTCCCTCAAGCCGCCAAAGTTCAGCAGTTGGCCCAACAATTGCCAGTCAATTCTCCCATTCTTCAAAAGGCCCAAGCCCAAATCAAGCAGGCCCAAGCAAGGATTAACGCGATTAGTCAGCCGACTTACCTGTACACCAGTCGTGCCGCTAATCCCGGTTACAGCGAATATCACGAGAACACACAACGGGTCGTGGCCCTGTCTACGGTCTTTCCGCTCTTCTTTATCGCCATCGCCGCGTTGATCTGTTTGACGACCATGACCCGGATGGTGGCCGAACTCCGTATTCAGATGGGAACGTTGAAAGCCCTAGGGTACAGCAACACCGTTATTGGGAGCGAATTTTTACTCTACGGCGGGCTAGCCAGTCTGCTCGGCACCTTAGTCGGCGTGGGATTTGGCGTCAATTTCTTTCCTCGATTCATCGCACAGGCCTACGGAACGATGTATAACTTGCCACCGATCTCTGCGCAGTATATCTGGACGGATATTCTGATTGCACTGGTCATTGCACTCCTCTGCACCATGGGCAGTGCCCTCATCGTTTTACGGGTCGACCTGCGTAGCTCGCCAGCGACTCTGATGCTGCCCAAGGCCCCCAAAGCCGGCAAAACACTGTGGTTGGAGCATTGGCACGGCCTTTGGAACCGGCTAAACTTCAATCACAAGGTGACCCTCCGGAACCTCTTTCGCTACAAACAACGCCTGTTGATGACGGTGTTAGGCATTGCCGGCTGTATGGCGATGATGATCACCGGCTTTGGCCTGAAGGATTCTATTGGCGATATCAGCCTCAAGCAATTCAATCAACTCTGGCATTACGACGCGATTGTCGTGCGTAACGGCTCACAGACTGCCAAGCAGCGGCAGGCCCTTCACTCGGAAAAGCTCTACCACAACGACCTCGTGCTCAAGCAAGCTCAGGTCACCGTGGAAAAGTCCGGGGTTGCCGTCCAAACCGCCACCCTGAGTGTTCCTCAACATCCCCAACAGTTGAAGAAATTCGTCGTCCTGCGTGACCGGCAGACTCACCGGGCCTATCAACTGAGCAATCACGGGGCGATTATCGACGAGAAGCTCGCCAAGCTTTACCACGTGAAGGTCGGCGACCAGCTTCCTATCAAATTGGGCAACCGCACCGCGCAAAACGTCCGGGTCGCAGCCATCGCCGAGAACTACATGGAACATTTCATCTACCTCTCACCGGCCTATTACCAACAGTTATTTGACCAGCATCCGGTCTACAACGGGAACCTGGTCCAGTTCAACGCGCACCATCAAAAGAAAGAGAACACCTTTGCCAATAACCTGCTCAAACACACGGGCATGTTGAACGTGACTCTTCTCAGTACCCAGAAGAAAACTAGCTTCCAGATGCTAGATAGTATGAATCTCGTTGTCTTGATCTTCGTCATTGCGGCCGGTGCTTTGGCGCTCGTCGTCCTCTACAACCTGACCAACATCAACGTTTCCGAACGAATTCGGGAATTGTCGACGATCAAGGTTCTCGGTTTCTATGACGGCGAGGTCACCATGTATATCTTCCGTGAAAACTTGATTCTGACCGTCATGGGAATCGTTGTCGGTTGCTTCTTCGGGGATTGGCTGCACACCTATATTCTCCAAACGGCCGAAACCAATAACCTCATGTTCTCACCGGGAATCCATCCCCTCAGCTACGTCTATGCGGCCGCCTTGACCCTGGCATTTAGCCTCTTCGTCATGTTCTTCATGCACCGTAAGCTGAAACATATTAACATGCTTGATGCCCTGCAATCGGTCGATTAACCCCGTATTCAGGCTAAAAAAAGGGGTCTGGGACAAAATTCCTAGACCCGTTTTACGCTTCGAACGCATATAGCGGAAACGTGCGCCAAAAGGCAGTCAACTCCGCTTAACCCCGATAGCCAAACAATCCAAGACCAGGATTATTCGTCTATCGACGTTAATGCTCATTGACTAACCGCCTTTCGTCCCACTCTCTTTTTGTTCGCCATTGTTGCGACTAAGTTACTCTTATTGAAATTAAATGCACCACAATGACTAATTTGTGGTTAAATAGTTATGTAACCCGTTTCAAATGACATATTTCGGAGGGGAATCATTCATCATGAGAAAAGCAGCATTATTCACGGCTTTAGCCGCAGCTGCCCTGTTTGTCGGGGGAACTACCACATTGGCTCAGGCCAAAACGTATACACAACATGGGAGCGCATTAGCCAACTACAACGTAAACAAGTACAAGACCGTTAAGAACAAGAACATGTTTGTTCCACGTTACGCCTTCAAGCAAAGCTACAGCTACATTTTCCAAACCGCACCCACAAGTATCAGTAGCACCAAGGGGAAAAAGGTTACGTTTAAATCCAACGTCTTCCTGCCCGTCACTTACAACAGATCCGCCGACTGGGGCAACCCTCAAAGTGAAGTCCTTTCTAAGGACGGCAACACGCTCTACGAACTGATTACAACCAGCAGTCAAAGCACTCGTGGCTGGATCGTTCGTTATAACCTCGGCGCACTGCGGAGCAAATTTGGCATCAGCACGAACCACATGGACGCCTTGCGCCGAGCAACGTATGACCATTCCGTTGGCAAGATGACTAGTACTGACAGGGCTATCATGGCCAACGTTAAAATCGGACCAACCTTCAACACCGGTCACGGTCAATCACTGGCGATGAACCCCAAGAATGGTCAGCTCTGGTTCATTGGTAAGCCCGTTAAAGCCGCAACTAACGTACAACAGGTTTCTAAAACCTCTCTGAAACCCGTTAAGAAAATCAACTTCACCTTGAAGAGCACGGTCACCATGGGTTCTAACCTGACATTTGATAAGAACGGCAACGCCTACTTCTTCACTTACTCTAATGGTGGTTGGTCACCTAAGGGCGCCGTTAAGATCTACAAGGGAAAGATCAACAGTAAGTCCGTTAAGTTCCACCTAGTCATGCAAGGACTGCGTTATCGTCCAGGAACAAAGCCTCAGTCCATGGCCTACAACCAGAAACGCAATCGGTTATACTTCGTCTCCGACAGTAGTATCTCTTCCGTCCCCGTTTCCAAGCTGGGTAAGTTGAAGCCTAGTCAAGTCGAAGCCACGAACCTCAATGGTCAACGTGAATTCGAAGGGATCCAGTTCACCGCTAACGGTGCTGGCTACCTGCTCGTTAACAAGGGCGCCGAACTCATGCAAACGACTAGCAACAATTTCTAGGATTTTTCATCAGACGCCATCCCCGTTAAACTACGGGTTGGCGTCTTTTTTAAACCAACTTTCACTATCGAAAAACTGCTCAATTGACCAGCACAATGTTATACTTGCCCCGAGGCGAGCTAGAACCCGCCTGAGAAACACACCATAACTCAATCTCCAACAAGGGGAACGCGAATACCGGTCGTGCGGTAGGAACGTTCCCCTTGCTAACGTTTTAGGCCCAAACTTGACGATTGCACACACCGAATCTCCCCCAACTGTAAGCGACGATAGCGCCCGGACGCCAGTCGCAAAACGATTCGATCGTCATTGATACCGCAAACAATGCCATCAACCAGCTTGAGGACTTGATCATCATCCATCACATTTAGCTGGAGATGCACCGGCTGTTGGGCGTGCCAAGCCCGCGCTAACTTCTGACTAACTTCAGCGATGTCTTGTTCCGGCAATGGCGCTTCTATTTGTTCTGCCGCATGCATCTTAGCTAGCGCACTGGTATGGTCAGATAAATAGAAACCGCCCCACTTCAGCATCCCGCGATCTTGATAATCGTGCTGAAAAAAGGCCGTAGCTGTCTTGTCATCTGGTAGTCGTTTTAAGTGCATCGCCTCTCACGTCCTTACCGAATCCACCGTTGACTTTCTGGCCAGCGGACGTGACCAAAATCAACGAAGTTTAACGTCAACTCCGTCTGTTGCCGTACCCCGTTGATGACTTGTTCCAACACCGTCAAGTCCGTCGTCTGCAGGCTGTGTAAGGGAATCGACCGTTCGCGATGATTTCGTCGTCGAATATCCAAAAAGAAATTAAATTCTGCTCCATACTGATTGTTGACCACGTCGATGCGGTACTGACAGTGCCACTGCGGCGTAAAGTGTTCCTGCAGCCGACTTCCAATCAGCTTGGCCTCCTGCTCACAATCAATCAAAACTATTCCCCCCATTGTGTCCACCAACTAGGGCCGCCCGCCGGAGCATCGTCCCACCAGGCATTAAACTGCTGGCCGGAATGATAGCTGTCTTACCAAACTGATCCCGTAACTTATCGATGACCCGATCAAACTGGTCATTTTTAATCTGCCGCTGCGGATCCTGAAATAAATCTAGTTGTAATTGACGACTCGCACTTAATCGTGACAGTCCCACCCCAATATTACGGACGGGTTGGCCATCCCAATGCTCACGAAACAGCGCAAGCAACGTTGCAACAATCGTCTGGCCATTATCGGTCGGGTCAATACGTCGCGTGTGATTCATCCCGCTACGACCATCTCCAGATTTGCCATCCCAAGCAAATCCGATGCCCAAACTGACACATGCCGCCTGTTGGCGATGATGCCGCATCCGTGATGTGACTTGCTGACCGATCTCACGAATGACCAATTCAATCTCACTTTGAACACTATAGTTTCGCGGTAACACTTGTGAATTGCTCCAACTCTTTTCCTTCGCGGGCCGTAACTGGTGTAACTGACTCCGGTCGATTCCCCAGGCCAACGCAAATAACTGATCGCCAATGATCCCCATCTCTTGATGCAACTCGTAAGGATTGATCTTGGCAAGATCTCCCATGTTGTGAATCCCTAACCGCTGTAAATGAGCGGCCGTCCGATGACCAATGCTCCAGACCTTCTCCAACTTGGTAATTGGCCAAATCTTTTCCGGAAATGTCTCATAGGTCAGCCGACCAATCAATTCGTGATCATGCTTGGCCTGTAGATCTAACGCCAGCTTTGCTTGCACCGGATTTTCACCAATCCCGACCGTCGTGTAGAGCCCTAATTCGTGACGAATCCGCAGTTGAATCGTCCGCGCAACGGCTTCTGGGGTCTCCCCAAACAACCGCCAAGAGTACGTCATATCTAAGATCGATTCATCAATCGAATACGGAAAACAGTCCGCGTCTGCCACAAACTGACGAAAAATGCGATTGACTGCCAAATTCATTTTAATATAATGGTTCATCCGCGGTGGAACGACTAAGATTCGGGGGTCATCCGGCACTTCGTATTGCCGCGACACGTTGCTGATGCCAAATAGTTTTTTTGCCATTGGTGACGCTGCCAACACTAAGCCACTCCCGGTGTTATCGGCCTCAGACATGACAACGATGACTGACTTCAGCGGGTTCAACCCCCGTGTCACACTCTCCACGCTGGCATAAAACGATTTGTTATCGATCATGAAAAATAGTCCATGCGGTTCCTGACGATAATCCATTGTGACGACCCCCTTTCAGCTGTTGTTTATATTATACGAACACTTGTTCGAGATTGCAAGACAATTTTTAATTAATTTTTTTATGCGGCAATCGGTCACTTCAGTCTCCCTTTTTGCCGTTATTTCTGTTTTTTAACTAACAGATAAAACCCGTCACTCTTTAAACTAACTTCCCCTTGGGTATTGATTGATATCACACGTTGTTCATTAGGTAAACACCTAACGTAACAAAACGATTAGGTTCGCTTTTAACCACATTACGTGTTAGAATGTACTTGTGAAGTTAGCCCTAGTCAACTAGCTTCCTCAACTTAGAACATCAAAATCAGCCCGACCGTCACTTAAACGCGGTCGAGCTGGTTTTGTCTTTTATACCTGATTTTAGCTGGAATCATTGAGGTTACAGGTAACTTAATTTGTTACAATTTTACAACTTACATATTTTGACGGTTCAGCCCTGAAACTGACCATATAGAAAAAACCTGAGCCATGTTAGCCCAGGTTTTTCGTTTAATTTAGAGGAGAAAATTTTAAGCTTAGTTGGCACCCAAGTAGACTTTTCGATCCAATTTTGGTGCTTGAACGGGTGTCCCGGCGGCCGTCATATCCTTGATGTAGTTGACGAACGTATCGGTATCCGTCCCAATTGAAGAAACGATCTTGGTGTCCTTGAAGGCTGCGAAGTCATCCCCACCGCCATGCAGGAAGTCATTGATGACCACATTGTAAGTGGCATCCATTTCGACTGGATCACCGTTAGCCTTGGTAATCTGTTCAACCTTGTAAGGCGTATCGGCCCCACCGGCTGGATTGTCGGCATAGGTGTACTTCAAGCCAGAAATCTGCAGATAGTACTGTTGCTTCTGGTCGTACTGTTGGTTCAGCGCGTCTTTGATCTGTTGACCAGTCATGGAAACGACTTGCAGGATGTTCCCAAATGGTTGAACGGCCGTGGCAGCACCCCAAGTGATGGACTTGTCGGGTTGAACCACCAGGTCTGAACGGACCCCACCGTTGTTAGTCATCGCAAAGTCAGCCTTGCTCCCGACCTTGTTGGCCTCGTAAAGTTGACCGTCCACGACCAATTCACCGGCCGCATTTTCCATGGTCTTCGAGTTGTTCAAACGACCCGTAATGGTTTCGGCAGTTGCGGCCTTCCCGATTACGGCGTTAACCTGTGGTGCAACGCGCTTGTCGGCATCGGCAACGATCGCTGAAACCTTAGCGTTATCCTTGATCTTTGGTGCTAACGTCTTTGGCAGAACAGGGTAAACGTGTGAAACAAGCCGCATAAACTTACCCGTCTTCGGGTTGATGTATCCCTGCGTGTTGTTGTAGGCCTTCCCAGTGTAAACGGCTTGTACGACGTGGGTCTTACCGACCGTGGCGTTCGCATACTGGTGAGAATGTCCCGCCACGTACAGACCAATATTGTTCTTCGGATCAGTCTGGTTGACCTTCTTCAAGATGTCAACGGCCGTTCCAGTAGTTTTTTTACCGTACGTTGAAACCCCGGTGTGGGCTAAGACGACGACTGCCTTCACACCTTTCCTATTCAAGATGCGGTCGTACTTCTTAATGGTCTTGGCTTCATCCAAAATCTTATAATCTTGGTAATTTTGGAGTAACGTCAACGTTGGCAAATCGGTCGTTTCGATGCCGATAAACCCAACCTTAGCCGTCTTACCGTGAGCCTTTACCGTCTTGATCACGTATGGCTTGTACCCATAAGGCCGCTTGTTGTTACTCTTCTTAACCACATTGGCCACAACTAATTTAATATTAGAGTTTTGATGCGGGTAATCTTTAATCAATTGCGACGCCGTGGCAGCTGGCTTTTGACCAGTCAGGATGCGGTTAAATTCACCCAGACCGTGGTCAAACTCGTGGTTTCCCAACGTCCCGATCTGAAATTTCATCGCCCGCAGCGTGTGCATGGTCGATTCGTGCGCCAACAGCGTTGAGTTGGCTGGCGAGGCGCCAACCATGTCGCCGGCTTCCACTCTAAACGTGTTGTTCGAGTGCTGTACCGCCTTGAAATGGTGCTGCGCTTGGTCCAATCCAGCCGCTAACCGGTTGACCGTCCCGACGCCCTGATAGGTACTCGATCCAATATTTACGGAACCCGTTGTTTCCAGACCCCCGTGCAGGTCATTGATCCCCAGCACTTGCACTGGAATGGCCGTTTTGTACTTCTTTGGAATCGACTTGTACCCCGGTTGCTCCGTTGGCATGGTGTAGTTGTCAGACTTAGTCGTGACCTTTGCCGTGCTGGCATTGGCTGATAAATCAACCCCACCCGCGATTAGTGCGGGAACTAAGACCGTTCCCATAAGTATATGACGCCAATAATGTTTCCCCATAACTAAAATGCCTCCCTGGAAGATAAGATTATGCACAATCCCAGAGTAGCAATGAAAGCCGTTACAAGCAATCGCTTTTTAGGATTAAAATCCGCTGTTCATTTCAAGGCGGCCACTAGTGGGGTTAGTGCCCGTGAAAAACTAATTCAGGGGGTGTTTGACAAGTCAATAAATGAACTGGGAGTCAGGCTTTCACACAAACCATTACATATCAGGTTGAACGTTTTACTTTCACAATTTACGCACTTCCCCTCAACTTTGACCGAAAAAAAAACGCGACAAATTTGTCAGCGTTTTTAGCTACCGGTGAAGCGCGACCTTTAACGGCCGTTTAAAAATCAACTGAGCGACACCCAACCGGTTCGCAAGCCAAACGTACAGGCCCAATGTCAGTAAACCGAGCACGCCCACGTACCCCATCGTCAGCAATTTTCCCGTAAAGAAAACGTGGCCGAATAACCATTGACAGCCATCGACCAGCACTGTGGCCGCTACGGCAAAGACCAAGTTGAGCTTGATGATCGGCAGGATAGCGTCCAATTTGACCGCATAGCTCCGACGAATCAGACGCCAACTGGCAATCGTGATCCACCCAAAGGCAATCGCCGTGGTCAACAGCGCCCCGTAGCCTTGGAAAACATAGACTAATGGGAGTTGTAGCACGATTTTAATACCTAGACCGATCAGTAGATACGTCGTCGCTTTTTTGCTCATCCGCAGGGCCTGCAAGACCGTCAAAAAGTCTAACGCCAGTCCTAAGACCAGACTTTGCCAGACGTTGGCTACCAGATAGGTGGCACCGGCACCATCGAAGTTAAAGAAAATGCCATAAGTGGGGTAGGCAAAGGCACTGACCATGATAACTAACGGCAAGAGGACGAACGTTAAGAGTTGAAAGTTGTTGGTCAGTAACGCGCCGATTTGAGACCGGTTAGCCTTGATATCACTGAGTTTACCAGCCAACAATGGGAGTGACGTTTCCGCCACCGCCATGGCCAGCGAGACAATGACCGTGGTGATCTTATTGGGGTTAGCCGAGAAGATCGTAAAGACGTACTGGGTCATCGCCGCCGACTGATGTAACAGTCCTTGCATAATTTGCTTGAAAAACAACTGGTCCACTAATTGACTCAGGGTAATTCCAGAACCAACGATCACAAACGGAATCGACTCGTAGCCAATCATTTTCAACAGGTGGCTTGCCGCATGCTGCTTACCGTCCTGACTCTGGGCCGTTAAACGCCGATACTCACCCCGTTGGCGCCATAAGTGGCCCAACAGGTACAGGTAACTCGCAATGGCTCCCACAAAGGCCGCCGCCACGCTCACGAAGACCGCCTGCACGTAACCTTGATGACCGACTTCAATCAGCCAATAGGTCCCACCTAAAATAACAATAATTCGAATAAATTGTTCCCATAGTTGGGAAATCCCAAACGGCTTGAGGTCCCCGTTTCCCTGAAACCAGCCCCGCAAGATACTCATTGACGGTAAAATTACAATGGCTGGCACTAAGCACCGAATCGCAATCGTCGCGTTCGCCACCGAACTAACGGGACTGTTTGCCGCTAGGACCGGCGCGATTCCATAGAGCAAGGCCCCACAGATGACCCCAGAAACGACCATGAAGCCAAACCCCGCGACCGCAATGTGCTTTGAATTAGTGAAACTGTCTTCACCATTAAAAAACGCGACTCGTCGGGCAATGGCGGACGGAAAGCCCGCGGTCCCCAGCGCAATAAACAGCGCGTATGGCGTGTAGGCTGTGTTAAACAACGCCTGTGCCACGGTTTGATGTTGCGGCGACCCAATCATCGCCAACCACGGAATCAGGTAAACCACCCCTAAAATCCGCGAAAAAATGCTCCCAAATGAGAGCCAAAATGATCCTGAAATAATTTTTTTATCCATAAATTGCGCTCACATTTCTAGTCTAGTGTGTTAGGCATCATTAGCTAGGATACGCCACTCCTTAGCCGCTGTACATAACCAATGCATCCGTTTGGGCTGAGTTCGGTTCTGAAAATGGCCGCTGCGGCAGACAGGCACGCCACCCTACGAGAAAATTAAGTCACAATATATTAGTCAAACTTGACCGCACTACGGCTCTGATTCGCCTACTACCATGACAACCAGCGAAATGCCTGGGCACCATGGTTTTCGCAGTCCAACTGATAGTGAATTCTCTGTCTATTCTCGCAATTAGCTGCGAACACACGGGGGACGATAGACGTGAACAAAATCTAAGAGCTTTAATCCCCAACTACAACAAAAAAGCTGACACTATCTCAAAATACAGATAATATCAGCAATTTTTTATTTAAAGCCGAGAGGTCGGCAGATATGGGCTCAGGCGCGTCGTTCTACTTAGTTGGCGGTGTTTTCCCGCCGGCTTAGTAGAAGACCAAGCTTGAAGACTCGTGTTTTTCGAGGCTTCAAGTTGCGTCCGCACCGTTCCAGCCCATATCTGCCGACCGGTAAGGCGAAGGGCCCACCAGATTGCCTAGTTTTAGTCTCACTGTTGTTGCTAGAGCAGGCATGACTGGTATTTTGGAACTTTCAACCTTTTAGTACCGCCGCAGTGCAAAATTTTCCTCATCATTCGTAAGCTAACGACTCGATTGGATCGAGTTTCGCCGCTTGACCCGCTGGTGCCAAGGCCGCTAGTAGGCTGATGATGACCGCAACGACGATCCCGAAGATCATGTAGTTACTAGTGATCTCAATAATCGTGTAGCCAATGTACTTATTGGCGACGTTATTGGCCAGTAGTGCGACAATTTCGGTGAAGATCAACGCTAACACACTGGAGAACAGACCGAGGAAGAAGGCTTCCGACAAGAATAAGTGCCGGACGTCCTTGCGCCGAACACCCAGTGCCCGGAGAATTCCAATCTCCTTAGTTCGTTCGGAAACGCTGATGTAGAGCACCACGATAATCATGATGGCCGATACCAGCAGCGAGATACCGGCAATGGCAGCTAAGACGTAGAACGCCAATTGAATGTAGGTGTTCAGCGTCGATACAATCGCGCCCGCCCCCGTCAACTGGTACTGTTTCTTGCCGTTGTCCGCCTTGAGTGCCTTGATCTTATCCTGAACACTCGTCACATTTTTCAGCGAGTCGATCATGACCGTCGCAAAGTTCGCCCTGAAGGTCAACTTTTTACTGCTGTACATGTTGCGAATCGTTTGTAAATTGGTCTGGAGTTGACCCGAACTGTCATCGGTAATTCCACTGACCGTCAGCGACTTGGTCATCACAACGGGAAGGTGCTTGCTATTCATGCCCGTAATGGACACTTTGACCTTTTTACCGATCAATTGGTATGGGTGTTGCTTGTTGAACTTCTTGGCAAAGACCTTGGACAACATCACTTCGCCCGTCTTGGCCTTGGTCCCCTTCTTCACACTCTTGGCCAACATCTGGTCAGTCATCGTTTGAAAAATAGAAGAGGTCGCTGAAGTCCCGCCACGCTGAACCTGAACGCCTTGCCCGTAGTAGCCGAGCTCGACTTTCTTCACGTGGCTGATTTTCTTGATGCGGGTCACGTCGGCCTGCCCCATCTCAAGTTTCGTTGGCTTTTGACTATCCGTATTCTGCGCCACCTGAACCGCGGTCGGCTTGATCTGCGAATAAATTTCGTGATTGATGTACCCCTTGACCCCACGACCGAGTCCCAGCATCAGAATCACACTGAAGATTCCAATCGAAGCCCCAAAGATGATCAACAAGTTCCGTTTCAAATTGTAGCGCATGTGCTTCAAGGCCATCTTGACCATCGCCGTAAAGCTCAGGTGCTTGGCTGGCAACACACTGTGGTCCTTCACGGGAAAGGCTGGTTTGAGCTGAGTATCATGGTCAATAACCCCGTCTTCCATGTGCACGATTCGCGTCCCGTGGTCAGCGACTTCTTGGGAGTGGGTCACACAGATGACCAATTTACCATCGGCCGCAATCTCATCCATCAGCGCCAAGATTTCCTTGGTGTTCTGCGAATCCAGCGCGCCAGTTGGCTCATCGGCAATGATGATGTCAGGATCAGATGCCAACGCCCGGGCAATGGCGACCCGTTGCTTTTGCCCACCGGACAGTTGGTTCGGGTGCTTGTGAATATGCTCCTTTAACCCCACCTGCGCCAACAATTTCACGGCCCGGTCATGCTGTTCTTTGTGGCTCAGCCCGGTCATCTGCAGTGAAACTAACACGTTGTCCAGAATGCTCAGGTGACTAATTAAATTGAAGTTTTGGAAAATAAAGCCAATCGTCTGTCGGCGAAAGGCATCGAGTTTCTTTGCCGAAATATTGCGGACGGATTCTCCATTCAGGAGCACATCGCCCTCATACTGGGCGTCCAGGCCACCGATGATGTTCATCAGCGTGGTCTTCCCGCCACCAGATTCCCCTAAAATAGAAACGAACTCCCCACGCTCGAACTGTAGGTCGATTCCCTTTAACACGGGGAACGCCGTCTTATTCATGTAGTAAGACTTATGAATATCCCTTAACTCTAAAAAGCTCATAGACTTCCTCCTCATAACCGGTATGCCTTGAAGAATACCCCTTTTGCGTCTATGCGACAAGTCCTTCACCCTATAAATTCTTCGTTACTTTGGCGACTTGATTAGGCGTTGTTAGTGGTCAAATTAATCCGCCATGGCAAAAAGAGCTATCCAACTTACGGATAGCTCTCTACATATTTTAAACGATTATTTCTGAAATGCCTGCCGCATTGCCGTCACGTCCGCTGCCGGTTGCGTGCTGTTAGTCAGTAACGTAATGACCGCCACACCGGCTGCACCCGTCTGCGCAATTGCTGGCAACGAATCCACGGTCACACCGCCGATCGCCACGATGGGCACGTTGGCTTGGTCGACTAGCTTTGCCAGCCCCGTCGTCCCAATCACGGGGTCGGCGTCGTCCTTGGACGTGGTCGGGTAGATGGGACCACTGCCCAAGTAGTCGATACCACTAACCTGATTGGCCGCCGCAACCTCTTTAGCCGTCGAGCATGACAAGCCCACGAAGAGATTCTGCCCAGCGACCGCATCGATCACCCGTTGGACGCCCTCATCGCTTTGCCCCACGTGAATGCCATCGGCGTGTAGGGCCAATGCCATGTCGACATCGTCATCCACGATAAACGGCACGCTGGCCGCATGACATTGGTCACGTAAATCGCGGCCCAACGCCAACCGGTCAGCTGCAGTCAACCGACTAGCACCCTTATCCCGAAACTGATAAGCCGTGATGCCGGCCTTCAACATGGTCGCTAAAACATCACGCAAGTCGCGGTCAGGAACGTCCTGGCTTCCCGCAACGAAATACGCGCGTAGTAATCCCGATTCAAATGTCACTGACATTATTCAGCGCCTCCTTGACGATAAGCCCAATGGTTCAACGGCCCATGACCATTGCCAACCGCGATTGGATTGGCGATGGCTGCCGTCACGTAGTCCTTGGCCACGCGAATGGCAGACTCAAAGTCCGCCCCCTTCGCAAGTTCAGCCGTGATGCAGGAGGACAAAGTATCCCCCGTTCCGTGTGTCCGCACCGTATCGACCCGTGGCGCCGTCAGCCAAAACGACCGTCCATCGGCCAATAAAACAAAATCACTGGCTTGATCCGGCGTCGCTTCATGGCCGCCCTTGATGACAACATTTTTGGCACCCAAGTCTTGCAAGGCTACGGCCGCTTGTTCCATGCCAATTGCGGACGTAATCTCTTGGCCCGTCAATCGTTCCGCCTCAGGTAAGTTTGGCGTCAAGACATCTGCTAGGGGCACTAATTCGTTGCGCACCGTTTCTACGGCGTCGTCAGCCAACAGTGCCGCGCCACCCTTGGCAATCATTACGGGATCGACCGTTAAGGGGCCAAAATCATAATGTTTTAGATTCTCCACGACCCCGTGCACGTGCTCGGCGTCCGCCAACATTCCGGTCTTGCACGCCCGAATTTTTAAATCGGCCGCTAACGACGCGAATTGTTCGTCGATCAGTTTTTGCGGCAGGGCCATAAAGTCCTGCACTCCGAGTGTATTTTGCGCGGTAACCGCAACAATAACCGCCGTACCGAAGACATTGCGCTCCTGCATGGTCTTTAGGTCCGCCATAACACCGGCGCCACCGCCGCTATCGGTCCCCGCTATCGTTAAGGTCTGTGGAAATTCATTTGCCATACTGTCTCATCCCTTCTACCTACTGATACGCGGCCACCGTTTTAATCTCGTCGACCGTCGTCAGTTGTAAGCCGTCCAGTAGTTGCACTGTAAAACTCCCCGCAGCTAGATTCGGCGTTTTTTTAGTAATCAGCTCGCCGATGGCCGCAAAGACCAGGCAAGCCGTTTGGGCTGCTTCAAAATAGTCGTCTTCAACCGCACAGAACGCCGCCACAATACTCGACAACATGTCACCGGAGCCCACGTGGACTTGAAAAAGCGGCGTGCCGTTCATGACCTTGACCGTCCGCGTGCCATCGGTAATGACATCGGTTGGCCCAGACAAAATGACCGTGCAGGCTAATTTCTGCGCACAGGCTTGGGCGATGGCAACTAGGTCACCGTCACCCTCGCCAGCGTCGATTCCCTTGGCCTGCCAGGACACGTCAGCCAACGCAGCAATCTCACCAGCGTTACCACGAATCACATCTGGATGAAATTCCTGAAATAGTTTAGTGGCAACCTGCTTTCGATAGGCAACGGCCCCCACCGCTACCGGATCGACCACCAAAGGACGATGTTTCTCATTAGCCAACTTGCCGACCGTTCTAATTTGCTCGACCTGGCGCTGTGTAAAGGCCCCTAGATTTAAACAAACAGCACTGGAAATATCCAGTAGCTCGTCGGCCTCGGCCACTTCTTCGGACATGATCGGTGACGCGCCCAACGCGTTCAATCCGTTGGCCACATCCTGGACCGTGACAAAGTTGGAGATGTTAAAGACGATTGGATTTTGCTGCCGTAACTCATTCAACAGAGCTAATTTCATGGTGAATCCCCCTTATGATTGCCGGTCAACCGGCGTTTCCAAGCCACTAAAAAACGGGCTGTCAGCTCCCGATAGAACTGGCGGCCCGAGACGGGTGCCACGACACGTTCCCTTCGCAAGTCTGAACTTGACAGGTTCCAAGGGATCGCGATTACTCGCATCTCAGCCCGCTAACGGACACCCCTAGTGTTCTTGGTTACTTCAAGCATAACAGGTTTTTCACCAACGTCAACGACTCTTAAATTACTCAATAATCCGTTGAGCAACTTCACCAATTAGCCGCCAACCGCGGTCAATCATCTTATCGGGCAGGAAGCGCCGCAGATAAAGGACCTGGCTCCCAGAACCGGCATGGTAACGGGTCTTGGGCCGCCGAGAAAGGGCCGCACGGTCGACTAACCGCGCAATCACTTGAGGCTTACTGGAGAACTGCTTAACGGCTTTTAAAATCGCCGCGGCACGATTGGCGGTTTGCTTGTAAGGGCCATTACCAGAGGTTTCCTGTAAGTGACTCGCCGCAATGTCAGCCCATTCAGATTGAATGCCACCGGGTTCGATGACGACCGTGTCGATGCCTAACGGTTGGAGCTCCAGTCGCAGCGAATCGGATAACCCTTCCAAAGCAAATTTAGACGCCACATACCAGCTGGCCATGGGTTGCGCCACTTTGCCGTCGACGGAGGTAATGTTGATGATCCGCCCCGCTTGTTGTTGCCGCATCATGGGCAGGACAGACTGAATCAACCGTGCCGCACCGAATAAGTTCACGTCAAATTGGTCCTGTGCCTGGGATAAAGGAACATCTTCCAACGCTCCCATTAGGCCATAACCGGCGTTGTTGACCAAAATATCAATCCGACCGGTCTCACTAACGATTCGGTCAACGACGCGCTCAACGCTATCGGGGTCCGTCACGTCTAAGGACAACGTGGTGATTCCCAAGTCGTCCAAATCATTCATGCGGCTGACCCGCCGCGCCCCAGCGTAAACGATGACCCCATTACGGTGCAAACTCCGAGCAATGGCGTTCCCAATTCCAGATGACGCCCCAGTAACCAACGCAACTTTTCGATGTGCCATAAGTATTTTCCTCCTTGAATTAGCTGTTTATTTCGAATCAGACTGGTACAAAATTTCCACACTGCAGCTGCCAGAGTTTCCGTCTACTGTGGAGACGCTCCGGACTGAGAAACAATCCTCCGACACGACTGACTATATCCCTGGCCTCCTCCAGCTTTGATTGATATCTTTAACTTCAAACGTTGAATACCAGAAACAACCCCTGACTGTTTAAACCCCAACTCATGAACAAACCGAAGAAGCTGTTACGATTGTCGTAGCCGGAGGTAGTTAGGTATATTCCCCGTGTCGGTGGCGTTGGTCGGGGTATTTTCCCGACCTACACCACGGGGCGACCTTTGAGACTTGGTCTTTTACAAGGCTCAAAGGCGAGCCTGAAGACCGCTCTCTGGCTTCAGGCGTCCCCCATGGGCGAATATACCTAGCTACCGCAGACGAAGATCAACCTAAATTGTCAGCTGCTTCCGTTCATTGTAGAAACCGCGGTAAGCCCAGTAACAGGCGAGGACGGAACCAATGCTGGTCGCCGACATTAACATAAAGGTCACCATGATTTGATATTTAATCGCCCGCACCGGGTCAACGCCGGCGAAGATCAACCCGGACATCATCCCCGGTAGACTAACGATCCCCACGGTCTTCGCGGAATCAATTGTCGGCTGCATGCCCGTCTTGATGCTATCGCGCAGGATTTCCTTGGACGCATCCTTCAGGTCGGCACCCAACGCCAGCTTTTCCAAAACGGCCTGTCGTTCCTGCTTGAATTGAGCGTTCAAATTGCGATAACACAGACCGATTGCCACCATCGAATTGGACGCGATCATCCCCGAAATCGGAATCATCTGTGATGGGATAAACTTGATGGCCCCCGCCAACATCAACACGCCCAGCGTCACAGTCGTACTGATGAGAATGGCGCCGATGGAAATTGGCAAAGCGCGTGGGATCCCATTACTCCGCTGTTTTGCATTGTATCCAGCGTTAAAAATAATGATTAAAATCAGAATGGCCGTCAACCAAACATTGTTCAATCGGAACACATATTTCAGCAAATAACCGACCACAAACAATTGGATCACGGCGCGAACAACGCCGATGATCATGTCACGGTCAATACCTAATTTTTCGTGCCACCCAATGGCTAACGCAATCATGACCAATCCCAGTGCTAAGACTAACGATTGATTATTTACGGCAAGATTCATAGGCTACCTCCCACGAGGCGGCCATCCTCAATGGTGATCAACCGTTTGGCCGCATCGATTTCTTCTTGATCATGGGTAATGGCGATGATTGTCAGCCCGTCATCCTGATTAAAATGCTGGATCATCGACCAAACGAACGCCTTATTTTCGGCATCCAATCCAGCTGTAACTTCGTCTAAAATCAAGACCTCCGGGTAAATCATGACATTGCGCAGTAAAGCGACCCGCTGGCGTTGCCCACCGGACAGGTCATTTACGGCTTTATCCAGGTCACTTGCCGTCAGTCCCACATATTCTAACCCAGTGATGGCCCGCTCTTCGTCGAAGCTCAACTGGCGAATCTGATAAGGAAAGGCGAGATTATCCCGGACCGTATTGCCAAATAGGGTCGGCTGTTGAAAACTATACGAGACCCGTCGCCGATAAACGATAGGATCGTAACTTTCAATCGGCTGGCCATCAAAGACCAACTCACCGCTGGTTTTGCTCAACAGTGACGCGATAATCCGAACTAGCGTTGACTTTCCGCTACCGGAGGGCCCCGCAATCGTTACCCACTCACGCGCGTCAATCGTCAGGTTAATGTCGGTCAAGATTGGGGTCTGATCGACTCGATACCCCACATTTTTCAACGTGATCAAGCTCATGGCTCCGCCTCCTCCGTAAAAATCGTCCATATGGTCTCATTGTACCCAAATCGCTTGAAATTGCCTATGGAAACGGCTTCATTTTAAAGAAAAATGTTGTTTTAACTGGCCATTAACACTCCGTTCAGCTGGCAAACGGGCGCGAACACCCCTACGACCAGAAAAATTTGGTATACTAGTCAGGACCGTAACTACTGAACGACTTAATAATAGGAGAAAACATGGCAAACTATGAATCCAGAAACACCCGTGGGAACGGCAGTCGTAATGACCGCAGCGCCCACAGTAACCAACGTGACCGTAATAACGATCACCGGAGTTATAACGACCGTAATAGCCGCGACAACGATCACCGTGGCTACGCTGGCCGTAATGATCGGAACAGCGACCACCGCGGTTATAACGACCGTAATGGCCGCGACAATGACCACCGGAGCTATAACGACCGCAATGGCCGCGACAATGACCACCGGAGCTATAACGACCGCAACCGCGATAACAATCATCGCAGCTATAATGACCGCAACCGGAACGATGACCACCGCCAAAACAACCGCTACAACCAGGGCAATGACCGGCGCGGCAGTTTCAGTCGCAACAATGATCGCCGCAACAACGACCGTCAAGCCGAGGGCGTACAGGTCGAAGTGGGTCAACGTTTCCCACTGACCATCAAGCGCATGGGCATTAATGGTGAAGGAATCGGCTATTACAAGCGCATGGCCGTCTTCGTGCCGGGCGCATTGACCGACGAAGAAGCCGTGGTGGAAGTCACCAGTGTCGCCACGCGCTTCATGCGTGCCAAGGTTCACCGTATCCGCAAGGCTAGTCCCCACCGTGTAGAACCACGCGATAGCTACGCCGATCAAGTCGGTGGCTTTGAGCTAGAACATTTAGACTACCCCGAGCAACTAAAATTCAAACAAGACATTGTCGCCCAGTCCCTGGAACGCTACCAACCAGAAGGCTACCGTCACTACGATCTACGGCCAACTCTGGGCATGGATGACCCTTACAACTACCGCAACAAGGCTCAATTCCAAGTCCGGCGTAATGCCGAAGGTCAAATTGAAGCTGGCCTGTACGCTGAACGAAGTCACGATTTAGTCGACCTACCAACGTGTTCAGTTCAGATGCCAGTCACAATGACCGTCATGCGGGCCGTTGTCGCCATGATGCAGGACTTGGACATGCCGATCTATGACGAAGAAGCCAAATCCGGTATCGTCAAGACGCTGGTCGTCCGAGCTGCAGCGCATACCGATGACGTTCAATTGGTCTTCATTACCAACTCGCAAAAACTGCCACACAAGCACGAATTACTCGAACGAATCGCCGCCGAGCTCCCTCAAGTAACTTCCGTCATGCAAAATATCAATCCAGGTGAAACTTCCCTGGTTTGGGGCGACGACACGCGTCATTTAGCCGGCGAAGAAACGATTACCGAAAAATTGGACGGTTTGGCATTCAAGCTCTCCGCCCGCGCCTTCTTACAATTGAACCCTTACCAGGTAGAGGTTCTGTACGGCGAAGCAAAGAAGGCCCTCGACCTACAACCAGGCGAAACGGTCGTCGATGCGTACGCAGGTATCGGTACAATTGGGTTGTCACTAGCTAGTGTGGCCGAAGAGGTTCGCGGAATGGACATCATCCCCGAAGCCGTCAGCGACGCGAACGAAAATGCCGCAGCTAACGGCATCACCAACGCCCACTATGAGCTAGGGACCGCTGAAGAACTCTTGCCAAAATGGATTATGAGTGGCTTTCGGCCGGACGCTATTGTGGTCGATCCACCACGTACCGGCCTGGACGGCGAGTTGATTGAAACCATTTTAGCCGTACGTCCAGAGAAGCTGGTCTATATCTCCTGCAACCCATCGACGTTGGCTAAGGACTTGGTTGAATTAGCCCACGATTACCGGGTCAACTACATCCAGTCCGTGGACATGATGCCCCAAACCGCCCGCTGTGAAGCTGTGGTTAAACTAACTCGGCGCCAATAGATTAATAGGCAGTCGCGACTTTTCGTGTTAGACTTTTAACTAACGATAAAGGAACGAATTCCGTAGAAAGTTGGCAAATGACATGCAAGATCCTTTTAAGGGCTTTAACGACGATGATCAAAACAACCAAAATGGTAACGGCCCTCAAGGACTCCCGTTACCGCCGAACTACGCCACCGTCGTTAACGCCGATGGGAACATGCGCATCGCAAAGGTTGGGTTTTCATGGACCATGTTGTTCTTTCCCCCGTTTCCTACAATTTTTCGGGGAGACTGGTACAACCTCCTTTGTATTCTGGGAATCGAGCTCAGCGTATCCATGTTGCTGGTCATGACCGTCAATGTTAACCAGTTAGCCCAAATCACATCGGTTTTCCAACCAGTTCTCGGTCTGGTGTGGGGTTCCCTTTACAACATGATGTATTTCAAGCATCTCTTTAATCGTGGCTTCGTGCCGGCAGATGACCGATCACGTGACCTGTTGATGCAGGCCCACTACTGGTCACAACCTAAGGAAAAGTAGACTGTGACAGTTTAAATTGATGTGAAAAAATCCCCACTACCAGAAATCGTAGTGGGGATTTTTACGTAACAACAGTCGTCTTAAAAAATCAGGGTAAGTCAATTGCCCCTGAATGAATTCGGAGGCTTGTCGCTCACGTGTCTTACAACACAGTAGTCCAACATGCCTGGTAGGCACTCCTACTCGTAGTGGCAACATCATCGGGTAATTGACGGCTACCCGTTTAACTGCCAGGTTTACCCAGCAGTTGTTAGCTTCTTAATCTTTGGATACTTGACACCGCTCAACCAGTTCTGCCCCAGCATCTCAATATTCATCGCTCCTAATCGGTCATCATTACACCGATACTGGCATTGCTGACACCAATATTCGTGAGTTTCATGGTGACTATTAGTCTTCTCAACCAGACCGCATTTTGGACAGTGTTGCGAGGTAAATGCTGAATTCACCTTCACAACATTACTTTGAATGGCCTGAGCCTTATACATTAAGAAAGATTCTAGCTGGAAGAAAGACCAGGAACGGTGACTATTGCGTAATGCTTTAGGTAAGTCATCGGTGTTGAATGTCACATTGGTTAAGTCCTCCAAAACGAAAAGTGTATGCGAACCGTATATCGTAACGAGTGTCTTAGCTATCCGATGATTCACATCGGTCATCCAGCGGTTCTCTCGTTGAGCCAGTTGCTTCAGTTTTTTCTTGGCAGACGTGGTACCTTTACTCTGTAATTGCCGACGAATCTCTAAGAAAATCTTCCGCTTACGTAAGATTTTCTGACCATCAAAGAATAACGTTTTTCCTTCACTATCAAAGGTAGTTGCTAAAAAGCGTAATCCCCGATCAATCCCTACGATTTGAGGATTACCTTGCTGGTCGAAATCAGGAACCTCTTTGGTAATACCAATGTGGAGGAACCACTTGCCCCGATTATGGACCAACTTGGCAGTCCCTAGCTTCCAATCCGCCGTAAAGTATTTCTCGAATCCTCTGTCGGTGAATCCTAGCTTAGTCCGCTTACCCAGTGTGGTTATTGAGATTTGCCGCATCTTGTCTACAAATGAATAATTACTCTGGCGAACTAAATCTGCTTGTGGTCGGCGAAACTGGATAGGTTTCACTAACCAGGCCAGGTCTCTAGGAGTTTGAATCCACTGTTTTTCCTCGTTCTTGTAGCGGTAAGGATGTTGCTTCATCTGTTCTCGGACAGTCTTATAGCGAGCCACAACCGTTCGAAAAACCGACTGAATCATCTGACTATTGAGCGGTGATTCCTGCCTGAATTGTTTGTACAGCCAGTGATTGATTTTTAACCAGCTCAATTGAAACTCATGGTCAAAAATCCATTGACTGACAATATTGGCCAATCGTTGATATTCCCGGCTCATCACTAGAAATTGTTCTGCCTGATCAGTGTCCGGATAGAGTCTCAGTTTGATTGTTCGTCCTAATTTAGCCAATGGATACCTCCCCTGTAGATTGGATTAAGTATATCATGTTTAGGCCTCTAGGGGAACGTACGTTTTGAAAAATGTTAAGTTCTGGCATTCATCCCGCGATTAAAATCGCAGGTTTTCTGCTTAGTCGTTAATAAATCTACTTATGATCTTTTCAGTAGAAGTTATGCCTAAAAATACCTATGCCATAGGTATTTTACAAAACTAAGTTTAAACGACTAAACCTATTTCACCCGACCAATCCATCAGTCCGTGATATTTAAGTTATCCTAGCATTCTACCCTTACAGGTTGTCCCGCCCGCCTAATTCTGGTATGTTGGTGAAAATGAGTCAAATAAGGAGATTCTCATGCAAACTACTCGCTCCGATGGCCCAGTGAAACGCTTCTTCAAGGGCGTTATTATTGCCCTGGGCTTTATTCTACCCGGTGTTTCTGGCGGTGTATTAGCTGCCATTCTTGGTATTTATGAACGCTTATTGGGCTTCATGGCCCACTTTAGACAAAATTTCAAACGTGACTTCTGGTATTTCGTGCCAGTCGGGCTTGGTGGCATCGTTGGGATTGCCCTGCTGTCAGCGCCACTAGAGTACCTGTTGGCTCATTGGCAAGTCATCGTGCTATGGGGCTTTGCCGGTGCCATTGTTGGGACTTTACCTGCACTGACTCAAACGGCAAGTTCCAAAACACCTCGTGATGGGATCGACTACCTGTGGTTCTTCGGTACTCTGTTGATCAGTGGTGGTCTTCTCTACTTCATGAGTGACCTCTTTGGTACCCTACCCGCTAATTTTACCGGATTTATGGTCGCTGGTGCACTGATTGCGCTAGGCGTGCTGGTCCCCGGTCTGAGCCCTTCCAATCTATTGCTTATTCTGGGATTGTTTACCCCTATGCTGACTGGCTTCAAGAACTTCGATCTACTTGGGGTTTATCTGCCGATTGCACTTGGGGGCATTCTATCCATGATTCTCTTTTCAAAGGGTATGGATTACCTCATTCATCGCTACCATTCACGCGTTTACCACTTCATCTTGGGCATCGTGACGGCCAGCACCATCCTAATTTTAGTCCCCAACAGTCACGCCGCCGAGAGTATCTCGTATGCCAACGCAACGTGGGCAACATTTGGGTTTAGTGTCTTAGCTCTTGCAATTGGGATTGCCCTCGGCTACTGGATGAGCCAACTTGAAGAAAAATATAAATAATTTGACGAACTCCGCAAAAATTCTCCTAGTTTTTGCGGAGTTAATTTATGTATCACAATAAAATAGCCAATTAGTTCTTTGAAAGTCATAATCATTGATTTTTGATAGCTAATTGGCTATCATTAGGAGAATTATCTTTGAAATTTGATTACTACGATTGGCAAGAGTTTTCTACGTTTTTAGAGAGTTTACCTCCGAAGGATGTCGCAAGATTGATGGAAACTATTTTTCGTACCGAAAAGTATGGCCTCTTGATTGCTGAACGCCAACGATGGGTTCGGAAGATAAACAAAGAACTTTACGAAATTCGTTCACAGCAGGGTAATGATATTCAAAGAGTCATTTATTTTCATGTTAATGATGAAAATTACCTAATCACTCATGGGTTCACTAAGAAGTCACCGAAAACGCCACGTAGTGAAATTAACAAGGCCCATCTTAGACAACTCAAATTTTCTCAACGAAAGGACAACTTCAATGACAAGTAAAACCGAAAAATACCTCAATCACCGCAGTGCCAACGATCCACAATTTGCGCGTTTGGCCCAACAGGAAGGTTTCAATCTTGAAGCCGCAGTTGCTGTTCGTCAGTTACGAGACACCAAGCACCTCTCACAACGAGACTTTGCGAAACTGGTAGGCAAACCGCAATCCACTATTGCCCGCATTGAAACCGGACAACTGAACGTTTCCGTTAAGGTGCTCAGCGAAATTGCCGTAGCTGTCGGGAAACAATTATCTATCCAGTTCACCTAGCCATTTAAAACCAGTTAGCCCTTGGGCTGACTGGTTTTTGAATGGCTACCATCACTGTCACTATTTTCAGTTAAAAATACCAATCGAATGCAGATACCTCTGACTGACTTTCGTATATTTAATCGTTGGCCGCTTCGCATGTAACCGTTCGTGTGCCGCTAGTGGTTTCGCGCTAAACCCCTTAGTATTGCTCGACCCCTGAAAAAACAAGTTAGTTTTCCCCTTCGCAGCTTTCAAGGCATAACGTCCTGTAATATAATTCTTATCGCCATTCTCCGCCACAAATAATGCGTGTAAATTCCAACGATTGTGGCCGACTTGATAAAACGTATTCGTCCGGTTAGCCTTTAATTTTTTAGTAATCGGCGCCCCTGGATTAAGATTAATCTCACTAAACGTCTGTAGCCCCAATTTCATCGTCTTTCGGGAAATGACGCTACCATCGATCTCATGAGCCGTGATATGGAGGTAAACGAGGTCACTCGCATGCCGGTTCCTCGTCTTGATCCCATAGGTATACCAATATCCCTGTAGCTGTTTAGGAATTGCCGACAATTGCTTCTGTGCCGCCTGTGCGTGGGTCGTGGGCACCATTAAAAAAACTGCTGCCAGTGAGAAAATTGCCAACAATCCCATCATCATTTTTTGCCAGTTGCTCGTCATCATATCTGCCTCCCGTCGCCTGTTCCGGTCATCGCCCAATCTGATTGCTGACTAAAGTATCACTTACCGATGCGTCCATGTCAATCTAAAGCAGCAAAAGAATGGTTATGAGAAGGGTTCCATAAATGTTGGCATATCAAGCGTTTCGACCGGCTGGCATGGACAGATGACCCTTTTTATACCAAACTTTATCGACAAAAAAGACTGCGAAAATTTTTCATCGCAGTCTCCCTCTAATTTTAGATTGTTGAAACGTATGACCAAGGGCAGTTGGCTCCAGTCGCACTCTTTATTCTGGCTTAAACGCCCTAGTCGCCGCCACGGCCTGTTGCCAACCGGCGTACAGGTGATTGCGGCGGTCTTCATCCATGTTCGGCGTGAACAGACGGCCGGCCGTTCGAATCTCCTTGACCTCATCCAGATTCTTCCAGTAACCAACAGCAAGTCCCGCCGTAATCGCAGCGCCCATAGCCGTCGTTTCCTCATCAGCCGCACGTTGAACCGGTGTACTTAAAATATCGGCCTGGAACTGCATCAAATAGCGATTCCGCGAAGCCCCACCGTCGGCCATCAGCTCAGAGATGTCGATCCCGGTATCCTGCTTCATGGTTCGCAAGACATCCCGCGTCTGGTAGGCGATCGACTGTAAGGTTGCTTTGACGAAATCGTTGCGGTTGGTTCCCCGCGTCAAGCCGAACACAGCCCCTTTGGCATCCGGATCCCAGTACGGCGCACCCAACCCGTTAAAGGCCGGCACGACGTACACTTCATCCTCATCGGTCGACGCCATCGCCGCTTGGCGCGATTCCGGCACGCTACTAATGATCTGCATGCTTTCGTGCAGCCAAGCCAACGCGGTCCCGGCAACCAAGATTGACCCTTCCAACGCGTAAGTCACCTCACCGTTGAGTTGGTACGCAATCGTGGTCAACAGGTTATGCTTGGAAAGCTGTGGCTCGTTCCCCGTATTCATCATGACGAAGGCCCCATCCCCGTACGTGTTTTTCACCGTCCCGGGTTCCAAGGCCAGTTGCCCGAGCAGTGCGGCAGATTGGTCACCGATGATGCCGGCAATTGGCACTTCCACCCCGTAGAACTGGAAGTTTTGCGTAACGCCATAGACTTCCGAACTGGATTTGACCTCTGGTAGCATGCTGACTGGAATGTTCAACCAGCTTAAAATGTCCGTATCCCATTTCAAAGTGTGGATATTAAACATCATGGTCCGGCTGGCGTTACTGTAGTCGGTGACGTGAATCTTACCACCAGACAGCTTCCAAGCCAGCCAACTGTCAACGGTCCCAAACAGCAACTCACCATTTTCAGCGCGTTCTTGGGCCCCCGGCACGTGATCCAAGATCCAGCGTACCTTGGTGGCACTAAAGTAAGCGTCGACGACTAGCCCGGTCTTCTCCTTGATCGTCTCCGCACGCCCCGCCGCAACCAGTTCCTTAGCGAGACTAGCCGTCTGTTGACTTTGCCAGCCAATGGCGTGATAGATGGGTTCGCCAGTGACCTTGTCCCAAACGATCGTGGTTTCCCGTTGGCTGCTGATCCCAATGGCCTGAATATTTTCCGGATGAATCGACGCATCGATCAGCGCGCTCGCAATCACCGACAGCACGCTGTTCCAGATCTCATTGGCATCCGATTCGACCCAGCCCTTATGTGGATAGTATTGCGGAACTTCCTTATAGCCTTCGATCACCTTACGACCGGAGTGATCAAAGATCAGCGCCCGCGTGCTACTGGTCCCTTGGTCAATCGCTAAGATATAATCTTCCGGTTTTTTTAGTGCCATATGTAAAAACTCCCTCCAAAATGTCTCTGTTTACGAAAACGGTTTCAAATTCACTGCGCTAATCATAGCACGTCCCTTGTGAAAAACGCTAAAATTTGACCCAGACCACTTCCGCCTTGAAAGTTTCTTAACCTTTACACCGTTAACTTTCGCCCTGCCAGAAAGGACCGATCAAAGTCCGCAGCTGATTTCACTTGTTTGCCAAATTCATCGATCAACGCGTGAAACTCTTGGCAATCGCTGAGGCCTAAGGGAAACTGCGGTAAAACTTTTTTCTGAAACGCCGGATAGGTCTTCGGCATGGTCGCCCCCAACCACGTAAATAGCCGGCGCGCGTAGGTATCGACCATGAACGTGCCGTGGTCGAGCGTATACATCAAAATGTAGTCGGCCGTCTCGTTGCCAATGCCCGTGATGCTCAGCAAGTCCCGGCGTAGGCTGACCCCATCTTGATGCTTCAACACGTCCAGGTCATCATCGACCGTTCCCAAGAATTCGGCCAAAGCTAAGATAGCCGCTCCCTTGCGGTGATAGAAGCCGCTGGTCTGAATCAATGGCAACAAATCATCCAAGGACAATTGCCGCAGGCGTGCCGGGTCAAATCCCGTTTCCCGTTTCAAATTGATCAGGGACGGCTCCACGTTACGCCAATTGGTGTTCTGGACTAAGATAGCACCCAACATAATCTCCACGGGTGTTTCGGCCCAAGGCGTCCCGGGTCGCAGCCAAGGTTGCGGGCCCATCTCCTGCGCCATGAGGTGATACAACTCTCCAATGGTCACGCAGCACGGCTCCTCTCTATTTTTCGTTCCGATACAAGACAAAAGCCAGCCGCGTTTGCCGTGACTGGCCGTTTAGCCAACTCTGTTGCTTTATTCAGCGTCGTCGTTACGCTTGATGACCAAGCGAATATCGTCATCGACACCTTCGGGATTTAGCTCCTCTTGGTAGTCAAAGTTGGCGCTTTCAAAATACTTCTTGATTTCGTCGTTCAACGTCTCTACGGCACGAACATCCTGGTCCTGCCGTTTTAATAAAAGCGTGTATTCCTTGGAATCCTCATCGACATTCTCGAACTTGTATTCAATCGCTTCGGAATTCAAAATTTCTTGAATCAACTGCCGTTCTGTCATCACGTTTACCTCGCTTAAATTTTTAGTCTACTACCTTACTATAGAGTTATTCGCGAAAATTGTTAATTATTTCATCAAGTTTTTTTCAATGACCGAGCCAAACAGCCCTTCTCGACAAGCTTCGTAGCAAGCGCGTATACTGAACATTAACCGAAAATTTGAAAGGAAGCGACGCTATGCGCCCACGAATTGCCTTGCCCGCCGACACCCTCGACGAGGCCACCAACATCATCAACGAACGAAATGCGGCCTTTGCGCCCCGGCCCGCCGTTGAAGCCATCGTTAAAGCCGGCGGTCTCCCCATCATCTTACCCAGCGTCGACCCGGCCGATGTTGCCGACTACCTGCCCCTATTTGACGGGGTCATCTTCCTAGGCGGCGCCGATGTTGACCCCACCTTTTTCGGTGAGGAACCCCACATGCGGTTGGGAAAGACCTACCGGAAACGCGACTTATTTGAAATTGAACTCTTGAAACAGGCTGTCGCCGCGAACAAAGCCATCATGGGCATCTGCCGCGGACTCCAATTGATCAACGTTGGCTTGGGCGGTACCCTGTACCAAGACCTCAGTGAGGACCCCAACGCGACGCTTAAGCACAGTCAGGAGGCAATGGGCAACCAGCCCAGCCATCACGTGACCGTCGTCTCTGGGAGTACCCTAGCCACCCTGACAGGTGAGCGGCCCTACGTCAACTCACGCCACCACCAGACGGTCCATGTCGTTGCCCCAACGCTGACTGTAACGGCCCGCGCCGACGATCAGGTCGTTGAAGCCCTCGAATCCAAGGACAGTGACCAGATTCTCGCGGTCCAGTGGCACCCGGAAAACATGTACAAGCATCATGACGAGTCGCGGCAGCTCTTCAAAAACTTTATCGACCGCGCGGCTAAGCGAATCGACAGGGATTAATGGTGCTGGTTGCAGGCTGAGTTGTCCGCTTATTTTCTCGTCGAATGGGGCTCTAAGCTGCGTCCACGACAGCCCTGACGACCGGTAAGACGAAAATAGCACCAAGTTGTCTGATTTCGTGCTCATCATCCCCATCGGATAAGCCATTCAGTCGTTAAACAACTGACGTTATCATGACGAATCCCATGTAAATTTGTTGTAAAAGACCTTTTAATCCACCTCGTCTTCGACTAAACTAAGAAATAGACTGAACAGAGAGGGATGAGCGGTAGTGGCGAAAATGCAGGACTTTGGACAACGGATGCGTTTTTTAGGGTTTTCTATCGTCCTTAATTCCGCCGCTAACGCGTTAACCATCTCAACTAATTTAGGGAGTGCCGTTTGGACCGGATCATCCGTGAACCTGGCCAACTGGATTCACGTCCCGCTTGGCTCCACTTTATTCATGTACGGTATCGTGATCACCCTGCTGAATCAAGTGCTGCTGGGACAGTTCGACCGCCGTCGGTTCATCTCGAACCTATTGTACATCATTCCATTTAGTTATCTGGTCGAATGGATCGGTTACTTCTGGAACTGGATTGGCGTGGGCCAACTTGCTCTGCCTTGGCGCGTGGTCGTCGATATCATTGGCCTCTTCGGGGTGGCGTTTGCCGTCTCCATTTATAATCGTTGTAATATTATCATGCATCCTAACGACGATTTGGCCTATATCCTAAGGTTCAAATACCTACGGGGATCCGCCGTCATTGCTCAATGGGCCAGCTACACGCCGCCATTGATCATCATCATTCTATCGTACCTATTTACCGGTCAGCTTCACGCAATCGGTTTTGGGACGGTCTGGGCCTTGGTCACCCAAGGTATCGTGATGGCGTGGGCGGACACGCACGTCTTCCCCCAGCTCAAACACCACGTTGACGTTTAACTTACAATTTAAAACCGGCACCCCGACCACTTATAGCTTAAGCGATTAGGATGCCGGTATTTTTACCCATTTTTACTTGAACTCCTGTGCTAGCTTGTCAAAATCGACGGTTCCTAAACCGGCCGCCTGATTGTACGTTTTCCCAGGTTGACCAACATAGTAGAGATTGCTGTTGGCCGTCGAGGAATCTAACCGCGTAAAGGGTGAATCTGCTGATTGTGCCAGACTGTAAAGTTGTGGATTCCACAGACCGACGCGTTGACTGCGGTCGCTGTTGATATCCGCCGCCAATGCCGCAAACTGTGGCGCCACAAAGCTCGTCCCGCCCATGGTCTCCCAACCATCAGTACCGGTATAAACATCGTACCCCGTCAGTGGATCGGCATCAGCCACGACATCTGGATAGTTGCGGCCGTTTGCCGTTCCCTGAATCAGCCCCGGGTGCAACCGCGGTAGACCATTCCCGGTCAAGTATTGCCGGGCGGCATACGTATTTACCCCGGAAACGCCTTGCTGGTACTTAGGTGTCGCATACAGAGCGGAAATGCCACCGCCACTACCACTTTGTAACATCGACAACAGGTCCGAGCTCTGCGTAAAGAAGGACCGGTCCTGACGATAAGCGGCGAACAGGACATCCCCGCCCCAAGTCCGTTCCTGAGTAACATCGACCCTCGCGCCATTTGGCAACCGACCGGAAATTGGCAATGTCGTCCCACCGGTCGCTGTGACCCACGGGTTATCCGCTGGAAAGTTAGTGTAAATGCCGTAGCCCACAGACCCATCACGCGTTAAGTCTTCACTGTACGCGCCAGAATCACCAGTCGCCGCAAACGTAGAAATCCCCTGCGTCGCCCCCTGAGCCAGCAGCACATTCATAATATTTCCATAAAGCGGCGTCAACAGGTGGGAGCTGTTCATCTCTTGTAAGATGCCTTCCGAAATGCCCCAGCTCAACGACAACGAACTGGCTCGGTTCTCCCCGAAGGCACTGGCAAACGCATTGATCCAGCCAACGTCGCTCAAAGCCGCGGTGTAAACGCGAATCTTAGCTTGTGGAGCCAACGCACCAGCCTGTTCCACGTCCAATGACGTTTCGGTGTTGCCCGGATCGACGTTGCCCCAGATATTGGCACCACCGGTCGTAGCAACGCTCAGCCGATTAGCACTGGCCGGAATCCCTTCAGCCGACCAGAAATGAGTGATGTCGCGAGTGTCAACCTTACTAAAACTAATGATACCAATGGTTTGCCCCTTCCCCTGATTCTGATCAGCCACCGCGGTTGCGTGGTACTGAGTCAAAAAGTTCTGGGGTGCCCCAGTCTTAGTCGGTCCATCCGTCGACGTCCCGTTGGCTGCTAGACTAGTCATCCTCACCAGATTGGTCATCCCCACGACCGCCTCGATCGGCTGCGCCACGGTCTTCGGCAACCGTGGCTGTTTGGCCGAATACTGCAGGCGCGTACCGTGATAGCGTGCCGTTTCGAGATTGGTCGCAAAGGTCTTGTCTACGGCAGACGCGGACCCCTTTAATTCCATAAATAAGCCATCATTAAACGTCGTAACAGTCAAATCTCGCTTTTTAAAGTATTTAGTCAATCGTTGTGTGGTGCTCGTCGATTGTCCGAACCGTTGTCGAAACTGCTGCGGTGTCAGAAAATCTTTAAACGACGAACTACCCGGCGTATTCACGGCCAAGGCCGTTTGCGTCAACTGTGACGAATGACGCGGCTTCAGAACCAAGTCTAAGGTGACCGTCTTACCCCCGGCTAATTTTTTGATTTTCTTTAAGCTAGTCAACTGACTTGCCCGATAAGGCGTCGCCAGTGGCGTTGTCTTGGCGGCATCAGCGACTACGCCAAAGCTTCCTAGTCCCATCAACAGGCTCGCCATCAACACACGAATTTTCATGCCGCATCCCCTCCATCAGCATCATTATAGACGCGTCCCCCAAAAAGTAACGTCCCGCTCGCCGTTTCTACATAGTATCGTTACTCAAGTTAACAAAAGGGACCTCTCCAGTAACGGATTGGTCCCTTAAAAGGTTTATTTAAGACTCATTAGAACTGATAAACTTTTGCTTCATACGGCCGCAGCGTGTCGCCTTGATCATCCGCATAATTGCCGATCAAGACTTGAGCATCAGCAGGCACGTCGTAATGCCGGTTCAGTGTTTCTTGAGTGTAATTGAGAATAACTAATAACGTCGTTGTCGCGTTTTTCCGCGTGTAAGCGTAGACCTGTTCGTCATCCTCATTGCCAGCGACCAGCGCATAGGTTCCGTCTGTAATGACGGGCAGCGTATGCCGTAACTGAATCAACTTTTGATAGTAGTAGAAAATGGAGTTCGGGTCAGCCAGTGCCTGTTCGACATTGATGGCCGGATAACTGGCGTTGGCCTTTATCCATGGCGTGTGTGTGGAGAACCCGGCATTGGCGCTCGCATCCCACTGCATTGGTGTCCGCGCATTATCTCGGCTACGCATGCCTAAATACTTCAGCATCTGCTGACCAGTCAATACATGTTGATCATCCACCAAAACATGGTAGGCGTTAATGGCATCTAGGTCGCGATAGTCATCTAGGCTTGCGAAATGGGCGTTGGTCATGCCGATTTCTTCGCCTTCATAAATGTAAGGCGTCCCCTGTTGCAGGTGTAGCATTGTCGCCAACATCTTAGCACTCAACACACGGTAGTCCTCAGTGGAATCATTGCCGAACCGAGAAACCACCCGCGGCTGATCATGATTGTTCCAATACAACGAGTTCCACGCCGTGCCGGCCAAGCCAGTTTGCCATTTGGTCAGATTGGCCCGCAAGTCCTTCAAGGATGCTTTGCGGTCGGTCCAGCGACCAAGCACGGGATTGTCACTTTCATCGAGTCCCATGTGTTCAAATTGAAAGACCATGTTGAGCTCGTCGCCATTGAGATTAGCATATTGTTTAGCCTCTTCGATGTTGACACCAGGAGCTTCACCGACCGTCACCATCTTGTGCTGGCTCATCACATTTTGGTTCATTTCTTGTAAGAATTCATGGATTCGTGGCCCATTAGCAACGACCGAACCGGCGTCCCCGTAGACTTGTCCCGCTGCCTTCTTTGCATCTGGGAGTCCCTTGGGCTTGGAAATATAGTTGATGACATCCATCCGAAAACCATCGACACCCTTAGCCGCCCACCAATTCATCATGTCATAGACCGAGTGGCGGACGTTAGGATTTTCCCAATTCAAATCGGGTTGTTGTGGCGCAAATAAGTGGAGATAGTACTGACCCGTCTGCTCGTCTAGCTTCCACGCGGAACCCGTAAAGGAAGCTCCCCAGTTGTTCGGTTCATGGCCATCCTGACCATCGCGCCAAATGTAATAGTCTCGGTACGGGTTGTCCTTTCCCTGCCGCGACTGCTTGAACCATTTGTGCTCGTCAGACGTGTGGTTAACAACCAGATCCATCATGATCTTCAATCCTAGACTGTGAGCCTTACTCAGCAGAGCATCGAAATCGGCCATATTGCCAAATTCTGGATTGATGGCGCGATAATCGGAAATATCATACCCGTTATCGACCTGGGGCGACTGATAGATTGGACTCAGCCAAATAATATCGGCACCGAGCTTCTTAATGTAGTCTAGGCGTTGCGTAATCCCTGGCAGATCGCCAATTCCGTCGCCGTTACTATCCTGATAACTCCGCGGATACACTTGATAAACAACCGCATTTTGCCACCATTTTTCCAAGATGAATTCACTCCTTCACGTCTAGTCGACTGGCGGTCGTTAGTCGCGACTACCAGCCAGTTGAATTCCACTTCATCAGTAAACATATCGTTTGCACAAACGTTTGTGCACCCTTAATGTAATCCCTTTCATTTTATTTGTCAACGCTCATTTTGATCCAATTTTCGTCCAATTTTCAACCAGTTAATGACAAAATTTTTTCCAAAACAAAAGAGCCTCCAGTCACCCCAAGGCCCCACAATTTCTATTCAAGTTCACCAGTCAAAATAAACTGTTTAATTTCCTTTAACGTCCGCTTAGATTCCGGTAGCTTGGACCACAGAATGTAGTCATGCAACATCGACTTCATCTGGTGGACCCGAAACGGCGTCCCATTTGCCATCTGGAATTTTTGCAGCAGCCGCTCATCATCGGCGGCCAATAATTCATTGGTCCCATAATACAATTGAACTGGCCCCAGGTCGTCGAATGTCCCGTAAATTGGGCTCACCACGGGATCGGTCACCGGATGTTCGCCCGCGTACTCAAACCCAATCTTCTTCAACGTTGCCAACGTCAGGTACGGGTCATGCTTCGCCGCCGTCTGGAGATCCGGATTCATCATACTGAGATCCGTCCACGGGGATACCAAAATAGTCCCGGCTGGTAGCGGTTCTTGATGCAATTTTAGTTGTTGGAGCAAGGTCAGGGCTAGCCCCCCACCGGCCGAATCGCCCATCAAGAAGAATTGGTCATCCGGATATTGCGCGCGTAAATAGCTATAGGCACGCATCGCAAAGACCACCGTTTCGTCCACGGTCGCCTCGGGCACCAGCGGGTAATCCACGTAAGTCACGCGCAGATTAGCCTCGTTGATCAACGTTTCCATCAGTTGCCGGTGACTATCGATACCCTGCATGGTATAAGCGCCGCCATGAAATAACAACACGTGTTGCGGCAACGGTGCGCCGGAAGCGGCCGTCAATAACCGACCACCGAAAACCCGCCGCTCCTCAGTCACAATGTTCGCCGCAAACTTTTCGGGCACGACGGCACGGTTCTGCCGACTAGGCTGTAAAAATGCTTGCTGGATCTGTTGTTTGAGCTGACTGTGTTGGGTCTTGAAAAGTAACCATTTCCCACGCAAACTCACGACTATCACCCTATCTTTTTGCCTTCGTCAAATCCCTGTACTCTCTCATGCCGCTCGAACTACCTGTTTCAAAAGTCGAAACGTATAAAGATAGTATACAGCGTTTGGCGGCAAAACACCTCCCTCAGAATCAATTACTAGGTAATTTCTGCGAAAACCGTTAGAATAGAGTACGTGACAGCTGATATTGAAAGGTGGATGAACTGATGACAAATAACCGAATTTTAAACGTGACTGGCGGCCGGAACTTCCGTGAGCTCGGTGGGTACCCAACAGTCGACGGCCACACGGTTAAGTGGCACAAGTTACTGCGGACCGCGGGACTCGCGGACCTCACCCCCACTGATCAACAAAAACTGAGCGATTATGGCGTGGTGGCCGACGTGGATTTCCGTTCCAAAGATGAACAGAAACAGGCACCGGACCGCGTACCAGCCGGGGCCACGTACCACTTTCTACCGGTCTTTCCCGCCGATGACCAGACGGATGCTTCGGCGTCTGAAGATGAATTGGAAAAACGCTTCTCGGTCAACGACCAAGCCGGCCACGACCACATGGTAGAGGTTTACCAACAGATGGTGACGTTGCCATCCGCGCAAAGTGCCTACCATGACTTCTTTGCCACGATGTTGGCGGCCGACCAGCCCGACCAAACGGTATTGTTCCATTGTACGGCTGGTAAGGACCGGACCGGGATGGGCGCCTTCTTTGCGCTGAGTGCGCTGGGCGTTGACCCCCAAGTCATTCGCAAAGACTACTTATTGACCAACGAAACGACGGCTGATCATGTCAACCAGATCAGCGAAACCGCTCGACAACAAGGTCACGGCGAAGCCTTCGTCACTAATTTACGGGCCTTATACTCTGTCAGCGATGACTACTTTAACGCCGCTACCAAATTGATCAACACCCAGTTTGGCGGCGCGCAGGATTACCTACACGATGTCTTGGGCTTATCTCATAGTGACTTAAACAACTTTAAACAACTCTATTTAGACTAACACCCATTGCCAGACTAACCGTTTTAGCGGGTAGCCTGGTTTTTCTAACCCACGAAAGGACCTGATGAGATGAAAAAGAAAGCTCTGACTTGGACGCTGCCGCTACTAGGAATCGCCGCAACGTCGCTAATTGCCAGCGAGCACCTGTTCAACTTTGCCTTTAAACGGGTCAACTACGTCCCGGAAACTTCCGCGGATAAACAAAAATACGCCGACGCTTACTACGCCTACGTCGATTGGTATCAAAAGATCGATAAGGAAAAATGGTATCTACACGAACACGACCCCCAGAATCGGATGGTCGCGGAGTACATTCCCGCCGAAATGCCGAGCAAGCAGACCGTCATCATTTCCCACGGTTACAAGGGTAACGGCGAGACGATGGCAAACTTTGCCCAGATGTATCACCGCTTAGGGTTCAACGTGCTGTTGCCCGACGACCGTGGTCACGGCGAAAGCGCCGGCAAGTACATCAGCTTCGGCTGGCTCGACCGCTTAGACTACCTCCAGTGGATTCAGCAGGTCATCGACCGCACTGGTGACGACGTTAAAATTCTGATGTTTGGTGTCAGCATGGGTGGGGCCACGATGGAGATGCTCTCCGGCGAAGACCTGCCGTCTCAGGTCAAGGCAATCATTGCCGACTGCGGCTACTCCAGCATTGAGGCCGAACTGACCTACCTGCTGAAGCGTCAATTTCACCTGCCAAAATACCCGATTGAACCGCTGGTCAGCACCATTTCCAAGCGGCGACTTGGCTACTACCTCGGCGATGTGACTGCCACGGACCAACTCAAGAAAAACAAACGGCCAATTCTCTTCATTCATGGGGAAAAGGACGTGTACGTCCCAGTTGGCATGGCCTACGAAAACTACGCGGCGACCCATGCGCCTAAACAGTTGTGGATTGTGAAGAACGCCTCCCATGCCGAGAGTTTTTGGACGAATCCAGCACGGTATCAGGCCCATGTGATAGAGTTTTTGCAGACTTATTTTAATTAAGCACAGAATGAAGGAATTAGAGTGAACAAGTTTAGACCAGTTCTTTTAGCAATTTTTATCGCTCTCGTTGGTTTCGGTTTATCGCCAACTTCAGCTCAGGCCACTAGCATTACGCATGAACAAACAGCCATTAAAAAGATTGCTAAACGGGATCTCAAACCAATGGGCGGCCGCTGGTCCGTCAAAATTACGCGATTAGGCCAATCACCCATCAGCGTTCAAACCGGTAACGCCAAAATTAAACGTCAACGTGCCGCAAGTACAATTAAGGTCTATATCATGTTGACCATTTTTCAGCGGGCACAATTGAAAAAGCTCAAGGTTACCTCACAGGACCAACGCGACTTAAAACTGATGATTCACAATTCAGATAATAACGCCGCTAACCGCTTGATTAAGCGTGCCGGTGGGATGAAGCACGTCAACCGAACAATCAAAACATATGGTTTCAAACAAACGACGTTAAATCGCCATCTGTTGGATACGCGGGCTCTACGTGAAGGACACGACAACTATACGTCAGTTCAAGATTTGACCACTTTTCTGACACGTGTCTATCAGCATCGCTTGCTAGGGGAAAAATACGATCAAAAGATGCTCAAACTACTAAAGGGATGCCGTAATCACAGTAAATTACCGCATCTGGTCAAGCAAGCCACTGTCTACAACAAGACTGGTGAGTACCCAGCCAAGGGGGTCCAGAATGATTGTGCCCTGTTTAAAACCAAACATGGCGTCTACTCCATCGTTGTCTTGGCTCAGAGTGGTCATCAGTATCAACAATATCGTGGCATGAATCGTTTAGGCCGTGATGTCGTCACTTACTTTAATCGGCATCACTAATAAAAATCGCAGGTCCAGTTCAATTACTGTACCTGCGATTTTTTTAGATTCTGATTAGGTTTGTAGGATAGGATTTTCCTCCTGCACAGTACATGATTTTCAGTCGATTTACCCAATATTTCCCCGCAAGGCAATCGCTACAAATGGCGTCACATCAGCATTCCACCACCAAGCTCACCCGTACACGCCCAATCTTAACCTGACCTGAAATCCCAGAAATCTTCACACATTTAGATTTCCCTTAACAATTTGTCGCAAAGTCATCACAACTTTAGCCCTTTTCTGGTCACAATCTCCGGGTATAGTAGTAATCATAGTAATTAGCCAATAACTGTTACTACTCAAATTCTATATCCAATCCCTTTTAGATTCTCTCCCCCTAAGAGAATCATTCCCTAGTTAGGTTCCCTCAAGCCTAACTACTCCTCTAACAACGAATTCACACCCCCTATGTGAATTCACTCCTCATGATAAAAATCGCGCTGCTCTCCTCCCCGAGAGTCGCGCGATTTTTTTATTCTATCCTAAATTCAAATGCTAGTTAAAGCTGACATTGCAATTGTATTAATAAGGACTGATATTGCCAAATTAGTGTAACTTGACCGCACTACGGCTGCCAGGGATTCCGCCTGCTGTGGGGACGCTCCGGACTGAGGGACGGTCCTCCGACTCGATTTGAAGCCACGAAAAACACGTGTCTTCAAAGTCGCCCGTGGTGTAAGCTGGAAAAATCACCAGCTAACGCCACCTCCACGGCTGGCTACATCCCTGTCCTCCTCCGGCTCTGATTGTACTCTACCATGACAACCATTGAAAAACTCACCTACTTTAAAGTATACCGTTCACTCGATAACAATTTTTACACTCATCCTCCTAGTTGACAGAAGACTACTGTGTAAGCCGAGAGGTTGCCAGATATGGGCTCAGGCGCGTCGTTCTGCTTAGTTGGTGGTGACTTTCCCGCCAGCTTAGCAGAAAACCAACCTTGTAGACTCGTGATTTTCGAGGCTTCAAGTTGCGTTCGCACCGTTCCAGCCCATATCTGGCAACCGGCAAGGCGAAGGAAATACTAGGTTGCCTAGTACTCACACCATATCGCGTTAAATCAACCCTAACCGTTTAAAGATAAAGTCCACCCGCCGTAAATGGTAATGGTAGTCGAACGCATCCGCAATCTGGTCTGGCGTCAAGCGACTTGTAATCTCGGCATTGGCTTCCACCAACGGTCGGAATTGAACCTGTTGATCCCACGCCTGAGCCGTCAATGGTTGCACCAAATCATAAGCATCTTCACGACTAAGGCCCGTTTCAATCAACTTCAACAAGAGGCGTTGGCTATAAATCAAGCCGTACGTCCGGTTCATGTTGGTCTTCATCGTTTCCGGAAACACATCCAGGTTCGTCAAGATTCGGTTGATTCGGTTCAGCATGTAATCCAATAGCATCGTATCTTCCGGTAAAATCATCCGTTCAGCCGATGAATGGGAAATGTCGCGTTCATGCCACAGGCTGACGTCTTCGTACGCCGTGACCATGGTGCCCCGCAAGACGCGGGCCAAACCGGTCACGTTTTCCGACCCAATCGGATTACGCTTATGGGGCATTGCCGACGACCCCTTTTGACCGGGATTGAAATGTTCTTCGACTTCATGAATTTCCGAGCGTTGCAGGCCACGAATCTCCGTGGCGATGTTTTCCACGCTGGTCGCAATCAAAGCCAACGTTGAAATGTAGTCGGCATGGAGATCGCGTGGCAAGACTTGCGTGGCGATTGGCTGAGCGCTGATACCCAACTGATCACAGACAAACGCTTCTACCTCTGGCGGCACGTTGGCAAAGGTCCCCACGGCGCCACTGATTTTTCCCGTTTCCACTTCGGCAGCGGCCCGGTCAAAGCGATCGAGGTTGCGTTGCATTTCCGCATAGAACCGCGCCATTTTTAGACCAAAAGTCGTCGGTTCGGCCTGGACACCATGCGTCCGCCCAATCATCACCGTGTCCTTATATTGAAGCGCCATTTTTCTCAGGGTCGCAATCAAGGTTTCCAAGTCCGTCCGCAGAACCGCGTTAGCCTGCTTCAACCGGTATCCTTGCGCCGTATCCACGACATCGGTACTGGTCACGCCAAAGTGAATCCACTTCCGTTCGGCCCCTAATGATTCGGACACGTTACGCGTGAAGGCGACCATGTCATGGTGGGTCACCGCCTCGATTTCGGCGATCCGATCAACATCAAAGGTGGCGTTAGCCCGAATCTTAGCCGCATCTTCGGCGGGAACCTCTCCTAATTTGGCCCAAGCTTCATCAATAGCGATTTCCACAGCTAGCCAAGATTGGTATTGATTCTCTAATGACCAAATCTGGCCCATCTCCGGTCGGGTATAGCGTTCTAACATGGCGATTTCCTCCTTGAAAGTCAGTAAAACACGAACATTATTTTAATATTTCGGAATTGCTTCGGTATTTATCATAACATAGATTATCCTAATTTTACTAGTCATTTCCGCGTTATCACGGGATTTATTAGTTGTGGGGCAACATTAAAAAGAACAATAATTAACATAATTTAAAAAATAGTTCGCTTTTCAGTTGATTTCTATTCCCGAACTTGATACAATGATTCTTGCTGGGTGTTCGGCCTAGTAAAAAATAACGATGAGGTGTTTGCGATGTCATCAACAGTAGTAGTTGGTAGTCAATGGGGCGATGAAGGTAAAGGAAAGATCACGGATTTTCTAAGTGAGAAGGCTGATGTCATTGCCCGCTACCAAGGTGGTGACAACGCTGGCCATACCATTGTCTTCAATGGTCAAACGTTTAAATTGCGGCTGATTCCGTCCGGTATCTTTTATGCCGACAAGCTGAGTGTGATCGGTAACGGGGTCGTTGTGAACCCGAAGTCCTTGATTGAAGAACTAACTTACCTCCACGATAACGGCGTCTCCACGGATAACTTACGGATCTCCGACCGAGCCCACGTGATTCTGCCCTACCATATCTTATTAGATCAAGCCCAAGAAAAGGCTAAGGAAAACAAGATTGGGACCACGAACAAGGGTATTGGACCGGCCTACATGGACAAAGCCGAACGAATCGGGATTCGAATCGCCGATTTGCTCGACCACGACATCTTTGCCGACAAGCTCCGCCAAAACTTAATTGAAAAGAATAACGTTTTAACCAAACTATATAATGTAGAACCACTCGATTTTGACACGATTTTCAATGAATACTATGCGCTTGGTCAACGGATCAAGGGCCACGTGACCGACACATCCGTTGTCATCAATGACGCCATCGATGCCGGTAAGAACGTGCTGTTCGAAGGTGCCCAAGGCGTCATGCTCGACATCGACCACGGGACTTACCCCTTCGTCACGTCTTCTAACCCCGTCGCTGGTGGTGTGACCATCGGTGCCGGCGTTGGCCCAACTAAGATCGACCACGTTGTCGGCGTCTGCAAGGCCTACACATCACGGGTCGGCGATGGCCCATTCCCAACCGAACTCTTTGACGAAATCGGTGACACGATTCGCGAAACCGGCCACGAATACGGCACGGTAACCAAGCGTCCTCGCCGAATCGGCTGGTTTGACAGTGTCGTTCTTCGCCATGCCAAACGGGTTTCTGGACTGACGAGCCTCTCGCTGAACTGTTTAGACGTTCTGACTGGCTTGAAGACCGTTAAGATCTGCAAGGCCTACGAACTAAACGGCGAGACCATTTACCATTACCCCGCTAGCCTGGTCGACCTGGACGCCTGCCATCCCGTTTACGACGAGCTGCCAGGCTGGACGGAAGACATTACCCACTGCCATTCCGTCGAAGAATTACCCGTTAACGCCCAAAATTATGTAAAACGCCTAGCCGAACTGGTTGGTGTGGAAATCGCCACGCTTTCCGTCGGCCCCGACCGCGAACAGACGAACATTTTACACGACGTCTGGAACGCCTAACCTTAATAAGGAGTGACTGTCCATGCATCCTGCTGAAGTATTTGACTACGAAGATATTCAACTGATTCCTAACAAATGTGTGATTGAAAGCCGGAGTGAGGCCGATACCAGTGTTCAATTTGGCCCCCACCGCTTCAAGATTCCCGTGGTTCCCGCCAACATGGAAACCGTCATCAACGAACCGTTAGCCATTTGGCTGGCCAAGCGCGACTATTTCTACGTGATGCACCGTTTCCAACCCGAAGAACGCCGGGGCTTCATCGAACGGATGCACGAGAAGTCACTCTTTGCTTCCATTAGCGTTGGCGTCAAGGCTGACGAACACGCCTTCATCGATGAACTCGCGGCCGCCAACCTGGTTCCGGAATACATTACCATTGATATTGCTCACGGCCATAGCGACGCCGTGATTCGGATGATCAAGCAGATCAAAGAAAAATTACCGGATAGTTTCGTCATTGCCGGTAACGTCGGAACACCCGAAGCCGTTCGTGAACTGGAAAATGCTGGTGCGGACGCCACCAAGGTCGGTATCGGCCCAGGTAAGGCCTGCATCACCAAGCTCAAGACTGGTTTCGGGACCGGTGGCTGGCAACTCGCTGCCGTACGCCTCTGCGCCAAGGCGGCCCGGAAACCAATCATCGCTGATGGTGGGATTCGCTATAACGGCGACATTGCTAAATCGATTCGTTTTGGTGCGACCATGGTCATGATTGGCTCCATGTTAGCTGGCCACGAACAATCCCCTGGTAGTCTGTTGACTATCGACGGGCGGACCTTCAAGCAGTACTGGGGATCTGCCTCCGAAAAGCAAAAGGGCGCCTACCGTAACGTTGAGGGTAAGCAGATGCTGGTTCCTTACCGCGGCGACATCGCTAACACGCTAAACGCCATGGAAGAAGATTTACAATCCTCCATTTCGTACGCGGGTGGTCGCAACCTGATGGACATTCGCACGGTGGATTACGTCATCGTGAAGAGCTCCATTATGAATGGTGATAGTTACTAAACAGCTTAGACACAAAGAAACACGCAGACTTTCAAATACAAGGTCTGCGTGTTTTTGTGCATTTAAGCTCGGGATCACAACTCCCTGTTTAAATTTCAAGTGACACCTTGTTGCTCTACCCAAAGAGGACTTAAATTCTAAACCGTTCCACAACTTCAGCGCGTTTCGAACGCCGTAGCAAAATTAGGGCGACCGTGCCGTAAATGACCAACGGAATCAGCCCACTCCAAGCGGGGATATTTCCCTTGGATATGAGTCCACTTCGAGCCAGTACCTGCGTGTCAAACGTAAAATGCAACAGAATTGGCCAAATCAAGCTTCCCGAACGCAAATAAGTCGCGCTTTGCAGGAGACCAAAACCGAACGCCATCAACACCTGGCTAATGGTGAGTGAAACCGACTGATGCGATAAATTAATCAAATGGCTCACCGCAAACAACGTGCTACTCAGTAAAACTGCCAGCCATACAGAATTTCCCCGACCAAGCCGTTGGAGAAACCCAACCAGCAGGATTCCCCGGAAGAGAGATTCTTCAAAAATAGCCACCAATAGGGCCACTACAGCCATCACCAGCACATGCTTCACGCTTTTCCCGTGTGCCAACTGTGTTTCTAAGGCCGCCAATAAGAACACGACTAAAAATAACGAAAACGCATTGACCCTGAGTTGCGCGCTAAATGGCAGGTCTGTTCGCCACTGAATATGGACCTTTAGCCAGTAGTGATTCAGTAGCCAAAGTGCCAATAATACCGTAACCTCTTCTAAGAGTGCCGATATGGTAATCGAAAATCTTAGCCGTTCAAACAGTGTCCCCACACTATTCATCACAGCCAACGCCACAATCCACGCAACCACCAAGTAGTAGACTGGCTGTTGCTTTCCCCTATTTAAATCCACGAAAACTACCCCTTCGTATGTTCGACATGAATTCAGTATACCGCTAAACTGCCTGTCTCCGCGCTAGTTTATGGGGCAAAGTTTCTTTGCGGACCGCGCTACGCCATAGCCCAACAGAAAAAGCCGGCCAATCACTCAGCCGACTTTTCCATTTTTTCACATGACATACAGGTCACTTTATATAGTAACAAATTTTTCGACTTCTGGCTTCTTTTCAGCCTCACCGAACGACCAATACCGAGATGGGCGCATACTTGGCCATGTAAGCGGCTTGACTGCCGAAGTGCCGACTGACGCCTTTTTTGGCGAGCGACCCCACCACCAACAGATCCGGATGAACCTCTGGGATCACATCCTTCACGATAGTTTCACCGGGTTCGCCCTCGGTCACAATCGTCCGGACGTGTTCCACGCCAGCCGCTTGGGCCTTTTCCTGATACGTTTGAACGTGTGCGGCCAAATCATCGTATTCGCCGTGAACAAAATCCGTGTTCATCACCTGATAGACGTTCATCGCCGCATTCTCCAACACGGAGACGATGACCAACTCGGCATCGTCGCGCTTGGCTTGCTCGATGGCGTAATCAAACGCCAACAGCGCATCGACCGAATCGTCGACCCCGACCAGAATCCGTTTAAATGTTGTGGTCGTCATCTTAGCGACCTCCTTCCGTCGTTTCCGCTGCCTTGGCTTCGGCGGCCCGAGCAATCGCTAACCGCTTGTTGCCACGGTGTAATTCAACAATCGTCCACGCCAGTAGCGCCAAGACCGCAAAGATCAACACGTAAGCAATATCATTGGCCAGTGCTAATTTGGCCCCAGTCACGTTACTCCCGAAGAAACCTTGAACTTGTTCCGGCATCCCCTCAAGGTTCAACCCGGTCAGCGCAATCACAGAGATCCAGCCTAGGATCTTGAGCCACCAGGAGTTCTTGAACCGGTCGCCCATCTCCAGCTTGCTGTCGGTCATCATCAACAGTGGCAACATGGAAAATGGTAGGGCAAACGCGAGAAAGACTTGCGAGTTGTTCATCAAATCATTCAAGGCAACGTGTTCGTCAATGGCACTCTTGCCGCTAGTCAACATCACGCAGACCAGCACGGGAATGACGGACAACACCCGGGTAACCAGACGCCGCAACCATAATGGCATCCGCAAGTGAACGAATCCTTCCATGACAACTTGTCCGGACAGCGTCCCGGTAATCGTCGAGTTTTGGCCCGAAGCGAGTAAGGCCACCGCAAACAACGTGGAAAGAATCCCGGTCCGCGCCACACTGCTCAGCAGGCCATTGCTCATCGTCGACGTGTTAGATAATGCCTGGAACAGGCCGAAGAATGAAGGGTCCTTGACGGCGCCAGTCTTGAAGACGGCCACCCCCATGATCAACAGTAATGCGTTTACGAAGAAGGCAAAGGTCAGTTGAATGTTGGAATCCAAGCCGGCAAATTTGACCGTCCGGGCCACGTCTTCCTGATCGTTATGGTCAATCGACCGCGTTTGGGCAATCGCCGAGTGAAGATACAAGTTGTGCGGCATCACAGTCGCCCCAATGATCCCCAGCGCACCATTTAACGGCGTCATCCCCGCAACGCTGGTCCCAGTGGAGAAGGTCTTCCCCGTTGGAATCAGGCCCCGGAACACGCCGCCCCAATCGGGATTGGACAGGGCTACTTGGTAAACGAAGACAAACAGAATAACCATAATCAGGCAAACAACGATAGCTTCAATCTTCCGAAAGCCAACCTTGGTGAGTAATAAGAGCAGTAACACATCGAAAACCGTGATGAACACCGCAATGACTAACGGAATGTGAAACAGCAGGTATAGCGCAATCGCTGCCCCAATGACTTCGGCGATATCGGTCGCCATAATGGCCAATTCGGTCAACAGCCATAAGACGATCCCCAGTGACTTGCTAGTCCGCGCACGAATCGCTTGGGCCAGATCCATCTGACTCACGATGCCAAGTTTAGCTGCCATGTATTGCAACAACATCGCAATCAAACTTGACATCAAGATGACAGACATCAACAGGTACTGGAAGTTCTGCCCACCGGTGATCGACGTTGACCAGTTGCCGGGATCCATGTACCCCACTGCGACCAACGCACCAGGCCCTGAGTAGGCAAATAGTGTCCGCCAGAACCCAATATCCTTGGGTACCTTGACCGTCCCGTTGATCTCTTCCAACGACCGACCGTTGGCATATTCAATCAACTTATGCTTCTTTTCCATGCTACTCCCCTCCCTTTAGGATTAGGCCAAGTGTACGGCAAAATCAGCGTTAGGGGCACTTTTTTTAATCATCCCTAAAAATAAATATGTAAGCGTTAACTTAAACTCAACAAAAAAGCCGGCCGTGTCGCATTCACGACACTTCCGGCTTGGGAAAGTTTACTTGACTATCTGACGACCATGACGGAAATTGGTGCGTACTTCGCCATGTACGCCGCTTGACTCCCGAAGTAGCGACTAACGCCCTTCTTGGCAATCGACCCAATCACTAACAGGTCCGGTTGCACGTGTGGAATCACATTCTTAACAATGGTCTCCCCCGGTTCGCCTTCTGCAATGACCATTCGCGCATTGGCAACGCCGGCGTCCTCAGCCTGTTGCTGATAACGTTGGACGTGTTCCTTCAGCTCATCACGTTCCCCGTGGACGTAATCGCTATCCAATGCCTGATAGACATTCATGTCATCGTGTTCCAAGACGGAAACAATGATCAGCTCCGCGGCATCCCGTTTAGCTTGATGAATGGCATAGTCAAACGCCAGCAAAGCATCGGCCGAGTCATCGACCCCTACTAGAATTCGTTTAAACGTTTTAGCCATGGTCTACGCCTCCTTGGCAGGGTCGTCTTTACCGGCTGCTAATGCTGCGGCAACCCGTTGACTTCCTCGCCGTAATTCAATAATTGTCCAAGCTAGCAGGGCCAAAATTGCCGCGTCTAGAATGTAGGCAATCACGTTGGCAGTTGCCGTTTGGCTCGCCGTGATCGCACTACCGTAGAATCCTTGAATGGACGCTGGCATGTTGATCAGGTTCAAGTAGGTCAGGGCAAGAACCGAAATCCAGCCCAGTACCTTGATCCACAGACTGTTCTTGAATCGCTTGCCCATTTCCAGCTTGCTATCCGTCATCATCAACAACGGCAACATGGAAAATGGTAGGGCAAACGCTAAGAAGACTTGCGAGTTGTTCATCAAATCATTCAACGCCTCATGTTCGTCCAGCGCACTCTTACCACTGGTCAGCATGACACAGATCAACACAGGAATCACAGAAATCAGTCGGGTGACTAACCGCCGTAACCACAAAGGCATCCGCATGTGAACGAAGCCTTCCATGATGACCTGACCCGTTAACGTCCCGGTAATCGTCGAGTTTTGCCCTGAAGCTAATAGCGCCACCGCGAACAACGTGGAGAGTACCCCAGTCCGCGCAACACCGGCCAACACACCATTACTCATGGTACTGGTATCGGATAAGGCTTGGAACAACCCGAAGAACGAGGGATCCTTAACGGAACCACTCTTGAAGACGGCAACCCCCATGATCAATAACAGCGCGTTAACGAAGAACGCTAAGGTCAATTGGATGTTGGAGTCCCAGCTGGTGAACTTCACCGTCCGGGCGACATCTTCTTCATCGTTGTGGTCAATTTCCCGCGTCTGCGAAATCGCTGAATGCAGGTACAGGTTATGGGGCATGACCGTCGCCCCAATGATCCCTAAGGCCCCACTGATTGGCGTTTGACCACCAATCTTTGGTGTGGAAGCCACAGTCTTCATACTTGGGACTAAGCCACCAAAGACACCACCCCAATCGGGATTGGATAAGGCGACTTCATAGGCAAAGACCACCAAGATGACCAGAATCAGGCAAACCACGATGGCCTCGATCTTCCGGAAGCCGATCTTGGTCAGCAGTAACAGTAACAGGACATCTAAGACCGTAATGAAGACGGCAACGACTAACGGAATGTGGAATAAGAGGTACAACGCAATCGCCGCCCCAATAACTTCGGCAATATCCGTTGCCATAATAGCAAATTCAGTTAAAATCCATAACACGATGCCTAGTGACTTACTAGTCCGGGCCCGAATCGCCTGTGCTAAGTCCATTTGGCTCACGATACCAAGTTTAGCCGCCATGTATTGCAGCAACATCGCGATCAAACTTGAAATCAAGATAATCGACATCAATAAGTATTGGAAATTTTGACCACCGGTAATCGACGTTGACCAGTTACCAGGATCCATGTACCCCACTGCGACCAACGCACCAGGCCCGGAATACATGAACAACGTTTTCCAGAACCCTTTCCCCTTCGGTACTTTAACGGTACCGTTAATCTCTTCGAGCGACCGCCCATTGGCGTATTCAATGAGTTTATGTTTCTTCGGTGTATCACTCAAAATCAAGACCCCCTTCTGTTTCCTACAAGCCCAATTGTACCCCAAAATTTGATTAGTTCAATATCTTTTTTAGGGTCGCTTAACTTTATAATCTAAATTAGTTAATTAATTATTACTGGTTGTATGCGGTTTCATTCCCAGAAACTCGGTGACTATTTCCAACGCTTTTTAAGTAAAATACCGGCTTAAAATTTATTTAGTTATTTTTATAAGTACCGCTAATTAGGCGTTTTGGTCACTAAAAAGGCCTTGTTTCTTAGTACTAACTGACAAAAATTTGCAACATTTCCCATTGTCGGTTAGAATTTTAGTCGTTGAATATTATTTTTAGGGGAACTTAAATTTTAACAAGTTTTCTAGCAGGTTCACCATCGCTAGCTAGATTTATTTGGGGAGTGAGTCACGTGTTAAATCATCAAAATACTTATCTTAAAATTATCGCGGAGTGCAGTTTTGCGCGCCCCCGCGTCAGCAATAAGCAGATCATCCATTTCGCCAACGTCTCACCGGCAACCGTTACCGAAACAACCCGTATCTTGCAGAAGAAGGGTCTCGTGGATCGACACCGCTATACCGGCGTAACCCTCACAGCAGTAGGAGAACGACTCGCTTGTCGGCTACTCTACAACTATCGACTTTGCGAAGTCTTCTTAGCTGAACACCTACGGCTGCCTTTAAACGCAGTCCCCGCCCAAGCCTGGGCCGTCGCTGCCAACCTGACGCCAGAAACGGCCATTGCCTTAAACGACTATCTGGACCATCCCCAGCAAAGCCCATTTGGCGGCACTCTCGATTCAACTCAAATGCTGGATGACACGGCAATCACCCGCCTAAGCGATGTTCCCGCGCCTACGACCATCACCCTAGATAGTTATCTGGAGACACCCGGCCTCGTCGACTACCTCCAGCACCTCCAACTGCCGCTCGGCGTTACCCTCACCGTCCGTAAGCGCGATTCCGCTCTGAACCTAATTTACCTAGAAACGGCGCAACAACGTGAGATCACGGTCGACCTAAGTGCCGCTGACTACATCTACACAACGCCAGCAGAAACACCAGTTGCCAAGACGCTCGTCACTAACCAGATCACCAGTGAAAGCTAAAAATCCACAAAAAGCGCCAATGAGCGTTCGTACCATCCTAGCCCACACTAGTCAGTTGGTACAACGTTCATTGACGCCTTTTGATTCTATTCAATTTAGAAATTAAAAATTTATTTTGATAGTCAATTTAAGCTCAGTGGCAGACCACAAGAAGCATGGCGGACACCCTGCTATCCTGATAAGTGGCAGGCGGCTTGACCTAAATGACCGTTGCCATCGCACATAACCTAAGAGCCGAAGTGCGGTCATTTCCAGCACGTATGTCACACTACCGTTGTTTTTTAACGACCGTTAGCAGCCATAGTAGCGGAAGTGGCGCTGTTGTCGTCCGTAGAAGGCAGGCGCTTCAATCCCACACCAGTGAACCCACTAAGAATGGAGAAGACTGGCGAGAAGAGACTGAAGAAACAGAATGGCAGGTATGCCAACGTCGATACACCCAACGTGTTGGCAGCGAAGACGGCCGCAACCCCCCAAGGAACCAAGTAGTTGATAACAGTCCCACCATCTTCAAGGACCCGGCTCAAGGCCAAGTTGTCGAGACCTTTGTCATTAAAGGTTTGCTTGAAGGCTTTCCCCGGCAGGATAACGGAGAGGTACTGTTCCCCAACGAAGATGTTAACGCCGATTCCGGAAAGAATGGCAGCGGTGACCAAGGAACCATTGCCCTTAAGGCGCTTAGCCAAAGGTACCATGGCCGTTTGGATAATGTTAAATTTCATCAGCAAACCACCCAACGTTAACGTCAAGATGATCAGGGAGACCGTCGCCATCATGGCGCTGATCCCACCACGGCTCAGCAAGGCATCAACGCTGCCGTTACCGGTCTTGGAAACGAAGCCAGATTCGATCATCGTTGCGACACTGCTCAGCGAGGTTGAAGGCTTTTCGATGAAGAGCATGACGATCCCTAACCCTACGTTTAACAGTAACGTTTCAATAGCTGGAATCTTCCGCCAAGCACAGACGAACATCACGATGATTGGTAAGGCGGCCCACCAAGTAATGGAGAAGTTGGCGTTTAATGTAGCGACCGTCGCGTTGATTTTGCCCATGGCATTAGCATCGGAAGAGCCGGTACCCAGGATGAAGTAGAGGACGAGAGAGACCACGAAGGCCGGAATCGTCGACCACATTAAGTTTTTAATATGCGCAAATAATTCAGATTCAGCAATGGCAGATGCCAGGTTGGTCGAGTCGGACAATGGTGACGTCTTGTCGCCGAAGATGGCACCGGAGATGATGGCCCCAGCGACCAAGGCTGGGTTGAAGCCCATCGTGGTCCCCATCCCGAATAAGGCAATCCCAATCGTGGAGATGATGGTGAACGCACTCCCGATGGAGGTCCCGACGATGGCGCAGACCAGGAAGACGGATGGCACGAACCACTGGGCAGAGATCAAATGAAACCCGAAGACCATCATGGATGGAATGATACCCGCGGCAATCCAGACACTGATCAACGCCCCAATCAACAGGAAGATAAAGATGGGAATGATCCCCGTCTTGATACCGTCGATAATACCTTCATGAATTGTGTCCCAGTCGGCGCCGCGAACCTTGGCCCACAGAATGACCAACGCGATGACCAACAGGACCGGCGTAGTTGGGGATAACCCAAACTTGATGACCCCGGTGCCCATAATAATTAGCATTAACAGTAAAACAATAATTGCTTCGCCAAATTTAACTGGCTTGACCGCTTTCTCTTCATTTTTCATGTGAATCGCTCCTCTTTTATGCCAAAATTTATGTAGAAAAAAATCGTCCCCGTTGCATGTTCTGCAACAGGGACGATTTGATTTAAACCGTGGTACCACCCAGCTTGAGCCACTGGTTCTAGACCCAGTAACTCCACTCACTAGAAGGTAACGGCTCTAGTTATTCTCCGCCTGGCGTACCAGGACGTTCCACTGTATTTCGACGTCATCATCCTGATCGGTTCGCAGCAACCACCGACTTTCTGACACGCAGATGACACGCTACTTGGTAATGGAATTTAGCGTTCGTTATTCGATTGACATTGATAATAGCACGATGAGAAAATGCCGTCAACCTCTAATTTAATTTTTATTATTCGGTTACTCTGCCCATACTTCCGTAGAATCACCGGCACGACGGTGTTACTGGCCACCATTCACTAAACGCAATTAACGGTCAAAAAATTTAATTGGCATGAAAGGCGCTGGGATATTCGATCATCCCACCAACGTTGGCTAAAGCGCCAGGCGTCAAGGGTTTAATCAGGTTACTCCCCATCGGGATCGGCAGGCTATTATGGATGGCAAAGTCTTCGGCCATCACGTAGCCCCGCGCACCGTAAAAGTTCATGTCGCCAACGACACTGATAGCGGAAAAGCCAGCTAGCCGGGCGCGGGTCTCTAACTCACTCAACAGTTCGCTCCCCACACCCTTGCCTTGCCAGTCCGGCGCAACGGCCAATGGCGCTAGGGCTAGAACAGTCGTGGTATGGCGGTTACCGCGAATCGTGACCGGCGTTAACAGCCCATGGCCAACGACTTCGGCCTCCGTGTGCTTCGCAACGACTTCCAAACTAGGTTGGTAATCGTAAGTCTTCCGCAACTCATGAATCAAGGGAACCTCGGCGCCACGACTCTCCTCGACGGGCGCAAAGGCCGCCGTTACTAGCGTGTCGACTTGGTAATAATCTGGTCGTTGAATCGTTTCAAAACTTAAACTCACTTCATTACCTCTCATTTCTCAAACCGTTAACTGTCTTGACCTTCATGGACCGCCTGGACGATCATTGTTACTGGTAAATGATTAGTTGATTGTCTACTTAGACGACTATCTATTAGCTGTCATTCCAATGATGATCACGAACCATTTCGCCAACAATCTTTATACCACAAATATTCACAACTATTGGGACTTATTTTGAATCTAACATAACGCTGATAGTTTTATACCAGGCCTAGTTGTCCATTGATAGCTGTAAAAATAGCTGCCAAAATTATCGACAAGCCTCAGGTGATAGGCCGTTTTAATGATTGCTATTGTCGAACACAATCAGAGCCGGAGGAGGCCAGGGACGGAGCCAGCCGTGATAATGGCATTGGCTGGCGTCCCTTGCTAGCCTAGGCCATGGGCGATTTGAAGACGCGTGAATTTTGCGGCTTCAAATCGAGCGAGAAGCCCGCCCTCAGGCTGAAGCGTCCCCACAGCAGGTGGAGTCCCTGGCAGCCGCAGTGCGACCAATCTACACTAATCTATACTGAATACTGTGTTATTATACACGACTGAAATGAGATTGCGAGAAATTGCTAGACCATTTTAAGAAATCGCTTGAATTTACCCCACCGGACCCCGTACACTGGTAACAACCTTACTACAGAATCGAGGGACTTCATTTGACGCATAAACAGCGTTGGGCCGCTATTTCAATTGCGATTTACGTGGTCTTTGTCATTGCCGCCGTGGTGATTGGCTTCCTAGACCCCAGTCAGATTGGGCTGGAGTGGACCATCTTCTGGTACTTTGCCATGGCTGGCCTGTGCTACTACTTTTACTTTAAGAACGTGAGCTACCGTGAAGTGGTCTACTACGCAAAACAACTAGGCCTTCATAAGGAAGACCTAGTTGCTCTAATCCCACATTTAAAGGAGACCCAGGACGTTCCCGACCCGGATCGACCAAACTTTTTAAGTCCCTTTGCGAAGGTGCCGATTTCCGTAGTCAATCAGCTGACTGACCAGTTGGAACCCCGCGCAAAGGAACAAGGTATCGCGCCGTATCGGTAGATTACTTCTTGCGGCTAGTGTAACTTTGAGATTGCTTTAACCAGGCCTCATCGTCTGGATTAGGACCCACACGTTTGCCGGCGTCGAGGGCAGCGATGGCCTTCATTTCGTCTTCATCCAAGCCAAAGGCAAAGATGTCGCGGTTTTGTTGAACCCGTGCCTCGTGAATCGACTTAGGAATCACAATTTCTTCGCGTTGAACGTGCCAGCGTAAAATAATTTGAGCGGCACTCACATCATGGGCGGCTGCTAATTCGCTGATGACGGGATCACTAAGGGCATTGTTGTTGCCACCACCGAGTGGACTCCAAGCTTCATGCAAGATTCCCTTGCTTTCCAAGTAAGCGTGCATCTCGTCTTGCTGGAAGTACGGGTGCGTTTCGATTTGGTCGACAACGGGCTTAACCGTACCATGGGCTAAGACATCGTCCATCTGCTTTTGATTGAAGTTGGAGACACCGATGTTCTTGATCTTACCTTCCTTGTACAGGTCTTCCATGGCCCGCCAGCTTTCGAGGTAACCGGGTGCTGGCCAGTGGATCAGGTACATGTCAAGGTAGTCCAAACCAAGCTTATCCAAAGTTTCTTGGAAGGCCGCCTTGGTTTCGTCATAACCCCGCACAGCGTTCCAGAGCTTGGAGGTCACGAAGATGTCTTCACGCTTAACGGTGCTTTCGCGGATGGCCTCGCCGACCCACTGTTCATTGCCGTAATATGCGGCGGTATCAATGTGGCGGTAACCTGCAGCCAACGCCCATTTGATAGAGTTCTTCGTGTCCTCAGCGTTGTCGACTTGGAACACACCGAGACCTAATTGGGGAATCCGGTTGCCATTGTTTAATGGTAAATCGGGAATATCATTGTGCACTATAAAAACCACCTTTCAAACTTTGTTTCACCTTCTATCATACAATATCCGAGCGAATTTCGCGGTGCGAATGATTGAAAAATGGTCGAAATCAGTGTTAAAATTTTCTTCTACTAGTGTTTTGCGGTACTATGAAGAGTGTGGTAGTTTGTCGTCTTGGCGGCAAACTTGTTTTTTCACACCGTTCTGGACATGGAGGTTTTTCAGTTGAACAACCAAGAACCAAAATCACGCGTACAACGGTATAACTTTAATCAGGGGGATCAACCCACTCGACGGCAGCCAAAGAAGCCGCGTCGTTGGTGGCCGTGGATCATGACCTTATTAACGCTGGCCATCGCTATCTTGCTGGTCTTAGCCATTACGCATCACAACGATTCCGCTTCAAATACTGCCGCCTCATCGAGTACCAGCGCTTCCGTCGTCGCCAAATCGTCGTCGGCCTCGGAACAAGCTGCCTACGATAGTTTTAAGCAAAAAGTTAGTCAATACGATGACAACGGGATCACCGTCACGCAAAAACAAAAGCTGCAAAATATCATTAACGATGAATCCAATGACGCCGTTCAAGACCGCGAACAAAAACTGCTGGACAAGACACCAACAAAAAAGAGTGCCATCACCAGTAGCAGTTCGTCCGCCGATAACCCGAACAACGCGGCAAATAGCACGTTTGCCAGCACCCACACCTTCTCGTCGGTTAACGACGCACAGAATTGGGCGCAAGCGTCTAAACAGCAGTGGCTGGCTGCGGGTTACACGACCTACACCATCACTTCGGACGGTCAGGGCAACTACACCCTGCAGTTTGTCCGGTAACCCTTATACGCTAACGTATGGCCCTTCTGGCTGTACGTTAGCGTTTTTTGTTAGCCGTCATATTGGTTACATTGCTTATGAATGGCCGCGCTCCGGTTGCCAGGGATTTCGCCTGCTGTGGGGACGCTTCGGACTGAGAAGCGGTCCTCTCGCTCGCTTTTAAGCCGCGTGGGTCATGCGTCTCAAAAGTCGCCCATAGTGGTCGCTTACAGCGACCACTATTTCCACGGCTGGCTGCATCCCTAGCCTCCTCCGGCTCTGATTGATCGTTGCCATAACTTACGTTTGGGGACCGAAAATTCTAACGTTAGTCTACTGACATAAGTATCTATGGCAAAGTCCTATGTTCCCCCCACATTGGGTTGTCACGTGGCACGCTCTGTCGACAACCAATGGACTCAAAATCGGCAACTATCCAATCTTCGTTTCCAATGACACTACCGTTTCGGCGACTTCCTATCTAGCCGCTCGACCTGTTCCTGTAGCTGGTCAACCTTACCCGTTAGCGTGTCAATTTTCGCCAAGAGTTCGCGGACGTCAGCTTGTTCCTGCGTATCTTGTGGCGTAACCGCCTTTTCTGTCCGGTTGGTGATAAAACCGGTAATCGTACTGGTCAGTAAACCAATAAAACCAATTCCGCCGAACATCAGGACGCTGGCGATGATTTTACCAAAGGCCGTGTGCGGCGTCTCGTCCCCGTACCCCACCGTTGTTGCCGTGGTGACCGCCCACCATAAGGAGTTGGCGAGATTTTGCTTTTCGGTCAGTGAAAAGAGGAACGCACTGACCACAATAATGGCCACGCTGATTGAAAATAGGTAGATGAACCCCGTTTGGTAAATGAAACGATGGTAGGCCTTGGTCCATTTGCCATCTAATCCCAGCCGCCAGAAAACATGGTGGAACCGAATCAGGCGCGCTAAACGGGCCAGCCGGAAGAAGGCAAAGACTGGATGTAGTGGAATGATGCCCAGTAAATCAAAGGCCGATTGAATCAAAAATGTTTTGCGTTCCTTAGTGATGATCAACCGCACAAAATAGTCCACGACAAATACAGCGAGTAACCCGTTTGAAATCGCCATTTCTACCGGGTGACTGCCCAAGTGTACCAGCATTAAAATCACGTTCAGGACCGACCCCAACGTTAATAATGTCACGCCCCAATGGTAGCCGACCAGTGCACGTGGCACTCGCTCGTTTTGCATGTTACTGCCCCCAAAACTTATTTTTTTAGATGGTGCCCGTCAATCAATTACTTACTAAAGGTTGAAAGTTCTAAAACACCAATCAGGCCCGTTCTAGCAGCAATAGTGGGGCTAAAACTAGGCAACCTGGTGGGTCCTTCGCCTTGCCGGCCGGCAGATATGGGCTGGAGCGGTGCGAACACAACTTGAAGCCTCGAAAGAGCCGAGTCTACAAGGTTGGTTTTCTGCTAAGCCGGCAAGAAACGCCGACCAAGCAGAACGACGCGCCTGAGCCCATATCTGCCGACCTCTCGGCTTACACAGTGTGCGTAGACGATGGAGATAATGACTGTAACAGTCACTATCGATTGGACCAAAAACGCTAAGTCTCCAGGTTTTCCGACTATTGTCGTGGTAAAGCACAGTCAGAGCCGGAGGATGACAGGGATGCAGCCAGCCGTGGAGGTGGTGTTAGCTGGCGCTTCTGAAGCCAGCTTACAGCACGGGCGACTTTGGAGACACGCGGTCTTCGTGGCTTCAAAGCGAGCGAGAAGACTGGTGATTTTCCAGTCTGAAGTGTCCCCACAGCAGGCGGAATCCCTGTCAGCCGGAGTGCGGCAAATTGGCACTAATTTAGTGGCGCGAATGCTTACCGATATTGGGACGAGACAGGTATTTCATCTTTCAACCTTTAGTTACTTATTAATATAGTCAAATTCAAAAAGATTACCAGAAATATCTGCGAATTTTAGTCTTTAGTAAGATTTACCAGTTGAATCGCTAACCACGCCCAAAAGGCCACGTCCCAAAAGGGTTCACGGCCTTTTCTATAACTAAGTTTTTAATGACGAATCCAAATAATGTGATTCAAACCAGGAAGTCTTACGCTTTTACATCTTGCCGATTGAATTCTCGTCTCATAATCTGAGATCAATGTAAGCCGGAGGAAGCCAGGGATGTAGCCAGCCGTGATAATGCTGTTAGTCGGGGTTCTTGAAGTGCAAGTAAAATGTTAGACACTTTTCTGACCTATGCAACTAGCATCTTCT
>NZ_AZDP01000083.1 GCF_001435525.1 Levilactobacillus koreensis JCM 16448
ATCACCAAGAGTACTCATGAAGTAACTAGGTGACCAAAGATGTCCACCCCAGAACTCCTGATCTTTTATCTCGGGATGTAATTCAAAGAATAATCGCGCCGAGCCACCCTTGAAGGCCTTGACGATATTGGTTGGGGCATACTTGGGCTTAAAGCTCAGTAGTAAGTGGACGTGGTCAGGCATGACTTCCATCTGTTCAATGGTCACTTCGTTCAGTCGGGCTATTTTCGTTAGAATATCGGTCATCTCAGCGACTAACTTTGGCGTTGTAAATGCTTCGTGCCGGTATTTAGTGACCCAGACCAGGTGAAAATGAAAGTTGTAAACATAACCTCGTTCGTGGATTGCTCCTTCAATGTTTCTCATGTGACACCTCCATAAATATTATTATAAGACGCTTTACTATGGATGTAGTGTACTCATATGGTACGCTACTGTCAAGCAAGAGGAGGTGACAGTTTATGACGAAAACAATGGCTCAATTACCTTACCATTATGGGGTTAAAGTCAGAGTCTTTCCTTCGACCGAACAAAAACGGCTAATCAAGCGTAACAGTGACGCCAGTCGGTTTATTTATAATCAAATGAACGGCATGAACAACGACCTGTTCTGGTTAAAGCAAGTGAAGATTCCCATTACAATTGTCTTCGATCGAATCGCTGATTTGACCGAGCGGCTAAAAAAGCCGTCAACTGCTATCTCTAATATTCATGGCTGGTTAAATCATCCGGATTTTGACAGCCTGATGAAAGCTAATGCTATCAAAAATTACAAGACTGCTTGGAAACTATTCCGCCAGCTTCATCAGGCGGGGACCCCTAAATTTCATAAGCGTGGTTATACTCAGACGTATCAAACATCATGTCTTTACGGTGCCAAAGTGACCGGACCAACCGTGCGTAATGGTAGCGTCAGACTAAATGATACTCACCACTTACGATTACCCAAGCTGGGGTGTCTTCGCTTCAAGGGGCTGCCATCAAAGATTTTAGATCGAGCTAATGATATTAGAATCGGTACTACAACAGTCTCGATGGATACCGCTGGCCATTACTTTGTATCCATGCAGCTTGGGTCGGAACACCCCTTCGTTTCTGAACAACCAGTTCTTAAATCTAAAGTTGGGATTGATCTGAACCTTGAAAACTTTTTGACAGATTCCAATGGACAAGTGATTGATAACCCCCGTTACTACCGAATGATTAAGGGAAAACTGGCTAAAGCCCAACGAAAGCTGTCGCGGCGGGCCAGACGAGCTAAAAGGAGCCAACGACGGTTATCCGAATCAAATAACTATCAAAAACAACGGTTACTAGTGGCTAAATTACAACTTAAAGTTGCTAATCAACGTAAGAACTTCCTGCACCATGTCTCTACGGCCTTAATCAAAAACCACGATTTAGTCGT
>NZ_AZDP01000084.1 GCF_001435525.1 Levilactobacillus koreensis JCM 16448
CTTATCCGCTAATTACCAAAGCCTTTTAGGTCCGCAGGTTGCCAGGCGGACTCATTTTTTATAGTGTTGCTAAACCCTTAGCTAATATATTTTCATGTGCGTTATGATCACGCACATGAAACGTGCCACAACTAGGACACGTCCACTTGCGGTCAGCCAACGTCAACTTGTTTTTACCAGTCATAACGTACCCACAATGGCTACAAGTTTGTGTCGTATTTCGGGGATCGATTGTCAAAAACTTTCGGCCGTACAAATCAGCCTTATAAGCCAACATACCCAGCAGGGTCCGCCAGCCAACGTCCGAAATACTCATTGCCAAGGCATGATTCCGCAACATGTTTTTACCCCGCAGTTCTTCAGCTACGACTAAATCGTGGTTTTTGATTAAGGCCGTAGAGAC
>NZ_AZDP01000085.1 GCF_001435525.1 Levilactobacillus koreensis JCM 16448
GGACACGAGTGCACACTTCTTTAATCTTAATTATCGGGCAGCTTCATGGCCCGAAAGCTGGCGGTTACGCGTAGTACTCAAAGTGACGCGGCCTGCCGGTGAATTGTTGTGTCACTATGAGTTCTTGGTGACGACACTAACCGAATTGTCTAGCATTGATCTGTTTAGAATGTACCACAATCGCGGCGTCGCTGAAAACTTTATCAAAGAAGCCAAGGACGGTTTTGGTTTCGACAAGACCAATAGTCATTCTTTTCAGGCCAACACAACTCGTATGTGGTTAGCTGTTTTGAGTTACACACTAAGCCTGCTCTTCAAGCGGTTAGTGCTCCCTAGCACGATTCAGACCGCAACCATTGGTACACTGAGGTTTTGGCTTCTTCATATTGCCGGTCGTGTGACGACTCACGCTCGAAAAACATCAATTCACTTGAGTCGGAGTAACCCCCACATCAGACTATTCTGGTACGCTTTGCATCAGATACATGCTTTGAAATAAGTGCTTGAAGAAAAATGAAACCTGTAAAACCAAGGGGGAAGACCACCCCAAAGCAACACAAAGTGGTGCTATAGTGGCTGAATCTTATGTTTATTCTTGAAATGCTACATTGATTATCAAAATAGGTAGGCCTGAATCGAAAATCTCGATTCAGGCCTACCTATTTTGGTGAGAAATCTTGTTGATGAATAATCCGGG
>NZ_AZDP01000015.1 GCF_001435525.1 Levilactobacillus koreensis JCM 16448
CGTCCTTATCCTGATAATGAGCCGTAACCGAGCCCGCTATTTGCGTGTAAACGTACGTAACCTCGATTTTATCCTTACTAAATTTTCCAGTGGTATTTTCTGACTGACCTGTCAGCTTGTAGCCCGGAACATCAATTGGTGTGGTTTTATAATCCGCATCAATTAAGCCACCCGATAGCACTTTGTCATCCGCGAGCTTTTTCTCATCTTTATCCTGATAATGAACAATAACGTCCGCCGCAGTGTCAACAAGAATGTAAGGTTGAACGACGTTAAAGTCCGTCCCATAATGTCCCGTTAAATAGTAGTGGTCTGGTAAAGCGATTGCGTTCACGACAGAAATCGGCGAATCAGCAGATCCTGGTTGTTGATCTTGAATAGTGTCAAAGTAAATCCCACCATTCCCATCCGGCTTCGGCCTCCCTCCTGTAAAGTAAAAATGATAGTCCTGTTTATCTTTCTCCGGGCTCGCAAAGACCGGTTCAACAACCGCCTGGCCAACAGTCAACTGAACGACTTCTCCATCAATCGTTATACACTGAACCTGCATATGCCCGGTACGGTCCTTATCGCCGACCAAAAGCGGATCAAGCATGATAAATTGTCCAAGACTGTTCATATCACCTTTGAATCCCTTTAATGGTGAGAAATCTCGAATATGATTATAGGCTAAGTAAAGACTATCTAAATTTTTCAAATTTGCTAGCGGCGAGATATCCTCAATTCGATTGCCTTGTAAATCAAGGGATGTCAGTTTCTGTAAGTTAGTCAACGGTGTTACGTCGACAATGTCTCCAAAAATCGCCCCCGGCTCGATATTGAGACTAGCCCCCATGCTCAGCCACGTTAAATTTGTCGCATACTGTAGTCCTTCCAATGAAAATGGCGTCTTACCATCGATATAGGTATCGTACCCCTTACCATCCTTCACATCGAGCGTGGTCAGGAGCAACAGGTCGTCTTGGGTAATATCAGCCACACTATTCCAGGCCTTATCGGTACCCTCAACGTCTTGTAATGTCAGCAAGACTACCTTCTGCAACGTCTTATTCGGCATCCACTGATCAATGTTAGTCGCCGTCGAATTAGGTGCTACAGCTGGCGCAAACGTTTTTGCGAGCTGTTGCTTAACTAATGGCACCGCCGCTAAGACTGGTTCGGCATGGGCTTTTGTGCCGGTGTCTGGACTCGCTGGCTGGATCTCCGGCATGGTAACCTCAGGAACGTCCGGTGTACTTGGGACCTCTGACGTTACCTTTGGAACTGATGGCGTCTTTGACAATGTGACATCTGCCACATTGTCGGGTGATTTTTGAGCTACAGCATTAACCTCTGAGCTCTCACCACTAGCCTTTTGGTCGGTGACTGGTGCCGGCGCTTCACTTGCTTCAGTTGTGGCATCCGGTTCAGCTACCTCATCAGGCACTCCGACTGGTTCACCCGTTGCTGGCTCCTCTACCGGAACACTTGGTGTGGCCGCGAGCACTACTTCAGCCGCTGATTTTTCCGTCCCCGATCCATCGTCCACCACGGCGGACAATCCCACGTCCGTAGACGCCCCCGTGTCCGCTTGGGCCGTAACGTTACCGATACCCAACACCACGGCACCGCTTACAATTCCTGCAATAATCCAATGCTTACCTTTTTTATACATTTTATAACGCGTCTTCGACATGAGATTCTCCCCTTCAACAGTCAGATCAGAAATAAAATTTTCCCCGTAGAACAGTTACAGGCTTCAGTATAGACAATCTAATTGTACACGTGGTAGTTTGTTCAAAAAACGAACTAAATTTCAGTTTAAATTGACTTTTCAATCCCAATAATCTAATGAATTCTATTAAAAAGAATGTCGCTAAACGTCCTTATAATGCCGCCTTATTCATCAGAATGTGCGGCGTGCTGTTGAACAAGAAGACATCCCCCGCTGCTTCGTAGCCGAATTTTTCGTAAAATTGCTGCTTATCGACCTGGGCCTCAATACTAATGGGTAGCCCCGGCATCACCCAGACCGAGTTAGCCGACCAACTCCACGCCGGCCACTACAGACCACCGCTAAGGGGCACGCCCTCCAGGACTACGAACAGCACATTTTAGCTGTGGGCACCCAGGATCTTTCGGCCGGTGAGCAAGCGCTGCTGGAAGAATTGTTGGCGAAAGTCGCCCTGAACATGAAATCCTACCAACGGGGCCATTAATTAAGCGTTTTGACCACTCGTACGTGAAAAATTTTACCGATTTTCAAAAAAGTGAGACAAATGATTGTTCTTTCACATTGTTCAATGCTACACTAATGAGTGGAACGTCGTTACTAATTTTGAACGTAAAGGAAGGTTACTAATGGCAGATCAAAAAGCAAATATTGGTGTTGTTGGTATGGCTGTTATGGGCAAGAACTTAGCCCTGAACATTGAAAGTCGCGGTTACACGGTAGGTATCTTTAACCGTTCCGCAAGCAAGACTGAACAAGTCATGAAAGACCACAGCGAAAAGAAACTGATTCCTAGTTACAAGATTGAAGACTTCGTAAAATCATTGGAAACGCCACGGCGGATTCTTTTGATGGTTAAGGCTGGTAAGCCAACCGATGCCGTTATTCACGAACTGCTCCCTCTGCTCGACAAGGGTGACGTGCTGATCGATGGTGGGAACACGAACTTCCACGACACGATGGCTCGTAACGCTGAACTCGACAAGTCCGGGATCAACTTTATTGGTATGGGGGTTTCCGGTGGTGAACTGGGTGCCTTACAAGGTCCTTCTTTGATGCCAGGTGGCCAAAAAGAAGCTTACGATCTCGTTGAACCTATCTTGACCAAGATTGCTGCTAAGGCGCCTCAAGACGGCAAGCCATGTGTCACTTACATTGGGCCTAACGGTGCTGGTCACTACGTTAAGATGGTCCACAATGGTATCGAATACGGTGATGAAGAGCTGATCGATGAAAGCTACAACATCATGCGTAACGTTGCCGGGATCTCAGTCGATGATATGGCTGACATCTTTAAAGAATGGAACAAGGGTGAATTGGACAGCTACTTAGTCGAAATCACCGCTGACATTTTGACGCGTAAGGATGACTTAGGCGATGACAAGAACTTGCCAATCGTCGACGCTATCAAGGACCGTGGGAACAACAAAGGAACTGGTAAGTGGAGTTCCGAAGATGCTCTTGACGTTCAAGTCCCTCAATCCGTCATTACGGAAGCCGTTTACGCCCGTTACATTTCTATGTTGAAGGACGAACGGGTCAAGGCTTCTAAGGTATTGCCATCTGCTGAAAAGCAAGGCAAGGCTGAAATTGCTGACAAGGACAAGTTTGTCGAAGAAGTTCGTCAAGCGCTCTTCTTTGGTAAGCTGATGAGTTACGCCCAAGGGTTCGAACAACTTCGCTTTGCTTCCGAAGCTAATGATTGGGACCTGAAGTTTGGTGAATTAGCACAAATCTGGCGTGGCGGTTGCATTATCCGTGCCCAATTCCTGCAAAACATCACCGACGCCTTCGACAAGGATCCTAAGTTGACCAACTTGCTGTTCGATAGCTACTTCAAGGATATCGCTGGCAAGTATCAACAATCCATCCGTGACGTGGTTGCTATGGCCGTTCAAGCCGGCATCCCCGTTCCTAGTTTGTCCGCTGCTATCACTTACTACGATAGCTTCCGTGCAGAAGTTCTGCCTGCTAACTTGTTACAAGCACAACGGGACTACTTCGGTGCCCACACGTACGAACGGAACGACCGCGAAGGAAACTTCCACTACACTTGGTACGAAGAACAATAAATTTAATTTTAAATTGATATTGAAAACTCACGGTCGTTTGGGCCGTGAGTTTTTTTGTTGTCTATTCAATTTAAGCCGTGGCTGTCAATCGTAAGCGAATTCTCGATAATTACGGTAGACACAGTATATACTTTATTTTAACTACATCGGGAGGTATTCAAATATGGTTGTAAAATCTAAACGTCAAGGAAACTCTACCATCTTACCGATTCCTAAATATATTAAGGTCCCTGTAAACACTGAATTTGAGGTTTATCAAGATGACGATGGTAATATTGTCTATACACCAGTAAGCAAACGACCTCACGATTTATGGACAAACTCCCAGTTTGATGATTTCGACTATGATTTAATTCGTCATGAAGAACTTCAGGACTTAGGATACAATCCACGTGAGGTCTCTCCTATTGGAAAAGAAAAAATGATATTTGATGCTGATTTCAATAATAGTACATTAAATTGATATTGAAAACTCACGGTCGTTTGGGCCGTGAGTTTTTTGTCGTCTGAATAGAAACCGCGTCAAATCAACGATGCAAGCAAACTTAGCTGGCCTATTTCAGTAGTGTTTGGTAAGCTTAACCCATATTCAGGGAGGAATTCTTATGACACTCGGGGAAAAATTACAGCAAGCCCGCCACGACCATCAGCTCACACAGAGTGACGTGGCGAAACACGTGACCGTCTCGCGCCAGACCATTTCGAGCTGGGAGACCGGCAAGAGTTATCCGGATATCGACAGTCTGGTCACCCTCAGCACGCTGTATGGGCTATCGCTGGACATACTGATCAAGGAAGACACGGGCATGATGGACTACCTCCGCAAGCCAGAAATTCTCAAACGGTTACGGCCCATTCACCAAGTCATGTTAGTTTTAAACGAACTATTTATCATCGTTCTCTTGTTCTTCATGCCTAATCAAATTGGAGCTTGGATTCTAATTACGGCCTTTTTAGCGAGTGGTTGTGGCTTTCTCTATTTACAAAAATTCGAGGAACAACTCAGTCCGCTCCCCCTTACCGAGCAACGCTGGCGTAATGGCTGGCTACCGAGCGTCTTGAACATTCTGATTTCAACTAGCGCGCTAGTCATGACGCATTGGTGGCCTATCGCTGCTAAAACGGTGACGGCTAATCTGGAGACACTGGTCACAATATCTTGGTTGACGCTGCTTGGACTCTGGCTTGGTCATGCCATTCAGCGGCTCAAAGACCGGGAGAATGCGACGGCTAAGCAAAAAAATTACTAGGTTTATCGAATTCTAGCCCCTCTCTGGCAACCAGTAAGACGAAAAGTTTTTCCATTTCTCGTACAAATAAGATCAGGTATAATCCCCGTCATACCGGCGTTGCAGAGAACCTTTGCTGGACACTTTGCACCGAATACGGCTATACTAGGTCCATCAGTTAGGGGGAATCATTATGGCATTCGGGGAGAGAATCAGACACGCGCGGCAACACCAGAATCTGACACAGGAAACCGTCGCGGCGGAATTACACGTCACACGACAAACAATTTCCAGTTGGGAACGGGGCAAGAGCTATCCGGATATCGACAGTTTAATTCGGTTAAGCGACTACTATCAGCTCTCACTAGACACACTACTCAAGAAGGACCCCGGGCTCACCGAAACACTCCGTAAACCTGTCGTTCTCAAATCAATTCAACCAATCATTAAAAACTTAACCATTGTGGATGTCTTCTTCGTCCTGGGATTGGTTTTCGCCCACCAACTCTTCCTTGTGAAGGATCTGCTCTACTTGATGGGCATGGTCAACGTTTTGGCGCTCAACAAGTTAAATAGTTTTGCGCGAGCGCTGGACGACACTACCCCTTACATGGCGTGGGCAAAACGGCGACCGTGGGTGCTGCTGATTGCTATTGGCAGCGCGCTCGCCGCAATCGGGACAATGGTCATTCACGCGTCGTCGCTTACCAACGACTTTACGTTCTTAGCCCTCGGTGCCAGTATCGCCCTGGTTTACGCCGAGGTCACTTACTCCCGGCAACGGCGCCACGCGGAACAAGCGGGACAATTACCTTAGACCTCACTGCACATACAAAAGGACCGGGATATATTCTCGGTCCTTTCGTTTATCTTATTTTGAATCTTTCTGCCAAGCTTCAAGGTTACATTCTAAGCATTATCCCCCGAAGTCGTTTCCAAGCGGCCGGCCGTTAAATCGTCCAACTTAACGACCAATGTTTTTCCGGCATATTCAATCTGAACGTTCTTTCCTTGAATCTTTACAATAGGTGCAGACTCAATGACATTCTCCGTCTTAACAGCCCCCACGAACTCATCGACAATGAGATTCTTCCCAACATGGACAATGCCACGTAGAGTTGGAATGACACTCCTTGGGAATAATAAGTTTGTATTAGGCTCTGGCGAGAGATTTTCCGTCTGAGTGAACGCTCCACTGATAACCTTGCCGCCAGTTAAACCACGTGGCGAAATTGAATAAGCGCCATCACTGGTTAGAATTTCTCGTAGTTTATCTGTCTTTTCATTACTGAAGCCAGCATCAGCAAATTTCAGTTGTCGTTGACTATGAATGATATGAATTCGAACATGCCATGGATGAACAGGAATGACATAGGTCTCAATCAACACATCCTGCCATGGTTCCCAGCTACTATAAACATAATCCTTTGCAAAGCGGAAAGTCGAAACCCGCTCCCGTGTCCGGTAATGATGATCCCCCACTTCACATAACGCAAGCGTACTATCATAAGCTTCTTCGTTTAGAGCAATCCCATCCTTTGGTGTTGAAAAGCCAAATCGAGTTGAATAAACCAATTTAGAATATTTAGCTTCTCGATGACTTTGGTTGTTTACTAATTGCCCAGCCGTAAATCCTTGAACATTTTGCCCATCTTCATCCCGAGTAACCAGCATTCTGCCCGCTGGTACACTTAATTTTTGCTTCAACTCAGGAACTTCTTCTCGTGATTGCCAGAATGGATGGTCTTCAGGTAAGCTCAAGATCAAGAATGGCTTCAAAGCCCAGTATGGTGAGCCTGGCCCATTATAACCTTCAGTAAAGTTCAAATTATCATAAGCATATCCAAGACTCAGCGTCCCATCCTGCTTAAAAATATCTTGTTGCATCCAGAAACGCAAATTTTGTAAAACCAGGTGCTTGATTTGTCCCCAGGGAAGCGCTTCCACTCCAGCGAAAGCTAATGCTGACCAGAAGGCACTTTGCGCAAACCGGTAAATCAAAGACCGACCATAAGGAATTCCTAAACCGTCTTTATCAAACCAGTATTGAAAGCTTTGAGCAAACTTGGCCGCTCGTTGCCGTAACTTATCAGCACGTTCAGGGTCCCGGTCACCATACAATTTAGCATAAACTAGACCATAGAATTGAATTGCCCAGGAGACATAATAATCCTGTTGATCAACCGAACCATCCGTATACCAGCCCTGATCGACGTAGAAAGAATCGATGGCTGAAAAGTCGTAATTCATCATGTCTTTATCATAATCCATACCTAACAATGACATCGACATGTTAACCAGCACGCGGAAATAATGCCAATTATTGTCTGGTAAGTGATAATAATTTATCTGAATTAGCCAGTCATGTAAGTTCTTCTGTTCAACCTGAGATAGCTGATCCCATAAACGGGGTTTCGTTAAAACCAGTGTCAACGCGATAGAAGCTTCCTCCACCATCAGCTGACTCGTATCATGTAAATCTCCCCAGTAAGCTGATGATGCCGGATCCGTTCCTGCTACTAATCCCATTCGAAATTTATCAAAGAAGTCTAAATTCTGTTCTGAGTCTGATAATAACGGTCCAATTGCCCAAAGTGGTCGTAAGAAAGCTTCAACTTCTTGTTCCGCCTTCGGATAAACCGTTCCTGAACTTCCGAGATTTAAATGTCCCGGATAGTTATCGTCGAAGTAACTTGCTAACGGTGTGACTAAATCCTTAGCTAACTTTTGTAAATCACTTCTAGTTTTTAACGGGTTATTCCGTAACTCCGAAAAATCATTCATAGTAGATTTCCTTTCATTTACTTTTTCTCAGCAGCTGCACGTAATTTAGCCGTCACAGTCAAAACCATTTTCTTATTCAAGGGGTACCAGAAAATAAGAATCGCTGCAACTAATAGATAACCTAACGCCGGAATCCCAGTAGCAATATGATAAACTCCTAAATTTGTAGCCGCGGATTGTGTCGTACCACCAACCACTGCGTGATAGCCCAGTAAGGCCAGTAAGAACCCGGAAAGGCCACCCATGATAGCTTGACCAATTTTACGAGCAAATGAATACAACGCATAAACAGTTCCGTCTTCACGACTACCATCGACGAATTGTTGATAGTCAATGACATCGGTCATGAATGCCCAAATCATGACGTTAAAAGCACCTGAACCTAATGTTGCAAATAACAAGAGAAGTAAGAAGAGCCATTCATTTTCCAATTGTAACAAGTAGAGCAGCCCAAAAATAACTGCAGAGAAGATAAGTGCCCATTGCGAGAATTCTTTCTTCCCATATTTCGTTGAAAAGTACTTAGCGAATGGTGCAATCAAGATTGTACTAATTGTGTTCATCATCGTTGCAATTGACATCCCAATCGAACTATGGAAGTAGCCATTGAACAAGTAGGCATTTAAGCCCCCCGTCATCCCATTGGAGACTAACAAGACAAGCGCTGCGCAAATAATCGACATGAGCGCACGGTTATGTAATAGCGCAATCAACAAATTTCCGACCGGAACCTTTTTCGTCTTCTGAATTTGAATCCGTTCATGCGAATTATGAATGGTAATAGTGTAGCTTGCAAAGGCAACGATTGCAAAGGCAATGGCAACCATAAACATCCGCATACCGGAAACATGACCAGCATGATCATTCATAAAAAGCGGAACAATAAATCCAACTAAAGTTCCAGACAAGGCGCCACCAACACTCCGCCAAGTCGAGAGAGAGTTCCGATGGTCCGGATTTTGTGTAATCGCTGAAGCCATCGTCCCATAGGGAATATTAGTGGCGGAATAAGTAATTCCCCAGAAAATATAAGTAATGTAGATGTAAGCAATCCGAATTCCCATCGGAAAATGAACTGCAAACGGCATAAACGTTAGAATCGTTGATGCAAAGATGAACGGCCGGACAAAACTAATCCACGGAATATAACGACCACGTGCCGTTAACTTTGTATTGTCCACTAACCGACCAATTGTCACGTCAGCAACCGCATCAACTAACCGTGCCACTAAAAACAATGTTCCCGTTACAATTGGCGAAATTCCCAGAGCATCCGTATAGAAGACCATTAGGAAGTTGGTCATCAACATGAATGAGAAGTCATTCCCAAAATCACCAAAGAAGTAACCTAATTTGTCTGACAGTCCGAACGGCTTATCACTAAGTCGCAAGTCAACTTTCTTTTCTAAATCATTTGTCGTTGTTTCCATCGTTCTCTCCTTTCTTAAATCCTCTCAGAATTCTTAGTCTGACCCCAAATCGACAAGCTCGAATCAGTAAGCTTCTGTAGGGCCTCAATTAAAAAGAAATCCGCATAGATAATGGCATAGTTGTGCTGTTCCTCATGATAGGCAGCCGACGAATGGGTCACAATATTGTCACAACTCGTCGTGAAATCACATCGATCATCCAAAAGTTGTCTAAGCAACTGTTCACCGAATTTTTGATACGTCTGTGCCATCTGCGGATTTTCCTGTTGCGCTGCTAGTTCAAGGAAAGCACTTGCCGCAATAGCCGCCGCCGAGGAGTCTTCATACGCGACCGCGTTTGGTTGATCAAAATCAACTGGAACATGCGACCACCCCTTCATTTGTTGCATGAAGTAGTCCGCCACCTTAGACGCCGTTTGCAAGAACTCCGTATGACGCGTTTGTTCATAGCTCATCGTAAATCCGTAGATAGCCCAAGCTTGCCCGCGCGTCCAGGCCGATCCATGTTGTAATCCCTGACCACCAAACGACTTCACGTACTCACCGGTTTCCGGGTTGAACTCACAAATATGCTTAACGGAACCGTCTTCCCGAATAAAATGGTTTTGTACTGTGATTGCATGTGCTTTCGCAATCTGTGCAAACCGTGGATCATGGGTTAAATCCGTTGCCCAATAAAGTAAGCGAATATTCATCATGGAATCAATAATCGTCCAACCCCGTCGGTCATCTACACCCTCATCGTTCCAGGCGCGGATAAACCTCCCAGCAAGGTTAAACCGTCCTGCCAAAATAGTTGCTGCATGAATAACCCGCGTAAAGGCTTGTTTATTCTGCGTTAAGCGATAATCGGCGCCACTACTCAGTAAAAACATAAACCCCACATCATGATGGAGTCCCTCAAAGCTAGTTAGGGTCAGTGCTAATTTGCGTTCTATTTTTTCGGCATAGGTTCGGTACTTTTCTTTTCCCGTCTGCTGATACATCTGCCATAGTATGCCTGGATAAAATCCATTCGTCCACCAGCTCAAGCTATAATATTCCCCTATTTGCTTGCCCAAACTAGAGTGGTCATCATAGTTGCCATCTGAATCAGTCGTGTAAGGAATTCGATCCTGTGTTTTATCAGCAACCCAATCCATTTTCTGTTCAATTTTCTTTAAGGCTACTGCCCAATCTCTTTTATTTTCAACCACGGATTTAACGACCTCCTTTAAGTTCGCGTCCATATGCTTTTAATTCAATTAAGGATGGAAAAGTTGATTGGTCATTGGCCTTAATGAGTTGTCCCAATTTTAACTTACTTGTTAGTGTCACTGGGATATGAAAGATTTGTTCAGTCGCTGCCTTCTCAAAAGCTAACTGATAATTCAATCCTGATCCTAAATTTAGACAACCATTCGTCCAATAACTATCGTGGGGGAAGTCTGTTCGGAGGACAACTCCCACCGATTCCAATTGCACTTTGCGTCCAAAATCAATTGTTAACTCAGCATCCTCTCGGTTATCAATTCCCCATGATTGATAAGGAAAATAACCATGTGCACCGCTGGCAATATACCCATCAATAACATTTCTAGCAGCAAATATCGCTTCATTTCGCGTTTCAACATTAGCCGACGCGTGTGGATAAGCGGTACTTGAATGTTGATCATAGATATTTAAAGCCAGATTTCGCGAGCGCTCTAACTGCCATTTTTCAGCCGGACGAATTGAAATAAACTGTTGAGAACTGGAAAATGCCAGCGGACCATAGACTTCTCGGTCTTCTAAACTCACTGGAATCTTAAAAATCCATTTATCCTGATCAAAATATACTAGTGTCTCTGGCAAAGTCGAATCTAACCGGATATTCCAGAATTCCCCTCTTTTTTGACTGCTACCAAACAAAATTTCTAGTTGATCCCCGATTCGGTAGCGATGATTGAACATAAAAACGCCATTATCATTATCAATCTCTGGCTGTATTTGCTCGTTGCCATTGCGAATTATGACTTGCAATTGAATCACTCTTCTCCAAAACTTTCTAGCTTAAACGTTTAAGTTAAGCTCTATAAAAAAAGTAAAGGATTTTTTAGCATCTAAACTTAAACGTTTAAGTTACCTTTACAAGCACAGTCTATATCGTTTTGTAAGCGTTGTCAATAACTTATTTGAGTTTCTTTGAAGACAACTATGTTAGTATTATATTGATTATCGAAGAAGGGAGCCCTCATGAATAAACAGACTAGCTTAACCGACATTGCACGGGTCGCTAACGTTTCAGTCGCAACCGTGTCCTATGCCCTAAATAATCGTCCCGAAGTCAGTGAGAAAACTCGTCAGCGAATTAAAGAAATTGCAACCCAAATGAATTACCATCCGAACAAAGCGGCACAAGGACTCCGCACCCACCAATCACGACTGATCGGAATGTTAATCAACACTTTTAATAGCATATTTAATGGCGAATTAGTGGATGACATTCGTAAGACTCTTGATCATTATGGCTATTCCCTAGTCGTTATTGGCAACAGTAATGCCGACCTAATTGACTCCCAATTATTCGATGCACTCATTATCTTTAATTACACGACCACTAAAAGTAACCTGACGGCGCTGATTGAGCGGACCAAGATTCCTATCGTCTTAATGGCAAATGAGCTAGATTTCTCCAACGTTGACAACATTGTGATTGATAATCAATCTGCAATCGCCAATTTACTTAAACAATATGAAAAATCTAAACACAAAAAAATCTGCTTTTTCCGAGGATCCCGAAATTCTTATAATTCCGCGAAACGGTTCGAAAGTTGCCAGACTTACTTTAAGAAATATCACCCTGAATATAATATTTCCAAGCATACATTTAATGGTCAGCTCGGAAGTGCGCCAACATATCCGATAGCTAAGAAACTACTGTCTGAAAAGAAGTATAACTTTTTCTTTTGTCTGAACGACATGATGGCTTACGGCGTCTATCGGGCTGCTAGTGAGTTACATCTAAAAGTTGGAATTGATTTTAGTATCACTGGATTCGATAATGCTCCCAAATCTGGAGAAATTTACTTACCAAAACTAACCACCGCTGATTCTCAACTCAATACTTGGAGTCAGGAAGTTGCCAAAAGTTTAGTTTCTCGATTAGAGCACCCCGAAACACCTGCCCAGAAAACAATTTTTGTTCCAACTAAGATTGTCCATGGCGATTCAGTTCTTTACGACTAACTAAATCTTACAGAAACGAAAAGGGCGTCGAAAAATCACAATGATTTTTCGATGCCCTTTTTAGCTAGTCTAAACTAGTACTATTTATAATCCATTTTATTGCCGCGTATGGCCACCAGCGGTCATCCCCACTAAGTTATCCTGTAATGCCATTTGAATCGCGTGGAGGTTCTCCCAGTGCTCAATTTCGGTCGCTAAGCCCGCTTGCCACTCTGCTTTCTCGCGACTATTTTCAATGAACCGGTCCCAATCCATATCGGCTGTGGTCCGGTCGGTCGTTTGCCGCCATTTCGCCCATTCATCGAGGTGTTTCGCCAACTCTAGGGCTTCCGGTGGGGCTAACACTAAGTTCTCAGTCATAATTATGGCCTCCTTAGTAAAAATCGGACGGACAGTCTATTTATCTTGGTATTACTTTACCAAAAAATGTCAGCCGACGCGACTAATATGCTCATAACCGGTCAAGCACCTGATTAATCGGGGTCTCCCCACTCAACAACGGGATGGTCTTGCGACTAGCCTGAGGGGCATGCAAGGCGGCCACCAGAAACGCAGCGAGGTCGGCACGCGGAATACTGCCAACTGCCAGCGGATCACTCTTCACCTTGCCAGTCCCAGCGTGAAAAGACAGCGCCCCGGGCTGAACGATTGTATAGTTCAGCGTCGTTTGATGGACTAACCAGTTATCAGCGTAAAATTTCGCCACATACAATGACTTCAACGGATCGGCCCACCGATTACGGTCCTCAGCAAAGAGCATACTGATCATCAAAAACCGGTCGACACCAGCAATTTCTGCAGCCTGCATGGTCTTAACCGCACCATCAAGGTCGACCAGTAACGTCATGTCATCCTTGGTGCGACCCCCAGACCCGGCCGCAAAGATAACGGCGTCCACGTCGAGCATGACGTTGGCCAACTGCTCTGGCTTAGTGAGGAGGTCCATTTGCCGGACCGTAACGCCCTGGTCCTCCCAATCCTCCCCATCTTCGCTAAACCGTAACCCGGCGATGGGGTCATCCCCTCTGGCTAATAGATCTGCTACTAACAGGCGACCGACCTGACCGTTGGCGCCCACGACTAAAACTCGCATAACCTAACAAACTCCCTTCAACACTCTCATCATTTCATTATACAACGCCATGAGAGCGTTTTAATTCGTTAACTGTTAAAAAAATTGACGCTGTCTGCTTTACCCCACGTCATTTTGTGCCATAATGAAATTGAAGCTAAAAATATATTGCACGGGAATTACTTAACCGCTAGATTGTTGCTTACGACTTTTGAGGAGGTCTGCACTTTGCAGAATCAAGATTTAACCATTAACGACTTAGACGAACACGCACAACAGACGGCTTTAACCGACTTTATCAAATTTTACCTACGGCACTACAAGACCAACGACTTAGAAATTTTGTCCCAATACAAGGTTGACTATGCCATGAACGATATCAATATGTACTTGTATACTAACAAAAACTTTCATCCCGATGAATTAGTCGCCGGCGTCCTAGATCTGAAGCGCGACTTGTTCATCTCCATCCTATCCACCATGGACATCGCGTTCAACGAAAACGGTTCGCTCAAGGACACCACTTGGGAAGGCTGGTACCAACAAGAATACGCTAAGGTCGTCGAAGGTAAGTAACGACTGGCCCGTTAAAAAGACGGTCACCGTCAGCAAGAATGCTGGTGGGACCGCCTTTTTTGATGTTGTTATAGATTAATGTGAACTGGACGTACTACAGATACCACGGAGACGCCTTTAACGCTGGACTAAGCGCGAAGCTGTCGCCATCCCCAAGCTGCCACCCTTAACTTAAATTACTGATAGAAAAACTAACTACTACCATTTAAGCCGAGAGGTCGCCAGATATGGGCTCAGGCGCGTCGTTCTACTTGGTCGGCGTTTCTTGCCGTCCTAGTAGAAGACCAAGCTTGAAGACTCACGCCTTTCGAGGCTTCAAGTTGTGTCCGCACCGTTCCAGCCCATATCTGGCGACCGGTAA
>NZ_AZDP01000086.1:0-5767 GCF_001435525.1 Levilactobacillus koreensis JCM 16448
TACGGTCCACAGCGGACTTTCACCGCCTAGTTAGCGCCCATGCCGGGCGCACACACGGGGACCCAACCCGGATAGCCGCGTCGTTCCTGACGATTGCCCTGCCGCGTGACAAACACGTGAGCCCAGTCGCCGTCGACACGGTCCAGGACAACGCGGTCGTTAAACAACGCCTCCGTCACGATGCTATCGTTGTCCGCTAACCGATCCTTGTCCGCTGGCTTAAGCGCCGCTAACCACGCCGCCAAATCGCCAGTTTTTAAATAAGCCTGATCGGTTTTGGTCACTGCTGAGGGTGCCGCCCACACTAACGCCGTTGGCACCTTGATCCGCCGAATTTCCATTAAAACCGCCTCCAGTTTCTTTACCCCCAATATACCAATAATTTTGCGAACTTACTAGATTTTCGGGAAACGTTTGCAATATTTCTTGTTAAAAACGTGTGTGTGTTCGCCTTACCAATATTCGGACGCATTTATTGCTGACTTAAAAAGCATTTTTTAACCCACGAAAGGGACCCGAACCAATTACGTGCTCGCGTCCCTCATTTAGTATTCCGTTACGAAATCTCCCACTGATACATGGTAGCCGCAGCGCGACCATTTAGAACATCCTTATCAGCCTTAGTTCAATCCTAAGTAGGCTTGAACCACGCGGTCAACGGTGAAGCCCGCCATTTCCATGACCTGCTCACCAGGCCCACTGGCACCGAACTGTTCCTGCGTCAGCATGGCGCCATCGAGACCGACGTACTGGCACCAACCAAGACCACTTGCCATTTCAATCGCCACACGCCGCCGAAGCGTGGTTGGCAGAATTCGTTCGCGGTAAACAGCCGACTGGGCATTAAATTGCTCAAAGCTAGGAACGGATACGACCCGCACGTCATGACCCATTTCCGCTAACTGCTCTTGTGCGCCTAAGGCTAACTTAACCTCTGACCCCGACGCCATCAAAATACCTTCCGCATCCCCTTGAGCGTCGCGTACCACGTAACCACCGCGCTTAACGCCACTGCGAACCCGTGCAGCCGCCTGTGGCAGCGTTGGTAGGCCTTGTCGTGACAAGATAATCGCCGTTGGGTGATCAACGGACTGTAGTGCTGCTTGCCAGGCCGCCACGGTTTCGTTACCATCAGCTGGCCGAAAGACCGTCAGCCCAGGAATCGCCCGCAACGCCGCGAGCTGTTCCACAGGTTCATGAGTCGGGCCATCCTCCCCGACGGCTAATGAATCATGAGTAAAGACGTAGATAACTGGCAATTTTTGAAGTGCGGCTAACCGAATCGCTGGTTTCATGTAGTCCGAGAAGACGAAGAACGTTGAGCCATAAACCCGGGTCCCCCCGTGCAAGGCGATTCCGTTCATTGCAGCGGCTTCGGCAAACTCACGGACACCAAACCATAAGTTTCTACCCCGGGGATTGTCCGCACTAAATCGGTCATCCTCGGCAATCGCCGTCTTATTCGAACTAAAGAGGTCGGCCGATCCACCCCACAAGTTTGGTAAGGCCGCACTCAGCTTCTGTAGGACCTCACTCCCGCTTGCTCGTGAAGCCAAGTTATCCTTCTTGTAATAGATCGGCAATTGATCCGTCAAGTCGGCCGGTGCTTCCTGGCTCAATCCCTTGGCAAACTGACTGGCCAATTCTGGGTCAACCGTGGCGTAGCGAGTAATTAGGTTCGACCATTCCTGATGGCTGGCCCAGCCCCGCGCCTTGATCGTCGTCATAAACCGTTCATGCACCGCTGCTGGCACCGTAAAGGGATCATTGTCCCAACCATAGGTGGCCCGCGTAGCCTCTAAGTCGGCAGCACTCAATGGCGCGCCGTGAACTTTATTCGTACCGGCATTTGGACTCCCGGCCCCAATCTGCGTCTTAACCTCGATCAGGGTTGGCCCCGTTTGGTTCTGCTTAGCCGCAGTAATAGCATCATCAATTGCATCCAAATCATTGCCGTCCGCCACACGTGAATAATTCCAACCATAACTCAAGAAGCGTTCCGCCACGTCATCATGACAAGCATTGCTTAACGGTCCGTCCAGCGAAACGTCATTAGAATCATATAACACGATTAATTTATTCAATTTCAATTGACCGGCTAAACTCGCAGATTCAGCTGCAACCCCTTCCATCAGATCACCATCCCCACATAAAGCGTATGTATAGTGATCGACGACGTTTAAATTCGGTTGGTTGTAGTCTGCGGCTAAATGGGCTTCAGCCATAGCCATCCCCACGGCCATCCCGATACCCTGACCCAAAGGACCAGTCGTCGCATCCACCCCTGGAGTTACACCGTGTTCTGGATGTCCTGGGGTCTTACTCCCCAATTGCCGGAAGTTCATTAAGTCCGTTCGGCTCACCGAAAATCCACTCAGGTGTAAGAGACTGTACAACATGGCCGAACCATGGCCCGCTGAGAGAACAAACCGATCCCGGTTGAACCACTGCGGAAATGACGGATCAACCCGTAAATGACGGGAAAATAAAACATAAGCCATCGGTGAAGCCCCTAACGGCAACCCTGGATGGCCTGAACGGGCCCGCGAAATCATGTCCATGCTCAACATCCGGACCGCCGTTACGGCCAGAGTGTCTGTGTCATCAAAACTTACTTGTTGCATTACTTTTTCATTCAACATCAGAAATAACCTCACTTTAAGCGACCAGACCATTCCGGTCGTCTGTTATTGGTAGATGAGTTTTATACGTTAATCATACCGGTAGAATCGACGCTCACCATCGACTTTCATAACTATACCAATTTAACTCGAATTAAGCAACCCCTTTTGTAAAACTTATCATGCAGGCGTTTTTAAGTTGTAAAAATCAATATATTGGATATACCAATTTAAAGATGTTGCAACCGGTTGTTCTCGAGACACAAAAAAACGACCTTTTACCAAGAAAATTGGTATAGGTCGTTATAGAAACTATTTAGTTTTCTGAAAGAGATTACTTGCTGGCCGCTTCAATCTTAGCCAACGTTGGAATCGATGGCATTGCACCCAGGCCTTGAACGGTCAGAGAACTAGCCCGTTGTGCAAAGACCAAGGCCGTCGCAATGTTGCTGAGGTCTGGCTTCAGTTGTGAACTCAGGGCACCAATGAAGGTATCCCCAGCCGCCGTGGTATCAACAGCGTTAACCTTGAAGGCTGGCACGAAGCCTGAGCCGTCAGCGGTTGCGTAGTAGGCACCCTTACTCCCAATGGTGATGATCAGGTTCTTAACGCCCAATTCACGGAACTTAGCGGCGTTAGCATCCATGGAGGCCTCGTCGGTCACTTCGATCCCCGTTAAAATGGCACTTTCACTTTCGTTTGGAACCACTAGGTCGGTCACCTTGAGGATTTCTGGGTCGATCTTAGCGGCAGGTGCCGGGTTTAAGATGGTCGTCACGTGATGCTTCTTAGCAACCGTAAAGGCGGCCAAAGTGGCAGCTTGTGGCGTTTCAAATTGAGTGATCAAGAAGTCGGCTTTAGCGATTTCGTCTTCAACAGCCATAACTTCCTCAGCCTTGATCTGCTGGTTAGACCCACCGTAAACTAAGATACTGTTTTGACCTGCCTCGTCAAGTAAGATGAAGGCAGACCCCGTTCCAATCGTTGGGTCGGTGATGATGGCACTCGTGTCGATTCCATCGTCCTTTAAAGACTCAACCATGAAACGACCCGCATCATCGTTACCAACCTTACCGATGAACCGTGTTTCAGCACCGGCACGGGCTGCAGCAACGGCTTGGTTAGCACCCTTCCCACCAGCGGCACTACTCTTGTTTTCAGTGGATAGCGTTTCCCCTGGCTGTGGCATCCGGGCAACCCGCAATGTCGTATCAACGTTGAGACTACCTAGAACCGTAACTTTGTTTGACATAATTAACCTTCACTCCTTAACCAATTTATCCGTTTGTAAAACGTTTTACGTATTGCCGACACGCCGGGCAATTCGTTTTGCTTATCCCTAGCGTATCATGTTTCGAAAAGGCTTACAAGAAAAAGATGAAATTTATTTCACCGGCCCCGTACTCTCCCGTTGCCGAAGCTCTACGGGAAGGTCGACCAACTGGGCTGCTTGCCGCTGATCTTGAATTCGATTGATCAATAACGTCGTTGCCTGCTGGCCCATGGTAACAACGGGTTGACGGATACTGCTTAATTTCGGCACAACGTATTCGTCTAAATCAATGTCATCGTAACCCATCACGGAAATATCCGTAGGCACGCTCAACCCCTGTTCATGCAACCCGCGCATCAACCCCAACGCCGTTTCGTCGTTAATGGCAAAGACCGCCGTTGGCTTCTGCGCCATGACCCCGGCCGTTGCCTGATAGCCGCCCAACTTCGTCATGGGTGAAATGACGACCGCTGAATCTGGCAGTATGACCCCGGCCTCAGCCAGGCGTTCTTTAAATCCGGCCAGACGAATCACCAAATTGTCAGTCGGATGTTCTGGCATCACGACCGCAATCTTGCGATGGCCTAACGCCAGTAAGTGTTCAGCCGCGAGTTGTCCCCCCTGTTCATCATCGATCCGAATGCGGTCTAAACTAGGACCACCGTTCTGGTCGATCAACAGGTAAGGAATCCCGTTTTTCTTGAGAATATTATCGATGGCCTCTGCCGTGATCGATGCACTGGCAATGATTAGGCCATCTACAGCCCGTTTAATGAGCTCCTCTACATAGTAGCTTTCAAGTTTCTCATCATGATTGGCCCCAAAGATCAAGGGAATAAAGTGACGTTCACGACTGGCCTCTTGGACCCCACGAATGAACATGCTAAAGAAGGGGTTCCCCAGGTTAGGCACCAGCACACCAATGGTCTGAGCAGACTTCATGATGAGGTTTCGGGCATTAAAATCCGGAACGTAACCCAATTCTTCTTGCAAGTGATGGACGCGCCGCCGCGTATCGAGACTAAAGCGTTCACCCTTACCATTTAAAATTTGTGAAACCGTTGTTACCGAAACACCCGCTGCTTCAGCAAGGTCCCGAATCGTTACTTTGCGTGTCATAGCAACCTCCATCATCCGTTTTCATACTAACCCTTATTATACCCCACCAAGCCGCGATATCTACGGTCAATTTAGGTTCAGTCAAAGGTTGACCTAGACGGTGACACTCTGGCTCTGATTGCTCCCCTTCGTAGCAAAGCGGTTAACACCCGCTATTTTTCAAATTAGATTCCCTGTCTGTAAGACTTTACTGTGCTACCATACGCTTTCTCACTACGCCAAGTATCCGGAAAAAAATATCAGAAAATTCATTTGACGTGTTCGTAAGCTATGCAAAAAGGGCCTGAGACAAAAGTCCCAAACCCGCTTTGCACTCTTAAACATATATGACTAAAGGTTGAAAGCTGAAATACCTGTCTCGCCCCAGTATCAGTAAGGATTCGAACCATTAAGATAGTGTGAAATTGCCGCACTGCGGCTGCCAGGGATTCCGCCTGCTGTGGGGACGCTTCAGACTGGAAAACCACCAGTCTTCTCGCTCGCTTTGAAGCCACGAAGACCGCGCGTCTCCCAAGTCGCCCGTGCTGTAAGCTGGCTGATGAAGCGCCAGCTAACACCACCTCCACGGCTGGCTGCATTCCTGTCCTCCTCCGGCTTTGACTGTGCTTTACCACAACAACAGTCGGAAAACCTGGAAATTTAGCTCTCTCGGTCCAATCGATAGTGACTGTTACAGTCATTACCTCCGTCGCCTACGAACACTGTGTAAGCCGAGAGGTCGGCAGATATGGGCTCAGGCGCGTCGTTCTGCTTG
>NZ_AZDP01000086.1:5831-14151 GCF_001435525.1 Levilactobacillus koreensis JCM 16448
ATATATGATCGAAACGTGCGCCAAAAGGCAGTCAACTGCGCTTAACCCCGCTGGACAAACAACCCAAAACCGAGACTATTTGTCTAGCAACGTTACTACTCATTGACTAACCGCCTTCTGTCCCATTCTCCTTAATGCTTAAGCCTTTAAGATTTTATCGATTGCTTGTAATTGGTCATCATCAAAGGCCAGGTTTTGAACCGCCTTGATGTTTTCCTTCAAGTGCGCCGGTTTGGATGCCCCGGTGATGACACTCGTAATGACTGGGTTGTGTAATAGCCAAGCTAGAGCCATGTGAGACAACTTTTGACCACGGCTCTGGGCAATTTGATTGAGCGCTTGTAATTTCTGCACCATCTTGTCACGGCCATTGTCCAAGACGAATTCGTTTGACCAATGGATGTCAACGTCCGCTGGAATCCCATCCAGGTACTTGTCCGTCAGAAGCCCTTCAGCCAAGGGACCGTAAGCAATGGCCCCAGCATTGTTCTTAGCCAACATGTCGAACAAGCCGTCATTGTTAGCCGTCTGGTTCAACATGTTATAGGAAACCTGATCAACGACGAATGGCGTATGCAAGTCCTTAAAGATCTTGATCATCGCTGCAGCCTGCGGTTCCGTGTAATTCGAAATTCCCACGTACAACGTCTTGCCTTGGCGAACCAAATCGTCCAACGCAACGGCCGTTTCTTCTGGTGAGGTTTCCGGGTCGAACCGGTGACTGTAATAAATGTCAACGTAATCTAAGCCCATCGCTTTTAATGAACGGTCCAGAGAAGCCGTCAAGGCCTTACGGGAACTCATTTGTCCGTATGGTCCTGGCCACATGTGGAAACCAGCCTTACTACTAATAACCAATTCATCACGGTAAGGCATCAATTCCCGTTGCAGCACTTGGCCAAAGAGACTTTCGGCAGCGTATGACCCTGGGCCGTAGTTGGCAGCGAGGTCAAAACTAAAGATACCCGCATCGAACGCCTTCAAAATCACATCACGCGTGTCCCCATAGTTGGCATTTTCGCCAAAACTGTGCCACATCCCAAAAGAGATTGCGGGCAATTGGAACCCGGTGTTCCCTGCACGCCGAACCGGCATCTTCTCGTAACGGTGTTCATCTGCTAAATACATGTCTTGCCACATTCCTTTCCAGTTATACCTAAATTAAAGTATAGAGAATTGGTGTGGACCAGTCAAGTTTATGACTGAAATTGGTCTAACCACTGTGAAATTATTTTCTTTAGCGTTAGAGATTGGACCGTATCGACCTATTCGCAATCAAGTTCTATTAGAGCAAAGCAATTGTATAATACATCTTAGTCTGTATCCAATAAGAAAACTCTACCAACAAATTATGAGTTTCAGTTGAACCATCACCCCAATATTCCCGGTCAATCTCATTAAATTGCATAATACATAATCGCTACTCAGCTGGTTTTTACCCAAAACAAAAGGAGCCCAGAAACTTTCCAGACTTCCTTTAAATCACGCTATATTTATTCAAATCTAACCTTTGTCACTCAGTTTAACTGCTTGTGAGACGTGACCATTCGTCGCATCCAACAGTGCCTTAGCCTCCGCAATCGTCCCCTTGGTTTCAATCAGCACAATTGCTAACGGCACGTTATTGCCAGCACGATCTAAAGCCCGTTCCGCAGCTAGCGTCGACGTTTGAGTCGCCTCCGCAATAATCTTCTTGGCCCGTTCAAAGGTCTTACCATTGGTTGGGACCACGTTGATCATCAGGTTTTGGTAAACCTTGCCCGTCTTGATCATAATTCCCGTCGACAGCATGTTGAGGACCATCTTTTCAGCAGTCCCCGCCTTCAGCAAAGTGGCCCCGGTGATAATTTCAGGACCCACAACTGGTGTGATTGGGAAATCCGCTAGCTCAGACAATGGGCTGCCCTCAATGCAGGAAAAGCCAATTCCTAGTGCCCCTTGGTCCTGGGCAAATTGCAGTGCAGCCAACGTGTATGGTGTCTGCCCGGAGGCGGCACTCGCAATCACCACGTCCTTACTGGTCAAGTGCACGGCGCCCAAATCAGCTTGGGCCAGTTCTGGTGAGTCTTCGGCGGCTTGAACCGTCGTTGTCAAAGCCTGAGTGCCCCCGGCAATCAAGCCAAACGTTTGTTGAGCCGTCAGCCCATAGGTTGGTTGTAGTTCCGTTGCGTCAATCACACCCAAACGGCCAGAGGTCCCGGCGCCAACGTAGATCAGCCGACCGCCTTCATCAAATTTGGGGTACGCCGCGTCAATGGCTGCCGCAATCTGGGGCAACTGCTTCTGTACGGCTCGCGCAACCCGGTGATCCTCTCGGTTGATCGTTGCAACCATTTCTAACGTGGATTCCCGGTCAATGTGTGTCGAGCGGTGATTCCGTTGTTCAGTAAGTAAGTCATCAAATTGCATGGTGTCAGCCTCCAAGTTTCCTGATCTAATTCTAATATGTATTCGCTTTCATTGTGACTATCTCTGGTATAACATGTTTCATAACTAATTTCAATTCCGAATTTAAAAATCGACTGGCTGAAACATTTTCCAAGACTGCAAAAAAAAGCGAACGACCAACGCCGTTCGCTTTCAGGAAAAAGTGTTCAATTTCGGATCTGGGACAAAAGCTCCAGCCCCTTTTGCGCTCCGTCGAAACGTGTGATTGAAAGCAATCGATGAGCATCAACTGCCTTCTGTCCCACTCTGAAAAGTCTATTTTTCGACCTTCATCCACTGGTAACCACGACTCATCCCCGCTGGATTCCAAACGTAACCACTGACCTTAGAGTTCCACATCTCGGCCGTGGCGGGTTGATACAGCGGAACGACCCCTTGTTGCGTCATCAGTCGCTTTTCGGCCGTGACCAAGTCGTTGTAGCGCGCCGTTGGGTCGTTAGCATCCTGATTCTCAGAACGCTTGATTGCCGCATCGTATTGGGCATCGGAGAAGTCACCATTGTTATTCGTGTTCCCGGTACTCATCAACGATAAGAAGTTGATTGGATCGGCGAAGTCAGCGCCCCAACTTGAAAGGACCAACTCAAAGTTACCAGAGTTTGAGCGGCTCAACCGCGTCTTGTATGGCAGACTGTTGATCGTCACCTTCACGTTAGGCAGCTTTTGCAATTCAGCTTGAACGTATTGCGCGACCGTCTTGGTGACGGAAATATCATCCGCCATTAACGTCAGGTTCAGCTTCCTCGTCCCGGTTGCCTTTAGACCGGCTTTCATTAATTTCTTGGCTTGCGGTAAGTCGTAAGTGACCCCACTCTTGACGTAAGCGTCCGTTGCAAAGTCCTTCTTGGTCTTGGGATTGCGTGACAGATTCTGTGAAACGAAGCCAAGTGGTGCCTTCGACCCATCACGCAAAACGCTCTTGGCCAACTGCTGCTTATCAATGGCCATAGACAGGGCTTGACGTACCTTTAAATTCCGCAGTGCCTTGACCTTTTTCTGGTTCATCTGCATGTAGTAAGTGGTCCCACCAACAAACGTTTTCAAGCTAGGATTGTTCTTCAGGTTTGCCACCTGCGTTCCATCCAGCATGGTTGCGTCGAGGTCCTTCTTCTGAAAGAGACTGAGCCCGGTCGATGGGTCGGCCACGACCTGAAAGTTCATCTTCTGTAGCGTGATGTTCTTCTTGTCCCAGAAATGGGTGTTCTTCACAAGTTCCCAGTTCTGATTGGTCCCTTGCCACTTTGTCATGACAAATGGCCCATCGTAAGCGGTCTTGCCGCTGGTATGACCATAGTCACTCCCATAGCGGTCAACCACGCTCTGCTCTTGGGGGAAGAACGTTGGGAAGGCGAGCAGTAACTTAAAGTAGGCTACTGGCTTACTCAACGTCACCTGCAACGTGTTCTTGTTCAAGGCTTTAACGCCTAACTGGTTCGGGGCTAATTTGCCACTTTGAACCTGATCATAGTTCTTGATACCCGCCATCAGATAAGCGTACTCCGACGCGGTCTTGGGGTTGACCGTCCGTTGCCAGGAGTACACGTAGTCCTTAGCAGTGACGGCACGACCATCGTTCCAACGGTTATTCGACCGTAGCTTGAAGACGTAGGTTTTCCCGTCCTTAGATACCGTTGTCTTGGTTGCCATGGCGTTGATCAGCTTCTCTTTTTTACCCAACCGATACAATCCCTCTTGCGTATGATAGAGCATGGTCAGACTCGTCGAATCAGCGGCCTTCGAGACGTCTAACGTGGTCACTTCGGATTTTGCCGACAGCTTAACGACCTGCTTAGCTGCCAACTGACCCGAGTTACCGGTTGATGACGTCGACTTGCCACAAGCGGCTAACCCGCCCGCAACCAGTAACGCCAATCCCATTAAAATTCCAAATTGCTTTCCCTTCAAAATCTTCTCTCCTCATTCCAATTTAGTTGCATGTAACCATTCTAACTTTCCAGCGCCTTCAAATAAAGCACCAAGCCTCAATAATGCTAATTCTTGTCCTTTTGCTGCATTAAACTGGATTCCAAGGGGCAACCCTTCCTTGGTGACCGCTGTGGGTAAACTAATTGCGGGTTCCCCGGTCAGATTGGCCTGTTGGGTAAATGGCGACCGCGTGAGAGCCGGTAACCATTGGTCATAGATCAATTGCTTCTGCGCCCGTGGACTGAGGCTCTCGATGGACGCCATCTTCATTTCATTTTCTGCTGAGACCAGCGTGTCACCGACCTTGGGTGCGGGCCACGCCGTTGTTGGAGTCAAAATGATCGGGTAATTGGCGTGTAGTTTCGCCATCGCCCAAGCGGCCTGATCCCACTTGCTTAGCGCTAAACTATAATCGGCCGCACTCGTATGCTGCCCGGTCTGATACAGCGTCCAGGTCAGCAGCTCCATATCGGTTCGCTTCAGTGGCCGACCGATACCGTCTGCCAGCTCACTCATAAAGGCCGCCGTTTCACCGGCATTCATGGTGTAATAACTCGCCATGAGCGCCACCCCATCGATTGGCACGTGAACTTCCTCCACGTCAAATCCTTGATCACTGAGAAATTTAGCCGCCTGCTCGACCGCTTGGATTGCATCAGAACTGACCGGCGTTCCCACCGGGGATTCGGTCGTATAGCCCACCTTGACGGGTTTCATTGGCTGATCCAATTGCGCCAAATAACCGGCCTTTTCTAGTGGCGTCTGAAAGACCGCGGCTGGTTGAATCGTTTGTAGGCTATCCAATAGGACCGCCGTATCCTTGATCGACCGGGTCAGAGCAAAGTCAATGGCCGCGCCCTGCCAAGACCGCCAGTCACTAGGACCAACTGGCACCCGACCCCGCGTTGGCTTTAGGCCAATTGTCCCCGACCACGAGGATGGAATTCGAATCGACCCACCGCCGTCACTGCCGGCAGCGATTGGGACCAATCCGGCAGCCACACTGGCACCGGCACCACCAGACGACCCGCCTGGTTGATAGCTCAGATTCCAGGGATTTCGCGCCGGACCATAGATCTCGGCATCCGTAATGTTTTTAAAGCCGAATTCCGGAAAATTGGTCTGTCCAATAATAATGAAACCTGCCCGTTGCAGAGCCTTAACGAAGAAACTGGTCTGCGTTGCCACATTATCCTGTAAAAGTCGCGAGCCACTCGTGCTTGGTTCCCCTTGTAGCTGTTGGCCGAGTCCCTTTAATAGTAGGGGGACACCTAAAAATGGTTGCCCGGTATCGACCTGTGCCGCAGCCTCCTGTAACGCCTTTTCCTTACGCGTCGTGATAACCGCATTTAATTGTGGATTCTGTCGGTCGATCTCGTTAAACGCCGCTTCCACCAGTTCTTGGCTGGTAACCTCACCATTCCGGACCCGCTTGGCCCACGTCAATGCTGGTACCCCAATCCACTCTAATTCACTCATCTGCATTGCCCCCTCTAAAGTTGAAAGTTAGTTGACCTAATCTACATTTGGGATTGACAGCACCCGCGCCTTGACACTCCTCACTTAACTGTAAATGGCAACCATCTTATCTATGAGCCATCATTCACGGTGAAAATGTCACTAACGTTAATCAGCCAATCCACTTAAAATTATTCACTTGTGAAATTCAAGCGAATACATTGTAAAATGAGAAACCTAACCCCCTTTACGGCTAACCAATTACCATCGCATCACTACTGGGATACCGCCGCTATCAATGTTCATAGATGATCAAATCACACCTGAATTTCACTGAAAAACGGCACCTAGTCAATTTTCACAATACCCGGTTGTAAAAGCGTTTTCAAGTAGTTATACTTGGAACGTCTTAGATCACAATTGAAAGGACTGAATACTTGATGAATAAGACGAAGAAATGGTTGGTTTTAGGGTTAGGGTTAAGTTTAGTGATGAGTCTCGGTCTCGTTGGTTGCGGGAAGACCTCATCGAAATCTACAAATACCAAGGTTGCCGATAAGAAAACATTGATTGTCGCGACTTCAGGTACGCTGTACCCCACGTCGTTTCACATGTCCAAGAACAGTAAGTTAACTGGCTTTGACGTGGAAGTTGTCCGGGCCGTTGCCAAGGGGCTGGGCAAGAAGGTCAAATTTAAGGAACTCAGTGTCGACGGTCAATTAACGGCGGTCAGCTCCGGTAAGGCTGACATGGCGGCGAACGACTTTGGCCTTTCCCCGGCACGCAAGAAGCAATTTGCCCTGTCGACGGTCTATAAGCACTCCTTTAACAGCATCGTTGTGCGGGACAAGGACGATTCCGGTATCCACAACTGGGCCGACATCAAGGGTAAGAAGGCCGCCGGTGAAGCGGGGACGAGTTATCAACGGCTCGCTCAACAGCTGGGAGCCAAATTGGTCAACTACGATAACGTCTCCAACGATGTCTACTTGAAGGACCTCGAAAAGGGTAAGACCGACGTTATCATGAACGACTACTACCTGCAAAAATTAGCGTTAGCCGCCGTGCCAAACAACGGCTTACACATCGTGAAGAACATGTACTTCACAACTACTGATGATGGTCAGGGTGTCGGCATCTTGATGAAGAAGAGCAACACGAAGCTCCAGCAAGAAGTCGACAAGGAAATCAAGAAGCTCCTGAAGGATGGCACCATCAAGAAGATTGCCGAGAAATACTACGGTGCCGACGTGACAAAGAAGCCTAACGTCCACATCTCCAAGAACTTTACGATCAAGTCTACGTCGACTGGCCAATAGAAATTGAGGGGTGTCATCCATGTTAAAGTACCTCTCGATCCCCGGCTTTTTCAACGCACCGCTGGCTTGGTCATCCATTCCCCAAATTCTAAGTGGCCTGCCCATGACGATCTACTTGACCGCAATGGCGTTTGTCTTGGCCACGATTCTAGGCATGTTGTTGACCCTGGCACAGCTGAGTCATAGCAAACTGCTCCACTGGTTGGCCCGCGCCTACATCTCGTTTATGCGGGGCGTTCCGATGTTAGTCGTCCTGTTCATCGTCTACTTTGGTTTTGGCCTCGATGCCATGCCAGCCGCTATCCTGTCGTTTACGATTGGTGCGGCCGCCTTCATCTCCGAGGTCTTCCGTTCAGCCTTTATGGGCATCGACCCCGGCCAGTATGAAGCCGCCTACTCGATTGGTCTGCCCTATCGTAAGGTCATGCGCTTTATCATCATTCCGCAAGCCTTTCGCATCAGCATTCCCGCCCTTGGTAACATTCTGCTCGACATGTTCAAAGGTACTTCGCTCGCGGCCATGATTACCGTGACCGAAATGTTCATGCAAGCTAAAATCGTTGCTGGCGCGAACCAGGACTACATGACGATCTATATTACGATTGCCATTCTGTACTGGCTCTGCTGTGTCATCATCACGGCTGGTCAGAATCAGCTGGAGCGTTGGTTGGACTATGACCGACCGAAAGCGCATTTGAAATTGTTGTAAAGTTACACTGACTAGACTTGAGCGCACTGCGGCTGCCAGGGATTCCGCCTGCTATGGGGAACGCCTCCAGCCTGAGAAACGGGCTTCCGTCTCGCCTCAAAGCCACGAAGAACACGTGTCTCCGAGGTCGTCCCACGATGTAAGCCGGGAAAGAACCCCGTCTAACATCGTCGACACAGCTGGCTCCATCCCTGGCCACCTTCGGCTTAGACTGATATTTTCAGTCATGTTCATTTACGGCCGGGAATCCCTAAATTTTCAAAGTAGCCGTTCAAGCCGATTTTGAGTTACGCTAAAGATAGCCTGACCGCCTTGATGACCAGGCTGTCAGTGAAATCAGTCTAACTGAAGATTGAAAGTTCCAAAATACCAATCATGCCTGCTCTAGCAACAATATCGGTCCCAAAACTAGGCAACCTGGTGGGTCCTTCGCCTTACCGGCCGGCAGATATGGGCTGGA
>NZ_AZDP01000086.1:14239-46203 GCF_001435525.1 Levilactobacillus koreensis JCM 16448
TCGTGGTAAAGCACAATCAGAGCCGAAGGAGGACAGGGATGTAGCCGGCCGTGGAGGTGGTGTTGGCTGGCGATTCATCAGCCAGCTTACAGCACGGGCGACTTTGGAGACACGCGGTTCTTCGTGGCTTCAAATCGAGCGAGAAGACTGGTGATTTCCCAGTCTGAAGCGTCCCCACAGCAGGCGGAATCCCTGTCAGCCGGAGTGCGGCAATTTTACACTATCTTAATGGTGCGAATCCTTGCCAATACTGGTGCGAGACAGGGATTTCATCTTTCAACCTTTAGCAATCTAACTAAAAAGCACCGAAGCCATCTGATCTTTCAGACTGCTTCGGTGCTTTTTCTATACTTAAAATTCAGTTTTATTGTTCTTGACGCTTAGGTGCTGGGTGGAATAAGGAATCCACTGGTTCTTCGTGATAAATCAAATCAATGGCTTTCCCAAACAGGTCACCCACGGACATCACGACGAACTTGTCGCTTTGCTTGTCTTCTGGTAACTGAATGGAGTCGGTGATGACCACCTTTTTCAAGACGGAATCATTGATCCGCTGAGTGGCATCCCCGGACAGCACAGCATGTGTTGCACAAGCGTAGACATCAGCCGCACCAGCCTTCTTGAGGGCGTCCGCTGAAATGGTGATGCGGACGGCCGTATCAATGATATCATCCACCAAGATGGCGTGTTTGCCTTTAACATCCCCAATAACGGCTTCTGGGTGGGCCGCATTCTCGGCATCGTCCCGGTTGTCGATAATTGCGATTGGGGCACTCAATAATTCCGCCAACCGCCGTGCCCGGCTCACACCGGCATGGTCTGGGGCAACCACCACAATATCCTCATCAGCCATCGCACTATTTTCAAAGTAACTCGTCAACAAGCGGTCGCTTTGTAAGTGGTCGACCGGAATATCGAAGAACCCTTGCAATTGAGCCGCATGTAAGTCCAACGCGATCACGCGACTGACACCGTCCATCTGCATGAGTGACGCAATCAATTTCGCAGTAATGGGTTCCCGTGAACGGGCCTTTCTGTCGGCTCGTGAGTAACCATAGTACGGAATGACCACGTTGATCTTATCCGCACTCGCCCGGCGCGCTGCATCGACCATGATCAAAAGTTCCATCAGGTTAGTGTTGACTGGATCGGAAACGGACTGAATAAGGAACAATTCATCCCCCCGAATACTTTCGTCAATACTGATCTGAATTTCACCGTCACTAAAGTGCTTGATCGTTGCTTTTCCTAATTCAACTCCAGCGGCCTTCGCAATCTTTTCTGCGAGTGGTCGGTTTGAGTTCAGGGCAAAGACTTTCATTCTGCCAGCTTCGACGTGTTCTGCCATAACAGCCTCCCAGTGGGGATTACCCACAATTCGTTAATTTTTACTGTCTATATTATCGCAATCTTTGTCACGAAACGCAACGCCTGAGCTAGCTATTTTGGTCCGATGGCATAAATTGTTGCGGGGTTGTCCCTTGCATGCCGATCATGGGGTCGATTCCCCCAGCCAAAACGAGTTCTGATGTCAACCGATAATCCTGTGGCTCGGTTGGTTTTGCCTCTCCCGCAGAAGCTGATTTTTCCTTAACGGTAGGCGCTTCACCAGCCGCTGTTGTGCCCGCCGCTACCGGTGCCGACTTCTCAGTCGTGACTTCAGGTGTCGGCGTTTTCTCAGCCGGTTTTTCATCCGGTGCAATGACCGACTGAATTCGTAAAGTCAACGTGGTATGCCGGTTGACCGATAGATTCGTGACGCAGGTCTCAAACGCCTGGGGTTCCCCAATCAGGATCAACATGTCCGCCGCCCGCGTGACCGCCGTGTAGAGCAGATTGCGTTGCAGCATCCGACTATACTGATTGACCATTGGTAAAATCACCAGCTTGAACTCTGACCCCTGCGACTTATGAATCGACATGCAGTAGGCCAAGGTCAGCCGGTTCCAGTCATTGCGCGAATAGCTCACTTCGGTCTGTTCAAAGGCAATCGTCAGGGTATCCGATTTGACCTCGCTATGCTTATCGCTTGCTAGGTCGATCCCCGTGATGGTGCCGATATCTCCGTTAAAGACATTGTTTTCGGGACTATTCACAAGATGTAAGACTTTATCGCCAATCCGGAAATGTTGATTACGGAACTCAACTTCCTTTGACCGCTCACTCTTCTTGGGATTTAAAATATCCTGCAAGACGACGTTCAACCGGTCGATCCCGGCGGTGCCCCGATACATTGGCGCCAACACTTGAATGTCAGCGGCCGAGAAGCCTTTTGCATGGGCCTTGGCCACGATTTGGTCAATAACCGCTGGCACCTGGCCCGCATGACACGCAATAAACGACCGGTCCGGTTGATTCTTGGTGAAGTCAGCGGGCAGTTGCCCCTTTTTAATGGCATGAGCGAGTGGAATAATCGATGAGCCATCCCCTTGTCGATAGATCGTATCCAGCTGAATCTTGTCCAGATGATCACTGTCCAGTAAATCGTGGAAGACTTGTCCGGGACCCACGGACGGTAATTGATCCTTATCCCCCACAAGAATGACTTGCATGCCATCCGGCACCGCCCGGAGCAGCGTCTTCATCAGGTAGACATCGACCATCGACACTTCATCAATGATCAACAGGCCACCCTCGAGGTCCTTGGTTGCCGCGGCGTCCAAATCGTTTTCCCGGCCAGTCAATCCCAGTAGCCGGTGAATCGTGCTGGCAGGCAAGCCGGTCGACTCACTCATTCGTTTGGCAGCCCGACCAGTCGGTGCCGCTAACAGTATTGGAAATGGCTTGTCCTTATACTCATTAATATCCAACGACACATCGTACAACCGCGCATACAAGTTGACCAGACCACGAATAATGGTCGTCTTCCCGGTCCCGGGCCCCCCAGTCAAGAGGAGCACCTTGGCCCGAATCGCCGCCGCCAACGCCGAGGTTTGCGACTCATCATACACGATGTCGGCCTGATTTTCGACGATTCGTAATTGTTTCTTGATGGCGTCTTCGCTAAATTCTGGTCGGTGGTCATCAGCCTGGAGCAACCGCTGTAAATGCTCGGCAATCTGCCATTCTGCATCATACAACGATTTCAAATAAATTCGTTGGTCATCACCAACGACCTTCTGTTGCTTGGCCAATTCAAGTAATTGGTCCGCAAGTCCCTGAGGATTCAGCCGCACATTTCGTGAATTTTCCAGCAGGCTCAACGCGTTGTTCAGGAGCGGTTTCGCCGTCGTGTAAGTGTCCCCATTTGAAACTGATAAATCGTTAAGCGTCTGGAGTAGGCCCGCCCGCAACCGTTCCGGACGATCCGCCTCGTAGCCGAGCTGCGTGGCAATCTGGTCGGCCCGTTTGAAACTGACCCCGGTGATATCCTCGGCCAACTGGTATGGGTTGTCATGAATCACATCCAACGTTTTTTCTTGATAGCGGTTATAAATGGCCGCCGCCAAGGTACTCCCGAAGCCGTAACCGTTGAGGCCAATGATGATCTGCTCCATCCCGTTATTGGTCTGAAGTTGACTGACCAACGTAGCCACCACCTTGGGTGAGAGCCCAAGTGGCGTCAACACGCTACTGTCATTTAAAATCTTCTCAATCGCATTCGTTCCAAGCCCATCGACAATTTTCTCAGCCGTTTTTTTACCCAACCCGGGGAAGTCATCGCCACTCAGATAGGCAATGAGGCCACTGCGAGAGGTCGGCGTCTCATTTTGATAGTTGTCAGCTTGAAACTGCACACCGTACTTCGGGTGTTCAACGCGTTTCCCGGTAAACCGGTACGTCACATCGTCCTTAATATCCGCGAAGTTCCCGGTCACGACAATCTCGTCCTCGTGCCAATCCAGGCTAGTCTCCGAGACCTTGACCAACATGACCTTATAAAAACTATCGTTACTGGCAAAGAAGACCGCACTGACGGTGCCGACCACGTAATCGGCTTGTCCAGCGCTATCCGCTGCAAATAAATCCAGTGATTCGGTTGCCATCTGCTTGCCTCCCTTCGTTACTTGTCCGACTTACCTTGTTGCGTTTGCACAAATCGTTCAATATCGGCTAACCGTTGCTGTCCCTTTTCAAAATAAGCTGGGTCTTGTTGCCTAGCCAACTCAAAATAAGTCGCATAGGGCTCTCCCTGAACCATGGCGACTAAGCCACGGTCAAAGTTCGCACGGCCGTTCTTGGAGTCTAGTGCCAACACTTGATCATAATACTGTGCTGCCTGGGCCATGTTTCCCAATGCCAGCAAGTTTTCAGCCACCACCTGTAAGGTTGCCGCGTCCTTGGGCTGACTAGTCAACGCCGTTAAGGCAAAGGCTAACCCCCGCTTGTGATCGCCGTTAGCCATGTAGCTCTGCGCCAACATGAGGTAACCGGCACCCTTCCACTGACTACCGAGCTGATCAAATTGTTGAATCGCCTTGGTATAGTCCTGAGCGGCGTAGTACACGTTACCCAAACCATACCGGAGCTTTTCCACGACATCCTTTTTGGCCGCAAACAGCCCTAAAGCTTTCATCAGTAACTCTTCGGCCTGTGCATAGGAGTTGAGGTCGACTAAGACCGTGGCCAACTCGTAATAGGCGTCAGCGTCTCCGGGATGGGTATCAATACGCTGGACTAATTGGTGGACTAATCGTTCCGAACGCTGCTTATCCGCGTCACGACTCTTTTCATTTTTATTTGTCATTATTCATCACCTAAATTGTATCGGTCGGCGTTGCCGCGGCCGTGAGAAAACTTGTGTCATTCCAGTCAATCAAATCAAAGTGGTGGCCATCAGTGGTCTCTAGTATGGTCACACTGGTATTCCGAATGCCGCCGCGTTTCCGCAGATCAGCGAGCGGTGTTCCCAGCAGCGCATTGATTTCGGCGTTCAAAGCGGCCCCATGACTGACGATCAATACATTATCCGTTGATCGGGGGTTAGCCGCCACAACGGTCTGAATTGCGGGTGTCATCCGGTCGATCACCTCGGTAAAGGTCTCCCCACCGATAGTCGCCGCGTCGTACTGGTCCGGATGATTACGGAAGGCATCCAATTCGGCTGGAAATTGCTGACGAACATCGGCGAAGGCCATGCCCTCCATTTTCCCCAGATGGAATTCTTCTAGCCGGCTCATCAGGGTCAGTGGCACCCGCTGATGTAACTCGCGCACGACCCGTCGAGCAGTGACGCGTGCCCGCTTAATGGGACTCGCGTAGGCGTGGGTAAACGGGGTATCTCTCAGAAAATGGCCGACCTGCACCATCTGTTGGTAGCTCTCGGTCAACAGGGGTGAGTCGCCCCCGGCACCTTGGAAACGACCCTCCAGGTTCCACTGGGTCTTCCCGTGACGAATAAAGTATAATTTCAACGCGTAATCTTCCCTTCTCTACTCTCTTAAATGCTTCTCATACTGGTTATTGGTTACTACAACTGGTTTAAAATTGTTTCAAACATAGACTGTATTAAATTGGCCGCGCTCCGACCGCCAGAGATTCCGCCTGCTGTGGGGACGCTCCGGACTAAGGGGCGGTCCTCCGACTCGATTTGAAGCCACACCAAGATCGTGTGTCTTCAAAGTCGCCCATCTTACTAGCTAGCCAACGGCCAGCTAGTAAGATTACCACGGCTGGCTGCATCCCTGGCCTCTTCTGGCTCTGATTGTGCTCTACCATTTTAGTCGTTAAGACCAAGGGCGAGTCGAATCATCAGTTAGAGTCGTAATCACCATTCATCTGTGAATCATCGCGTTACTTGGCACAGGAAACGGAGCAGATATGTCTGATAACCGTACTAATGCTGTAACGGGCTTCTCAATCGATCAGTCTTAAATCTCGCATATCCAGCTGGACTGATAATTCATCCACACTGTCATTATAAATCACAATGTAAGCCGAGAGGTCGGCAAATATGGGCTCAGGCGCGTCGTTCTACTTAGTCGGCGTTCTTAGCCGGCTTAGTAGAAAACCAATCTTGGAGACTCACTTTTTGAGGCTTCAAGTTGTGTTCGCACCGTTCCAGCCCATATTTGCCGACCGGTAAGGCGAAAGCACATGATACGTACATCCTATATATTATGCCAGTTTTGGGGGCTATTTCAAAGAAACTCCGCCATAAAATTCAATTTTCTCCGGATTGCTAGCGTCATTAAACCGTTTGTATCTTACAAAAAGGGTCTCTCCACCATTAAAGTGAAGAGACCCAACTGTGTTTAGATTAACTGTAACTCGCGGTCCTTGTTGTAGGCAGCGTCAATAATGGCACTCCCTAGGCACTCGTCACCGTTGTAGAAGACAACGGCCTGACCAGGCGTGATGGCCCGGGCTGGGTCGTCAAACTCGACCGTGACCTGCTGGCCGTCCTCACTCAAGTGAACGGTCACGCCAGTATCCTTTTGCCGGTAACGGAACTTCGCCGTGCAGTGGAAGTCACTGCCGCGATCAATGGTGTTTACCCAGTGAATGTCCGAAGCAGACAAATGTGTCGCGTATAAATGCTCATTATGGTAGCCTTTACCCACGTACAGGATGTTCTTCGTCAAGTCCTTGCCGATAACAAACCAAGGCTCGTTATCTTCACCGTCACCACCGATACCTAAGCCGCGACGCTGACCAATTGTATAGTACATTAAGCCGGCATGGTCACCTTTGACCTCACCATCAACCGTCATCATCTTACCGGGCTTGGCTGGCAGATAGGTGTTTAAGAAGTCCTTGAAATGACCCTTCTCACCAATAAAGCAGATTCCCATGGAGTCCTTCTTGTCGGCAGTTGCCAAACCAGCCTCCTTAGCTATCTCACGAACCTGTGGCTTAACCAAGTCACCGATTGGGAACATCACCCGATCCAACTGCTCGGTTGAGAGCTGGCTCAAGAAGTAAGTCTGGTCCTTGTTCTGATCCACGGCCCGCATTAAGTGCGCGTCGCCGTTCTCGTCACGAGTCAACTGTGCGTAATGACCCGTCGCGATGTAGTCAGCACCCAGCTCCAATGCGTAGTCCAAGAAAGCCTTGAACTTGATCTCTTTGTTACAGATCACATCGGGGTTCGGCGTCCGACCCTTTTTGTACTCATCCAAGAAGTACGTGAACACACGGTCCCAGTATTCCTTTTCAAAGTTGACGGAGTAGTAAGGAATGCCAATTTGCGAAGCAACCTTTGCTACATCTTTATAGTCTTCTGTGGCGGTACAAACCCCGTTCTCGTCCGTATCGTCCCAATTCTTCATGAAGACGCCGATCACGTCGTAGCCCTGCTGCTTTAAGCGCAAAGCGACAACGGAGGAATCGCCCCCGCCACTCATACCAACGACAACCCGTGTTTGGCTGTTGTCCTGCATGATATCACCATCATTTCTCTCAGATTCTGGAGAATCTACGATTTGAAGGTCGCATAAATCCAGTATTGCCTAGTTTACCCATTTTCCAACCGTTTTGCAAGCCTGGCGTTTCCTTTCATCACTCCGCTCACTCTGACTGTTTTCAGGTAGACACGTGATTCAATCAGCACTATAGTTAAAAAATAATTAGATTTTCATAAGTGAGGAAGCGACAACTATGTCTGCACCCATCATTTCCATCAATCACGCCAGCTTTAGCTACGTGACCTTTACCAAACAATCCGGGTTCAGCGGCGCCTGGCACGACCTATTTCACCGGCAAAAAAGCACCGTTGCGGCCGTTCGGGACATCTCCCTACAAGTGAACCGGGGCGAAGTTCTCGGCCTCCTAGGCGCTAATGGGGCGGGTAAGACCACCCTGATCAAGCTCATGACCGGCATTCTCCCCGTTAACACGGGCAAGGTACGATTATTCGCCGATCAAGTCCCCTTTCGCAAGCGACCCGCCTTTCTCCAACGCATCGGTGTGATGCTCAGTCAGAAGAGTCAGTTGGCCTGGGACCTGCCACCACTGGACACCCTAGTCCTGTTACGGGAGATCTACCACATCTCCCACGACCAATTTACCACCTGGCTGGCCTTTCTCACCAAGGAGCTGGCGGTCACACCGCAGCTACACGTTCCGGTCCGTAAATTATCGCTGGGCCAGCGGATCAAGTTTGAGTTGATCTGTACGCTGATTCATCGACCAGAGATTCTCTTCTTGAACGAGCCCACGATCGACATCGACGTCAGTAGCCAAGCCAACATCTATCGGTTTCTGAAACAGTTGAATCAAGACACCCAGATGACGATCATCCTGACTAGCCATAATACCAAGGATATTGAGGCCCTCGCCCAACGCGTGGCAGTCATCAACCACGGTCGAAAAATCTTCGACGGTACCACGACTGGCCTGATCAGTCACTACGCCACCGCCCCAATCCTGGAAATCGTGACGGACGGTCCCCTCACGCCACTACCGGCACACGTCCGCCAAGTGGACCCGACCCATTACGAGGTCGATGCCACCGCACTAGCCACGTTGCCGGTCGACCCACGACACATTTTGCGTGTCAGCCGGCGCAATGGCAACCTGGATGCCATCCTCACACAGCTCTTTTCCGAGGAGGCACCGGCACAATGAAATACTGGGTAACCTGTCAAAATGCCCTACTGACCACGTTGGCTTACCGGGGTAACTTACTGCTACACTTACTGACCACCGCCATTAACGTTTTAGTCACCATCTTTATGTGGCTCGCCGTCTACAATTTCAGTGGGCGTGTCACCATTGCTGGTATCCAATCCCGCCAAATGGTGTTCTACTTGATTGTGGTCAACGTCTTAGCGCTGATTTTCTCCGCAGAACCAATCTTTAAATTTAGCGGACTGGTTCGTAGCGGCAATCTTTCCGTCGTCCTCATGCGCCCCATCAACTACTTCGTTCAGAGTTTCTGGGAGTACCTTGGACGGGCGATTCCCTACCTCATTGTCTATGGCCTCGTGACCGGCATCATCAGTCCCATCTTTCATCGAGGACTCCTGTATGGTGTCAGCAGTCTTTTACTCATGGCCGTGACGTACGGCATGTTCCTTCTGATGATCACCGCCATCAGCCTCTGCAGTTTCTGGCTGATTCAAGTCTGGCCGCTACGACCGGTGTTGAGTGCGCTTTTCTTACTGCTGGGCGGCCAAGCCTTTCCGCTACAGGTCTTGCCCGCAGCCTTTTCCTGGCTGATCTACAATCCTTTTTCCTTAGCCGGCAACCAACTGACCCTACTGTTATTAGGTAAACTCTCGCTCGATCAAATCGCAATTACTGGGGGTTGGACCATGCTATGGACTGTCGCTGTTCTCGTCCTGATCAAATTAACCTGGCACCGCGGCATTCGGTCTTACGAGGGGGTGGGTAGCTAATGTTTAAGATTTATCGCGTATTAATCACGCAGAGCCTCGCCGAAACCATGACTTACCGGGTGACGACCATTCTGACCGCGTTGTTTGGGGTCTTGTTTTACGTGATCGACTTGATCACCGGGGGCGTCTACTTCTCCTTCACCCCCACCATTTACGGCTGGAACTTCTTAGATTACCTGAATCTCATCACCACGGCCAACCTCATTAGTTACGCCTATCAATTCCTATTTGTCGCTGCCCACGAGGACCTTACCGACCAAATTTTGTCGGGTAACTTGGACTATTCCTTGCTACGACCGGTAAACGCCTATTGGTTCCATGCGTGTTATCGCGTAGATTTTCCCTCGCTAGTCACGCTGATTTTAACCAGTATCATTGAGGCTGTCATCTTGACCCGGCTACACCCAACGCCGCTCAATTTGCTGTTCTACTTAATGGCCGTCATTGTGGGGATTGCCTTTGTCTTCGCCCTCAATCAGATCATGGTGACGCTGGCCTTCTGGGTCGACGGCCTGACCGCACTCAATGGCATCCCCGAAGACCTGATGACAGCTTCTGCTAGACCGGCTAAAATTTATCCGCGGGTGATCCAACAACTCTTTCTCTGGGTCATCCCCTCACTGGCCATTACCAACGTTCCGGCCCAATTTGGTCACAATCATCCCACGTGGCTCCTGTTGTGGATAACGCTGGTCACCGGTCTATTACTGATACTTTCCTACATCGAATGGCAACGAGGCCTGCTCAAGTACGTCTCGGCCAACTAAGGAGTCCCCATGGAACACGAACCCAATGACATCACCCTAGAAACCGCCAATGGCAACTTCAATTACCGTGCGGCGGGCACCATCTTCGACACGACCGGCCGCATTCTCGTCACCACCGCAACCACCGCCGACGCCGTCTTGATCGGTGGGCGTGTCAAGCTCCACGAATCTGCTGCGGCGGCCATTATCCGTGAGTTTCGCGAGGAGCTGAGCATCGCAGTCACGCCGGTCCACTTGTTAACCGTGGCTGATCACCAAGTGACGATTCCAGGTGAAACCTGGCAACAAGTGGTCCTTCTCTTCCAAGTCGAAACAACGGCAATGCTCCCAGCAGCCACTTGTAATGGCGACCGGTTACTCTGGAAGACACCGGAACAGCTCGCCCAAATCGACTTTCAACCAGCAGAACTCCGCCAATTTCTCCAACCGAATCGGCAACCACACTACGTCCAAGACCTGAACGATGGCTTTGGGTCTAGTTGGTGAGTGGCATCTGGAGACAAATTCTCTGGCAGCCGCAGTGCGGCAAAGTTTAGCCAAACAAAAACGCCGTCCCCCACATGGAGAACGACGTTTTTTAGCCGCCATCACCGACTACTTCTTTTGCAAGATCTCGCGGTCAATTAGGTTTTGTAGGATAAAGTGGTATTGTTCCACGTTACCTTCCGCGTGCGTCCCCTTGAAGATGTTGACGCGGCTGTTACCGGAAGCATTGGTCGTTGCCATCTTGAACCCGCTTAGGTCCTTGGCCACGGTCACCCGCAACATTTGATTCTTATTGTAGGGTGACGTTGGGTCGACGGAGCGTTCCAATGTATAGTTCCCGGCATGGGAGATCTGGAAGCCCACGTCCTTCAACGCGTAAGGCTTCACGTTCGGGTGTAACTCGTAAGTATCCGTGTCACCCTCGATTTTCATTTCTTTAGCAAATAACATGTTACTTCACCTCACTATGAGAAAGTCGCTTAACAATGGCACTGACGTTTTTCACGAAGGCGTCAATCTCAGCGCTAGTCGTCTGTTGACCAAATGATAGCCGGATAGATTCCGCAATTCGCGGACTGTCGGCGCCGAACATCGCGGTCAACACATGTGATGGTTCAATCGAACCGGCCGTGCAGGCTGAGCCCCCGGAAACGGCGATTCCCGCCAAATCCAAATTGGTCTGCATGACGTAAGTTGAAATTCCCTTGATCCAAATGTTCAAGACGTGCTCAAGGTTCTCACCCTCAAGGGACCCGTTGATCTCAAAGTCAATGCCGTTATCGGTTAAGCCTTGAACGACTTGTTCCTTGAAACCGTGGAACCGGGCCCGCTTTTCGGCCTTGACCTCGGGTGTCAGTAGCTTAGCGGCCACCGCCATCCCAGCGATTGCGGGAACATTTTCCGTTCCGGCCCGGCGCTTTTCTTCTTGGTCGCCACCCTTGATCAAACTAGGAAAGTTCACGCCCTCCCGTTTGTACAGGAAACCGATCATCTTAGGACCATTGATCTTGTGCGCAGACGTCGACAACATGTCGATGTGGTCGCGTTGCACGTCAATGTCCAGTGACCCGTAGGCCTGAACCGCATCCGTATGGAACCAAGCTTGGTGGTCCTTTAGAATTTCACCGATCTCGTGAATCGGCATCCGACTACCAACCTCGTTGTTGCCCATCATGATGGTCACCAGAATGGTGTCGTCACGCAGCGCGGCCTTAAAGTCATCGAGACTGATTCGTCCGTGCTCGTCGACTGGCAAATAGGTCACGTCAAAGCCCTGCTCCTCTAAGGCATGCAACGGCTTTAGTACCGCCTCATGCTCGATTGCAGTGGTAATGATGTGCTTACCCAGCGATTGGCGAGTCAGCGCCGTCTGGGTAATCGCCGTGTTATCACTTTCGCTTCCGCCGCTGGTAAAGATGATCTCCTCATCGTGAGCGGCATTGATACTCTTAGCGATGACCTGCCGACTATTTTCCATGACCGTGTGGGCTTGCCGACCAAGACCATACAGGGTCGACGCGTTGCCGTAAACGTTGGCCATCTTATCGACCATTTCGTTTAAGACCTCGGGGGCCATGGGCGTGGTGGCCGCGTTGTCCAGGTAGATTTCCCGGACCGCATTACTATTATCAATATGAATCTCTTGCATCCTCAAAAAACCTCCTGAAAAGCTCTGTTAGTTCTGTGCGGCTAACAAGGCTAATAACATTTGTGCAGAACGGTGACCTGCATCAATAATAAAGTCATCAAAGTTAACACCGGAATCATTGTCGGCGTTGTCGGACATCGCCCGAACCACAACGTATGGCACGTCAAACTGATGAGCAACTTGGCCGACGGCGGCCCCTTCCATTTCACCAGATAAGGCATCTGGGAAGTGACCCATAATGGTCTTGATGGTCTCTGGACTGTTTAAGAACTGGTCTCCGGTCACAATCAAACCAAGCTTGGTCTTCAAGCCGGTTTTAGCAGCGGCGGCCACAATCTTTTCGCCCCATTCTTTGGAAGCGGCGAATCGAGCCGGCTGTTGTGGTAATTGACCATACTCGTAGCCAAAGGCCCGCGCATCGGCATCATGATAAGCCGTTTCGGTGGAAACGACCACGTCACCAATATTTAAATCGGGGGCTAAGGCTCCAGCTGACCCCGAGTTGATCATCACGTCAACATTAAATTGGGTAATCAATAAAGCGGTCGTCAAACCAGCTTCTACTTTCCCAATTCCGGATTGAACCAGAACGACGGATTGACCGTGAATCGTCCCTTGATAAAATTTCAACCCATGAACGACGGTCGTTGTCCCGTTCTCTAGGGCGTCGTGCAGTTCTTTAATTTCTTCTTCCATGGCGCAGAGAATTCCAAATGTCATGTTGTGTCGCCAACTCCTTCTTTATGTTTATTTACTGAATTAATCAATGAAGCAGCTAAAACGTGAGTATCACGCTTAGCCGCTACTTAAAACTCGACGAAAAACAAAATCAAATAGACGGTAATAATCAGCACAACTAGCCAGCCAATTGCCCAATTGAGTCGACGACCCAATCGGTGCTGCTTGCTCTCCGTGGGATTAACGCGTTGATTCGATTCTGCTTCATCATCGGGAAGTGGATCACCGTGAGTCCGAGCGTATTCCTTTTCGACCTGCACCCGTTTGCGGTCACGCTCCTGAAATTCTTTTTCGGCGCGTTCCTGCTCCTTACGGTAATCAGCTCTCGTTTTCGGTTGATCATCCTGTTGCATGCTGTCACCTACTTCTGTAATAACCAGTAATAGATGGCCGTAACCGTTTTGGCGTCTTCAATCTCACCATTTTCAATCATGGCCTTGGCTTCGTCCTTCGTTACCGTTAAGAGTTCCAGATTTTCACCCTGGTCTCGAGGTAATTCAGTCGTTACCGGCTTTAAATCAGTTGCTAAAAAGAGCGTCATGTATTCGTCAGAAAAACCAACACTGGAATAAAACCCAGCGATGCGTTTTAACTGACCCGGTTGGTAACGAATCTCTTCGTTCAACTCCCGGATGACGGCGTGTTCGGCATTGTCGGCGTCTCTACTGTCTAACTTACCAGCGGGAATCTCTAACGTCGCCGCATGAATCGGCGCCCGCCACTGCCGTTCCAAAAACATTTTATTATCGCTGGTCAATGCTAAAATACCAACTGCCCCGGTGTGGCGCACGATTTCACGTGTCGCCGTATCGCCATTTGGCAGGCGGACTTGTTGCCGTTCCAGCTTAACAATGACCCCATCGTACAGCGTTTCGGATGATTCAACGTGTTCTTCTAAGTCCATGTTAAACCTCCTCAGTCGTCCCCGTGATTACGGGTGTCACTTTAGCCGCTTGGAGGCCACGCATCCCTTGAACAACCACGAATTGGACGGTCTGACCGACTTCAAGCTTCTTGAATCCTTCACCAACGATGGCCGTATAATATACAAAGATATCACCATCAGCGGGCGTGGTAATAAACCCAAAGCCGCGTTGTTCACTATAACTTTTTACTTTTCCGGTTAACATGGTATTCCCTCCCATACATAGCACAAATTATACTCGCTTGGACGGTCGACCGCAAACAATGGTTCCCTCAACCACTCGGCTTGGCTAATTCTTAAGCTCTCAACTGTCGTTAACTGCCTTAAGATCAAAAGATTACATTGATTAAAGATGGCCGCGCTCCGGCTGCCAGGGATTCCGCCTGCTGTGGGGACGCTCCGGACTGAGGGACGGTCCTCCGGCTCGATTTTAAGCCACGAAGGACCTGTGTCTTAAAAGTCGCCCATCTGGTTAGCTAGCCAGCGGCCAGCTAACCAGATTACCACGGCTGGCTGCATCCCTGGCCTCCTCCGGCTCTGATTGATGTTTGATGTAGTAACCGTTTAACCCCTAGGGCACTTAAACTTTCTAACCTGTTGTTTACCTTTCTACTGGTTTAACCTGGTCATCGGCTAATTCCCCTGCCCAATCATTGAACTATCCTTAATTCTACTTAATTTCATTTCAATTACCCGTTAAATAGCTTAGTTAGTTGGCCAACTGTGAAATGTCAAAAATAGATAGTCATACGGACTACCTCACTGGTATATTCATCCTTTGCAGCGATTAACTATTAATTTCGTCCCATCGTACACGACAACACCTGACAAAAATTCTTTGAACTATCATGAAAATTTGAGAAAGCCAATCGTAATGCCCGGGAGCTAATCAACATTGCATCAGAACACAACCCCAGCCGGCGTAATCCCTGACAGCTGTAGTACGCTCAGCTCCCACCACGCTAGCCCATATTAAAAAGCCCGCAGCCACAACGGCTACGAGCTTTCATTTCAATCAAAAATTACTTTTCTTCAAAGCCTTCAGTGGCCGTTTCTGGGTAGTTAGCCCGGACAATGGCGGCACAACGGGCACAGAAGTGTGGGTAGTCAGAATCGCTACCAACATCTTCCTTGGTCAAACGACAACGTTCGCAGACCTCACCGGCAGCTGGCGTCACCTTAACGGCCATATGGTCGAAGGTCAACGCGTCGGCTGGTGCTTGATCCAACTTAGCAACGTCTAAACCGGAAACAAGCAAGATCTGTTGCACATCAACATCCAGCTTAGCCAGCATAGCTTGCGTGTCATCGTCGACGTACAGGTCAAGGTGGGCTTCAGCAGCCTTCCCGATCAACTTCTCGTCCCGTGCTTCTTCCAACGCCTTCAAGACGTGGCTCCGCAAGGTCATAAAGTGATCCCAGGTTGACTTGTGGTCGTCATCTTCGGCTTCCACGGCGTCATCCATGTCCATCACAACTGGCATTTCTGCTAATTGAACGAAGTCTTCTGGTTCCTTCAAGAAGTCCCAGATTTCTTCGGCGGTGTGTGGCAGGATCGGCGTGATCAGCTTCGTCAACGTCACGGCAATCTGATAGAAGACCGTTTGCATTGACCGACGCACCGCACTGTCTTCGGCTTCGATGTAGAGAACATCCTTGGCAAAGTCGAGGTAGAATGCGGACAGGTCACTGACAACAAAGTTGATGAGTTCCTTGTAGATGTTCAGGAAGTCAAAGTTTTCGTAATGGCTTTCAACGCTCTTAGTGAAATCGTTCAGTTGATACAGCATGTGCCGGTCAACGGCAGTCAGTTGGTCAAAGGAAACGGCATCCTTTTCAGGATCAAAATCACTCGTGTTGGCCAACAGGTACCGCATCGTGTTCCGCAACTTCTTGTAGCTGTCGGAGATCTTCACGAAGGATTCAGTGGAGACCCGCACGTCGGCCGAGGTATCCACGGAGGTTACCCAGAGGCGCACGATGTCAGCACCCATCTTCTGGATGATTTCATCAGGAGCAATCGTGTTTCCGATGGACTTGGACATCTTGTGGCCGTCTTTATCCAACGTGAACCCTTGTGAAACGACCTGCTTGTATGGCGCCTTACCAGTAGCGGCAACACTGGTGATCAGACTAGAGTTGAACCAGCCACGGTATTGGTCGGAACCTTCCAGGTAAAGGTCAGCCGGGAAGTCCAGGTAGTCACGTTCAGCCAGCACACCCTGGTGCGACGAACCGGAGTCAAACCAAACATCCATGATGTCGTTTTCCTTCGTGAATTCGCCATTTGGTGAGTGTTCGCTGGTGAAACCTTCAGGTAAGAGATCCTTGGCTTCGCGCTTGAACCAGATGTTGGAGCCATACTTACCAAAGAGATCAGCCACGTGGTTGACCGTTTCTGGCGTGATGATGGCTTCTCCGTCTTCACCATAGAAGATTGGTAGCGGCACGCCCCAGACCCGTTGACGGGAAATAACCCAGTCGCCACGGTCCTTGATCATGTTTTCCAAACGACGCTTGCCCCAATCTGGTTGGAACTTAACGTCCTTTAGGCTATCCAAGATCTCATCACGAATCTTGTCCACGGAAGCGAACCATTGCGGCGTTGCCCGGAAGATAACGGGCTTCTTGGTCCGCCAGTCAAATGGGTAACTGTGTTCGTATGGCATGTAGTCCAGCAAGGCATTGTTGGCCTTTAACTTATCCAAGGCAATCTTATTGGCATCTTCATAGAACGCGCCCTCAAAGTCTTCGCCGGCTTCGGCGGTCATGTACCCTTGGTCGTTAACGGGAACTAAAACGGGCAGGTTGTATAACTTACCTACGTTAAAGTCATCTTCCCCTAAACCAGGTGCGGTGTGGACCAAACCAGTCCCAGTCTCAGTCGTCACGAAGTCGCCTAACATCACAACCAATTTCCGGTCAGCGATGAATGGGTGTTGGGCAATGATGTTGTCCATGTCTTGCCCCATCACGGTCTTCAAGACTTTAACGTCCTTCCAACCGAAACGTTCAGCGTTTTCTGCGACCAAATCACTAGCTAAAACGAATTTCCGGTCTTCCCCAGCGGGTTGAACGACGGCATATTCGATACCAGCGTCGATGGTGATCCCTTCAGAACCAGGAATCGTCCAAGGCGTCGTGGTCCAGACGACCAAGTAAGTGTCATCGTCTAAGACACCCTTGCCATCAACGACCTTTTCACCGTAGAAAGCGGATGGAGAGGTCACATCGTGGTATTCAACTTCGGCTTCCGCCATTGCTGACTCGGATGACCATGACCAGTAAACGGGCTTCTTTCCCTTATAGATCAGCCCACGCTTGGCAAATTCACCAAAGACCCGCACTTCAGCGGCTTCAAACTCTGGCTTCAAGGTCAGGTAAGGATTGTCCCAATCGCCAGCAACACCCAGGCGCTTGAACCCATCGCGTTGTAAGTCAACTTGCTTCAACGCGTAGTCGCGACAGAGGTCACGGAATTCAGCGGTCGACATCTTCTTCCGGTCGTAACCGGCCTTCGTCAACTGTTGTTCGATTGGAAGACCATGAGTATCCCAGCCGGGAACGTAAGGGGCACGGAACCCGCTCATGGACTTGTAACGCACAATGATATCCTTAGAAATCTTGTTCATCGCATGGCCCATGTGGATAGGACCGTTGGCGTATGGCGGCCCATCGTGAAGAATAAAGCTAGGCTTTCCTTCGTTTAATTTTTGTCGGGCTTCGTAGACTTTGTTCTCAGCCCAGGCCTTTTGCCGGTCAACTTCTTTGACTGGTAAATTCCCGCGCATTTTAAACTTGGTCTTACCCAGGTTAAGCGTGTCTTTCACTCGCATACCGTGTTTCCTCCTTAAATTGTTGTAACTCGGTTGGTGAACCGGTGAGCTCAAACCATGACTGGTCTCAGCTCACCGGTCAACCGCAACCGTTGTGAAACTTATAAGATAGATCATTGCATTCGCCTTACCGGCCGTCAGATATGGGCTGGAACGGTGCGGACACAACTTGAAGCCTCGAAAATACCGAGTCTTCAAGGCTGGTCTTCTGCTAAGCCAGTAGGAAACCCACCTACTGACTAAGCAGAATTTCGCGCCTGAGCCCATATCTGCCGACCTCTCGGCTTACGTGGTGGGACGACTTTGGAGACGTGATTTTCGTGGCTTCAAAGCGAGGCGGAATCCCTGACTGCCGCAGTGCGGAAACGTGCGCCCAAAGGCAGCCGGTTCCGCTCAAACCTGATAACCAAACAATCCAAACCCGGGATTATTCGGTTATCAGCCTTAATGCTCGCCAGCTAACCGCCTTTCGTCACACTCTCAAAACATATAAAAAACGACCCGTCGCAAGGGACGAAGTCGTTCGTGGTACCACCCAATTTTAGCAAGCACTGGCTGCCCAGTACCTACTCTCAAACACCGTATCGGGGTGCACCGCCACTGCTTACTAGATTCAGCCGTGGGGCTCGGGAGAATGATACCGCCTAAAAAGAGTGGGTGTTAGCCTTCCACCATCGCTAACTCGCTAGTTCCGTCTTTTTAATTGGCTAGTTTCTCCGTGCCACTGTTATTTATTAGTTTTGGTCAAAATGAGGATCATCATTGTCCGGGAAGATAACGACCGTTTCGCCATCATCCGGCGCTGAATCGGTCACTGGTGCTTCCGTGACTTGGTCATCTTCCGTCGATGATGTTTCCGAGTTTACGCCTTGTGCAGCGTCGTTGTCAAGCCGGTCACCAACGACCTTCTTGATTTCTTCGTAGCTCGACATGGACCCTTCCTTTAACAGACTATCCCAATCATTGGACTTGACCACTTCAAGCTGGCTCTCGAGCATAACTTGTAGTCTTTGCCGGAAGACCCGGGTACTCTTCTTCAAATCGTCGGTTTCCACTGCCAGTTTCTTGGCGCGCTTGGAAGCTTCATCCATGATCTGATTCCCTTTGTTCGTTGCTTCAGAAACGATATCAGAGCTTTGCTTTTGGGCTTCGCGAATAATAATTTCCGATTCCTTTTGCGAATTGGCCTTAACCTTATCGGCGGCCTCCTGCGCAACTAAAATGGATTGGTTCAAGGAATCCTTCAGGTCGTTAAAGTACTTCAACTTTTCGTTGGCTGCATCTAACTGTTCTTCTAATTCCTTGTTGTGGTTCAACGTAATCTGGTAATCCTTGATGACTTGGTCTAAAAAGTCATTGACCTCATCAACGTTATACCCACGCATTTTCGTGCCAAACTCTTTATTATGAATATCTAATGGACTTAATACCATTACACTGTTCCCTCCGCATCTATTTCTTCAACACCGCTAGGGTGACCCGAATTTTTTCCTTTTTCGTTCGACCAGCAACTTCGTCCAATCGAATCCGACCAAATCCCCGAACGGAAACAATATCCGCCACGTCAAGTTCATAATCTGGTTTGAGAGTGTCCGCCCAATTCAAGCGTACGTGGCCCCCTTCGATCAATTCCTTAGCCCGGTGACGGGACAAATGAAACCCGGTCCCCACAATGTTGTCCAACCGTAGTGACGATAGGGTTGCACTTTCGCTCTCCCACTCATTCAACGGCTGAACCAGTTGCGTCCAGTCGCCCAACTTCAGCCGAGCCTTGACCCGACCGATGCGGTCAACTTGGCTGGTCAAATAATCGACCATCGACGTCTCCGTCACCACCTGCCAAACCTCACCGTCAGTCAAAATATCGCCCAAAATTTCCCGTTCGATTCCGGAACCTAACAAAGTCCCCAGAATCTGACTGTGATGGAGTGTGGCAAATTTCACTGGATAATCGACTTGCATCAGGGTTAATTCAAAGTCCTTGGCTTCCGGCGTATAGTACTCCGGATAGAATAACGCCCGCTGCATTTCCGCGTGTGCATGCCCGCCGCTAAACTGAACGGGAATATCTGCATGCCGCGCTAAAGTTGTTGCGATGTATACCTGACGAGGATTCAAGAAGTGAGTGAGAACTGGCCGGTACTCATCTTGAACCTGTTGGAGCCAGCCAGTAATGGCATCAATAAAAGGTGCCTCATCCGGGCGAAAATGCTGGGTAATGTTCTCATCCACGTGTCTTTCCTCCCCTCAAGCTGTTGATGGTTGCCCATCTATTTTTAAATCGACATGTGGCCATGATCATCGTCATATCATGAGCTGCAAAACGAGCATCCCCAAATACTGAATCCCGTACTGCACCAATGACAAGACCACGATGGCAACGACCGGTCCAAAACCGATCGGTCCTAACGAAATAAAATTAAAATACCCCAGAAACGGCTCCACTAAGCGACCAATGATTCGGCCAAACTTAGATTCGTAACCGCCTGGTAACCAACTCAGTAAGGCATACACCACGATCAACAGGATGTAGGCACTTACCAGCCAGTTCAGAGCTCTAAAGATCAAACTAACTAAATATATCACGGCGTCGCTCCTTTATTGCGTGAATTGCGTTCCTAAGTTGACAGCGACGTCACCACTAACTTCAAAATTATGCGGCGTGCACAGAAAAATCTGCTCACCGATCCGCTTAATTTCACCACCCACAGCAAATGCAGTTCCGTTTAAGAAATCCACAATGCGTTGGGCTTGTGCTTCATCGACCCGGGCAAAGTTTACAATGACGGCATCCCCGCCCGTAAGTTGTTTTGCGATTGATTTCGCATCCGAGTAGATTCGTGGCTCACAAATCGCAATGTGACTTGAATTGGGTTTCGCAGACCGCATGGCAACCACCTTCCGCCTATCAACCGGTTGACTGGGGGTAGCGGGCTTGGGCGTCGCTACCGGAGTTGAATCCTCTTGATAGTCTTCGTCATAATCATCGTTCGTTCCGAAAAATTTGCTAAGACTAAACTTCTCCGCCATGGTTGGCCACTCCTCTCATAACGAATTCTACAGTTCGCGGGTGCTTACTTCCGCCGCCGCTTAAAGAATGGTGGCGTGTCTTCACCCTTGTTGCTGTTGTCATCAGCCGCTGAGCTATCGTTTGAGCTCGGGTTGAAAATATTAAAGTCTGGCTTATCAACGCCCGCAAACTCATCGTGTGAGTTGTTTGTCCGGGCTTGTGGTTCTGGACGATGCGCTGGTTCGCGGATGTCCCAGTTGCCAAACGGATCTTGGTCCGTTTCCTTAGGAGCATTCTCTTGGGCAGCAGTATCGTTGGTTGAAGTCGTCCGCTGTTGACTTTCGGCACGCCGGGCAACGCGGCTGTGTGCAGCTTCGCGTTCTTCCTTCTTCTTGTCGATCCCAGTCGCAATCACCGTGACCCGAACTTCATCGCCAAGGTCCTCGTCGATTGACGTCCCAAAGATGATGTTTACGTCACTAGTTGCGGCATCGGAAACGATTTGTGAAGCAGCTTGAGCTTCGAACAAGGACAGGTCGGGACCACCGGTAATGTTCAACAGCACTTGTTCGGCACCATCGATAGACACTTCCAGCAGTGGTGACGAGATGGCCTTCTTGGTGGCATCTTCCGTCCGGTTTTCACCGTTAGCGGAACCGATACCCATTAAGGCTGCCCCTTGGTCCTTCATGACCGTCTTCACATCGGCAAAGTCCAAGTTGACGTAGCCAGGGCTCGTGATCAAGTCAGAGATTCCTTGAACCCCTTGACGTAAGACGTTGTCGGCTTCTTGGAAGGCTTCCATCATTGGCGTCTTCTTGTCAACGATTTCTAGCAAACGGTTGTTGGCAATGACGATCAACGTATCCACGTTTTCCTTCATTGCGGCAACCCCTTCAGCGGCAAACCGTGCCCGCCGTGGGCCTTCGAAACTAAATGGCCGGGTAACGACCCCCACAGTCAGGGCACCGCCCTCTTTGGCGATTTTAGCCACGATAGGCGCTGCACCGTTACCGGTCCCACCACCCATACCAGCAGTGACGAAGACCATGTCGGCGCCTTCGAGGGCTTCCGTGATCTGTTCTTCGCTTTCCTCAGCGGCCTTGGCACCGACCTCTGGGTTGGCGCCAGCGCCTAATCCCTTGGTCAATTTCGGTCCGAGTTGAATCTTAGTTTCAGCCTTTGAGGCTTCCAAGGCTTGAACATCCGTGTTGGCCACGATGAATTCAACGCCTTTGACGTCTTCCGTGATCATCCGGTTAACGGCGTTGTTCCCACCGCCACCAACGCCGATCACCTTAATGATTGCGCCGTTATTCTGCGCAGAATCTAGTGAGTATTCCATTCTATATTCCTCCATCTCGCGTTAATCAAAGAAATCGCTAAAGAACTTCTTGATTCCTTCGGTTCGCTTCTTCTTCGGTTTTGGTGTCGCCTTACTCTTCTGGTGAGATTGTACGGGAGCTTCCATTGAGCCGTCATCGACCGGTTGCTCACGTTGACGAATCTCGTCGGTTTCATCGGCTAATTGGGTCGAGCCGGTCAACGCACTCTTGATGAGCAAGTCGATCTCGCTCAGTCCCCCAAAGTAGTTTACCAAAGCTAAAGCCAGGGTAAACGATGGGTGCCGTAACCCCATTTGGTCTGGCACGTAGACCCGAACATTCGTGCCGAACTCAGCGGTTGCCAAGTCGGTAATTCCTGGTAACGCCGCAACGCCACCGGTCAACACGATTCCTCCCGGCAACTCTAAGGCTTGAACCTTATTCAGGTTAGTCTGCAAGCGCTGGAAGATCTGGTCGAGCCGTGCTTCAATAATCTCTGCTAAGTATTTTTCCGAAATTGGTGTCGGTTGACTTTGACCAACCACGTCAACTGGAAATTCATCTTCATCGCTAGCTTGCGCGGAATCAGCATAGCCATAATCACGCTTCAGCTTCTCAGCGCTGTCCAGAGAGGTGTTCAGCACCACCGAGATATCCTTGGTGATGAATTGACCACCCTCCTGATCAACATCGATATACTTCAGCTGGTGATCATGGATCACGGCCGCCGTGGCTTGGCCCCCACCCAAATCAATCAGGATGGTCCCAAAGTCTTGCTCACCGTCATTCATCACCATCATGCCCTGGGCCATTGGATTAATGACCGTGCCCCGCAGATGCAAGCCCGCTTGTTCAACGGCTTTACGGGTATTGTGCATGATGGTCTTGGGTCCCGTAAACAAGGTCCCGTGCAATTCGAGCCGCACGCCGACCATCCCCCGGGGATCCTTGATCCCATCGAAGCCATCCACAACGAATTCATCGGCCAAAATGTCGACGACTTCACGCTCTGGTGGCAGACTTTGAATCAAAGCCGCCGCCGAAACGCTCCGCACGTCACGCCCGGTGATCTCGCGGGACTGATCGTCAATGGCAATCATACCGCTACAAGGTTCAATCTTTAACATATTTGCGGGAATCCCCACAATCACATCGTGAATTTCGATGCTGGCCTTCTCTTCGGCTTGTCGAACGGCGCGCTGAATCGCTTCCGCTGCTTTGTCAATATCCACGATTACGCCGCGGCTGACACCATTCGAACGTTCATTTCCCACACCAATAACGTTCATTTGCCCTTTAACATTCTCAGCAACAATGACTTTTATTGAGGTGGTTCCTATATCGAGACCAACGTACATCCCTGAATTATCCATAGAAAAAGGAACCTCCTAAGTTAATCTAATATCAACACTGCATGAATTCGCTTTTTCTCCTAATTATTTTTCAGTTTACCACACTTACTAGGGGTTGAAAAAGCCTTATTGACGCTTTTTAACGCTGAAATCAAAATGAAATTATTTACTGAAGGGGTATGAGTACGCCCCCACTTCCAAATTGACCACACCTTTAGCCTTCATCTTCGCTGCAATGCTAGGATAATACGCCATTTTGTTTGCAAAACTAGCGATGCTGGCATAGACCTCATTGCCGTCGTTCATGAAGAGGTGAACCCGGTCAGGATTGGCTTTGGTCGGTGACTCCTGAATCTCACTGATGCTCCGCTTGATCGTTGGACTGAGCTGGGCATACTGGAGAATCATGCGGTGCAACGTCTTCGCTCGTTTGAAACTACCGTAAACCGGCGTCCCACTCTTCGGTTGCGTCACTGACTGTTCACTAACAATACCATTTTCTAAGACTTCATAGTAACGATTTTGCTTCAACACATATCCGGCCGTCATAAACTCCGTCACATGAATCGTCGCGTGATTAGGCCGCTTAAAGTGGATTGTCACGTGCTTGACCCGGGTGTTACGCTTAACGGCCTGCTTTTCCAGCTGCTGCGTATGCCCCAACAATTGGAAAATGGAGTTGCCCGGCTGGACCTGTGCCGCCCGTTGCACCTGGGCTGCGGAGAGGGCCACGTTCCCCGTCACCCGCACCGTTCTAAAATGACTCAGTGGCGAAACCAAGTACACCATGACTAGAATAACGGCGGTAAAACTTCCCAGCAGTATGCTCAGTCGCCGAACTAACTTCCGGGTCCGTTCGTGTTTCAGCCGGGGAAGCTTGTCCCCAATTCGCTTCGCTTTGTGAATCCAACTCGGCGTCTTGGCGTGCTCACGCTTCCGCTGGGCCTGCGCCTGATACTTCTCCCACGGTGTTAGTGATCGCTGTTGTTTCGGATCGTTACGGTTTAAACGAAACTTCACGGTCGCTCACCTTCCATTCACTGATCTGGTTTTAATTTTTCTTGAGTGACAGGACCACGTCGAGGACCCGGTCGGCAGCGTCGGGCACCCCTAGCTGCTTAGACGCCGCGGCCATGTCCTGACGCAAGGCATCATCATTCATTAATTGATCCGCCTTAGCGACTAAGGTCTCCCCGGTCAAATCAGCTTCCTTGATGATCTCTGCAGCACCGACCGTGGCCAATGACTGCGCGTTCTTGGTCTGGTGATCCGCCGTGACGTATGGACTAGGAATCAGAATCGAAGGGATCCCATCGGCCGTAATCTCAGCAATACTCGTGGCACCAGCCCGGCCAACGATGGCCGCCACCTTTGGCAAGACCTCAGGCATGTTACTAATGTATGGCTTGATGACCACGTTGTCCGCCACCTTAACGTCCTTTAACCGGTCCATCACGTTGTCATAGCGTTTCTGTCCGGTCACAAAGACCACTTGGTAGTTACGCTGGTTAAATTCGGGAATGGCGGCGATGGTGGCCAGGTTGATTTTCGGTGCCCCTTGTGAGCCCCCAAAAATCAACAGGGTGGGCACGTCGTCCTTCAGCTGATACTCAGACCAACTAAAGTGACTAACGACCTCAGCGGCTTCCTGAGCCCGGGGGTTCCCGGTCTTAACCATCTTGTTGGCTGGAAGTTGATCAAGGGCGGCGTCAAAGACGTACGCAATACGGTCAACGTAACGGCTCAAGAATCGGTTGGTGATCCCAACGACACTATTTTGTTCGTGGATCAGCGTCGGCACGTGTAAGTGAGCGGCCGCATAGACCACCGCACCAGACACGTAACCACCGGTGCCCACGACCACATCTGGCTTGAACGCTTTGATCATCTTTTTCGTCTCGTGGACGCTCTTCAAGAACAAGTAGACCGTCTTGAAGTTTTCTAAAGACAAGGACCGCTTGAATCCTTGAATCCGGGTAGACTTAAATGGAATGCCCTTAGCCGGAACAATCGTGCTTTCCAATCCCCGTTCGGACCCAACGTACATGACCTCTGCGTTTGGATCCCGCTTTTTGAGTGCTTTGATGAGTGCTAATGCCGGGTAAATATGGCCCCCGGTACCGCCACCTGATACCATTAATCGCATTTAAACTTCCTCCTGTTTACCCGTTAACTGCTCAACGGCCTTGATAAACCGATCGCCACGGACCTCAAAGTTCGGGTACTGATCCCAACTGGCATTGGCTGGTGACAATAAGATGATGTCTCCAGCCGCGCTCAGCTGATAAGCTAACGGTACAGCAGTTTCTACATTTTCTGTCTTCTTAATGACTTTGACACCGGCCTGTTTGGCAGTCTCAGCCAAGAGATCCGCCGTTTGCCCAAAGAGAATGATGGCCTTGACGTGGTCCTTGAAAGACGGAATCATCTTCTCAAAGGTGTAGCCCCGGTCCAAGCCCCCAGCTAAGAGAACAACTGGCGCTTTAAAGCCCTTCAGAGCCATTTCAGTGGCTTCCATGTCGGTTGCCTTAGAGTCGTTGTAGTATTGACGACCCTCGGCTTCCAGCACGTATTGTGTCCGGTGACGCACCCCACCAAAGCTCCGGAGAACGGCGACGATGGCTTGCGTGCTGACACCCTTGATCTTAGCGACAGCAATGGCGGCCAGAGCGTTCTCCACGTTGTGGTCCCCTGGCACCTTGATCTCGCTAGCAGCCATGATGTGTTCACCCTTGAAGTACAGCTCGCCATCAGCCTCGTACGCACCATCTTCTGACTGATTCAGCCGTGAAAACGGAACGACTTGTGCGGCGGACTGCTTGCTGAGTTCTTGCCACTCAGGGTTATCAAAGTTGACCACAAAGTAATCGTCCGCTGTTTGGTTCGCGGTGATCTTCATCTTAGCCGCCACGTAATTGGCGCGCGTCTTGTGGTAATCCAAATGATTAGAGAAGATGTTCGTGAGCACGGCGATGTGTGGGTGAAATTCCGTCGTCTCGACCAACATGAAGCTAGAAACTTCCAGAACCAACGTATCGTCCGGCGTCACCTCTTGGACGACCTTGCTGGCGGGAATCCCAATGTTGCCGGCGTAGACGGCGTGACCGGCTTTCCGGTCGTGGTCGACCATCTTTTGAATCATGGTCGTGGTCGTCGTCTTCCCGTTGCTCCCGGTAACGGCAATTAGCTCCGCATCGGCAACCTCGCCGACCAATTCCATTTCACCAATGACCGGAATATTCTCCGCCAATGCCCGCTTAACGACTGGTACATCGTAGAAAATACCAGGATTCTTCACGATCAAGTCGTATCCCGGGTCCAGTAGGTCGGCCGTTTGTTCACCGGTAATTACGGTAAACCCGTCCGCTTGTAAATCGCGAGCATCTTGGTTCTCAGCCAATGGCTTCACGTCACTGACGGTTACCTTAGCCCCTAACTTTTTCAACAAGCGAGCCGCATTGACCCCACTCTTCGCTAGTCCTAAGACCAGCACTCTTTTCCCCGTATACGTCGTGATCTGCTTCATAATGACCTTTCGCTCTCCATTCATTCACTTATGCTTTTAATATTTTGATTCCAAAATTTGATTGTTAACCTGACACTTGCGGCTATCAGGGATCCTACCTGCCATGGGGGCCGTTTGTAGCCTGAGAACTATTCAAGTCATATCGACTAACCAGCCATAGAAAACTAGTAAACACCAGTACAATTAGCAGAATAGCCAGACCAGTGGTAGCGCCTGCAACATCGCTAAATCTCTGTCGCAGTCAACACCCACCCCAGCCGCAGGAGGCCAGGGATGCAGCCAGCCGTGTCGACGATGTAAGTCGGGGTTTCTTCCCGGCTTACATCGTGGGACGACCTCGAAGACACGTGACCTTCGTGGATTTGAGGCGAACCGGAAGCCCGTCCTTTGGCTGGAGGTGTTCCCCATGGCTGGCGGAATCCCTGGCAGCCGGAGGCGACAATTCCTAGCCAACATCAGACACTTTAATTATACAGCGATAAGACCTGCGTGCTCCACTATTTATTCACAATCGACCCCACTAAAAAAAGCTAGCTTGACCCTAACGAGCAAGCTAGCCCATTAGTCAGTCGTCCTTATCCTGGCAAGATGACCCACAATCCAGTTAACGCGGTGATCAAGCCGATTCCCCAGAAAGTCAAGTCAATCTTCCACTCGCTCCACCCCTTCATTTCGAAGTGATGGTGAATGGGACTCATCAGGAAAATCCGCTTACCGGTCAACTTAAACGAGGCAACTTGTAAAATAACACTCGCCGTCTCAATCACAAAGACTAGCCCAATCCATAACAGCGACAATTCATGATGCAACAGAACTGAGACCGCCGCCAAAGCGCCACCCAGTGCTAAAGAACCAGTATCGCCCATGAAGATCTTGGCTGGTTTGTGATTAAAGATGAGAAAGCCGAGCAGACTACCAACTACGGCAAAACAGAAAATGGCAATGTTCATTTGCATCTGGTGCCAAGCAATCACACCATAAGCCGCAAAGGAAATGCTTGCTAACCCACTGACTAGACCATCCAACCCATCCGATAAGTTGACAGCGTTACTAAAGCCAACTAACCAAATGATGGCGAAGACGGCGTACCAGCCACCCATGTGCCAGTCGCCCATCCCCGGGATATGCAACGCCATTGGGAGCTTTTCGTGGGTGTAGACCCAAAAGAGGATCAACGCCCCGACGATTTGGCCCAATAGTTTTTGCCAAGCCTTCAGGCCCTCGTTTTGACGATGAAAGAGCTTAATGCTGTCATCCCAAGCGCCCAGGCCACCATACAAGGCCAAGATGAATAACAAGATCCAAGTCGTAGATAGCGTGTGGTGTGGCGCCAACAGCCAGCTACTAGCCAGCGTCATCACTAAAATTGCAACGATGAATAGCAGGCCACCCATCGTCGGGGTCCCAGACTTCTTCTCGTGCCACGTTGGGCCTTCTTCACGAATCATTTGCCCCTCATGCCGGGCTCGGAAGTACCGAATCAGTGACGGCATGAACGCCGCCGTAATTATAAATCCGCCCAACAGGGGCACAATCACATTCATCATTGTCTCTCTCAATCCTCATTCTCTTTTATTTATTTTGTTTCAGAGTCACGACTAATGTCGAACCCGCACCAACGGTAGTGCCCGCTTTAATGCTTTGCTTCGTCACGTAGCCATCACCCGTTACCGTTAACTTTAAGTCTTCCAACTGAGCTAATTTTACCACATCGCCCTTTGACCAGCCGACTAAACTTGGCAAAGCGACCGTTCCACCAGTGGTAATGAATACCCGCTGGTCTTGGTAAAGCGACGTTCCGGCCGTGACAGACTGCTTCAAGACCTTGGTCCCCGTCCCTAACTGCGTCACCGTGGCACCAGCCTTGATCAACTCTCTCGTAGCGGTCGTCACGGATCTGCCGGCGACATTTGGCATTTTGTTCGTCTTTGTCGTAGTCGATCCGGTATTTTCTTGGAGTGCCCGCGCCATCACTGGCTTCATAATCGACGCTAGTAGTTTGGACGCGGTCGTCCCCCCCAGATGAGGTTGTTTCATCGTGATATACATCACGTATTTCGGATTGCTGGCGGGCACCATGGCCGCAACCGAGTACAGGTAGTTGTCATCGCCAGAAAGATAGCCCTTCCCGTTGCTGACCTGCGCCGTCCCAGTCTTCGCGGCAACCTTGTAGCCACTCATCTTGTAGTCGGCACCGATCCCGTAGCTCTTGTAGACCACATCTTCCATGTGTTTCCGCACAGCCTTCGCCGTTTGCGCCGAGATAGGATTGCCCACCACGGTCGGTGAGTACTTCTTCACGGTCTTATTCGTGTCAGAATCGGTGACCTTACTGATCACGTATGGCTTCATCATCTTCCCGTCGTTGCTGACCGCACTTAGCGCCTGCAACATCTGGAAGACCGTCACCTGAATCCCTTGACCAAATGACGTATCGGCCTGTTCGATTGGCCGTTGGAAGGCGATGTTCCCGGACATCTCACCCGGCAACCCAGAATTCGTACTCTTCAAGAAATGGAACCGGTCAATGTATTTCTTCCAGGTCTTGGCCCCCATTTGCTGTTCCAAATGAGCCATGGCCACGTTACTGGAGAGTGCAAATCCCTTGTTATAGGTAATGGTTCCCCAACCAGCGGTGTTCCAATCCGGCACGATTTGATTTCCAATGGTGTAGCGTCCAGATTGGTAAGTTGCATTCCCATTGTAGTTACCACTGTCGATTGACGACGCCAACGTGAAGACCTTCATCGTCGACCCGGGTTCGTACGCATCCTGAACCAGCGTGTCACGCCAGATCTGGCCCAGCCCCGCCTTGGTCGTCGCGTTAAACGTTGGCCGTTGGGTCGCCGCCAGAATGGCCCCCGTCTTGGCGTTCATGAGCACCGCATTCATCGAATTAGCCTTGACTTGACCTTGAACGTTACTCATTTCGGTTTCCAGTAACGTCTGCAGCCGCGTGTCCAATGTGGTATAAACGTTGTCGCCGTCCTTAGCCTTCTTGGACTTCTGCTTGGTTCCCGGCAACTGGTACCCGTACATATCCTTCTTGATCTTCTGCGACCCATCAGTCCCCGTCAATTGCTTGTTGAAGGCCTGTTCGATGCCCATGGTCCCCGTCAGAGCCGTTTGGCCGTTCTTAGCCGTTTGCGACTGTGCCAGCCCCACTAGGTGTGAGGCAAAGATCCCGTTAGGATACAGTCGGGCCTCCTGCTGAACAAAATTGATTCCGGACAAATGATACGCCTGAATTTTCTGCTTAGTGGTTAACGAAATGTTTTGCCCAGCCGTTCCGAATTCTACTTGGAACGTGTTGGCTTTACTTGGATAGAGCGCCTTAAGCGCCCGATCGCGCTTCAATGGCAAGTACTTCGCCAAAACCGTCGCGATCTTCTCCTTGTTAGTAGCGTACAATTTCTTCCCATTCAAGCTCACCTGCCGCTTATCGAGCACCACGTACAGGGAGTACACACTAGTATCTTCGGCAATCGCTTGGCCGTTCGCATCGTAAATGGTCCCCCGCTTCGCCTTAATGGTCTCATTGGCCGTATAGAGTTTCTGGGCCGAAGCACTCAGGTTAACGTTTTGAACCTTTTTCCCAATGGAGATATACGAAAAGCGACCGACGATAACCGCAAACACCACGAGGAAAAGGAAAAACAGAAACTGGCCAAAGTACTTCCGGTTTCTGCGTGGTTGCTTATTCATCATTTGTCGCTTTTGGGAATCTTTCATGTTATTTGTTTACATTCCTTATTCTATCGTTTTGCAAAGTGAGGCCTTGCTTTTTGGCAATTTTATCAAGTCGCGTCCGACTCTGCAACTCATTAATTTCTTGTTGCGCGTTCGTATTGCGATTTTGGATGGCCGTCACGTTGCTGTTCACGCTCTGCAGTTCATGTTGGGCGTTACTCATTGCGATTTTAGATGAGACCACAAAGACCATGAGTGTCGCCAAAATAAGGCCACAGACCGTCATTAAGCATTTTTCGAATTTAGAAACTGGTAACTTCTGGCTCTGAGGATTCCGTTGCGGATTACTTTGCGGGCGAGCCTGACGTTGCGGCTGTTCTATGTTTGGGCGTTGTTGGGGCTCCGGCGAAAGGGGAACCGCTTCAGCTAAACTATTCTGCGCCATAAATAATCATCTTCCTATGTCGAGTTTTCGTATTTGGTTAGACTACTTAATTTTTTCTAAAATTCGTAACTTGGCACTATGTGCACGATGGTTGGCTTCCAGCTCAGCTGGTGAGGGCGAGATTGGCTTGCGATTGACCAGTTGATAGTCGGGTTGTAAGTTGTCCGGGATGACCGGAATGCCATGTGGCAATTCAGGAAGTGATGAATGTTCCCGGAACATAGTCTTGACTAGCCGATCTTCCAAGGACTGAAAGGTGATCACGCTGATACGACCATTCAGGTCCAGCAAGGAAACGGCTTGTTCGAGCGAATCCTCTAAGGCCCCTAATTCGTCGTTAACGGCGATTCGAATGGCTTGGAAAACCTTTTTGGCAGGATGACCACCGTGACGACGAGCCGCCGCTGGGATTCCCTCTTTGATGATCTCGACCAATTGGCCGGTCGTATCGATTGGGGCGGTTGCGCGGTGCCGTTCAATGGCACGGGCGATTGGCTTCGCGAATTTTTCTTCACCGTAGCGGTGGAAAATCCGCATCAAGTCGTTGAACTCCCATTCATTGACCACAATCCACGCGGTCAGCTTTTGACTCTGGTCCATCCGCATGTCCAATGGTGCATCGTGTTGATAGCTAAAGCCACGATCAGCTTCGTCAAACTGGGGAGAAGACACCCCCAAATCATAGAGAATGCCATCTACCGCAGTAATACCGCGCTGATTGAGTTCATTTTTAATATCGCGAAAGTTGCTTTTTATAAAGGTTAACTTACCTTCGTCGACGTATTGCTTTAAGTGTTGTTGGTTGTAGGTAATCGCGGTCTGATCTTGGTCGAATGCGTAGAGGTGTCCCGTCGTCAATTGACCGAGGATCCGCTCACTGTGGCCACCGCCACCGAGAGTGCAGTCAACGTAGATGCCCGTCGGCTTAATGGCTA
>NZ_AZDP01000086.1:46232-55955 GCF_001435525.1 Levilactobacillus koreensis JCM 16448
CACTGCTTCTTTAAGTAATACGGTTACGTGATGAAAGTCTTCCATAAACACTCTCCTTTCTTAAATCTACATGCCAAAGTCGATTAAATTTTCGGCAATGTCATCAAAATTCTCTTCAGCGGTGTCAGAGAAATCCTGCCACCGATCAGAACTCCAAATTTCAAAACGGTTAGCAACCCCAACGATCACACACTGCTTAGTTAACGCAGCGTGGTCGCGAAGTGGCTTCGGGATGTTGATGCGACCTTGTTTATCCAGTTCGCACTCCGTTGCTGCGGAGTAGAAGAACCGGACGAAGGCGCGGGCGTCTTTACGGTTGACTGGCAAGGCTTTCAATTTGTCCTGTAACGCCGACCATTCGGGCATTGCATACCCGAATAAACAGCCATCCATTCCCCGGGTAACGACAAAATTGTCGCCTAACTGTTCCCGAAACTTAGCGGGAATAATTAGCCGGCCTTTGGTGTCAATTGAATGTTCAAATTCACCCATGAACATAGCCATTACCCCCCGTTTGTAACTATTTCCAAGTTTACCACACCCCCCCACTTTCTACCACAACGTTTCCGAATTTTTATAAATTTCCCACCAAAGACCCAAAAAGCCACGGCGAACACCTGTTCACCGTGGCTTTAAGCGATTATTTTGCCCCATAAAAAATGAGTCATTAATCAAAATGATTTATATTTATGCATAAACTAACTAATAACAAGTAAAAAACAAACAGCGAATCCCAACGTCCAAAAAAGGTCCGTCAGCCGCCAAAATGTTTTAAAAAAAGTACTATAAAGCAACTCTTTGTTGTGAACGGCTTGAATAACCGTCACTAAGATACCAACACTCATCCAACCGATCACTAACCAGGGCAGAATGAGTCCCGCACCAGCCGGTATCAGCATCACCGAACACAAAATAAGCAGTGGTGTCATTAAATCCCACGTACTTAATCCCGTCGGCCAACGCCGCTTTAAAATCCGTTTACTGGCACGAATGACGAGCCAGCCAATCACCAGAATCGCTAGTTGTCCCGCGGGCGATGCCCAAAACGCCATTTTACTTTTCCCCCCTAATGTTTTCCGTCTCATTATAGAGATTTCTCATGGGACTTGCAATTCACGTTTTGTAACAAGCAGTTGACAACTTGACCCTGATGGTTGCAATTCCGCTGTTCTCACGGTAAACTAATTGAGTAAATTGGATTAAAGAGGTGGCTAAGACCGCATGGAAAAGAAGAAAAAATCAACATTTCAAAAGATTACGAACGTCTTCGTTTGGATTATGATTATCGCTACAATTGGTTCCTTAGTTTTTGGGGCCATTTCCTCATTAGGAATTATGGGGTAATTTATAAAAAAAGACACACCTTGGAATTGTCGCCGGACAACTTCAAGGTGTGTCTTTTATTTTAGCCGCTCACTTTACGAACAGTTAGCCAGCTCAGCTAACGAAACTGCGACTTTCTCAACGTTCACAACGTACTGCGAACCGAACACGAGCTCAGTTACGTCGTTCACGCCGTTCCAGCCCATAGCGACCAGTAAATCTAATTCGACGAGCCATCGTCGCTGTCCGGTTGTTTGTAGACCTGACGCGGCTTGCTGCCCTCTTGGGGACCGATGTAGCCCCGTTGCTCAAGATCATCCATAATCCGTGCTGCTCGGTTATAACCAATCCGGAACTGACGTTGCAAGAGTGACGTGCTGGCCTTTTGCTGGTCAACTACGAATTTCAACGCATCGTCGAACAGCTCGTCATCGCTGTCACCGGCGTCCTCTTGCTGAAGTTCTTCGTCAGTCACCATCATATCTTCATCGTAATCGGCCGATTGTTGCTGCTTAATGAAATCGACCACGTTGGCCACGTCCTCGTCTGGGATAAACGCCCCCTGTACTCGGACCGGTGAGTTAGCATCGACTGGTTGGTATAACATATCACCCCGTCCCAACAACTTTTCCGCTCCATTGGCGTCCAAGATTGTCCGGGAGTCGATCCCACTCGATACCGCAAAGGCAATTCGTGATGGCACGTTGGCCTTGATCAGCCCAGTAATAACGTCGACGGATGGTCGCTGGGTGGCTAAGATCATGTGCACCCCAGCGGCCCGACCCATCTGGGCCAAACGGATGATGGCATCTTCAACTTCATTTGAGACCGTCATCATCAAATCAGCCAATTCGTCAACAACGACGACAATGTATGGCAGCGTCGGCCGGTCTTGCCCATCCTCGGCATTCGCCTTCTGGACAAAAGCGTTGTACCCGGCAATCTTTCGTTGACCAAACTGCGAAAATAACTCATAGCGCCGTTCCATCTCAGCAACGACCTTGTGTAGTGCTCGCGCGGCCTTCTTAGGTTCCGAGACAACCGGGGTGAGCAGGTGGGGAATTCCATTGTAAACACTAAGTTCAACTTTCTTGGGATCAATCAGCATTAATTTTAATTGGTCAGGTCGTGCATTCATCAACATACTGGTGATAATGTCGTTGATAGCCACCGACTTCCCACTCCCGGTTGCCCCGGCAATCAGGAGATGGGGCATCTTCGTCAGGTCCATCGTGACAACTTGACCGGTCACATTACGCCCCAAAGGGACTTCCAACGGCTTGTTGGGATGCGCCGGTTGGGCTTCGACCACGTCACGGAAAGACACCGTGGAGACCTCTTTATTTGGCACCTCGATCCCAATCAAGGACTTTCCGGGAATCGGCGCTTGAATCCGAATTCCCTTCGCCGCCAGTGCCAATGCCAAGTCGTCAGCCAAGTTCACGATACGAGAAACTTTGACCCCAATCGCGGGATGAAGCTCGTACTCGGTCACGGACGGCCCTAAACTCACATTCTTAACCTCTGCGTCGACACCGAAACTATCCAAAGTCTGTTTAAGAATCTTCGTGTTCGCGTCGATGGCGTTGACCTCAGCCGTTTGATCAGTTGGTGGCACCTGTTTTAACAGGTCGGCCGTTGGCAACTGATAGTTGGGGTCGACGGGCGTAGTACTAACCAGTGATTCCGTCGAATCGGCCTCGTCAGTCGTTGGCTCTGCAGCCGCACTCGCCGCTGGTTTAGACGTTTCGTTAGCCGCCACCGTAATGTGGTAGCTAGGTTCGGCACTAGTTGGCTGCGCGTCACTTCTCGGCTCTGGCAATTCTTTGTCGTCCGGATCGAGTGGTGTGACCGTCTTTGGCTGGCGATGATTGCGTTGGGTATGCTTTTCCTTGGCAAGCTCACCGCCCCGCTTTAAGGCGTCTCCACCAGCTTGGACCCCATGACTCAAGGCCTGCCAAACCGTCAGCACCCACCGCTCGATATCGGCAAGTGGAATCTGGAAGAACACGATAACCCCGGCAACCATAATCAGCCAGGCGGCAATCTGGGCCCCAATCAAGGCAATCAGCCACGCCACAATACTCAGTTCCAGGGCACCGATTGCCCCTCCCCCCAGTTGCGACGTCAGACCACCAGTCCAAAGATCGGCAAGGCCTGCGTGCCAAACGGTCGGCAAAAACTGACTATGTTGATTGACATCTACAAAATGATTTGCTGTAATCCATAGGAGCCAGCCTGCATAACCCAGGCCACTTCCCACTAAGTAATGACGGGCAATGTGCGGCCAAGTCCCCGTGAGCGCCAAGGCAACGCCCAGTGCCCCCACGATGACGAGACCAAATTGATAAGTATCCCCAATAACCAGTCGAACTAAATTTGCACAGAGCGTTCCCAATAATCCCAGGTTAAAGATTCCCAATGCGGCCAGCGCAATCAGCACCAGACCAATGACATTGCTGGTATAGGGAAACGGTTGTGTGCTCTTTCGGCGGCGTTTGGTTGGTTTCCGTTTTGCTGGACGTCGTGTTGTTTTTCTCTTGGTAGCCAACCGACTGCCCCCTTTCGTAATACATTATTTGTTTAAACAAAATAGATTAGTTCGTTATAGCCATAATGATTCTCAACCGCTAAGATAGTGTGACCTAGTCGCGCTATGGCTGCCAGAGATTCCACCTGCTGTGGGGACGCTCCAGCCTGAAGCATCAGGCCCCTCGCTCGACTTGAAGCCACGACAAACCACGTGTCTTCAAAGTCCATGGCCTAAGTTAGCAAAAAAGGCTAGCTACATCCCTGACCTCCTCCGACTCTGATCATACTCGACTGCAGTAATCCTTGGAAATTCCACACAGTACAAATATTTCAGGCCCACTGATAACGACTTTCATGGTCATAATCCCAGTTGTCAACATGCAACTATATAAGCCGAGAGGTCGGCAGATATGGGCTCAGGCGCGTCGTTCTACTTAGGCAGTGGGTGATTTCCCCGCTGGCTTAGTAGAAAACCAAGCTTGGAGACTCGTGTTCTTCGAGGCTTCAAGTTGTGTTCGCACCGTTCCAGCCCATATCTGTCGGCCGGTAAGGCGAGGCTGACCACTAGTTTGCCAAATTTTACGACAATCTATTTAAGCTTATCGTGTGGGTACTGATGAACCCGCTCCAACTTAGGAAATTGTTGTTGCCGCAAGACTTCGTAGATGACAATGGCGGCACTGTTGGACAGGTTGAGTGCCCGGATATGCGTGTCGTCTTGCGGAATCCGAATACACTTTTCAGCGTGTTTGCGCATGAAGGGTTCTGGCAAGCCCGTTGTTTCCTTCCCAAATAAGAAGTAGTGATCATTCTCGTTCACACTATAATCGGGTTCCGTATAATCTTGGTCGGCAAACTTTGAGACTAGGTAAAGTTGCGTTAGGTCAGGAATGGATTCCAAAAAGGCAGGTAAGTTTTCGTGGTAACGCACGTCAACTTTGTCCCAGTAGTCCAAGCCGGCCCGTTTTAAATGGGCGTCATCGACCGAAAAACCTAATGGCTTGATAAGATCCAGAATTGTATCCGTTCCGGCACAGGTCCGGGCAATGTTGCCGGTGTTAGCTGGAAATAGCGGCTCAAATAAAGCAATATGATTCGTCATAAATTCTCTTCTCCGTTCTGTTATCAAACATTCGTTCTGTTCCATTATTATAGCCATTTCACCCGGACTTTGACAAGGGTTCTCGCCCGGAGAATCTCTCTTGAAGCAACGACCGGGTGACTCGTCCACCAGTCAAATTTTGGGCAGAAAAAAAGCAGGTCCTCGGTGTGGGCACGGCGAGGATCTACTCTAGTGAAGTGCTACTTGCCAGCCACCAACAGTTATTCGCTGATGTTGACTGTCAAACGATTTCTCATGGCTTAATATAACATCCCACTGTTAGCTCTGCAAGCTTTTTTCACAAATTCTTCAAACGTTTTACTTAAGGCTGTTGAGCAATTAGGAGGGTAACATCTACTGTAATTTCTGGGAACGGGTGGGCTTTGACCTCCGCCAACCGTTCTTCATTAGCGCCCCAATGCATCGGGGTCATTAACATCAAATCTGGGAAAAGTTCTGGTGTCACTGGAACCTGGTAACGAATCCGTTCAGCAGTGGCCGTTGGGTAATGTTCTTTGAACAAACTAAGCACATTCCCGTTGTCGTAAGTGGCGTGGGCACTCCCAGCTGGAAAAATCGCCTGCCGTAACTCAATCAGATAATCCGAATTAGGAATAACCTTCAGCAGTTGTCCACCGGGCGCCAAGACTCGATTGAATTCCTTATACGCTGAAGGCGAAAAGAGGTCCAAGATCGCTGTGAATTGGTGATCAGCGAATGGCATCTGCGCCAGATCCGCCACGCAGAAGAAAGCCCCACCATCCAGTTGCGTGGCCAAATTGATCCCTGGCTTAGAGAGGTCAAACCCGACCGCCGCATCCTGACCATCACGCTGCGCCAGCACATCATTTAACGGCGTGCCCTCACCACAACCAACATCCAAAATGGTCTGGGGGGTTGCGGGAAGCTTCGCCGCAAACGTATCCGTAATGCCGGCAAACAGTCCCGCTTGAAGCATTCGGCGCCGCGCAGCTAACATGGCGTTGTCATATTCACTTGCCACAGCCCGCTGCATGAAATACAGTGTCCCCTTCTTCGACAAATCCACGTTATGCCCATTGGGACAAGCGAGGCTGTGACCTTCAACTTCTGCGTACGGGCTCAAGCAAACTGGGCACCGAAAAAGTTGTGTATGTTGCGCCAGAAAAGCAGCCGCTTGATCAATTTTCTTCATTTATATTTTCTCCTCGTTCCTCATAGCCACCATTGAATTTTTGATACCAGTGGAAAATCTCCGTCGCTACGACCCGAATCACCGCGTATCCTGGAATCCCTAAGATCACACCCAGAACACCAAAGGCCTTTCCAGAGATCAGCAGGATAAAGATGATCGTTAGCGGATGAATCTTCAGTGAACTCCCCAAGACTAACGGCGAAATCAGTCGGCCTTCCAAGGTTTGTTCAACGATAAAGACAATCAGGACCTTGGCCAGCATCCACGGTGAAATGAAGGCTGCAACCACCACTGCCGGGATCATGGCTAAAAACGACCCGAGGTAGGGCACCAAATTTAAGACGCCGGCCACGATTCCCAACAGTAACGCAAAGCGGAGGCCGACGATCAGAAAGCCCAAGTAGAACAAGACCGCAACGATAAAGGCAACGATCAATTGTCCCCGCACGTAGTTGCTCACTTGACGGTTCATCTCCGTTAGTAGGCTGATTGCTGACTGCCGGTGCTTAACTGGTAACACCCGCGATAAATAATCTGGTAACTGATGACCATCTCGTAGCAAGTAGAATAGAATAAACGGTGCCGTGACGACTGCCACCACAATTGAGACGACCCGACTCACAATGCCGCCCACCGAGGAAAACGTACTCTTCGCTAATCCCGAAAGAGCCGTGGAAGACCCCTTAGACAGCTGTTGATTGAACTGATCCAACTGATCCCGGACCCCATTTAACCGATCATCTTGCAACCACTGCATGCTGGTCTGCGTCAGCTGGTGCCAATACTGCGGCCACTCTGTGATCAGTGCCGTCGTCTGCCGTTGCACCATCGGAATCAGGCTGATGATGCCCCATGCCATGAGCAACGCTAAAATAATAAACAAGCCAATAATCGACCAGCTCCGTCGAACCCGATGCCGTTCTAACCGATCCACTAGCGGATTAAGTAAATAATACCCCACCCCAGCCAAAATGACCGGCAAGCCCAGAATCTGTCCTACCAAAATAAATGGCGTTGCGAGCCATGGGACTTTACTTATCACTAATAGAATGAGTAAAATGAGGAGCGTGATTGTTAAGATAGAAACTAAACGGTTGTTGACCACCCAGTTCCAAAACCACGACCGATGCGCTTTAGAGTCTGTCTTCAATGAGGTCCCTCCTAAGAAATAGTGCGTATATTGTACCATACTGTTAGCCGCTTTGCTGAACGCGGCCAGAGAAAGGATGACGATTTTGCTATTAATTGAACCGTTACTAGAAAATTATTCTGAACTACCCAATGCCATTACGGCAGGCGCCAAACGAATTGCCCTAGCCGACAACCTCGCTGTTGGTGGCACTACTGTTAGCAAGGGCGTTATGGGTGAAGCCGTCCGTTACGCTCACGAACACCAAGTAACTCTCGACCTGATCATTGCCCCCCGGGGTGGAAATACACCCTATAATGATGTTGAAATTAAGATGATGGAGGCTGACTTGTTAGAAGCGCAACAGTTAGGCGTCGATGGTGTCATTTTTGGCGCACTGACGACCCAACACCAGCTCGACAAGGAGGCACTCAGTCCATTAATTGCCGCTGCTGGTGGCATGACTATGACCTTTAGCTTAGACTTCGATGCTATTCGGCCACAGGACCGCGGGGCAGCGCTCGATTGGCTTGCTGATCAGGGATTTGAACACATCTTAAGTGCTGGCACAGCCAGTGATGATCGCCCTGCTGATTGGACAGCCTCCAAGCGGCTAGCAGAAGCCGATGGACTAACACTGATCCCGGCAAACGTTACGGCAGAAGAAACGACTACTCTGAGTGACCAGCTTGGTCTAAACATCTTCTACGGCCAGCAGGTATTAAAATTTTAAGCAACATAAAGGGCCTAGCGGTAGGATTGGCGTACCGCTAGGCCCTTTTTTGCGATCTCCCAGTGACCTCACTTTAGCGGTTACCCACCAGAAGTTGTGCTCACCGTTAAACTAGAAAGACTGGCACGTGGGCCTACCGTCTAAGCCCACGCACTGTGTGCCAGTAACTTCTGGTTTCCCATCGCCGCAAAGTCCCCTAACTCATGCTCATAGTAGCACGACAAAATCCATCCGGTCGCGAATATACCGAATACTTATGAAGATACTAACATTATTTTAACTAACTAAAAAAAACTGTCGACTCAAGATCAACGTGATCTTGGTCGACAGTTTCTTAGTTACCAGCGTTTCCGTTTGACTACGGGGACGCCCTCTTCCCACGGATACTTGCCATCTTTATTCTTCTTTGTATGTTTCATCATATGCTCAGTGCGCTTATTCAAGCGGTCATGCGTCTTCCGTCGATTATAAGCCCGGACACAGAGAACAACGATACCGAGAACGACGTAGATGGACATTCGTAGAAAGAACTGTACGGTTTTAGTGGCAAATACAGTTGTCAAAATCATAGAGGTTCCCTCCCTTTTAGCCAATTATTTCTATATTAAGTCGCCAATGTTTATGACGTATGAGTCACTACGGTTTGACCCGTAGTGACCCGCGGTGTTACCTGAAGATCATTTCAGACGAATCGACTAGTTGACTGACTAGTCATCATTCTTCTTGTTACGTTTGCCTAAGAACCACCATGATCCACCAGTTGCCGCCGCAATGGCTGCAATGATAGCTCCCCAGAGAGTCTTCGAATCATTATCTCTGGTTGCCGGGTTGGAGATTAAGTTACTATCTGCACCCTTATTAGTCGTCCCCTTATCTGCTGAACTCTTGTCAGCAGCGGCTTTTTTATCAGTACCCTTGTCAGTGGAAGAACTATCGCTCTGAACGTTACCGTTCGTTGCAACGTTAGCCGTTCTCAGATCAACTGGTTGGGCCGTGTTTGCTGCTGGCGTTGCCGCCAAGTTAGTGACCGTTCCATTCGTACCATCGCCAACATTGGTTGTGCCACTGCCAGTGTTACCAGCGCTGCCGTTGCTAGTAGTTCCGTTGCCGGTTGATGAACCATTTGAACCTGATCCACCATTGTTGCTACCAGAACCGTTGTTATCAGAACCGTCTGCACCACCGTTAGTTAAGCCGCCCTCTGAGTCGGAGTCACCATCGGAGTTGCCGTCACTCCCGTTCGAATCGCTATCGGAGTCAGAGTTACCGTCTGAATCGGAGTCGCTGTCGGAATCGGAACCACCGTTCGAGTCGGAATCGCTGTCGGAATCGGAACCACCGTTCGAGTCGGAATCGCTGTCAGAATCGGAGTCACTGTCGGAGTCCGAATCACTGTCTGAGTCCGAGTCACTATCAGAGTCGGAGTCACTGTCGGAGTCCGAATCACTATCCGAGTCCGAATCGCTGTCTGAGTCTGAGTCGCTGTCGGAGTCGGAGTCGCTATCTGAATCCGAGTCACTGTCCGAATCGGAGTCACTGTCGGAGTCGGAGTCACTGTCGGAGTCAGAGTCGCTGTCGGAGTCGGAGTCGCTATCTGAATCCGAGTCACTGTCCGAATCAGAGTCACTGTCTGAATCGGAATCGCTGTCTGAGTCCGAATCACTGTCTGAGTCAGAGTCACTATCAGAGTCGGAGTCACTGTCTGAGTCGGAGTCACTGTCTGAGTCAGA
>NZ_AZDP01000086.1:56002-78180 GCF_001435525.1 Levilactobacillus koreensis JCM 16448
CGAATCGGAGTCACTGTCCGAATCGGAGTCACTGTCTGAGTCGGAGTCACTGTCTGAGTCAGAATCACTATCGGAATCCGAGTCACTATCGGAGTCGGAATCACTGTCGCTGTCTGAGTCTGAGTCACTGTCTGAGTCGGAGTCACTGTCTGAGTCAGAATCACTATCGGAATCCGAGTCACTATCGGAGTCGGAATCACTGTCGCTGTCGGAGTCAGAGTCGCTGTCTGAGTCAGAGTCGCTATCTGAATCAGAATCACTGTCGGAATCCGAGTCGCTATCTGAATCGGAATCACTATCGGAGTCTGAATCGCTGTCGCTGTCCGAATCACTATCAGAGTCTGAATCGCTGTCGGAATCACTGTCCGAATCGGAATCGCTATCGGAATCTGAGTCACTGTCGGAGTCAGAGTCACTGTCGGAATCACTATCAGAGTCGGAATCACTGTCTGAGTCCGAGTCACTATCCGAGTCTGAATCGCTGTCGGAGTCGCTATCCGAATCGGAATCACTGTCAGAGTCTGAATCGCTGTCTGAGTCTGAGTCGCTATCTGAATCCGAGTCACTGTCCGAATCGGAATCACTGTCTGAATCGGAATCGCTGTCTGAGTCCGAGTCACTATCAGAGTCGGAGTCACTGTCTGAGTCGGAGTCACTGTCTGAGTCAGAATCGCTGTCTGAGTCTGAGTCGCTATCTGAATCCGAGTCACTGTCCGAATCGGAGTCACTGTCTGAGTCGGAGTCACTGTCTGAGTCAGAATCACTATCGGAATCCGAGTCACTATCGGAGTCGGAATCACTGTCGCTGTCGGAGTCAGAGTCGCTGTCTGAGTCAGAGTCGCTATCTGAATCAGAATCACTGTCGGAATCGGAATCACTGTCTGAGTCAGAATCACTATCGGAATCCGAGTCACTGTCGCTGTCGGAGTCACTATCTGAATCGGAATCGCTGTCAGAGTCTGAATCGCTGTCGGAATCAGAATCACTATCGGAGTCTGAGTCACTGTCAGAGTCTGAATCACTATCCGAATCTGAGTCGCTGTCGGAATCTGAGTCGCTATCGGAGTCAGAATCACTGTCTGAGTCTGAGTCGCTATCCGAATCGGAGTCACTATCCGAGTCGGAGTCACTGTCTGAATCGGAATCGCTGTCGCTGTCAGAATCACTGTCGGAGTCTGAGTCGCTATCCGAATCGGAGTCACTATCCGAGTCGGAGTCACTGTCTGAATCGGAATCGCTGTCGCTGTCAGAATCACTGTCGGAGTCTGAATCGCTGTCTGAGTCTGAGTCGCTATCTGAATCAGAATCAGAATCACTGTCCGAATCGGAATCGCTGTCGGAGTCTGAATCACTGTCGGAATCAGAATCACTATCGGAGTCTGAATCGCTGTCGGAATCCGAGTCGCTATCTGAATCGGAATCACTATCGGAGTCTGAATCGCTGTCGGAATCCGAGTCGCTATCTGAATCGGAATCACTATCGGAGTCTGAATCGCTGTCGCTGTCCGAATCACTATCAGAGTCTGAATCGCTGTCGGAATCAGAATCACTACCTGAGTCACTGTCAGAGTCTGAATCACTATCTGAATCTGAGTCGCTGTCGGAATCTGAGTCGCTATCGGAATCTGAGTCGCTATCGGAATCTGAGTCAGAATCACTGTCTGAGTCCGAGTCACTGTCGGAGTCAGAATCACTATCGGAATCTGAGTCACTGTCAGAATCTGAGTCACTATCGGAGTCAGAATCGCTGTCGCTATCTGAGTCACTGTCGGAATCAGAATCGCTGTCAGAGTCCGAGTCGCTATCCGAATCCGAATCACTATCGGAGTCAGAATCACTATCTGAGTCACTGTCAGAATCGGAATCACTGTCGCTGTCCGAATCACTGTCGGAATCAGAATCACTATCTGAGTCAGAATCACTATCGGAATCTGAGTCACTGTCGCTGTCAGAGTCACTATCTGAGTCGGAGTCACTATCTGAGTCTGAGTCGCTATCAGAGTCGGAATCGCTGTCCGAATCGGAGTCACTGTCGGAGTCACTATCAGAATCGGAATCACTATCTGAGTCCGAATCACTGTCGGAATCGGAGTCACTGTCGGAGTCTGAGTCGCTGTCACTATCCGAATCGCTATCCGAGTCGGAATCACTGTCGGAATCGGAATCACTGTCAGAGTCTGAATCACTGTCGGAATCCGAGTCACTGTCCGAATCAGAATCACTGTCGCTGTCAGAGTCTGAGTCTGAGTCGCTATCGGAGTCAGAATCGCTGTCGCTGTCTGAATCACTGTCAGAATCGGAATCGCTATCAGAATCTGAGTCACTGTCCGAATCGGAATCACTGTCGCTATCCGAGTCACTATCGGAGTCGGAATCACTGTCAGAATCAGAATCGGAGTCACTGTCGGAGTCGGAATCGCTATCCGAGTCACTGTCGCTGTCCGAATCACTGTCCGAATCTGAATCGCTGTCGGAGTCCGAGTCACTATCGGAATCTGAATCGCTGTCAGAGTCGGAATCACTGTCGGAATCGGAATCACTGTCCGAATCTGAGTCGCTATCCGAGTCTGAGTCGCTATCCGAATCCGAGTCACTATCGGAGTCGGAATCACTGTCAGAGTCAGAATCGCTATCCGAGTCACTGTCGCTGTCCGAATCACTGTCGGAGTCAGAATCACTGTCGGAATCAGAATCACTATCGCTGTCTGAGTCACTATCTGAGTCAGAGTCGCTATCAGAATCACTATCGGAATCCGAGTCACTGTCGCTGTCCGAATCACTGTCGGAGTCAGAGTCACTGTCGGAATCCGAGTCACTGTCGCTGTCCGAATCACTGTCGGAGTCAGAGTCGCTGTCGGAATCGGAATCACTGTCGCTATCCGAGTCACTATCGGAATCAGAATCACTGTCGGAATCAGAATCACTGTCGGAATCGGAATCACTGTCGCTATCCGAGTCACTATCGGAATCGGAGTCACTGTCAGAGTCAGAATCACTATCGGAGTCTGAATCACTGTCGCTGTCAGAGTCGGAATCACTATCGGAATCCGAATCACTGTCGGAATCTGAGTCGCTATCGGAGTCGGAATCACTATCAGAGTCGGAATCGCTATCAGAGTCTGAGTCACTATCCGAATCTGAATCACTGTCAGAATCTGAGTCGCTGTCAGAGTCGGAATCACTATCGGAATCTGAATCGCCATCCGAGTCGGAATCACTATCAGAGTCGGAATCGCTATCAGAGTCTGAATCACTATCGGAGTCAGAGTCACTGTCAGAGTCTGAGTCGCTATCAGAATCCGAATCACTGTCCGAATCTGAGTCACTGTCGGAATCAGAATCACTATCACTGTCGGAGTCGCTATCCGAGTCTGAGTCGCTATCAGAATCCGAATCACTGTCGGAATCTGAGTCGCTGTCCGAGTCTGAATCACTGTCAGAGTCTGAATCACTGTCGGAATCTGAGTCACTGTCGGAATCTGAGTCACTGTCGCTGTCCGAATCACTGTCGGAATCGGAATCGCTGTCGCTATCCGAGTCGGAATCACTGTCAGAGTCGGAATCACTATCTGAGTCAGAGTCACTATCGGAATCGGAATCACTGTCTGAGTCTGAATCGCTATCGGAATCCGAGTCACTGTCAGAATCTGAGTCACTGTCAGAATCTGAGTCGCTATCGGAGTCTGAATCACTATCGGAATCACTATCTGAGTCAGAGTCGCTATCCGAATCCGAATCACTATCGGAGTCTGAATCACTGTCGCTGTCTGAGTCACTATCGGAGTCGGAGTCACTGTCAGAGTCTGAGTCGCTATCCGAATCTGAGTCACTGTCGGAGTCGGAATCACTATCGGAATCTGAGTCACTGTCGGAATCTGAGTCGCTGTCAGAGTCCGAGTCGCTGTCAGAGTCTGAATCACTATCTGAGTCTGAATCACTGTCAGAGTCTGAATCGCTATCCGAGTCAGAGTCACTATCGGAATCTGAGTCACTGTCGCTGTCCGAATCACTATCGGAATCTGAGTCACTGTCGGAATCTGAGTCGCTGTCAGAGTCCGAGTCGCTGTCAGAGTCTGAATCACTATCTGAGTCTGAATCACTGTCAGAGTCTGAATCGCTGTCCGAATCTGAATCGCTGTCCGAATCTGAATCGCTGTCCGAATCTGAGTCACTGTCGCTGTCCGAATCACTGTCGGAGTCAGAATCACTGTCGGAGTCAGAATCACTGTCAGAGTCCGAATCACTGTCGGAATCTGAGTCACTGTCTGAATCGGAATCACTGTCAGAGTCAGAATCACTATCGGAATCTGAGTCACTATCGGAGTCTGAATCGCTGTCGGAGTCACTATCGCTGTCCGAGTCTGAATCGCTATCCGAGTCTGAGTCACTATCGGAGTCTGAATCGCTGTCGGAGTCACTATCGCTGTCAGAGTCTGAATCACTATCAGAGTCGGAGTCGCTATCAGAGTCTGAATCGCTGTCGGAGTCTGAGTCGCTGTCACTATCCGAATCGCTATCGGAGTCAGAGTCACTGTCTGAATCCGAGTCACTATCTGTTTCCTGATGCGCTTCTACTGCCAGACTTGCGTAAGAGTATGCGTCGTCAGCTGCGCTAGAAGCTTTCTCCTTAGCATCTTGCGCTGCGGAAGCGGCTTCTTTGGCCTGATCTGCATAACTTGATGCCGCTGCGTTATCTCCCGCTGCTTCAGCTGAGTCAGCGTTTGACTGCGCTTCTACTGCCGCACTTGCTGCATCCGATGCGGATTGTGCTGCTTCCGTCGCAATAACTGCAGCTTCTGATGCTTGTGCCGCATACGAAGTAGATTCAACATACTTTTCACCTGTATACTGATCAGCTACATTGGCATAGGAGTTTGCGATACTTGCATAAACGCCCGCGTCCGCCGCTGCTGATTCTGCCGCACTTGCTGCGTCTGATGCGGCCACACCCTGTGAACTCAGCACAGTCAGGTAAGCACTACCCAGCGTTACTGAACTACCGCTTCCCGAAATAACCAAGTAGTAGTAGCCTGCGCCACCTAATGTCACATCTTCAATCGTCAGCGTTGATTCAGTTGCACCATCAATGGCTTTCCCAGTCCCAGTAGCGGAATCTGACTTGTACCACTGGTAGCTAACCACATCATCGGCAGTACCGGAATTCGTTTGTGGTGTGAAGTAGACGGTATCACCGGCATTAGCCGTCTGATCCAATAATCCATTGCCAATCGTAATCTCTTTAGAATCGGAATATGATGACCCATCACTATTGGTGATAGTCGCTGTAATAGTAACTTTACCCTTAACATCAGTTGAAACTGGCGTTACCACCCCAGCACCATCGACCGTAGCAAGGCTGGTGTTACTACTCTTCCAGGTCACCGTTCCCGTTGCATTACTTGGGTTAGTCGTTGCCACGTAGGTTCCTGGCGCCGAGTTCAGCAAGTAGTCATCCCCAGCAATCGTAACCCCCGTTGCGGCGACTTCCTTGTCAAAAACGTTGACTTCGGCGACATCACTGTACAGCGTAGCACCAATTATGACACCATAGTCGGAAACCATCTGGAAGCGTAAGTTCCCTTTAAACGTATCATTGGTTTCGACCGTTAACGTACTGGACGTTGACGTTTTTATTCCCAGTCCGTTGTTGCTCTCTGCAGAAGCTGACTTTAAATATCCTTGATCGACAGCACTCTTAACAGTTATCCACGATCCGCCAACCTGGACATACCAGGATACGGAAGTCGTTAAAGCTGGAATGTTGATCAGGCCTAACTTCGTGGTCCCCGTCAGTGTAAACGTACTATTCTGCATGGTCGAAGTCATTGGTGCCGGTTGCTGCGTGTAGCCGTTACTCAGGGCAATTCCCCAAATAACTGATGCATTCCCACTTGGCTTACCTTTGTACTTCGTCGTGTTGTTTGAGTAATCTCCAGCTTCAGCGACTGCATCAGCGGCTGCGGCTGCGGCTGACGTTGCTGCCGTCGCGTAAGAATCTCCACTAGTAGCAGCTGAGTTACTCAATGATACGTAGGAACTGGCAGCAATGAAGTCACCGGCTGCCACAGCTGAAGAGGCTTGGGCCATGTAACTGTTAGCTTCTGAAGCAGCAATGTCTCCAGAAGCAGCAGCGAATTGAGCGGCTTGCGCGTACTCTAAGGCTGCAGCTACGTAGGAAGATCCTAAGCTAGTATTTACTTTATTGGCACTTGCCAATGAGTTTGCCATTGAGGCTGCATCTGCTGCATTAGATACCGCCGTGGCATCCTTAAGCACGATAGCAGCGGCAACAGAAGCAGCATAAGCAGACTGAGCATCAACAATGTTTGCAGTTGCTGCAGCGGCTGCACTACCAGCAACTTCGGCGGCAGAGTTAGCGAAGGTTAAATTGGTATTCGCCGCATCTGCTGCAATCGCAGCATCATCATACGTACTTGCAGCGACGGCGTTACTTGCTGCCTTGCTTGCTGCTAGGGCGTAAGACTTAGCAGTTGTAGCAGCAGAGGTTGCAATGGAGTTTGCCGTTGACGCGCCAGAGTTAAAGTCCCCACCGGCTGCCAAGTAGGCGTTGTTGGCATCTTGCGCGTGCGAGTTCGCCAAGTTGTATGCACTGTTGGCTGCACTGGCCGCATCTAAAGCGGCTTGCGCATAACTACTAGACAAGTAGCTACCAGTATTCTGATCACCGGTTACCCCAGCAGCTTTAAGCAAAGCTTGGTCTACATAACTTTGCGCGGTCGAAGCGGCTGTGCTTGCTAAGAGTCCGTATGAATTAGTATCATTGGCGCTTGCTGTAGCCACCGCAGCATAGGAGCTGGCATTAACGTAATCACCATTTTCTTCCGCTACCGCAGCGTTGCTTTGTGCTGTGCTGGCTGCCGTTGCGGCAGCCTTAGCATCCGTGGCGTAGGAGGCAGCGTGATCATTGCTTTCACGTGCTTGTGACGCATAGTATGATGCCGTTAACAGTTCGTCTTCGTTAAAGGTAACCAACTTATCCATATTCGTAACTGCAGTATTAGCTGCCGTTGCGTTAGAAGCTGCCTTGGCTGCATAGCTAGCGGCTAAACTAGCGGCAGCACTGGCCTGGTCCGTGTACGTCCCTTTAGTATCCGTTACCACAACGGTAATGATATTACTTGCCTGGGCGAAGTCAACGCTAGAGAAAGGCACTAACGGAATTGACTTCTTACCGGTTGCCACCATTTGGTAGTAATAAGTACCCCCAGCTGCTGGTGTAACAGTGTTGTTTGTTGGTTTTGCGTTGCTAGAAGTCGTTGGGTCGTTTAAAGCCGACCAATTTTTACCATCGGTCGAAACATACCAGGTGTAGGTTACATTGCCACTAAGACTGTACGAACCAGTAATACCCAAGTTCGTGGTCAGCGTAATTGAGTCTCCTAAATTGGCCAGAACCTTATCAGCGGCTAACGTTGCTGTGACGTTACCTTCATTATCCTTGTTTGGCGTGTCAACGTTGGTATCAAATTGCGCGGCCAAACTAGCTGCTGTGACAGCCTCGGCAGCGGCGCTACTAGCAACCGCTGCGGCGGAATCAGCCGTTAAAGCAAGGTTATGGGCTTCTTTAGTTGTTTCGGCTGTGACGGCATTGACTGCTGCCGTGCTAGCCGTTGCGGCAGCTTCGGCAGCGACCGTAGCGTAGCTAGAAGCATCAGCAGCATATTGCGCTGATTGATCACCGTTGTAGCCACTTGCAGCGGCTGCCGCACTGGCCGCAACACTGGCTGCGCTGCTGGCTTTGTTGGCACTGCTATTTGCTTCACTGACGGCATCCGTGATGGATAAGTCGACAGCTTGTTTGGCAGCGGCTACCGCTTGGTCACGGAAATCACTTGCTGCTTGGTTCGCTGTAACTGCATCTACAGTAGCTATCTGAATCGCTGAGGCTAAAGCGGTGCTGGCAGCATCATAGTCACCAGAAGTGGCAGCGCTACTTGCATTTTCGTAAAGTTGATCTGCTTGGCTAGCCAAGTTAAGGGCCTCTGCAGCAGCTGAACTAGCTGAGGAGAACGCTGAATTGGCTGCCGTGGCCGCTGCTAATGCTGCTGAGTTGTCCTTGGCATACTGTGTTGCCAAGTATGCGCTGCTAGCTGCTGAAGAAGCTTCTTCAACGGCGGCGGCAGCTGAGTTGGCCAACTTATGTGCATCCTTAGCGTAGGAACTTACAATGTCCTTAGCACCTTGAGCAGCGGCGATTCGTGCTGCATCGGCGGCACTAGATGTGACGTCGGCATAGGACTTAGCATCTTCGGCATAGGAACTAGCCATTGAAGTTGCTGCGGCGTAGGATTGTGCCATCCCCGGGGCATCACTAGAAACGTCGGTTGCTGCTAGGTACATGTTGGCTAAGCTATTGTAATGTTTCGCGTAGTCGAAAGCTTGTAAGGTGTCTTTGTATGCACTATTAGCGGCACTCGTTGCTGACTGCGTATCCGTTGTTGGTACCAACGTTGCGTAGCTGGAAGCGGCACTGGCTGCTGCTGAAGCGGCATCTGCTGCGGACGACGCTGCATTGGCTGCACTGCTATCGGCAGTCGACGTGACATCATCGTTCGTTGCAGCGACTTTCTTAGTGGTGGCTGTCTTGGTCACGGCCTTGGTCACGTTCGTGGTCAAGGTCACATCGGTGCTAGCACTCGCCGCAATTCTTTCTGCAGCTAGACTAGCGGCCGTTGCCGCATCGTTAGTTGCTTCGGCACTCGTAACTTCAGCACTGGTTGCCTCTGCACTTGTTACCGCCGCACTAGTTGTGCCACTTGAGGATTCAGCAGTTTCCGATGAAGCGCTTTCACCTGAAGCCGCACTAACACCGGCTTCAGGGCTCGTCTCCGTGGTTGATTCTGCTTCTGCCGTAACAGTTGATGTTGCATTACTTTCGGTAGCCGCACTAGATGCTGCCGAGCTTGATTTTAACGTGACTGTATTCGATGAATTAGTAGCTGAGGCGATCGTGGTACTAGAGGAACTATCAGCCTGGCTAGTAGTATCTGCTTTGGCTGTTAGGTTCCCGGCACCTAATAACGAAAAGGATGCAATAGCAGTGAAGACCCAGGTCTTCCCTGCCTTGAACATCTTATAACGTAATTTAGGATCGCCATTAAAAGCTTTATTCCGCATAAATTTCACTTTTAATGTCCTCCTTATTGAATGACTGACTAAAATGCACTGTACTCCCCCGACTGTTAGTCTAAAAAGTTCTAGACCAAAGCCTAAGCGGTCTATACACGTTGTAATAGTAAAACGTGAGTAGTGTAAAACAATATCATTTCGACTACGAGTTTATCACAATTTCCATATATAGACTATTCATATCTCCCAATATAAATTGGTATAGGTGGTATTTGATATAAACAAATTTCTAAATTAAAGAATTCACATCTTTAACAATTTTAAGTTACTAACATTTTATCAGTTGATAATGCTTAAAAATCCGCTATTTCAGTAGTGTCTAGGGCCGCTATTATTAACAGTGATTGATTTATTTTTACCTTTAAAAATTCTTTAAAATTATTTTTTAATTAGAAAATCTGTCCACTATTTACAAACTGGTGGATAGTTATTTGGCCATATTTTTTGGATTATTGCAACTAATATCTCCCCTTATTTTTATAAAATTCGTTAGTAAATTTTATTTTCTACCCCACTTTAGGTAATGTGTAACCTAGATGTATTTAGTTATTTTAACGAATTTTACCTTCACCTAAATTAACAATCACGGCTAAACTTCACTGTTCATGCGGCTCACTATTAAGTCATGGGCGACACCACAATCTCTGCAAAACACCAAACCAGCAGTCTAATGGTTATTAGAATTGTCAAAAAAAAGAACCCATCGCACCCTCAACAGGTGTAACGGGTTCTTTAGGTCGCTAGGTTAACTCAATCAGCCAACACATCGCGAATCAAATCTTGCCATTTTCTTGTGACGGCCGTTGCCGAGAACTTTTCTGCCGTCGCTAAACTTTCGCGACGGAATTTCTCTTGTAATTCTGGTTGACGCAAATAATCACGAATCTTTTCGTACAATTCATCCTGATCATTGGCGGTCACCAAAAAACCATTTTCGCCATCCTGAATCAATTCACTTGGTCCATAGCGCACGTCATAGCTAATGACAGGCACACCGAAGTTCTGCGCCTCCAACGTTGCCAATGAGAAACCCTCTTCGCGGCTCGTCAGTAGAGCTAAGGACGCCATCTGATATTCTTCCGTCAGATCCGGATAAAAGCCGCGTAAAAAGACATTCTTTTCCAAGTGATGTTCCTCAATGAAGTCTCGTAAGGCCTTCTCTTGACTGCCATAGCCGAACAGGTGGAGCTGGACATCTGGGAATTCTCCCACTAGCTTAGAAACGGCCACAGCCTGATGCATGACCTGTTTCTCTGGTGAATAGCGGGCAACCCCAATGATTCGGTTCGGTTGCCGCTTTTCCGGCACTAGTACTTGTGGCTGCGTGAAGCCAACCGGAATCGCCACGACCGGTAGATCTGGAAAGCGTTTCAGAAGATCTCGCTTCTGATACTCGGTCGAGCAGATAAACCGGTCAAAATCCGCGATATGTTCGAGCATAAAGCGGTAATGGCTCTTGATGCGTGACCCCATGACGTCCGTTTGGCTCTGTGCATGGGTACTATGAAAGACAACGCAGACCTTAACGGCATCATTTGTCTTGCTGAGGGTCTCGGCTAACTTCAGATTCCGATCGCTGATGTAGACATCCCCATCCTGATAGAGCGTATTAAAGAAGAATGTCTGTAGCTCCGCTTGCGTATTGAAAAAGTAGTCACGCCCGTCACGACCATGAACGATGATCTGGCGCAACGTGGACTCTAACTTTTGATCAGAATCATATAACTCTTCTAAGCAGGCTTGTCCCTGGCGATTCAGATAGACTTTCGCCTGAACCTTCTGCATCGCCGCTAAATAGATAACCTGACTGCGAAATCCCCGCCAGTCAAATAGTTCCCGCTTAATCTTTAAGTGCCGCTGATCAAAGTAGTTTAGGTACTCGATCGACTGATACGCTTGGTCATAAAATCGCGCATACATCAAAAACTGACCGTCTGCCGCAAATACGCGGACATCCTGGGTCTTCGGAATGTACTTCAGAGTAAACCCGCAAGTCTGTTCCCAATACGTGATCCAGTCAAACGTTGTGACCGTTTCATCATCCATCACGCCCTGAAAGTAATCGTACATTGAAAAACAGCGACCGACCACGTCAAAACGCCGAGCGTTCTCATGCAGCCGTGAATTAAACCCCATCGTTACAATTTTTGCGGCCATCCCCCCCGCTTTGAACAACGCCAAGCGGTTCAACTGTGCCTTTTCAATTCCCGTTAAGTTCATTCCCAAATTTTGATTGACAAAATAATTCACATTCGTCACCCCATCTATAATTACGTCTACACCATTACTCTTCAGACTCCTGTTGCTCAGCTTAAAGGCAGCCGGGCCGTCCAGGTCACCTAACTCCTCGCAAAGGCCAAAGGAACGCTAGGTGACCCCCACCGAACCCTTCAGTTTGGCCTCGTCGTTGTGACCTGACCGTTATCATACAAAACGACCCGGTTCATCTTCTGTAGTACCCCGCTCGCTAACCGGCGAGGCCGTTGCCAACTCAACCCTGCCAGGGCCAAGGTCGCGGCATCCATCGCCGTACTCTTGACTCCCAGCGCATTTTCCGGCGGGGACCCCACCCGGCCGACGGACCAGACCGCCATGAGTTCCACGGTCTGTACGCCCGCCTTTGCCGCATTATTTCCCAGGGGACCGCCACCTAAATGAGGGATTCCTAGCGCGTGGCCGACCTCATGGATCAGCGCCGCTTCTTTCCAATTCAATTGATTTCGCCGTGACAAATTCTGGATGTGCCAGTTAGCCGGATAGAATAAGATTCCCCGGCCATTGTATGTCTGACCACCAAGTACCGACCGCGAACTCTTACCGTCATGGATGATCTCGTCACTCTGTTCCGGGCGAGCAACGACTTCAACAACGGTCGTTCCAGCCACTTGATTCCAAAACTTAGCGGCGGCCCGCACCATCGGAGTCGTCATGAAATGAGACTCATTGTACAACTGCAGAACGCCATCGCCCCCAACAATATTCGCCAAATTTCGACCGTCAAGCTGATAAACGTGCTGCGTCGCCACGGTATCCAAGCTGGTGTTGCCCCGGTACTGGTTACTATGGGTGATTGCTGTTAAGGCCCGCAACTGTTTTTGCGAATAGATGTGCCGGTCGATTCGACCACCCGGCGGACTATAGGTCGCCGTCCGCTGATAGTCCTGTTTCGCCGATTGGTTCACGGCTGGCTGTGGGTTCTCGCGGACATTTAATTGCGTCATCCCCAGCACAACTAGGACCAGCGTCGCAGCCGTCAAGCCGACCTGAAGCACCCGTTTCCACATCTCTCGTCACACCTCTTTACCCAAAAGCCGCCAACAACCCTAAGTAAGGTCTTGGCGGCGATCCGCATTAGCCACTTAAACGGCGGCCTTTTCGTGTGTTAAGCTGTCAAAATAATCCAGTAACTGTTGCCACTTCTCAAAAACGGCATCCTCCGAGTAGCGCTTGGCATTTTCATACGCCGCCGCACTGTAGGCCTTCAGAAGCTTCTGGTCCCCCAGCAGCTTGATCAAGGCGTCCGCCAATTGCTGTGGCTGCCCGTCTTCCGTCAAGATTCCGGTAACCCCATCTTGGATGATATCGCTAGGACCGTACTTCACATCATTTGCCACCATCGGGACCCCGTGAGACTGAGCTTCGAGTAATGTTAGTGAAAAGCCTTCAGCTCGACTCGGTAAGACGCCGATCTGTGCGCGGTCATAGACCGCATCGATATCGCTGGTGTATCCCTTAAAGGCGACGACGTCCTTTAGACCGGCATCCGCCACTTGCTGTTTAAATTGCTTTTCAATATCGCCGTTTGCGTACCCCCATAACTCCAATCGAGCATCTGGGAACTTTTTGTGGACCTGAGCAAACGCCTCGATTGAATGGTTCTGCTGCTTTTCGGGTGCCAACCGCGCCACGTGGACGATGAGGTCCTTTTGTCGGGCCGCAAAGTCTTGGTGAGGCGCAGCAATTTCTTCGTCCGAAACATAGCCAACTGGAATCGTAAAGGCTGGAATGTCGCTGCCAAAGCGGTTCACCACGTCTTCTGACTGCTCTGGCGTGGCCGAAATGACCGCATCCCACTTCGCCCAGTTATTCAACGCGTTCGTGTAATTGTTGTTCAGTGGAGAATGCAGCATGTCACTCGGGTCACTCACATGGTCATTGTGGAGGTGCAGGACCTTAAAGGCTGGCGTCTGCATGTGGAATAAGCCCCAATCGCATTCAACGGTCCGGTCACAAATGAAGACGTTATGCTGGTCTAACCCATTCAACTCATCGTAGAAGAAGCGCGTCAATTCATTCATGCCGCCAAAGACCCAACTACTGTTGCGGTAATTCAGGACACGCCATGACAGACACTCTTTGCCCCCACGGTTGAGGTAATGATTCTTTTCCAGGTGCACAAGGCCATCGGGACCGTAGTACTGCTCCTGAGAGATCTTGCCTTCGAGGTCAAAGAACTGTTCAAGACACTTGAAACCACGGACATCCCACCAGACCATTGACACGGTCCGGCCGTTGACGTCGAAGTATTGAACGTTACTGATTTCCGTCGACTGCTTGCGGAAGTAAATGATCATCAACATCTTTCCCTGCGCAAAGACCTGTAACTGGTCGTCTTTACGGGTCGTGGTCGTATTGGCCGGCAAGGAGAAGTCATTCATCGTGAACGACTGACTTGCCGCTTGGGTACTCCCACAGAAGAATTCAAAGAGATTTACAAAATTTTCACGCTGAATCCCGGATTGCCGCAAGATGTTGGTCAAATCCATGGAAAAAATGCGCGTCACAATTTTCGCTGGCACGTGGTGTTGCTTGAACAAGTGTAGGCGGTTGATTTCCGCATGTTCAATTCCTGATTTTGAATACTGCATGTTATCGTTCAAAAAGTAATACATCTACTCGGACCTCCCTTAGCAATCCCATTAGTCGTTTTTCAATTCCTTTTGCCACCGGTTCCACACTTTCCGGCGGGTCCACTGGTCATGGGCCTTGACGTACGCCGCGTGGCTGAACGCCGCTAACTTTTGTTCATCCAACAACAGATCAGCAATTTTATCTGCCATGGCTAAGGCTTGACCGGGTGCGATTAAATAACCATCCTTGCCATCCTCAATGTAGTCAGCTGGACCGTAATTGAACCGATAGCTGACCGCTGGAATCCCATGGATCATGGCTTCCAACATTGCTAACGGCCCACCATCGGCTAGTGACATATTGGTCATGACCTGATAGTGGTCGTACTGTGCGGCTAGATTGGGCACGTAATCCTCAAACGTCACACTCGCCGTGAGCTTCAGTTCTTGCGTTAATTTCTGCATATCCTCAACGTACTTGGCACTGCCATAGCCAAACAAGGTAAAGGTGGCGTCTGGGACCCGGTCCTTGACCAGCGCGAACATTCGTAGTTGCTGTTCGATCTGTTTGTCCTTAGCAATTCGGCCAACGTAGATGACGCTGTGCGGCAATCGCTCACTAGGCGCCACTTCCACTACTTCTTCCTTTGAAGTGGGTAACGTGGTGACCGCTGGAATTGAGAAGACCGGCGCCTTAGGAAAACGGGTGCTCAGGTTAGCAGCCTGTTGTGGGGTCCCCGTGATGAAGCCATCGAAATGACTGAAGTGCTCAAACGCTGGCGCCAAGAAACCGTCCAGATCTGCATGGATCGGGTCATTCGGGCTAACGGCATGGTTGATTGGGACATAGATATATTTACGTGAATTATCATTCAATGCCAGTAACGGCTTGACGCCGGTGCCGGGACGGTCAACGATAAAGGTCGTCCGTTCCGAGTCCTGTTTGCTCAACTCATTTAAGAAGAAGGCAAACAGATCGTCCGTATTCTGGAAGAAGCGGTCGCCCTCACCCTGATAGTCCTTTAGGATCATCCGTGACGTCAACGGCTTACCCTCGGTGTCCTGGGTAAAGTACTCCTCAATCGCCGTTTGACCATCGGCGCGATAGTAGCGCTGTGAGATCAATTGGCCATTTTGCCCGAAGTACTGGGTCGCCGACCGGAACCCGCGCCAGTCCCACAGGTCGGTGCCGACGCGGTTCCCGAGTTGGTCGAAGAATTCGTGATAGAAGACGCGGCCAATGGTACCGGGAATAAAACCAACGTTGGCGATCAACCGGTCACCATCGAAGACGCTACTAAAGTTAGCGCCCACATTGACTTCATACTCAATCGGTAAATTTAATTTATCCGTGGTAACGAACTTTGGTGCCCCCGTATCAGTAAGCCCCTGAAAGTAATCGAACATGTTCATCACTTGATCATCAGTGATGCCGAACTTACCAATCGTCTGATGCAAAAGCCGATCATAAATCTTCGTCACGATTTTTGCGGGTGTTTTATAGTGGTTAAACAATCTCACCCGATTCATTGCCGTATGCTCAACACTCGAATTCTTTTGTAAGAGGTACTCATTAATAAAATAATACACGGTGCCACACTCCCATCCTCATCGTGAAGGGTCTTCACCCATCGTCTAGCCAACAGGGCTCCCCCATCAACAAAGTTTAAACTAATCTAAGTATACCTAATTAGTTTTATTAATAAAACTAATTGCTATCATCAATGGTTATTTTTTTACATCATCCAGCAGTGCAACTAAATTAGTTGATTTAACCAATCGCTTTCAAGACGGTTAAGCGCTGCCATTAGCGCATAATCAAGGATACAACAGTTTATAGACTGTGTAAATGCCCGTGCGCCAATTCGTCGATTCCAAGTGAGCCGCGCTGATAGCCAAAACTTATAGTTAAGTCACTTAGCTTACAAATTAGGCAAAGTGTAACGTCGCCTAATTCACTTAAATTGATCGTTCTACTGCTGGCTTTGACGGTTGATCCCCCTGTTCCGTTAAAAATGGGCCCGGGACAAAAGTCCCAGGCCCACTTGCGCTCTGAACATATATGGTCGAAACGGGCGACAAAAGGCAGCCAACTCCGCTTAACCCCGCTAGACAAACAATCCAAAACCGGGATTCTTCGTCTAGCAACGTTAATGCTCATTGACCAACTGTCTTCTGTCTCACTCCTACGATTTAGGAATCGTTGACACAATTTTACCGTTATTGTAATTAACGGTGGCCTTGGGCGTTGTGAACACCCAATTTGCCAGCTTTTGCGGCCGCAACCATGCGATACCGGCAATGGTCAACGCAGCGGCGTCCACCGGCGTGCTCGTGATGCCACGCTGATTTTCCAGCGGCGCGTTGACCAGTTCGACACCCCAGTTACCCATGAAATCCGCAGACTTCCTATTGGCGGCACGGTCATTGTTGCCGGTTGCACCACCACCCAGACTAGGAATGCCCAGCGCATGGCCCACCTCCCGCAGCAGAATGGCTTCTTTCCAATTATTCTTGCCACGAGCCGTTAGTCCAGTCACCGCCCAATTTTGCGGATAAAAGAGGATTCCCATATTATCGTAGGTTTGGCCCCCAATGCCATACTTACTCTTCTCCTGACTGTCGTGAATGACTTCATCACTGGCTTTAGCCGTCTTCACGACCGCGACGATCTTTGTTCCGGCCAAGGTGTTCCAGTATTCAGCGGCGTCTCTAACCATCTTATCCGACATGAAAGACGACTCGTTATAGAGCTGAAGAACGCCATCGCGCCCCATAAAGTTATTGATTGTCCGACCTGCCACTTTATAAGAATAGCTAGTAGCCACCTTATCCAGACTGGTATTCCCGGAATACTTTGTGCCATGGGTAATCGTCGTTAACTGTTTAAGCTTAGCCTGTGAGTACGTTTTCTGGTTGACTAACCCGTCATTGGTGCTCGTCCCCTTAGACCGTTGATAGTAGTTATGATTACCAAATATCGAAATGTTCACTTTAGTCATGCCTTTGACCACAAAGAAAACCACGACTACCAGCACAACCAGGTATAGAATTCGTCGAAGTATCTTGAACATGTTGATTCCCCCAAACTTTTGGTGGCACGTCTCTCCCCCGCACATTTTGCTGTTGCCACATGACAGTTAAACGTCGCCAACGATTATATTTTTTATCCATTTTAGCACAAATTTACAATATGTATCATTCAATTACCTTGGTAACTAAACATTAGTCTAAGGAAATACGTCGCATCTGCCGGTCCCCTATGCCAGACTGTTCTTCTGCAAACTGGATATTACTAATGCCGGTTACAAGCGATACTGAGCGATACCGTCTTATATAGCGACTCGCTGCTAACCAAAAGAAGGCGCAAAAAAAGCCGCACTAGACTCTAGCTACGGCTTCTCTCCTTGAAAGATTTCATGTTCAATCACCAACGCCATGTCTGCCGGCATCGGTGCATAACAGGTGATCCATTGTCCCAAAAATGGCTGGTAGAAACGAACCCGTGCGCAATGTAACGCCTGCCGCTTGATCCACGGATTAGTCTGCGTCCCGTACAGCCAGTCCCCTAGCAGTGGGTGGCCGATCGACTGGCAGTGTACGCGGATCTGATGGGTCCGTCCGGTATGTAGCTTAACGGCTAACAGGCTGGCCGACGCAGACTGGGCACAAACCCACAGTTCCGTTTTAGCCTGCCGTCCATCCGCTCGGACAGCGCGCTTAATGAACGACCCATCTGCTCGACCAATCGGCGCTTGAATCACCTGATGGTGCGGCGTCACCCGACCGCTCGCCAACGCCACGTACCGTTTATCCAGTTCACCATTTTTCAATTGCTTATCCAAAATGGAATGCGCAAAGTGGTGTTTCGCAAACAATACCGCCCCACTCGTTTCACGATCCAACCGCGTCACGATATGGGTCACGTTACTCGGTGCCTGAATGGCCGTGAGGTGACCCTTGACTCGATTGGCTAACGTGTCATCAGGATACAGATGTGACGGCACAGAGGCCATCCCCGCCGGTTTATTGACTACGAGGAAGTGCTCATCTTCATAGAGAATATCCAAGGGGCGCATGGAGGTCGCTACGTGATCGTTCGTTGGCTCCGGTGGGAGTTGTAACCCAACGTGTTGACCAGGCTGCGCCATCGCGACCACCCGGACTTCTTCGCCGTCCAGGGTGACCACGCCGCCGTGAAATTTGACTTGCTTTAAAAAGGTTCGCGTCACCCCATGCGCCATTAAAACGGTCCGCACGTGGACTGGACTCTCGCCGCCCACGATCCATTCGAACGTTGTCATCATGGCTGTTCACGACCAATGAAGGACGCCTCGACCCGCTGCCAGAAATGAGTATGCCGATACTCGGCAAACGCGATTCGTTGGCGCGCAATTCGATAAGAAATGGCCTTGATCGGTCGCCCCTCGATGCTGAGTTGATCGCACATCAAAACATTGTCCGCGGCGTTGGCGGGCTCGATACGAATCCACTCGTCAGCTGGGATAATCAATGGTGAGCCTAGCGTTCTAAAGACCAGGTTATTGATCGACGCAATTTCCGCCATTTGCACGGCATTAAATTGTGGGTTCAAGACGGCGCCCCCAACGGACTTGTTATAGGCCGTCGAGCCCGTCGGCGTTGAGATACACAGACCATCCCCCCGAAAGCTCTCGAAGAACTCGCCCTTGATGTAAACATCGGCAACCATCGTTCCGGAAACCTTCTTGATGGTCGACTCGTTCAGTGCAAGGGCCTGGTCAGGATGGGTCCCGTCCGCGTACTCCACCTGAATCGTCAATAGCGGATAGCTAACACTTTGCCCGTTATCATTGACTAGGCTCTTAATCAGCTCTTGAACCTCGTAATCGCGCCAATCCGTATAGAACCCTAAGTGCCCCGTATGGATCCCCACGAAACGAATCTTATCCAGCCGGTCATTGTAATGGTGAAAGGCGGATAGCAACGTGCCATCTCCCCCGACCGTGACTACGATATCCGGGTCCAGACTATCGAGTGTGACGTGAGCCGCGGTGAGCCCGTCCTTTAAAGCGGTCGCCACCTTCTGGGAGGAAGGACCGTTATTGCTAAAAATGGAAACTTTCATACTCAATCTTCCTTATGCTGAGAAGGTGTTGCCCCGTCATCATCCCGCGGGGGGGTGATGTAGTGCTGGGCTTCCTGAATCTCTTCTCGAATTTCGGACATTTCCGTGTCCAGCTTAAATGCGGCCTCCGCAGCCCGTTGCAGTCGTGCACTCAATTCGGCGGGGAAGTCACCTTGATACTTATAATTTAATGAATGCTCGATGGTGGCCCAGAAGTTCATGGCCAACGTCCGCACTTGAATTTCAGCTAATATTTTTTTCTCGCCGGTCACCAATTGAACTGGGTACTCGACAACAATATGGTAAGAACGGTAGCCACTGGGCTTTTCGTTGTGAATGTAATCCCGTTCCTCCAGAATGGTTAAATCGGTCCGCTGCCGCAAGAGATCAACGACCTGGTAAATATCCTCGACAAATTGGCACATGATTCGTAGACCCGCAATGTCTTGCATATCCTGTTCCAGTCGCTCCTCGGCAACGTGCCGGCGTGACATCTTTTCTTTAATGCTGGGGACCGGCTTGACGCGCCCGGTGACAAACTCTATTGGCGGACGCTCGTTGCGGTTCTCGAACTGCTTTCTGATACCGCGAAGCTTAACTTTTAGCTCGCTCACGGCCTGTTGATAGGGCAATAAAAATTGATCCCAATTCGTTATCATGACGACTATCCCCCAACCTTAATTACACGTCTTATCTTTCGATTCTACCATAATTTAGTCCCAACTGAGAGTAATTACTCCTCGAATTCGTTAAGAATTTCACTAACTGGCCAATCTGGGTGACCCGTGACTTTTACGAGGCGTTTAACTTTACCTCGCCAAGAAAATGTTGCATGATTAGGTTGCGTTTTAAACGAACGGTCTTCACCTCAAACAAACGTTCTGATTGCTATTTTTTGAAATTTTGCTAATGTAGTGGTATTGTTACTTTTTGTTTGGCGACCCTTGCTGATTGCCAATTCGAACGAGTATAGGAGGAAGCAATGTGTTAGAAGTCTATTTGTTCGTCAACCCATTAGGCGCTCGCTGTATGCGTTCCGAGCGTAATATTATGAAGTTGGCCGATCATCTCAATAGCAAGGTGTCGTTTCAATTTGTTCCGTTGTTGAATCAGCAGATCATTGAACAGGCCTTGCCCGTGCACCCCACTTTGGCTGAACGAAACGCCTTTTTTAACGTTTACTATCAAGCCATTCTCGCCTATAAGGCAGCCCTCTTTCAGGGCAAACGCAAGGGGCGCGATTTCCTCTTAAATATGCAAATGGCCGTGGTTAACGACCACCAAAAATTTTCTAATGACTTGGTTTTGCACCTCGCTAAAAAATGTCATCTCGACTTGGATATGTTCACGGAAGACTGCCAATCTGATTTGGCGAAACAAGCTTTCCAAACGGATCAAAAGTTAGCGGCCGAAATGAAGATCGAGCAGTCCTCATCTGCAGTTATCTTCAATTGTGATGTCTCGCAGTGTGGCCTCCTGCTGAACGATGTGACTTATGAGTCCCTCTGCGATGTTTGTGAGAGTCAAGGCGTGGCGACTAAGGAAACGTTAATGGCCGAACCAACTTACACGTCTAACCGCCAAGCAGCTTCATCAGGCGGCGGGAACTATCATCCCAATCTTCACGTTCTATAATGCCTGCTGAATCGTTTTACGTAATTACTAATTGAACTATTCGTAAAAGGCCTGGGAAATCCCAGGCCTTTTGTGTCTCTAAGTTTGTATGACCGAAACATGTGTCTCAAGGTAGCTGACTTCACTTAACCCCAATGATCCAACCATTTGCGTACGGAATCGCCTGGTTATCGGCCTTAATGCTCATCAGTCGACTGCCTTTTGCCGCACACTCTTTTTTGCCCATTAATTTGTTGATTTCCCTAATATCAAATAGACTGGCAATATGGTATGATTGACCCAACTATTTTTGAGAGCAAGGGGATAAATTATGCCAACTGCCATCGTTACGGACACTGCTTCTTACCTGACACCCACTCAGGTTGCACAATACCACATCGTCGTTTTACCAATCACGGTCATTCTGGGCGACCATCAGTATCCGGAATCCGAGTTGAGTCTGCAGACCTTCTACGACTACCTGAATACAGATAACGAGCTCCCCACGACAGCACAAGTCTCCTTAGGCCAGATTGAGGAAGCCTATGATCGGCTAGCTGCACAGGGATTTGACGAGATCATCTCAATCCACCTGTCCAGTGGCATCACCTCATTCATGAGTAATCTCAAGATGTTCTGTAAGACCTACACCAAGGCGCACATCTATCCCGTAGATTCGCTGGTCGCCAGCGCCGGTGAGGCTAACCTCTGCTTACTCGCCGGTCAAATGGTTGCCAATGGTGATAAGGCCGCCGATATCGTTCCCGAACTGGAAGCTCTGCGGAGTACCATGCAGGTCTACTTTGCTGTAGACAATCTGAGTCACCTCGCCAGAACCGGTCGTCTCAGCAATCGCTCCGCCATCATCGGGAACCTACTTAACATCAAACCCCTCCTAACGTTTAACGACGTCGGTCAAATTATTGCCATTGGTAAGGAACGCACCATGAAGAAGGCCTTCCATTATATGACTGATCGTCTAGAGGAATCGTTAAAAACGGTTGGCTACTCGTTACACGCCACCGTAATCAACGCGAACAATGCCGAACTGGCCGATGCCTGGGCTGCCGAACTCACGGAACAGTATCCGGAGGTTCGCATCTCTCAAAGCCAACTCGGCCCCGCCATCAGTGTTCACACGGGCGAAAAGACCATGGGGTTACTGTGGCAACGTGATTGGCAATCCTTCTAAAACAAAAGACATTACGACAAATGACCACGTTACCTCTCTGGATAACGTGGTCATTTTTGTTTTACGGTTTAATTTGGCCGCACTGCGGCTGCCAGGGATTCCGCCTGCTGTGGGGACGCTTCAGACTGGAAGAACACCAGTCTTCTCGCTCGATTTGAAGCCACGCCAAGACCACGTGTCTTCAAATTCGCCCATGGTGTAGGCTAGCAAGAATGAAGTGCAAGTAAAATGTTAGACACTTTTCTGACCTATGCAACTAGCATCT
>NZ_AZDP01000016.1 GCF_001435525.1 Levilactobacillus koreensis JCM 16448
ATCGCCAGCTAACACCACCTCCACGGCTGGCTGCATCCCTGTCCTCCTCCGGCTCTAACTGTGCTTTACAACGACAGCAGTCGGAAGACATGGAGGCTTAGCGCTTCCGGTCCAATCTATAACGATTATTACAGTCATTATCTCCGTCGTCTACGCACACTGTGTAAGCCGAGAGGTCGGCAGATATGGGCTCAGGCGCGTCGTTCTGCTTGGTCGGCGTTTCTTGCCGGCTTAGCAGAAAACCAACCTTGTAGACTCGGTTCTTTCGAGGCTTCAAGTTGTGTTCGCACCGCTCCAGCCCATATCTGCCGGCCGGTAAGGCGAAGGGCACACCAGGTTGCCTAGTTTTAGTCTCACTGTTGTTGTTAGAGCAGGCATGACTGGCATTTTGGAACTTTCAACCTTTAGCCCAACAATTGTCATGGTAAAACACAATTGGAGCTAGCGTGCGGCCAATTCACGAAACGACTATTTCAGCGCAAAAAAATTAACCCCATTGAATCGAACTGGGATTTAGTCTGATTCAATGAGATTAATATTCAATTGGGGACAGTGACCAACGAAGCATTTTCCGGGTACTTCGTTGACTGTTACCAAAAAAGCTTTAGTTTGTCGTCAGTTTGTTAAGCAATTGTTTTACGACATCTTTATAATAACAAAGAAATCAAGGGCTTTGGGCGATTCTGGCAATTTGTAATATTACAATTTTCCAATTCAGTTTTAAAGAATAGTTATACTATAAATGATTGCTGGCTTTTGACGGAATAATTGCCTTTGGGTGGGTAGCCGGGCGTATAATTATTCATGATAGAACGTGATCGGTTGATTGATTAAATAACTAAACGTTTTGGCTGGACACGTTTTAGGATATGCAGCGAGTTGCTCATTGCGGCGAACGCGCGGCAGGTCTAATACAATTGGAGGTTTTGCTATGTCAGTATTAACGGATACGTTCAACTTAGCTAACGGGACGCAGATTCCCCAAGTTGGTTTTGGTACTTGGCAAATTCCCGGTGGCGATACGGCTTACGACGCGGTAGCTAACGCGCTGAAGACGGGGTATCGGCACATCGATACGGCGAAGGCCTATGCCAACGAATCCAGTGTGGGAAAAGCCATTCGTGATTCCGGTATCGACCGCAAAGAGATCTTTGTGACGACGAAGCTACCGGCCGAAGTGAAGACTTACCAAGGCGCATTGGACGCGTTTGACACGACCATGAAGAACCTGGACGTGGGCTATGTTGACCTGTACCTGATTCACGCACCGTGGCCATGGGCAAAAATTGGTAAGGACTGCGATCAGGGTAACCGTGATGTTTGGCGGGCGATGGAAAAGATTTATGCTAGCGGCAAGGCCAAAGCCATTGGGGTCTCTAATTTTGACGTGCACGACCTGCAAAATGTCTTGAACTACGCCGAAGTTGCGCCAATGGTCGACCAGATTCAGTACTACGTGGGCTTCACGGAACCTAAGATCACGAAGTTCGCGCAAGACCATAACATGTTGGTCGAAGCCTATTCACCACTGGCAACTGGCGACATGCTGGAAAATGCCGACGTTAAGGAAATGGCGAACAAGTATCACGTTTCACCAGCCCAGCTGGCATTACGGTTTGTCTTGGAAAATGGTGTCTTGCCATTGCCAAAGGCCACGAGCCAAGCCCACATCGAAGCCAACGCGCAATTGGACTTTTCGATTAACGCGGCCGACATGGCGAGATTGAATGCGATGGCGGATACGGCCACGGATCATGGTCACAACGCGACGCAGGGCTAATGTAAACGATCAGTAAATTTTAAACAGGGAGCCAACGCTTTTGCCATCCATTAGGGCAGAAAACGTTGGCTCCTTTTAGTCACTTTTTGGCTAAATGATGGTGCTGGTCTAGTAGTGACCTTAAGTTTTAGCGGAAAGGCCATCAAAATACATTAAATAATTAAATTAATTAATGTTCAGGTTTCTCGTTTTACTTTTTAAAGAATGCCGCTGTGACTCGTTATAACTATTTTAATAACGAACTAAAAATAATAAAATCATTGTAAAAGTTCGTTCTTCTGGTAGAATAAAAAGTGTCTTAAAAGAGCCATACGACATAATCTGAGGAGTGAGTTCGATGCACTTAAAGGGTAAGGGGAAATTACTCTTGATTGCAGCAGCATTATTGCTACTGCCAGCTGGTTTGGCTGCCTGTGGGAAGGCAACCAGCAGCACGAGTTCAAGTTCCAAGCAAGGCTACACGCCAAAGCAGTTGACGGTTGAATTTGTACCGTCATCTAACGCGGGGACGATTGAGGCGAAGGCCAAACCGTTAGAGGGTCTGTTGAAGAAACAATTGGGGATTCCGGTTAAGGTTAGCGTCTCGACCGACTACAATACGATCGTTGAGGCCATGGGGTCAAAGAAGGTCGATGTTGGCTTCCTGCCGCCTGATGCCTACGTCCTTGCACATAAGCAATATGGAGACAAAGTGCTCTTACAGGCCGAACGGTTCGGAATCAAAGAACCTAACGACCAACCAACGAAGCAATTGGTCAACTACTACCGCTCCCAGATTTTGGTTCGTAAGGACAGTGGTATCAAGACGTTGAAGGATCTGAAGGGTAAGAAGATTGCCGTTCAAGATACCACATCGACTGCCGGCTGGATCTACCCTGCCGTTGAACTGCTGAAGCATGGCATCAACATCAACAAGGACAATATTCAGACGGTCACGGTCAAGGGTCACGACCAAGGTGTCCTTTCCGTTTACAATAAGAACACCGACGCGGCCTTTGTCTTCCAAGGTGCCCGGAATTTAGTCAAGAAGGATGACAAGGATATCATGAGTCAAGTCGTCCCAATTTACACGACCGCTAAGATTCCTAACGATACGATCACGGTGCGTGGCGACATGAGTGCCAAATGGCAAAAGAAGATTGCTGAAGCGTTTAAGGCAATCGCGAAGACTAAGAAGGGGCACGCCATCATCTCTAGTGTCTACTCACACGAAGGCTACGTAGATGCGAAGGACAGTACCTTTAACATCATTCGTGACTACGACAAGCAGATTCAAAAGCTTGATAAGTAGGCCGTCGCGGTAAGGTTGCCCACGATTTTTAGTAAAATCTGATGGTTAGCAGGATTAGCGGCTCTTGTTCAGTTGACCGATTGGCTTGGATTGTGAGGCCTTACGGAGCAGATGTAGTGTCTTAACAGAAGATTAGACAGCAGAAGTAGTGAGGGCAGCGACACCGTACCTCACTACTTTTTTAATAACGGGGGAACCAACTATGGAGCAAGCAGCACCGATTATTTCATTTAAAGGCGTCAACAAGGTTTATAGCAATGGCACCGTGGGCCTCAAGGATATCAGTTTTGACATTCCCCGTGGTCAGTTTCTGGTCGTCGTCGGGCTTTCCGGAGCCGGCAAGAGTACCCTGCTACGGACCATCAACCGGATGCACGAGATTACGTCCGGGGAGATTACAGTAGAAAATGAATCTATCAGTGACTACAAGGGCAAGGCATTGCGGCTGTTGCGGCGCAAGATTGGGATGATTTTTCAAGGCTTCAATCTGATCAATCGATCGAGCGTGGAGAAAAATGTTCTATCGGGTCGCGTGAGTTACTACCCGACTTGGAAAACGATTTTGGGGCTCTTCAGCAAGGCGGACAAGGAAAAAGCGGTGCATTCCTTGGAACGGGTCAATTTGGCCGAAAAACTCTACACCAGAGCTGATGAGCTTTCTGGTGGGCAGCAGCAACGGGTCGCCATTGCCCGGACCTTGATGCAGGACCCCAAGATCATTTTGGCAGATGAACCCGTGGCCTCGCTGGATCCCCTGACCACCAAGACGGTCATGGATACCCTGAAGCGCTTGAACCAAGAAGACGGCATCACGGTCATCGTGAACTTGCACTCGGTCGCGTTGGCCCGGGAATATGCCGACCGAATCGTGGGGTTACGGGCTGGTCAGCTCGTCTATGACCAACCAATTGCCAACGTCACGGTGGAAGATTTGGACCAGATCTATCAAGCAGAGGGGGAAAAGGCATGAGTACACCGACGATTCCACGGCGCTCCTGGGCACAACGCTACCACGTAAAGGGTATCGGCTGGACCGTGCTCCTCTTGTTCTTGCTGGTTGGTTCTGCCCAAATGACGGGGGTCAACGTGGGCATGTTCTTTAGCAACCTGGGCCAGTTCACGAACTTACTGGTGCGGATGTCCAACCCCGCTTGGGACTACACGACGGTCATCATTCAGCCGTTGCTGGAAACGATTCAGATGGCCGTTCTGGGAACGACGATTGGGGCGGCATTTGCGATTCCCTTTGCCGTCTTGAGTGCCAGCAACCTGATTCATAACCGCTGGTTACGGGGGTTAACGCGGCTGTTCTTGGATCTGGTCCGGACGTTGCCCGACTTACTATTAGCGGCGATTTTCGTTGCTATCTTTGGGATTGGGTCGACGGCCGGGGTCATCACCCTAGCAATTTTCTCCTTCGGGATGGTGTCCAAGCTATTCTACGAGGTCATTGAGACCATCGATATGGGACCATTGGAAGCACTGGAATCCGTTGGGGCCACGAAAATCACCATTATTTGGTATGCGGTGTTGCCACAGATTCTAAACCAATTTATTAGCTACTTCCTGTACACCCTAGAAATTAACGTCCGGGCGTCAACCGTCCTGGGGTACTTGGGGGCCGGCGGGATTGGGGTTTTCTTGCAACGGTCGTTAAATGAGTTCAACTACAACCAAACGGCGGTCATTATCTTAGCAACGTTGGTTGTCGTGCTGGTCATTGACGGTGTCAGCAACCACCTAAGGAGGGTTCTTCTTTAATATGCAAACAACAATTACGACTCCTTCTCGGCGGCACTCGCTGTGGCAACGGTGGGGTTGGCTGCTTTGGGTACTGGTCATTGGCCTCATTTATTTTTGGACGATCAACGGCCTAAAATTTACCGGCTTTCAGGAATCAGCGTCCGCGGTCTCAAAATCGATTCTACACGGGTTGGTCCATCCGACGTGGTCCTACGTCTATGATGGCAGTGGTGAAGACCTGGTCTCCTTGATTTTACAGACGTTGGCGATTGCCTTTCTCGGCACGATTGTCTCGGCTTTGATCAGTGTGCCGTTTGCCTTTTGGGCGGCACGTGGACCGAAGGAACGGTACTTTCTGCGTTCTGGTAGTGGGAAAGTGGTTCTGACGCTGATCCGGACATTTCCAGAAATTGTTTTAGCCATCATGTTCATTAAAGCCGTTGGTCCCGGGTCCTATGCCGGGGTCTTGGCCGTCAGTGTCCATTCGGTGGGGATGCTGGGCAAGTTATTTGGTGAAGCCATTGAAAATATGGATCGTGGTTCGGAAGAGGCCATTATTAGTGCCGGCGGTCGATCCGGTCAAGTCTTCGCGTTGGCAACGATTCCGACGATTATGCCAGAGTTTCTGTCATACACGCTGTATCGGTTTGAAATAGCCGTGCGTTCGGCTTCCATCTTAGGGATGGTTGGCGCTGGTGGGATTGGAACGCCGATGATTTTCGCCATTCAAACGCGAGACTGGTCCAAAGTCGGCATTATCCTTCTTGGCATTGTGGTCATGGTCCTACTGATCGACTCACTGTCTGAACAATTACGAAAGAAGTTGATTTAACCATGCATATCCAAATCCTATCGACCAGTGACGTGCACGGTTACGTTTACCCCACGGACTACAGTACGCTGACGGATCGACATCCTTACGGTATGTTAAAGGCAGCTACGGTGATTCGGCAGGCCCAAGCGACGGCAGGAGCGGATAACGTGATGGTCACGATTGAAAATGGTGACTGGCTACAGGGGGCGCCGTTTGCGACCTACTTAGCTAAACAACCGGCCGCGGAACAAGATTTACTCACCCGGATTACGGGCGCCATGCACTACGATGCGGGGGTGCTGGGTAACCATGAGTTTAATTACGGCCTGGCCTACATCCGTGCAGCGGAGGCCAAGCGGACCTATCCGCTGTTGGGTGCCAATATCGTTGGCGGTCAGAATCAACGCATTCTCGATGCCCCCTATAAGATTGTGACAAAGCAGGGAATTAAGATTGCCATTCTGGGATTGACTACAGCCTATGTGCCAGTTTGGGAGCGGGCTAGTAACATTGCTGGCCTGACCTTTGAACCGGCCGTTGCCACCGCCCGTCGTTTGGTTCCCGAGCTACGGCAACAAGCCGATATCGTTATCGTGGCTTATCATGGGGGCTTTGAGGCCGACCCGGCGACCGGCGTGCCGACCGAACGGCAGACCGGCGAAAATGAAGGCTATCAGTTGCTGGCGGAGGTGCCCGGAATCGATGCGTTGGTGACGGGGCACCAGCACCGCCAGATTGCCGGCGTCTATCAGGGGGTGCCCACAACCCAACCCGGCGACAAGGGGATTGCAGTGGGGTGCATCGACCTGGAGCTGGATGAAAATCACCGGATAACTAAGCGGTCAGCACGGTTATTACCAACGGCGGGGGTGGAACTGGATGTGACGTTGATGCAGCTCACCCAACCGGTTCAGGACAAAGTCGAAACGTGGCTAGACCAGCCAGTCGGCCAGATCACGGGGACTAGCTTAGCGGTCACGGACCCCATGGCCGCTCGGCTTCACGGCCACCCATACCTGCGATTTATTAATCAGGTCGAAATGGCTGCGGGCGTGACGGACATCGCGGCGACGGCACTGTTTAACGATGAGGTCCATGGTTTTGACCGGAACGTCTCGCTACGCCAGCTGTTGAATAGTTATCCTTATCCTAATACGCTGGTGGTCGAACGCTTGACCGGAGCGGACGTGAAGTTGGCGCTAGAACGGTGTGCCAGTTTCTTCGAGATTCAGGCCGATCACCAAGTTGGGGTTGCCACGGCCTTTACGACCCCCAAAGTGGAACTGTACAACTACGATATCTATAGTGGGTTGGATTACCGCTTTGACCTAACGCAACCGCGGGGTAGTCGGGTGGTGTCGTTGAAGTACCACGGTCGTGCGGTTCAGCCGACTGACCAGTTGGACGTTGCCATGAACCAGTACCGCGGCAACGGGGGCGGTGATTACCCGATGTTCTCACCAGCCAAGGTCATCCGGGAGGTCAACGTGGATATGGCCGAACTCATCATGCAATACTTCGAGGTCCATCCGGTGGTGACCGGGAAACCGCAAACCAATTTTAGAGTGGATTATTAGGAAATGAGCATTTAACGGCAATCGACGAATAATCCAGGCCTGGGAATGCTTGTCGATTGGGATTAAGCGGCGTTGATTGCCCTTTGGCGCACATTTCCACAATATAAATTCGGAGACACTAAAGGGTCTGGGATTTCGTCCCAGGCCCTTTGGCATACATATGATTAGATCTGAACCACGATCTTTCCCAGATTTTCACCGCACTGGAGCGTCATCAGTCCAGCTTGGGCCTGGTCAAACGGCAAGACCTGATCGATCACGGGGTCGAATTTACCGGCGGCCAGTAAGTCGCCAACCGTCGTTGCCATGGTCGCCAAGTCGTGAATGCTGGTGAAATCGTTCGACCGATACACACCGCCCAATCCCGAGCGTGTTAGCCCCAGTGCCTTACCGTCAAAATCAAAGTGTTGCGGGTAGCCATCGCCCACGGCAATAAGCTGACCGTTGTAGGCGAGACGGTCAACATCGGCCGCCAGCTCTTCGCCACCAATCGTGTTGATGCTAAGGTCAACGCCCCGGCCGTTAGTTGCGGCGAGAACTCGTTCGGTCACGTTTTCGGTGTGATAGTCGATGATAACATCGGCCCCCACCCGCTCAATCAGAGGTCGTTTGCGCGCGGAAGTCGTCGTAATCGTGGTCAACCCGAGTTGATGGGCAAATTGCAGGGCGGCCAAGCCCACGGCGCCGCCACCCGCGTGGATCAAGACCGTCCGAGCCAGCCGCAAATTTGCTTTACGATAGAGGGCCTGATAGGCGGTCAGCGTGCCGCATAGACTGGCCGCGGCCTGTTCATAGGACACGCCGACCGGAATCTTGGCGACGGACCAGCTACGGGTGACGGTAAATTCGGCTAGGCTGCCCGACCGCCGCAGGTCACCATGATAGAAGACGCGCTCACCCACACTAAACCCGGTCACCTCAGCGCCGATTCGGGTGATTTCACCGGCGACATCCATCCCAATGACGTGGGGCGTTTGCCATGAACCGCCTTCGATGACCTTGTAGTCGGCGGGATTCAGGCCGACCGCGTGTACGCGCACCTGTAGCTCACCGGCCCGTGGTGTGGGTGCCGGCATATCTTGAAGCTGTAACTCATTGAGCCTGTGGGGACCAGCCCCGGTAATCGTCCAAGCTTGCATCTATTATCAGTCCTTTGATTGGCATAGGCTTAGCTTAAGGGAAATTCGTTAAAAATGAAAGCCTTGCACCGTTACCTATTCACGCCCAGTATTAAATTTAGATTGCATTACCCTCTAAATGGATGCAATTTTCATGAAAACTTGGTAAAATAAATTAACTAAAAATGAGATTTGGAGGTGGACGTCTTGCACCGATCGTTTGCAGCACTCCCAATACCGGACCGCTAATCGTTAGTTTTTATCAAGAAAGGAAGATTTATTTATATGGCACAAGAACCTGAAGCAACCGTTTCAACCACAACCGAAGCAGAAACCACTGACCCTGGACCCAGCCAGCAGCCGCCACTATGGCAACGCTCGACTGAGTCCTTACTTGTTGAGTACGCCACCGATGAAGAATCGGGGTTGACGACCGCTGAGGCAAAGCAACGTCTCGCACAAAACGGCCCCAACGAACTGACCGCTAAGAAGCAATCGAACCTGTTGCGCTTCTTGAAGCAGTTCAACAACTCCATCATCTACATTTTGGCGGCTGCCGCCTTGGTCACGCTGCTGATGCATCATTATTCCGATTCAATCGTTATCGGACTGGTCATCATCGCCAACGCTTTCATTGGCTATTTTCAGGAACGTTCAGCGGATAATGCTCTGGACCGCATCAAGGCCCTCTTAGTCTCCGAAGCCGTCGTGATTCGGGACGGACAGAAAATTAATCTGCCCGCTCGCGAACTGGTGACGGGAGACATTGTTCAGTTGGAAGCCGGGGATACCGTTCCCGCCGACCTCCGACTGATCAGCGCGGATAACTTAAAGATCCAGGAGTCCGCCTTGACCGGTGAAACTGACTCGGTGCTTAAGGGAGAAGATCCCTTACCCACTGCCAATTTGCCGTTGGCCGAACGGTCGAACCAGGCCTTCGCCTCAACGGCCGTCACCAATGGGTCTGGTCGCGGTATCGTGACCGTGACCGGTGCTCAGACCGAAATTGGTCACATCCAACAAAACGTTGCGGAAGTTAAGCAACAAGCAACACCATTGATGAAGAACCTGAACGGCTTAGGTCTTGGGTTATCCATCGCGATTTTAGTTGCGGCAGTCCTCCTATTTATCTTGGGGATGGTTACCAAAGTTTACAGTTTGCCCGTTCTGTTAGTCGCCGTCATTACGATGGTCGTGGGGTCGATGCCTGAAGGGTTGCCGGCCAGCACGTCGGTCGTCCTCGCCATGGGGACCCAGCAGATGACTAAGCAAAATGTGATCGTTAAGACACTGCCCGCCGTGGAAACGCTGGGGGCCGTGGATATCGTTAACACCGACAAGACCGGGACGTTGACGAAAAACGAAATGACCGTGACCGACATTTTGACCACCGCTGACACCTATACCGTGTCTGGTGTGGGTTACGATGCCGCCGGTCAGGTGCAAAATGACGAGGGTCAAGATGTCGACTGGCAGGCCGACCCTGACCTCGAATGGTTGGTCCAAATTGCCGGCCAGACCTCTGACGCCGAATTCCATGAGGAAGAGGGCCAGTGGGTGCTGACCGGGGAACCGACCGATGGGGCCTTGACCGCGCTTTACCACAAGTTGGTGGGCGTCGACCCTGACCCACAAGAAATCGATTCACTACCATTCGACTCCGCCATCCGCTACTCGGCACGGTTAGTTGACCATAACGGCCAGCGCTACCTGCTGGTCAAGGGGGCACCACAAACCTTGACGCGCTTGATGCGTGAACAGGGTGAGGCCGTCGATGAAGACGCTTGGCAACAGCGTTTGTCACAGCTGACCCGCCAAGGAAAACGGGTGGTGGCTCTGGGTTACCAACCGGTTGCTGCGGATGCCGTCGAAGTTGACGATATCGCCGTGGGCCAGAACTTTCATTTAGCCGGGATGGCCGGTATCATCGACCCGCCACGTCCTGGTGTGGCCGATGCCGTCCGTCAGTTACGTTACGCCGGTATCAAGGTGAAAATGATCACCGGTGACGACCCCGAAACGGCCGCTGCGATTGCCCAACAGTTGAACCTGTCGGAACAGGCGCGCGCCATTACCGGACCGGAACTGGCCGAATTAAGTGATGAAGAATTAGCGAGCCAAATCGATAAGTACACCGTGTTTGCACGGACAACACCGGCCGATAAACTGCGAATCGTGAAGGCGCAACAAGCGCGCGGTCACGTGGTTTCGATGACGGGTGATGGGGTCAACGATGCGCCCGCACTGAAGCAGGCCGACATCGGGGTCGCCATGGGGATTCGGGGAACCGATGTCGCCAAGGATTCCGCCGACATGGTCTTGGCCGATGATGACTTCACGTCGATTCTGGGCGCTGTGCGGGAAGGTCGGCACGTCTTCGATAACATTCGCAAGACGATTCGTTTCCTCCTCCCAACTAGTTTTGCCGAAGGATTGATTGTGGTCTTGAGTATCCTGATGGACCAAGAGCTGCCACTGTTCCCGACCCAACTGTTGTGGATCAACATGGTATCCGCCTTGACGATTCAATTTGCTTTCATCTTCGAACCGGCCGAAAGCGGCATTATGAAGCGGGGGCCCCGAGACGTGACGCGCGGAATTTTATCCAAGTTGGACGTCTTTGAGGTCACCTACGTGTCGCTACTGATCTCCGGGCTGGGAATGTTTGCCTACGACTTATTGACGGCGCAAGGACTCTCGGCCGTTATCGGGAGCACGATGACGCTGAACGTGATCATCTTCGGGAAGGTCTTCTATCTGTTCAACCTGCAAAATGACCACCCTGTGCTGTCGAAATACTTCTTCAGAAACAAGATGAGCTTTGTCATCGTGGCTATCCTAATGGCGTTACAAGCCATGATCATCTACTGGCCAGCCATGCAGGGTGTCTTCCACACGACCAGCGTCAACTTCCATTATGGTTGGGGCATCCCAATCATCGCGGGAGCCATCGTCCTGATCGTCACGGAAATTGCGAAGGCCATCCGGCACCGTATCGACGCCAGCACCATTTCACGGGAGCAGCGCAACTTCTAATCCGTTAAGCGAATATTGGGCAACCTAGTGGTCTCTTCGCCTTACCGGCCGCCAGATATGGGCTGGAACGGTGCGAACGCAACTTGAAGCCACGAAAAGCACGAGTCTTCAAGGTTGGTTTTCTGCTAAGCCGGCTAAAAAAACGCCGACTAAGCAGAACGACGCGCCTGAGCCCATATCTGGCGACCTCTCGGCTTACATTGTTGCTCGCTGGCAACTGATACAGGGCATACGGTTTGCCTTTCAATATTTCAATCGATAATCTAATGAAATGGAGAGACTGGACAGAAATTGTCTAGCCTCTTTTTTTTCGCAAATTTAGCAACTCACACATACCAGGTCATACAAAGGTCGCCAACAACGACAACTGGAATACAGCTAGGACTCGCAAAACCACTGGTAATCCAGCGGTTCAAGTTGGGGTCAAGCACGGCCGAAGCCGGAGGTGGTCAGGGGAGAACGCCGTGTCGGTGGTGTTGGCCGGAGCTTTTTTCCGGCCTACAGCACGGGACGAGCTTGGCGACCGTGGCGCCAAGTCGAGCCTGAAGACCGCTCCTCAGGCTTCAGGCGGTCCCCACAGCGTGACCCCCTGAACCACCGCAGGCGAAGGCCAGCCCTTGACCCGAACCAGTTGACCCCAAGATTCCAAGTGAATTTTGCGAAATCCCTAGCTCTAATCAAAAGTTAATCTTATACTAGAATGAAGAAGGGGGCGGAACATCAAATGATGAAGAAGAGTTCCGATTGTACTGAGATTTTAGTGGGTAAAGCCGCTAGCATGGACGGTTCCACGATTGTGGCGCGTAACGAGGACGGTTACGGCCCCATCAATCCTATCAAGTTTGTGGTCCACCCAGCAGTAGACCAACAGGGGGCATCGTTCACGTCAATTACGACTGGCGTTAACGTGCCATTGCCCGACCACGCCTACCGCTATACGGGGACGCCACAGGCTGACCAGAGTGACGGCCAATATGAAGAAGCCGGCATTAACGAATTGAACGTCGGCATGAGTGCCACCGAGACCACGGCCACCAACGCCCGCGTGCTGGGATATGATCCACTCGTCGACGATGGAATCAACGAAGAAGCCATGATCACTCTGGTTTTGCCATACATTAAGAGTGCTAAAGAGGGGGCCCAACGTCTGGGTGCCCTGATTGAAAAGTACGGAACTGGCGAAAGCAACAGTATTTCCTTCAACGACCACAATGACATCTGGTATTTGGAAACGGCTGGGGGCCATCACTGGGCCGCAATGCGGTTGCCAGAAGACACCTACGCCATCGCGCCTAACCAGACGTTGATGCAAGAGGTCGATTTGAACGATACCGATAACTTCCTGGTTGCCACGGACTTAGTGGACTTTGTTGAGCAACATCACTTGAATCCAGTGCCAGGCACCTTTAACTTCCGCGAAATTTTTGGGACCCACGGTGAAGACGACGCGTACTACAACACGCCCCGGACCTGGTACGGTCAAAAGTTATTTAATCCAGAAATTACGGATCAACAACCGACCGACCAAGACATGCCATTTACCCGTAAGCCAGCCAAGAAGCTCGCCATTGAAGACGTGCAATTCTTCCTGTCTTCCCACTACAACGGCACGCCTTACGATCCGTTTGGCACGTTTGCTTCCGGTAGCGCCGATGACCAGAAGAAGTACCGGTCGATTGCGATGGACCGGAACCAATGCTCATCGATCTTGCAAATTAGAAATGATGTGCCGGCCGACCACGCTGCGATTCAGTGGGTCGCCATGGGCTTCTTCGCCTACGCACCGTATATGCCGTTCTTCACGAACATCAACGACACGCCGGAAGACTACAAGAACACGACGACCGAGGTTTCTGTCGACAACGTGTACTGGTTGAACAAGACCTTGTCCGTGCTGATCGAACCTCATTTCCATGAGTTCGTCGCCACGGTCAACGCCTTCCGCGACAGCTGCCAATCCTACGCCCGCGGTCGGGTTGTGGCTACCGATGACAACATCACCGGCGACGCCACGACCTACCTGACGCAGAGCAACTTGGAAACGGCCAGCGAAATTTCTAAGCGGACTCATGAATTATTTAACGATTTGGTCAAGCAAGGCCTGTTGTTATCCAAGACGGTTTGGGAAAAGGGACAAAACCTGTAATCAATCATGAATGGTTCGATTAGTTTTTAGATTAAACGTTTTAAAATCAAGTCAAAATTCGTCTAAATAAAGCCTAAAAGACAATTAGTTGTTACGGATAGCAATTATCGCGTACAATTAATTGTCTTTTGGTGTATACTTCAGTAAAGTTGCTTTAATATTTTTTTGATGAATTAATGGGACGGTATGTGACTAGGGCAAACCGTTTTGGGGAAACGCACATGAGTTGAGGAAGCAATGTTGACATTAACTTCTGAGGAGGAGTACGCATGAAGAGCTGGATCAAGTTAGCAATGGCGGGGAGTCTGGGATTAGTTTTGTGGGGGAGCATCACATCGGCACATGCGGCTAAGAAAGTCGCGTTGCCAGAGTACCCGCAACAGCGAATCTTTACGTTTAAGGCCAAGGGAACTAAGGTTTACAGTTACCCGCGCGCCGCTTACGCGAAGAGCACGGTCTTGGGGACCGACAAGAGTACCACGAAGCAGTGGACGGTCGACAAGGTCGTCAAGATCAATGGCAAACGTTACGTGCGCCTGGCTAAGGTGACGGCGAAGACTTTGCCCCATGGGACGGCCGTACCGAACCCTAGCAAGGCTAATACGACTTTGGTCGGCGGCTACGTGGCGCTGAGTCAATTAAAGTTTCATCAGCAGATCAGTAAACTGACGAGCATGAAGAAGACCGCTTACTGGACGCCAAACACGAACAATGATTTTTGGAACATGCCCAAGAAGACGTTGGGCGCCACGGCAGCCAACCATTATGGTCACTCCTACGGCTACCGGACGTTGTACGCGATTCAGTCGTTGACGACGACCAGCAAGAAGCAGTACCTTTACTTTGAAACGGCTGCGGGCAAGGCGGTCGGCTGGTTACCCGTGAGCGCCGTGATCAAGGGGACTTACCCGAACCTGTTGCACCGTGAATTGACGCGGGATTTATCCGTAACTACGGCCACGACAACGGTCGACCAAGCTGGTCACGTTAAGGTCGGGGTCGCCACGGCAAACGGTAGCGTGCAACGGGTCGTCCTGTTACAGCAGGATAGCCAAACGGCCATTTACGATTTTCAGGCAGGTAAGGCCGTTAAATTGACGACCCGGAATGCCCATGGTAAGGTCGTCAGCACGCAGGCATTTACGCAGAAAACGAAGAACTTGAATATCAAGGCCCACGCCGACTTCGATATCCAGGGGTACCGGTACACGGTCAAGGTGACGCCGACCGGTAGTGTGAGTGTGCTGAGCACCGGTGGTTGGATCGCTTAAACTAAAAAATTAAAGTGAAAAGGTTGTGTCGATTACCCGATGGGTGGGTGGTCGAGACAACCTTTTTTGAGAAATAGCAGGTGTGGTCAAAAAAAGCGAGTCGTTCTACCAGAAAGTAGAGCCACTCGCACCGCATTCAAATTCAGTTGTTTTCAGGAACGTTCTCGCGAATCACCCGGGCGGGACTGCCAGCGATGACCACGTTGTCACCGAAGGACTTGGTGACGGTGGAGTTGGCGCCGACCACGACGTTGTTGCCTAGCGTGACGCCGGGAAGGATGACGGAGCCGCCACCGATCCAGACGTGGTCGCCAATCGTGACGGGTTTGCCGAGGCCGATGAAGGCGTCGCGGCCAGCCGGGTCAAGCGGATGGTAGGCCGAGTAGATCTGGACGTGAGGCGCCATCATGCAGTGATTGCCGATGGTCACTGGGGCGATGTCCAAGATGACATTGTCATAGTTACACATGAAGTAGTCGCCGACATGGATGTTGTAGCCAAAGTCACAGCGGAAGTTGGGTTGCACCCAAGGACTCTTGCCGACGGAGCCGAAGAGCTGGCGAACGAGGCCATCCTTTTCCGCGGTCGCCGTATCGTCTAGTTCATTCATCAGTTTACAGAGCCGCCGTGCCTTGGTTTCGTCAGCCGCCAGTTCGGGGTCCATGATATTGTAGGGCTCACCAGCTAAAAATTTTTCCTTTTCGGTCTTCATGTGTCCGTCTACCTCCAGAGTTTGTTTACTCGTATTTTAGCATAGAAAGCGCTTAATTTATACGGATTAATTACTGTATAGTAGATTTATTCAATAACAAGGCTTGTGACCGAACTACCAATTGTTTGGGCGTTAAGCAGTGAGGCCCTTTAATTTACTGGCCGAGCGAACCAGTGGGTTTTTACCGCTAGTTGGCCAGCAAATTGTTAGAATAAACTTGAGCCACGCAGGCCGGTCGGCGCGACTTGTGCTCAGCTAGCAGTAAATTTTGGATGATGTCAGACGACTACCATCAAGAGTAACTGACATGAGTCTAATGCTGGTTCGCTGGGAGAGTTTGGGAGAGATTCCAGACTCTCTTTTGTTTTGGGGTGGCGCCTTACCGGCCGATAGATATGGGGATTTACTAACAGCCAAGCTAGGCGCATGGGATATCTAGTAGGTTTAACAGTTGCTATCAAGTAGTGGGCTAGAAGCGTCCCACAATAGGCAGAATCTCTGACAGCCATAGGGCGGCAATTTTACACTAGCCTTGTCAGCCCACAAGTTTTAATGTATACTACGAATTACTTTAGCCAACTTGGCTGAGGATGAGGAGATGATGAGACGATGCCACAACTAGGATCGTTATTAGTACGGAAGAGTGCTGTCTGTTAGCGACACTTTTCCTAGTGGACCTTTCGGAGAAGTGTCAGGTTTGAAATCTGAAAGGACGTCACAAAAATTATGGAACCAACAATTACCACTTACGAATATAGTTATATTACCCAGCAGGTCAACAACCTGGTCAGCGCCTATCTATCGGTCAACGATGTCAAGATGCGTGGAGTGGTTCGCGCCACAACGCTAGAACGTATCGTACCGCTGTTGCCAGTAGACGACCCGTTGGCGCAAACCTTTGTCCACGGATTACAGCCAGATAGGTTGACCCGTGAAGCTGCCGCAAAATTAATTGGCATGATCGAACCACTGGTCATTCCATTTCCACAGCTGACGACGAAGCAACTGAGCAAGCTATTTCGCAAAGTGAAGAAGCTCAAGCAACCGGAATGGGGGAGCTTGAACTTACATCAGCTGACCTATCTGGGCTGGAATGATGGCGGTAACCAGAAGAAGTATCTGGTTGCGCCGTACGAGGGCCGTTTGATTGGGATTCAGGGGCAGTTTAACCCCGAGACCATCAAGGGACTTTGTGCGATTTGCCATACGATTGGTAACGTCTCACTCTTCGTTTCTACGACGAAGACATCTGGCCTGGGCACGTATACGCGTAACGGTAATTATATTTGCCGGGACAGCGCGCAGTGTAACCGGCAGTTGACTGAACCGCAAGCACTCACTGATTTTCTCACAGTGGTGCGGCCAAAACGTTAAATTTAATGGTGGGCACGGCCAAATTTGGTCGTGCCTTTTGTGTGTGCGCCCGGCATGGGCGCTAACTAGGCGGTGAAAGTCCGCTGTGGACC
>NZ_AZDP01000087.1 GCF_001435525.1 Levilactobacillus koreensis JCM 16448
AGCGATTCAGACTCCGATAGTGATTCCGATTCAGATAGCGACTCGGATTCCGACAGTGATTCTGATTCAGATAGCGACTCTGACTCAGACAGCGACTCTGACTCCGACAGCGACAGTGATTCCGACTCCGATAGTGACTCGGATTCCGATAGTGATTCTGACTCAGACAGTGACTCCGACTCAGACAGTGACTCCGATTCGGACAGTGACTC
>NZ_AZDP01000088.1 GCF_001435525.1 Levilactobacillus koreensis JCM 16448
CAGTATACGTTGCCTCAATTTGTATTTTACTTAAGTAGTTTTCAAACGGACCCTAGTAAGCAAGAAAAATAGTGTATCATTTGTGTATATAAAATATGGCTTAAATGTTTAAATGACTGTCCTTTTGTTGATTTAAGGTTGTGCAAGCAATCAGTTTGTGCTAGATTAATACATGTAAGCGGTTCCGTAACGGGGAATAATCGTGTTAAGTAAAACGATTGACCTCAACGTAATCGTCCACAACTACATACATAATCGGAGGAGATTTATGATGAAGTTCAGTAAAGTACTTGGTATTTTAGCAGTGACTGCAGGGGCAGTTGCTATGGTAGGTGCACCAGCATCCGCCCAAGCAGCCAAGAAGAAAGCTGCTGCTAAGCCAGTAACGATCTACTTGACCCGGCATGGTGAAACCACTGGGAACGTTATGGGCCGTGTTCAAGGCTGGAGCGACTTCCCACTGACCAGTAACGGGGTTGCCGTTGCCAACAACCTGGGCCGTGGCTTGAAGGGCAAGACTTTCAAGGTTGCTTACGCAGGGAATTTGACCCGGCAACAAGTAACGGCTAAGCAAGCCCTCAAGTACTCTGGCAACAAGAAGGTTAAAGTCAACACGTCGAAGTACTTGCGTGAAGGTGGCTACGGTAGCTTCGAAGGCGACAGTATCGCTACTGACAATGCCTTGATTGCCGGTGTATACGGCTACAAGAACGGTGACGAAATGATGGCCGCTCAAGGTAAGGATTACTGGACGAAGTTACAAGATGCCTACTACACCTTGGACCAACAAAACAGCCAAAAGACGAAATTGGTTGCTGGCGACCGTGCTGAAAGCTCACAACAAGTTGAAAAGCGGATGGCTAAGGAATTAATGACCATTGCCAAAGCAACTAAGAAGCAAGGCGGCGGTAACGCATTAGTTGTTAGTTCTGGGATGTCCATCAACGAATACCTGTCAACGTTGAAGGGTGCTAAGTACACGGGTGCCCCATTGAAGAACGCTGCGGTTACACGTTTGACTTACAAGAACGGTAAGCTCCAAGTTAAGGGCCTCATTGGTTCCATGTACTACGTGGACAAGGGCGCTAAGCTTGCTAAATAATTAAATTTCAACCGTCATAGTTGCTAGGGAAAGATGAAGATGGCTTGCCCGCATATGATGATTAAATAAGAGCCCTCGCCAGTAATCATGCAACTGGAGGGGGTTTTTGTGTAGAGAGTGCTACGAAGGGCGTTTAGCTGGCGAGCATTAACGGCGCTAAGTGAATACCCCTGGTCTTGGGGTATTTGCTTAGCGTTGTTAAGCGGAACCGGCTGCCCGGTAGTGGCACGTTTCAGAAGCCGCCAGGACCAGAATATAAGCAGATGAAAACCAAGCCAAACGGTCTAACACAACAGTCATTGAAACCCCGGGTCATTGCTGAGACGGGGTTAAGCGCAGGGACCTGCCTCGTGGAACATGTTTCGGAAGCCGCCAGGACCAGGATATAAGCAGATGAAAACCAAACTGAACGGTCTAAGACAGTAGTAAATAAAATCTTGGGTTGTTTTCTGAACCGGGTTAAACGCAGGAGTCTGGCCCGTGGAGCACGTTTCAAAAGCCGCCAGGACCAGAATATAAGCAGATGAAAACCAAGCCAAACGGTCTAACACAACAGTAATCAGTGTCCCCAGATTGTTTCCTGAACCGAAGCAAAGCAATCGTCATAACACGTTGCACTAAATACCCACCACCCACATCAATTGACACAGCAAGTAATTTTCAACTTCGTAAATTCGACTTATGAACTAAAAGCTCATAAAAAAGGCTATACTAAACATATGTGAAGGACAACTATCAAGTAAAATGTAGCATCACCAAGAGAGGAGCACGACCCATGACAGAAAAATTGGTATTGCCTAATTTAGCCACGGAACGGTTAATTTTGCGGGAGCGGACGCTAGCTGACCTGACAGCCAGTGTAAAATTGGATCAGGATCAAGCGGTCACGGAGTTTATTCATGGGGTTTGGGACGGGTCACCACGCCACGTGGCCTACGTCAAGAAGCGCATTGAGCGACAGTATGGTCAAGGCCTCGGGTATTGGTCGATATTCTTTCAGGATGATCCGACACAGTTTCTAGGTTGGTTGATGCTGACACCGGTCGAGGGTAGTGCGAGCCTAGTTAAGATTGGCTGGCGATTGACACGCAATCACTGGGGCCACGGCATCGCGACCGAAGCGGCTCAGGCCGTGACACAGTACGCCTTTCGTACCCTGAACTTGCCAAAATTAGCTGCCGCGATCAATCCCGCTAACGAACGGGGGCAACGGGTCGCCGAAAAATTAGGCTTTACCTTTAAACAGCCAATTTCCGTTGGCGATGAGCAGCTGGCTCTTTACATTTTGCCACAGGACCGCTGGACAGCCTTACAGCAGAAGTAGGCTATTTGACGGTGTAAACGGTCGTACTTAATTGTCACTGATAGCAGTAGTGCTGAACTAATGACTAAGATGATCAACAGGGGACCTTCGTCGATGGTGCGACGGGGATGCCGGTTGATCTTTTTTTGCCTGCTGAGGAGTTCGGGGCCATCGGTTTTATGAGCAAGTTGTGAGCTAATTCGGTGATGGTGGGGCCTCTTAGTGGGTAATGGTTTGGTAAAAATCATCTGCGTCTATGCCCGCTTAGTTAATCTGCTACCGTAATGGTAAAATTAGAAGTAGTTATTCTTGGAGGAGGACAAGTACCGTGCAAAAATTACCACAACGTTATCAAAAGCGAGTGAGGTCGTGCATCAATTGTGTCGTTAGTTTGGCCGAATTTGGGGTACTACTAACGCTGATCAAAGGTGGGGTCGACCTCTTCAGACACGGCCAACTTTATTGGCAGACTTACCTGCAAAGCCTGAGTTGGCTGTTACTGGGGGATGTTGGCTTTTTTAGCATTATCTGCTTGATTGAATGCGGCGTTGCCAGAAGAAAGTGGCGTAAGCAGCAAGGTTAAAGGGGACGTGGGGAATGGCAACCTTCTATCATTTGGTCACGCGGCACCGGCTACAGGTGGGTCAGGTACTGGACTTTTCGACTGGTCAGTTGAATCGACAGGCCACGTTCTTTTTTAGTGTGCCAGCTAATGTCAACTTGCGAGATATCCTGAACCAGCCGCAAGCGGTGACGTTTCCCGCTACCGATCGCGGGCGGCATGCCGTACGGGAAGTCGTGTTGGAGCGCGTTCGCGTGCAGTCATTTCCGACGTTGCCATCACGCTTGAGCTGTCTATACGCCGCAACCACTATTCAGCGGGCCTTGGCGTGGCGGACGCTATTTGAAAATGAGGGCCGTCACGTTCTGCAGTTGGTCAAGGTGACCGCGACGGGTCCGGTCTTCTATGGGGATGCGGCGAACCTACCAACGACATGTGCTGAACCTATCAAAGTGAAGACCTTGGCGGCGCAGGACTATTGGCGTTACCCAGCTAAGGACCGGCTATTAAGCGAGGTGCTGGTGGGCGGCCGGGTGACGGTGAGTGAAGTGGTTAAAGTGTTTTAGAAGGTAATAAAGGATGTGCGGCAGTAGTCGCACATCCTTTATTATCGGTTTAGCATTCCTTGTGTTGTGAGAAAGTCGTACCAATTAAGTCTGGAGCAATAGGCTTTTCGGCCGAAGTCACTGACCAAGGTGAGCCCTTCTGATGCGTAATTCGGCTTAGACTAGCGGCCGTTTGATTGCCGTAATCATTCTGAATCGAAATAAGTAACTGAGCAATTTCCGGGTCTGCTTGGACTAAGCTGTAATCGGTAAAGGCGTTGTCATCGAGTTGGTTATCGACAATGCCCCGTTGGCCGTTGAACTTTTGATGAACTTCAAGTACAACGGGGCCATATGGCATGGCGATAATAGGCGAATTGAACAAAGGCGAGTGACTTAACGCCAGATGGCGACCGAAGGCAAAGTAGAGTAATTTTAGTACCTTCATTTGAGAAAGTTCTTCTACGTTGGGATCACGCTGAGCATCAAAATAGTTTTGAACTCGGTACCAATTAGCCAGCTGGAGTGCCGTGAATTTAGGCGGTTGGGGAGTCGGTGAATACTCGATTGGGATTGGCGAACCAGTTAAATAGGCACAAATCTTTTGATGAAGGCCGACTGACAGGGTTTCACCGTCTTCGTTTGCAAAAACAGTCAGAACATGATCATCCGCCATCAAGGCTTTGAGGACTTTATTATTCGCTCTGGTGGGGAAGGCACCTGTCTCGTAGAGGGCAACTGTATTGGGACTCCAATCAAGTAATTCAGCCAAGTCGCGTTGTGTGAGGCCCACTTTAGTGCGAAAATCTTTGAGGTCGTTCGGGGAGATGAAGTGGAATTCTGAACGGTATTGCTGGTTTGCCAGTTCAATCGCGGCATCATCTAATTCGGCATCAGCGACCAAATGATTCGTTTGTGTGTCGAAACGTGCAGGGGCATTTACTTGGTAGTCGTGGCCTCGAATGGTAAAAGTGTTTGTGTGGTTTTTAATGTAGGTAGCGGCCATGGTTAGTTCCTCCTGACGGGTTATGATAGGTGAAAGCTAATGAACTTAACATGTTGCTTGTTAGAAGTAAACTTGAATTTGAGGTAATAAATGGCACCGTAATCCGTTTTAAAAATCCATAGATATTCGCCGGGACGGTCATGATCCTGATCATACTTTTTGAAATCTTGGATAAGAAGCTGCTGGACAATTAGCTTGGCCAATACAGAAGTAACGGGCGTTGCGTGAGTGGCTTGACGAGAGACCATGCTAAATTGGTTACGTGAGACTAAATACTTCAGTCGGGCCAGTGCTTCGAATTTATTCACGGAAGGATTCCTCACGGGTTATTTTTATCAAAGTATACCTGAAAAGTTAGTGTTTTGCTACTAATTAGTAGCATAAAATTCTTTATTTTTTATCCCACCAGCCAACTTTCAGGGTATACTAATTCTGATATTAATTTTCAGGAGGTAACTAGCTCGTGACACTTATTCAACCCGCACAACCGCAAGATATATCGCAAATTATGACCATTGAAAACGCTGGCTTTTCACCCGCTGAGGCCGCAACCGAAGCTAGTATGGCCGAACGAATCCAGCAGATTCCGGATACCTTTTTAGTTGCCAAACAGGGCAAATCAATCGTTGGCTACATTGTTGGTCCGGCGTTTGACCAGCGCTACCTTACCGACGACCTCTTTGAAAGAACGACGCCGAATGCGGCCGGTGATGCCTACCAGACCGTGTTGAGCCTGGCCGTTAGTCCGCTACATCGGCACGAAGGCGTTGCTGGTCAGCTACTGGAAGCTCTCGCCGTGGTCGCCTTTGACCAACATCGTGAGGCGATTACGCTGACCTGTTTGGAGAAGCTAGTCCCGTTTTACGAAAGCCATGGGTACGTTAACGAGGGCATCTCCGCGTCCAGCCATGCGGGGGAAACCTGGTACAATCTGGTGCGGCCACTTAACTGATTAGTTTCAGCCCCATGACGGCAATCAGGATCACGGCGACCCAGCCGAGCTTGCGCCAATCCTTGGATTCACCGAAGAATAGCATACCAGTGACGACACCACCAGCTGCACCAATGCCGGTCCAGATGGCATAGGCGGTACCCATTGGCAAGGCTTGTAAGGCCAATTCAAGGCCACCGAAACTCAGCGTAAATGCTAAAATCATCAATCCCCACAACCACCATTTTCGTTGGTGCAGGGCCCAGTTCATGAAAGTCACGCCCAGCATTTCGCTGAGGCCAGCTAAGATTAAATAGAGCCAAGCCATTATCAGTCAGCTCCTTTCTCGGTGATTGTCTGCAAGCCACCAATTCCCAGTAGTAACAGTAAAATCAGTGCGATTTTTGCCCAGCTAGCGGGTTCGCCAAACGCAATCATTCCCAGCGTGGTGGTGCCTAAGGTGCCTAGGCCAACGAAGACGGCGTAGGCGGTTCCGGCGGGAATATGACGGCTAGCCCGAATCAAAAAGTAAAAACTCAGGTAGACGGCAACGGCGGTCGCCCCCCATTCAAGGAGGGTGCTAGCATGCTTGAAGCCGACCACCCAACTCACTTCAAAGATGGCGCCAAGAACAACGGTGAGCCAATGTTTCCACATCATAAGGTCCTCCTTTAATTAACCGAAATTGCCAAAAAAGAGCCTGAGAAATTCTGTCGCTAACGACAAAATCTCCCAGGCTTTTTCCCTTCCGTGTCTGTGGTAATGACCACAGGTTCTCTCTCGGACCAGACCCTTGCGGCGGAACCCTAGAGAACAAAAGTATTCGGTTATTTCGATAGCGCCAGCTTAGCACATCGCCCGGCTTAGCGTCAAGGTTGGAGAAAAAATTGGCAGTCTGCTACCTCCAGAGGGAATACCGGAACACCTCAGGCATATTGGCATAATGGGTATAACTTTATCCAACTCTTCTTGGAGGGGCGTGATGAAGCCGAGTTCGACCGGTTCTTAGCGTTTGACCTGTCCCTAGGGTTACCCACAACGCTGGCGGACTTGAAGATTCCAGACGTTAGCGATGCGGACCTCTTGAAGGTGGGGGAACAAGCTACTTCGCCGGCGGATACGATGGGCCGGATGCCATTTAAAGTGACCCCAGATGATGTGGCTCAGGCCATCCGCGGGGTTGATGCTTACAGCCGCGCTTACCAGGAGCGGCATCATGGGTGCTGCTAACAATTAGATAACAATAACCGCCGATTATGTGCCTTGACCAGTTGGTCGCATGATCGGCGATTTTTTGCGGCATAAATAAGATGAAATTAAAATGTAAGCGCTTTCCGAAAGGGCATTTTCCACCTTAATTTTGAGCTTTAAGTGACTAATATCACGAAAAATACAAACGATTACATTTCCGACAACACGTGTTTAAGCGGCCTTTTCTGAAAACTAGGCGGTCGAAAACCCCTTTAAATCGCTGGCCAGCACTTGATATACTGTAAGCGATTTAAGAATGACTGTAGCGGTCACGAAGAGCGTCATTAAAAAACTTTGCTGCGGGTCAGCTCGTCGGCAAATATGGAGGTAACAAGTATGCAACTTGGCAGTATTGAAGCTGGGGGCACAAAGTTCGTTTGTGCGGTTGGTAACGAAGATTACCGCACCCTGGACAAGGTTGTGATTCCCACGACCACCCCGGAAGAGACTTTGAGCAAATCAATCGCTTATTTTAAAAAGTTTCCCGAGATCAAGGCCATTGCGGTCTCATCCTTTGGCCCCATCGAACTGCGGCATAACTCGCCGAAGTACGGCTACATTACCGATACCCCAAAGAAGGGCTGGTCGAACACCGACTTTATCGGTCGCTTGAAGCAGGACTTGAACGTGCCGATGTACTGGACGTCCGATGTTAACGGGTCGGCTTACGGTGAATACGTGATGTCCACGCTGTTCAACGAAAAGATCGATTCATTGGTCTACTTCACCATTGGGACCGGCGTTGGTGCCGGTGCCGTTATCAACGGTCATTTCGTGGGGAGCCTCGGCCATCCCGAGATGGGACACGTTCGTTTGAAGCGCCACCCCGATGACTTGGACTTCCCCGGTATTTGCCCATTCCACGGCGATTGCCTGGAAGGCCTAGTCAGTGGGCCAACGTTTGACGCTCGGCTGGGGAAACCCGGCAAGGACGTGCCGTTGACCGACCACGTCTGGGACATCATGGCGTACTACGTGGCCCAAGCGGCCTTGCAGGAAACGTTGATGTTGCGGCCCGACAAGATCATCTTCGGCGGTGGTGTGGTTAGTGAAGCCTTCTTGGTCAAGGTTCGCGCCGAGTTCGACAAGCTGTTGAACAATTACGTGGATGTTGGCAAGTTGACCGACTACATCGTGATGCCATCGGTTGAGCATAACGGCTCAGCCACGCTAGGCGATTTTGCCTTAGCCTTGAATGAATATAACAAATAATTAAAAGGGAGCGCTTATTTTATGAAAGCCTTAGTTTTAACTGGAACCAAAAAGATGGAAATTCAAGATTTGCCAGAACCAGAAGTTAAGCCTGACGAAGTCTTAGTCAACACCGCTTACGCTGGTATCTGTGGGACTGACCGCGCGCTTTACGCTGGCCTTCCTGGTTCCGCTAACGCTGTGCCACCAATCGTCTTGGGCCATGAAAACTCTGGGATCGTTGCCGCTATCGGTAAGAACGTCACCAACGTTAAGGTTGGCGACCGAGTCACCGTTGACCCTAACATCTACTGTGGCCAATGTGACTACTGCAGAACCGACCGTCCTGAACTATGTGACAACTTGTCTGCCGTAGGGGTTACCCGCGATGGTGGGTTGGAAAAGTCCTTCACGGCACCTTCATCCGTTGTTTACCCAATTCCTGACAGCTTGTCATTAAAGGCCGCTGCCACCACGGAACCTGTATCTTGCGCGGTTCACGGCATGAGCTTATTAGACGTTAAGCCTTATCAAAAGGCCTTGGTTATCGGCGATGGCTTCATGGGTCAATTGTTCGTTCAATTACTCCAAGCTTACGGCGTTCACCAAGTCGACTTCGCCGGCATCATTGACGAAAAGTTAGCCTTCAACAAGGAAAAGTTTGGCGTTACTAACACCTACAACACCACTCGCGACAGCATTCCTGCCGATTACGACGTTGTAATTGAAGCCGTTGGTTTGCCACAAACGCAAGAACAAGCCGTTGAAGCCACTAAGAAGGGTGCTCAGGTCTTGATGTTTGGTGTTGGGAAGCCAGACCAAACCTTCTCCATGAACACTTACGAAGTTTACCAAAAGCAATTGAAGATTCAGGGTGCCTTCATCAACCCATACGCCTTCAAGGATGCCATTGCCTTATTGGCTAGCGGCGAATTGGACGTCGAATCTCTGATCAGCCATGAAGTTAAGTTGGAACAAGTCGAAGACGTCTTAAACGGTAAGGTTAAGGGCGTCAGCAAGGCAGTCGTTAAAGTTAGCGACTAATCAAAAAAGGTAAGGGATTAATGTGAGAGCTGAAGCAGCAAGCAATTTCAACGAAGGAGCAGCACCGATGGAAGCGACAAATGAACGAACCATCTCAATGTCAAAGGCAATTGCCTTTTTCGCCCTGTCGCTGGTCATCAACTCGGCTGGTAACGTGTTAACGCTGGTCACTAGTGCCAAAATTCACCCTTCATTTTTAGGGGCAGCGTACTGGTCCGCAGCCGAAGCCAACTTGGGGACCGCGTTTCACTGGAATTTATTCTGGGCGTTCCTGATCATGGGCTTCTTGACGGCGGTGCTAAACGCCATCTTGATTCGCCACTGGGATTGGAAGCGAATCGCCGGTAACATGGTCTTCATGGTGCCGTTCTCCGCTTTGATTCAAGTGTTTGAGGATTTCTTCAATGGCAAGTACCCGGCACTCTTTGCGGGCCTACCAGAAGCAAGGAGCACGGGGATGATCATCTTCTACGTGGCGCTGAACTTCTTGGGTGTGGCGTTTATCGCCGTGGCCATCTCCATCTATCAACGGGTCAACCTGGTACTCCATCCGGCTGATGACTTGATGCAGATTTTGCGCTTCCGTTACTTCAAGGGGCAAGCTGCTAAGGCGATGTGGGCGTCTTACATTCCGCCTACCATTATGGCCATCATTGCGTTGGTGATTACCCGTCAATTCACGAACTTTGGACTGGGAACGGTGTTTGCCTTCCTTGCTCAAGGTGGGATTACCGGGATTGCTGACAAGGTGATCTTCCCGAACCTGAAGCACCAAGCCGTCGACGTTGGGAAATAGCATTTTCGCTGACGTGGTCTAATCCGCAAGGTAGTTGGGTCTTGGACCAACGGTTTGAAGGAGCTGTTCTGAAATGTTTGTGAGCAACTCAATAATGACGATACCGATTGCGTTTTAAAAAAGGAGTCAGTTAAACATGTCAGTTCATGATTTTATTACTGGAATTCAACACGTGGGGATTCCCACGGCGGATTTAGACAAGACGATGGCCTTCTATGAATCACTAGGCTTTGAACGGGCCGGCCTGTTTCCTAACGGTGAAAACCGCTGTGCCTTCATGCGGCTCGGTAACTTGACGATTGAGACCTGGGAAGGCGACCCAACCAATCCAATAGCCGGTGCCATCAACCATATTTCGTTGAACACCACCGACGTCGATGCCGCCTTTGCCGCCGCTAAAGAACAGGGCTTAGACCTGGTCAATGACGAGGTCCAATCCATCCCAACGTTCTGGAAAAAGGGCATTCGTTTCTTTAACATCCTCGGGCCGAACCATGAAACCATTGAGTTCTGCCAAATCTTAAAGTAGTGTGTGACTTGGGGCTGCGGTCCCAATGAACCTAGATAATCAGCAAAAAATCAGCTTACCACCTCACCGGTAAGCTGATTTTTTTATGTCCGTTAAGTTTGTGTTAGTGCGAAATTAGTTTAGAGGTGGCGCCTCCGACTGAGATTGGCTAATTACCATGAGATTTGTTTTGGTCGAGAAGCTGATTGATTAGTCAAGTTGGAGCTAGACCATTTTACATTAATAGATCTCTTAGTCGCCGTTGTTGTTCCAAGTCAATACCGGCAAAGTTGAAGCGGAACGCCGTTTTGGGCGCGCCATACAGGGTACCGGGTTTAACTAGAATCTGGCGTTCCAATAGGTGGTCGAAAATTGTGGGGTCGGTTTGGGTGACCCAGAGGTAGAAGCCCCCCTGTGGCGTGATGAACTGCCATTCGGGGCGCAGACTGCGAAAGATGGCGACCGTGGCTTGGCGGCGCTGGGCGAGTTCTTTGGTCAGTTGAGTGATGCCCGGATCGAAGGCGACCGTTGTTAGTGCCAGATTGGCCATGACCTGGGCGAGCATGCTGGGCACGATATCGAGCCGTTTTTGGACCTGCAATAGGCGCTGGCCGATGGCGTCCGGGGCAACGATCCAGCCTAAGCGCGTGCTCGATCCTAGTAATTTTGACAGGGAGCTGATATAGATCACGTTCTGTGGGGCGAGCGCCTTTAACGTGGGGATGGCGTCTTGCTTGGTGCTGAGCCAGCCGAACACGTCGTCCTCTACAATGGCAACCTGGTACTTCTGACAGAGTTTGATGATGCGCTGGCGTTGCTCAAGGGAGAGGAGCAGTCCCGTGGGATTTTGAAAAGTGGGGTTCAAGAGGAGTAGCTTGATGCGGTGCTGACGAATCGTTTTCTCCAAAACGGCGAGGTCCAGACCGGTGGGGATCAACGGGATGGTGAATGGTCGGACGCCAAGGGTTTTAAAGACGGCGCTGGTCGCAAAGTAAGAAGGCTTAGTAAAGGCGACGGCATCACCAATTTTAAGCAGGCTGCTCAGAATCAGTAGGAGTGCCTGTTGGGCGCCACCGGTGATGAGGAGCGTTTGCCGGTCGGTGTGAAATTGCTGCCGCTGGGTGTGGTGGCGTTCTAATGTCTGAATCAACGGCAGGTAGCCCGCATCCTGTTCTTGGCGTTGAGCCAGCAGAAAGTCTTGCCAGTTCAGTTGCAGATCCCCTAGTTGTGGAATTAGAGCCATCGGGAGCTCATTAGCGGCGCCATCGATCAAATGGGGATTGAGGGCGCGAGCTTGGGTGAGTTTGCGTTGGATGAGGGAATGACTAGTTGTGGTATTGCGTAAGTATTGGCCCCAATTGATCTTGTCGGGGAGGGTGTTCACGGTGGGGACAGGCGCGACGAAAGTGCCACTGCCGCCCTTTTTGACCAGGAGACCATTGGCGGTGAGTTCCTGAAAAGCCCGACTGACGGTGGAACGGTCGACCCTGAGAAGCTTCGCAAGTTCACGTTCAGCGGGCAATCGTTGGCTGGGTAATAGCCGGTCCTCTTGAATCAGACCGGTGATCAGTTGGCTGATGGCTAAGTATTTTGGCTTGATGTCCGGCAGATCTGCGTACCAATTGGGCATGAGGGGGCCTTCTTTCGTAGGGGTGTTTGGCGTCCCTCCCAGTATAATAATTGGCTGGATTAAAAACAAGCCAATTGGCGGTTGTGGTCACCGTAAAGTGCGCGATACTTGAGGGTGAGGGGAGGCGAGTAAATGGAAAATGTATTGACCATTGCCGGGTCGGATAGCCTTGCGGGGGGCGGGATTCAGGCTGATTTGAAAACGTTCGAGGAGCTCGACGTATTTGGCGTTAGTGCGCTCACCAGTGTGGCAAGTATCCTTCCGGGAACGGTTGCCCTGACCCAGCTGTCGCCAGCGGTGGTCGCGCAGCAGCTGACCTCGATTCTGTCACAGCTGCCGGTCCGTTTCGTGAAGACGGGCTTGTTGGGCGATGTGGCAACGTTAGACCTCGTCTGCGACCAGTTACGGCGGTATCCGGTTTGGTTGGTCGTGGATCCGGTCTTGGTATTCAAAGAGGGCGCCATGGGTTTAGCGGCGGACTACATAGCAGCATTGCGCCAACGCCTCTTGCCCCTGGCGTACGTGACCACGCCTAACCTGGACGAGGCAGCACAACTCAGCGGATTAGCGGCCATCACCACCCGCGAACAGATGCGGACGGCGGCTCAACGGATCCAAACGTTAGGGTGTCCCAACGTGGTCATCAAGGGTGGCAGTCGGTTTCCGGGAACGGTCGCCGTCGACTATTTACGCTATGGCGAAGCGGACTATTGGTTTGAGGAATCTAAAATTCAAAAGAAGACGACAGATGGTGCGGGGTGTACCTTTTCCGCAGCAATCACGGCGCTATTAGCGACCGGGGTGGCGTTACCACAGGCGGTGGGCCAAGCGAAACAGTTTGTCCATGCAGGCATTGAGCACGGTGTTGCCATCAGCGAGCGGCTGGGGAGTGTTTGGCAGGGCGCGAGTCGTCGATAGGAGTAGGGTAAATGCGTAACGAAAAGTTGAAACAAACCACATTAGCGGCCGTTTTGATTGCGATGACGGTCGGGTTATCGATTATGTTCGTGATCCCGGTACCGGCGACTAAGGGGATGGTCACCCTCTGTGAGGTTGGCATCTACACCAGCGCCATTTTGTTTGGCGGACCGGTGGGTGGCATGGTTGGTGCTGGCAGTGGCTTTTTGATCGATATTTTATCGGGGTATCCGGAATGGTGCCTATTTTCACTGGTGATTCACGGATTGCAGGGGCTAGCGGTCGGGTACTTCACGTCAGAACAGACGAAGTCGCTTAAAACGATGCTGCTACCACTGTTGATTGGAAGCGCTATTATGGTGGTCGGTTATTACTTTGCCACGGCACTTCTGTTTGGTTGGCCAGCGGGTCTGGCATCGATCGTAGGTAATTTAGTTCAGGTTGGTTTTGGGATGGTCGTCACGCTCTCTATCGTTGAGAGCCTCGTCAAATTCAAGCCAAACCTGGTTTGAGGAGAGTTAACATGGCAATTGATTTGGAAAAAATGACAGCGGAATTGACGGTAATTCTTGAAGACGTCTTGACCGCGGCCAAGCTACAGCCGGGCGATTTATTCGTCCTGGGATGCACGACGAGCGAGGTCGTTGGCGGCTACATTGGCAAGGATTCCAGCCTGGATGTGGGTACGCGGATCATCGAAACGTTGAAGGCCAAGCTGGACCCGTTGGGCATTCAGCTGGCTGTTCAGGGCTGCGAGCACATTAACCGCAGCCTAGTCGTTGAACGCGCCGTTGCTCGGCAACATGACTTTGAAATGGTGTCGGTCGTGCCGGCGTTACATGCCGGGGGAGCCTGCTCGATGGCGGCGTTCCAGCAGTTCACGGATCCCGTGGAGGTCGAGCACGTGGTGGCCCAAGCCGGGCTAGACATTGGCGATACGGCAATCGGCATGCACGTCAAATTTGTTCAGGTACCAGTCCGACCAAGCATTAGTGAACTGGGCGAGGCGCACGTCACGGCGTTGCGGTCGCGGCCGAAGTACGTGGGCGGCCCGCGAGCGGTGTACGTTTTGGCAAAGTAGCCAGTTGAAATTTCTAAAAAGGCCACTAGAAATCAATCTGGATTTCTAGTGGCTTTTCGTACCGATGAGTTTAAAATTAGACGCTATGCGTTATAGTGATGGGCCAGGTCCGGATTGGCGTTGTGTAGGAGCTGAGCGGCGTCGCTAATCGTCAGTTGATCGTGGTCCAGGTAGCGCATGACATCGGTCGTTAGCCGGTCGAAATGTACCATGTGGAGTGGACGGTCGAGGGCACTGGGAAAGCTATGATGAGTCGTGCGCCAAGCTAACCAATCCGCTTCTGATAGGTATAGTAGATCGTCGTTTGGTAGCGCCTGTAAGGTTGCTAGTCGTTGGGCGACCACTTGATAGGGCATGGCCGTTTGGTCGGCTAACCGTAACAGTGCGGTTGCGGTTGAGTCGGAGTTTCGTCGCAGGCGGCGCCAAGTTGCTATCGTGTGCCGGGAAGGCAACATGATAGCGGCGGTAAAGGCGGTGCTGGCCGCGCTGTTGGTTTGATAGTTAGTTGCGATGAGGTCCCACAGCGTGTGTGCGGCGTGGTAGTAGCGCTGCCGCAGAGAGTGGGTGGTATTAAGAATTACAAAGTTTTGTTGTTTTAGTTGAATTAACGCGCCGTAATAGGTGGTATCGGCCACATCACGGTAGATGACGGTGGCACGTTCGGCAAGTAGCCGTTCGATATCGGCGCCAATGAAGCCGCCATTAGTGGGTGTCTCACTTAGAAATTTGGCGGCGGCTTGTTCCGCAAATAATGTCGCGATGTCCTCAGTCATAGGCGGCCTCCAGCAGTAAACACTGGCGAATATCGCGAAGAACTTTAGCGAGGTCGGCCTGACCAGAGATGCCACAAGGAGGTTCCGTGCGGCGAGCCAAATTGGTTCCTGACTGGGTGACCAGCGTTAGATCCGGTGCAGCTGTCAAGGGAGTGGCCGGTGGTTGTGTCACCAGCAGAGTTGGTTGTGCGCGGTGCTGAGTCTTGCGAGAAAGTTGACTGTGATCCATTGAAAGCCCTCCTAGTCGTTCAAAAGTTATTTTGACTTCTAAGTTGCTAGCGAAAATCGCCAATCAATCGGTGTCACCAAAACTAGTTGCGCGGGGAAACTGCTCCCCAACTCTGAGTATACTGGTTCCGTCCGAAAATGCCTAGAAGAGTCGTATCTAGGGGGCTAGTGGTTAATTTGGTTGGTGAATTCTAGGCTAAAGTAGTGTCTAAAAATGGCCGCCACAAGTTATTGTGGTCGCCATAAGAAGCGTGCTATACTATGTTTACTAAAAGCGAAAGGATGTTCCCCTATGAACCAACCAAAGTTACTTGAGTCCACCTTACAACCGGTCGCCTTCACTGATATTTATTCGACAGAGGACCACATTTTACAGCTTGGCCAGCTAAAGCAAGAGGTTCTAGAGGATCAGCAGCTTGAACACCCCACGTTTGACCAGTGTCTGCTGGAGGGGATGACCTTCCTGAACGCCGATTTCCACCGGCTAGAAATGACCGATGTGATCTTGAAAAACTGTACGTTGGCGAACTGTCAATTTGAGGCGGCGAGTCTCTATCGCGTCCATTTTGTCGATTGTAAATTGGTGGGCAGTACGCTCGACCACTCGGCATTGAAGGACGTGACGTTCACGAGGTGTAGCTTGGCGCTGGCCAACGTGAATGAAGCGAAGCTGACCCAAGTTATGTTTGATCAGAGCGACCTAACAGAATTTAACTGTCTGGCGAGTCACCTGAGTAAACTCGTCTTGCGCCAGTGTAAGCTGAACAAGGCCGACTTCTCCGAGACCAGTTTGAAGAAGATCGATTTGAGTACCTGTCAGTTTGATGAGCTACGGGCGACCACGTTTGATTTGGTCGGGTGCACGCTGAACGAAACGCAGGCGGCCTACTTTGCCAGCCAGTTTCTGGGGATTACTGTCGCGTAATAATTTGTGCGTCTAAGCGAATCTCCTGCGGCGCGAGTTGGGGATCGGCGAGATGGGCCAGTAAACGGTCCACGACGGTTTGACCGAGCTGTTTGATGGGTTGACGGGCCGTGACGATGGGGCGTGGCAGGAAGTCGAACCACATCTGATCATCAAAGCCACCGAGTTGTAGGTGTGGCAGGTTGAGTTCGGTCAGTTTGCGCAGGACTTCTTCCATGATGGTGTTGTCCCCGACGAAGAGGCCGTCACACTTCTGGTTGATCAAGAGCTGGCGGGTCATCTGCTGAACGTTACTGTTGTCGGTTCGCGCGGCCACTTCGATAGCGCTGTCGAGGGCGATGCCACTGTCATGGAGGGCTTGTTGGTAGCCGGCCAGTCGTTCGGTCGCGGTAAATGAGACGGCGCTGTTGATGATGCCCACGCGAGTAGCGCCTTGAGCCAACAGTTGTGAAACGATGTGGCAGGTCGCCTTGACGTTGTCGACGATGACCCGGTCGTAGGGTGTCTTGATATTGGCCGGGGGCATGCGGTCGACAAAGATGGCGGGCGTGGTGCCTAAAATTCTAGCGTAGTCGGTCTGCCCGCCAGCACTGGCGATGATGACGCCATCGACCTGCTTTTCGAGCATTAAATTTAGGGCGTGGGCTTCTTTAACAAGGCTTTCGTCGGTGTTCATGATGAGGACGTCGTAGCCTGCGTGGCCGGCAGCATCTTCTATTTCTCGAGTTAATTGGGTGAAATAGTCGTTGAGAATATCTGGGATAATCATGCCTAAGGTGTGCGTCTGCTTGACCCGAATGCCGCGGGCAAGACTATTTGGCCGGTAGCCCAGGCGGTTAGCAACTTCCTGAACCTTTTGGCGGGTGGCACGTTTGACCCGGGGACTGTGACTCAGCGCCCGGGAGACGGTGGCTTCCGAGACGCCGGCTGCTTTCGCCACGTCTTTGATCGTTGGTTTTTCGGACAAAGGGACTCACCTCACAATTTTATTAAAACGGTTTACAAATTTTATGGTAGCGTTTTTATACCGGTAACGTCAACTATTAGCGCTAATTTAACTTCCTTTTTCCAAAAAATCTCGAAAAAAGGACTTGCATTCACCCCGGGTAGAATGCTAAAATTATATCCTGTTGGGTCAGTAATGACCGAATTCTTGGGCTATAGCCAAGTGGTAAGGCAACGGGTTTTGATCCCGTGATGCACTGGTTCGAACCCAGTTAGCCCAATCAGAGGTTTACAAAAAGGAACGAGCTAGTCTCGTTCCTTTTTTTGTGTGCGCCCGGCATGGGCGCTAACTAGGCGGTGAAAGTCCGCTGTG
>NZ_AZDP01000017.1 GCF_001435525.1 Levilactobacillus koreensis JCM 16448
CCCAGGGCTTATAGCCCTCGAGAAAACCACCCGTTCAACGGGTGGTTTTTATTTTATGCGCTCAAAACCAATCGGTGGTCAAGAGGAGACCGCGCGGTTATTTGGTCTGATAATGATGTATTCGCTACCAAATCCGCGGCCAAAAAATTGACAATTCAAGGGAACTTCGCTAAAGTCAAATTAATAATTGCTCCAGACCATTTGTGTATTTGACGTAGAAAGTGGGGTTCTATGAATGGCAACATGCGTGCAACCTGAGGACCTTTTTGCCCTGCGGCCACTGGCCCAACCAGTGAGTGATGGGCAACGGGTGTACTACTTGGAAAGTCAACTAGACCAACAAAAAAATTTAAGCCGGGCTACGATTGATAGTGTGAGTTTGGTGGACGGCGGGGATCACCGGCAATGGAGTCCCAGTGATGTCAGCGTTAATGAACTGGCAATGAGTCCTGACAAGCAACGCTTAGCCTTTACGGGTGTGGTGGGGGACCACGCACAACTATTTTTGGTTCCCCTAGATGGTGGGGCGCCAGAACAGATCACCCGTGGCGACGCGGACGTGACGACACCCGTTTGGACCACAGACGGACAGTATCTCTACTTTCAAACGACCACTGGTGCCACTAAGCCAAGCGACCAGCCAACGGGGCAAGTGGTCGATCGACTGCAGTATCAGGCGAACGGCCAAGGGGTATTGCCAACCGGATTGACCTACCAGGCGATTCGGTATGAGTGGACCACGCATGATCAGGTCGTCGTCCTTGAACGTGAGCATTCTTTTCATATCACCGATGCTAACCAAAAGGGATTAGTCTTCGACTGTGAACGGATACCAGATGATGAGCATGACTTCAGTGCCGGTGTTTTCTGGCATCCCTTCGATGGGTCCGTTGAGCGACTGTTGAATCAGGCGGTTGCTGAGGGATCGTTTGGTGCCGGGAAGCTATCACCGGATGGGCAGCGGGTCTTGATGTGGGGCCAAGACAATCACATTCCTAACGTTTCTCAGTCCCACGCGTGGGTTGCCGAGATTGCAACCGGTAAGCTGGTCGACCTGACTGCACCACGGGATGTGGAAGTTGGCGATATGCTGGCAATCGATAGTCAGCAGCGTCTTTCTGGTCAGTGGGTTGCCTGGTTGGACGATCAGACCGTTGTTTTACTTGAGAATGAGCATGGTCGCTTGAATTTGGTCAGTCAAAGTTTGAAAACGGATACCGTTAAACCGTTACTGACCGGTGATCGAGCCATTTGTGACTTTAGTGTGGTCGATGAACAGACCGTCGTCTTTACGGAGTCGACCATGACAAGTGTGAGCCGTTTAAAGGCCCTTGACGTGGTCAGTGGCGACGAACAAGAGTTAGTGAATCCCAATGCGACGTATGAAGCGAAACACGCACTGGTGGCCGGACAACGCTTTACGTTTAAGGGTGCTGGAGATTGGGAGATTGAAGGTTGGTATTTCCCACCCGTCACACCAGCAAAGAATCATCCGGCCGTGCTGTACGTTCACGGTGGACCGCAAGTCGACTTTGGCTATGGGTTCTATCACGAGCTACAGTATCTGGCGGGTCAAGGTTATGGGGTCATTACGATCAATCCACGCGGTGGCAGTAGCTATGGGCAGGCCTTCGAGGAAGCCGTCATCGGTCATTATGGCGAAGGGGATTTTGAGGATCTGATGTTAGGAACCGATGCGGCCCTTAAATTAGACCCGACGATTGATCCCACCCAGCTCTGCGTGACGGGAGGCTCTTACGGTGGATTTATGACTAATTGGATTGAGACCCACACGTCGCGATTTGCGGCCGCAGTGACTCAGCGGTCGATCTCAAACTGGATCAGTTTTTACGGAACCAGTGACATTGGTTACTTCTTTACGCCATGGGAACTTAAGCAAGATATGCGAGACATCACCGTGTTGTGGCACTTCTCACCATTGGCATACGTTCAGCAAGCCACGACGCCGATCCTGATCCTACATGGGGAAGAGGATCTACGCTGTCCAACGACGCAGGGTAAGGAATTCTTCGTGGGCTTAAAGGAAGCCGGGGTTGAGACGCAGTTGGTCTTGTTCCCGCAGTCAAATCACGAATTGTCCCGTTCGGGCTTGCCTAACCTGCGAATCGAACGCTTAAGGCGGATCAATCAGTGGTTTAAGGCCCATTTACCAGAGACTGATGAAAAGTAGGATTGTATGATCTTGGTAAAGGTTATATTGTTTACGTAAATAAGAACATCTGTTCGAATCACTATGCTATACTGACTAAACGATACGGATTAGCGTGGTAGCGAGGCCGAACAGAAATGAAGGGAAGATGCAGTCGACTAGCGACCTGCAGAGGGTGTTGAGTATGAAAATTGGGTTTATTGGTGTTGGTGGTATGGCTCAAGCCATTATCGGCGGTCTGCTGACGGCCAAGACGTTTGCGCCAGCCGATGTGACGGTTCACAGTCACCGCCAAGCGAGCTATCAACCATATGCGGCGGCTCACGGTTTGACTGCCGTTGATAGTAACGTTGCGGTGGCTAAGGCAAGCGACTTGGTTGTCCTCGCCGTGACGCCCAACGTGGCGACGGACGTTCTACGAGAGATTTCTGGTAGTTTAGCAAGCGGTAAGAAGATTCTGATTTCAATCGTAGCGGGATTATCGCTGGATGAGATGGCTGGAATCGTGGGGAAAAACGTCCCAATCTTACGGACGTTACCCAACGTTAACGTTGAAGTCCAAGCGGGGATGACTGCAATCGCTGCAAATGATCAGTTAACGGGTGACCGGTTGGCCGCAGCGTTACGGGTCTTTAACACGATTGGGTCCACCACGGAGTTAGCTGAAGATCAGTTTGGTGTCTTCAGTGCGCTGGCCGGGAGTTCGCCGGCATACATTGACTTCTTCATTGATAGTCTCAGCCGGGCCGGTGTGAAGTACGGGTTAACCAAGGCTCAGGCGACGCAGATTGCGGCCCAAGCGACTTTGGGATCGGCTAAGATGGTCCTTGAGAGCGACAAGATTCCATTTGCCTTGATCGATCAGGTGGCTTCACCGGGTGGTAGTACTGTGGCAGGCTTACTTGCCATGGAAGAAGCTGGACTTATGACGGCTGTTGTGAAGGGCATTGACGCCACGATTAAACGTGACGCTGGTGGTCCGGCATAAAAAGAGCCGCGTCAGTTGCCTTTTTGGTCTATACCGATTATAATAAAGGTGTTGACTTAGAAGCTGCATCTTGATGAGGAGGAGACTCATGAGTATTGTCTTAAAGCACGCTAAAATCTACACCGGGGATGAGGTTATCCCTGACGGTTATATCCGATTCGACCGTCAAATTGAAGCGGTAGGCCCCGTGGCTGATTTTCGACCACGGCCTGCCGATGAAATTCACGTGGTGACGGGCCGGACCATTGTTCCCGGGTTTATCGATGTTCATAGCCATGGTGGCTACGGATATGATAGTATGGATGGGGATGCTGACCAGATTGATAAGATGGTCAATCTGATGTCACTAGAAGGCATCACGTCAATTTTTCCAACGACGATGACCCAATCGAATGATGCAATTTCCCATGCGATGCAAGGGATTGCGGTCGCTGCGGAACGGAATCCTTTGATCCAAGGTATTCACTTGGAAGGACCATTCATTGCAGCAATCTTTAAAGGCGCTCAACCAGAGAAATATATCAAGGACCCAGACGTTAAGTTACTGGATCATTGGAATCAACTCTCGGGCAAGCGGGTCAAGTTAATCACGTATGCACCGGAAGATGACGGCGCTAAGGCCTTTGAAGGCTATTGCTTAGCCAATAACATTGTGCCATCCGTCGGTCATTCCAACGCAACTCGCGAGCAGTTGTTAGAGAGTCGGGCAACCCACGTGACGCATTTATACAATGCACAACGGGGATTGCGGCACCGTGAGCCTGGAGTTACGGGGCATGCGATGCTAGAAGACAATCTGTACTGTGAATTGATTTGTGACGGCTTCCATATCGTGCCAGACATGATCAAGCTAGCTTACGAGCAAAAAGGTCCTCACCGTCTGGAACTGGTAACAGATTCCATGCGGGCTAAGGGAATGCCTGAAGGCGTTAGTGAACTTGGTGGTCAAAAGGTCATCGTTAAGGATCGTCAAGCGCGCTTAGAGAGCGGCAACTTAGCCGGTTCTGTACTACGTTATGATGAGGCCTTTAGAAACGTGATCGACTTTACGGGTTGCGATGTGAATGATGCCGTGCAGATGAGTGCGGTTAATCAAGCTGAGGAATTTGGTTTGACCCAAAAAGGAAAGTTAGTGGTGGGTCGCGATGCCGACTTGAACTTGTTGACACGTGACTTGCACGTGGAAACGACCTACAGTGTGGGCCGGAACATGCAGGAATTAGTGAAATAGAAAATTAGAAGTTATTTTGAGAAGGGACGTTGGGTGCTGTGAGCTCACCGATTTATATTCAAATTCATAATGACATTAAACGCGCAATTGAGGCTGGAAAGTGGGCGGTTGGCGACCGAATTCCGTCCGAACGAGAACTGTCGCGAGATTTTGATGTGAGTCGGATGACGTTGCGGCAAGCCATTCAAACCTTGGTTGACGAAGGAATTCTCGAACGTCAAGTGGGATCTGGAACTTATGTTGCCAACCAGAAGGTCCAAGAAAAGATGTCCGGGGTGACCAGCTTTACCGAGTTGATGTTGAATCAAGGTAAGGTTCCGACCAGTAAGACCATTTCGTATCATGTCATGAGTCCTTCCCTGAGCGAGGCTGAAAAGCTGAAGTTGAAGGAAGACGACCAAGTGTTACGAATGGAACGGATTCGTTACGGAGACGATGTGCCAATCTGTTTTGAAGTGGCCACGGTTCCTGAAAGCCTGGTCGATGGGTTGAGCAAAAAGGAAGTAACGAGTTCGCTTTACCGGGCGTTGGAGGATAAAAAGAAGTTAACGCCGGGAAAGGCCCAACAAACAGTTTCCGCCATGTCTGCCTCCGAACGGATCGCCGAGTACTTAAACATTAAGCGCGGTGATGCCATTCTACGGTTGCGGCAAGTGACTGCGTTACAGGATGGGACACCATTTGAATACGTCCGGACCCAGTACGTTGGGGAACGTTTCGAGTTTTATCTGGAAAAATAGCTAAAAAGTGCCTCACATATGGAATCAAGATTCCAGCTGTGGGGCACTTCTTGTAAATGTGGTGATAACGATGTTTCAAATTAGATTTGCACGGCCAGATGATGATTTTGCGGCTGTTGCCCAGCTTTACCTAACGGCTTGGCGGGAGACGTACCGGCCGTGGTTACCAGCTACCTGGTTAGCCAAAATGACGACGGCGGCTTGGCATCCCGAGCGGAGTTGGCGCCAAACACTACTGGCCTTTGATGACCAGCAACTGGTCGGCGTTTGTGCGTTTGGACCAGCTCGTGATGAAAAATTCATTGGTTGGGGTGAACTTCGGTCAATCTATCTTCTGGCAAGTGTCCAGCATCAGGGCTTGGGGCGTGATTTACTTACGCAGGCCCGCGCTACTTTGCAACAAGCCGGATTTAGTAAAGTCGTTTTGTGGGTTTTGGCCCAAAATACCCCGGCTCAGCAGTTTTACCGACGGTTGGGGTTTCGGAAAACAATGACTCAAAAGACTCAGGGAATCATCCACGAGGTCGCGTACGTTTGGCCTGCTGACGCACCAGACGTAGGTAGTGAGGAATCACCGCAATTCGTTTGAGGCGTTTAGGTTCCTTGACGGTCCGGTAGAACCACTCTAAATGGTGATCTTGCCAGAATTGTGGTGCCCGGTCGACGGCACCAGCGAGTACGTCGAAGCTACCACCGACCCCCATCCAGAGACCCTTGGTGACGTGGCGATGGGCGCGAATGAACTGTTCCTGTTTGGGAAAGCCCAATGCGGCAAAGACCATATCAGGTTGCGTGCGCTGAATGTCACTAACGACTTCATCATCGTCTTGAAAGTAACCATCATGGAGGCCAACGATATTGAGTCCTGGGTACTGCTGAGGGAGTAATGTTCGTAACTGATCGATGACGGCTGGTTTGGCGCCAACGAAGTACGCAGAACGGTGTTGGTCACTGCCCCATTTTAAAAGTGCTTGTAAGGTATCAAAGCCAGTAATCCGTTCTGGGAGTGGTTGCTTTAAGATTTTAGCGCCGTCCAGAATACCGATCCCATCTGGCGTGACGAAGTCGGCGTTTTGTAATAAATCGTGATAGTCAGTGTGATTGTGCGCGTACATGACGATCTCTGGATTAGCGGTGACGACGAACGTCGACTGCTTCTGCATAATTCGTTGTTGTAAGACGGCGATAAAGTTAGCCGCTGTGGTCTTGACGAAGGGGATGCCCAGGACCGTCACGGTCGGAAATGTGGATTGCATAGGTGACTCCTTTCGAGATTGTCACGCAGACTAATTAAGCCAGCGTGACTGTGTGAATAATCTATGACGCTCTACGCGTTTCATGCTAAAATAAGTCTATTGGTATCCATTTCATGGTCAATTGAACCAACGATGGTGGCTGGAAATAGCCCCGTTGGTTTTGACGGTTAAGGCGACCAACAGGTTAGTAACTGATTAGACATATTATTTTTAGAACATAATTGAAAACCAGCTAAGGGAGTAACTCATTATGACTAATTTGTATCCTGATGACAGTTTCACTCTGCACACGGATGCGTACCAGATCAATATGATCCAAACCTATTTTGAAGAAAAAATTGCGGATAAGCATGCCGTTTTCGAAGTGTTTTTCCGCGACATGCCGTTTCATAACGGTTATGCGGTTTTTGCTGGTTTGGAGCACATTGTTCATTATATCCAAAATCTTCATTTTTCCCAAACCGATATTGAATATTTACGAGAAGCTGAAGATTATCCGGAAGATTTCTTAGATTACTTAGCCAACTTTAAATTCCGTGGCTCGATTCGTTCGGCGGTTGAGGGGGAACTGGTCTACGCGCACGAACCTCTCTTACAGGTTGAGGGTCCGTTGGCCGACTGTCAACTGGTTGAAACGGCCATTTTAAATATTATTAACTATCAGACGTTGATTGCCACTAAGGCGGCCCGAATCCGTTCCGTTGCCGGTGATGACGCCCTCATGGAATTTGGAACTCGGCGAGCACAGGAATTTGATGCCGCTATCTGGGGGACTAGGGCTGCATACATCGGTGGGTTTGATGCGACCTCCAATGTTCGTGCCGGCAAAATCTTTGGGATTCCCATTAGCGGGACCCATGCCCACGCGCTAGTTCAGGCGTATGGCGATGATTACCAGGCGTTCAAGGCCTACGCAGAGACGCACCATGACTGTGTCTTCCTAGTGGATACGTATGATACGTTACGTAGCGGGGTGCCCAACGCCATTAAGGTGGCTAAGGAGCTCGGCGACAAGATTAACTTCCAAGGCGTGCGAATCGACTCTGGTGATATGGCCTACCTGTCCAAACGAGTTCGGCAAAAGCTAGATGAAGCGGGTTTCCCCAACGCTAAAATCTATGCCTCAAACGATCTAGATGAAAAGACGATTCAGAGTTTGAAGATGCAGGATGCCAAGATCGATGTCTGGGGGATTGGGACCAAACTGATTACGGCCTTTGATCAACCCGCTTTAGGTGCCGTTTATAAGATGGTTGCCATCGAAAATAACGCGGGGAAGATGCAGGGAACAATTAAGCTGTCGAACAATGCCGAAAAGGTGACGACGCCAGGGAAGAAACAGGTTTGGCGTATCACTAAGAAGGCGGACGGCAAGACCGAAGGGGATTACGTCACGCTGATCGATGAAGATCCACGTAATGAGGAATCCATCTTCATGTTCCATCCGAGCTATACCTACATCAACAAGACGGTCAACGACTTTAATGCTCGGCCAATTTTACAATCTATCTTTGAAGATGGCCAGCTCGTCTACAAGCTGCCAACGTTATCCGCCGTACGGGACCGTGCGCGTGGGGCGTTAGCAAACCTGTGGCCGGAGTATAAGCGGGATCTTAATCCGCAGAAGTATCCAGTTGATCTGTCGCAAGATTGCTGGGACCACAAGATGGCCATCATCAAGGATATTCACGCTTACGTGCAAAAGATGCCCGAATAATCGAGCAAAAATTTTAGGGGGCAGGTAACATGCGTGCGATGCAAAAAGAGATTATTGAAGCTTTAAAGGTGCAACCATCCATTGATCCCGCAACTGAAGTGCGGCGAAGTGTCGACTTCCTCAAGTCTTATTTAAAGCGTTATGACTTTATGAAGACATTGGTGCTGGGGATTTCTGGTGGGCAGGATTCTACATTGAGTGGAATTCTGTGTGAAAAAGCGGTGACGGAACTGCGACAAGAGACTGGCGATAGCGAGTACCGCTTCATCGCCGTTCGACTGCCTTATGGTGAACAGGCCGATGAAGCCGATGCCATGATGGCAATTGAGTTTATGGGGGCCGATGAGGTTGAACGCGTCAACATCCAGCCAGCAACGGATGCCATGATGGCGGCAGTGAGTGCTAACGATGAAACCGTGAGTGACTTCAACAAAGGGAACATTAAAGCCCGTCAGCGAATGATTGCGCAGTACGCCATCGCGGGTGCCCGTAACGGGGCCGTTGTGGGTACCGACCATGCGGCAGAAGCTGTTACTGGCTTCTATACCAAGTATGGGGATGGTGCAACCGACATTTGCCCAATCTGGCGGCTAGACAAGCGGCAGGGAGCGGCAATGTTATCCTTGCTCGGGGCACCGGAACACCTGTATAAGAAGGTGCCAACGGCTGATCTGGAAGATGATCGCCCGGCCTTGCCCGATGAAGCGGCTTTAGGTGTACGTTATGACGACATCGATGACTACTTAGAGGGTAAGACAGTTAGTGATCACGCTGCGGAAGTTATTGAAGGTTGGTACCGCAAGACCGCCCATAAGCGACACTTGCCAGTCAACGTCTACGATACTTTCTGGCGAGAATAAGGTTTGGAGGAAGCAAGCAATGCAGAAAAACCACGTACGAAAGAATAAAACGCAAAAAAATAATATGACGGGTTACATCCAGATCCTCTCTGGTGTCCTACAGGGAACAGAAGAGGGTGCCGGTAAGATGAACGCCGACTTTGAAACCTTACGGCAGGCAATTGATGATCAAAAAGTGAGTGAACTTTCCCAAGTTGACTTACAGAAGATTGCGGATAACTTCCAACGGGGCACGGATGCTTATGAAGTCAATTTGAATAAGCTGGAACAAGCCGATGCGCCGGTTCGCGTCTTGGGCAAGCACAAGTCGTTAGTGGCTGCTTACCGGGTCTACGTGGAAGCTTGCCAGTCAATGACCGACAGTATTGACGTGGAACACCAAGCCGTTGATCAAGCGGTATTCGATACCGCAGAAAAGACGCAAGAAAATGCGATGGAAAAAGTGACCGCCAACACGCAACGGATTATGAATAGTCCAATGTAATTGAGGTCATCAGTACAATTAAGAAGCCGTGCAACTAGTCCCAATCGGTACTGGTCGCACGGTTTCTTTTGCCCCAATCTGATGCGAAAAAATCAGACCAGACCTCAGCGTACCGACAACGGTTGCAGGGCCTATCATGGTATAATGCACATATGAGTTAAACCTAATTGGCTGGTGAGAATGACTAAGGGTAACGTTGCATCGGGGTTTAGGGATGGTATCCGAGTCAGTTTAAGTGGTGACATGAACGGTCACTGCGAACCAATCACCAGCCTTAAATTTGATAATGGAGGGGTTGCATGGCAACACAAAGTGAAACGAAAATGAGTGATTTAGCACAACCAGTTCACCAGAGCCTAAGTCAATATCGTGTGCAACAGATTCAAGCCGTGTTGACCCTATTGGATGAAGGCAATACGGTGCCATTTATTGCCCGTTATCGTAAGGAACGTACCGGATCGTTAGATGAAGTTGCCATTCGTGATATCGAGGACGAAGCTCACCGACTGACAAAGTTGAATCAACGACGAGCAGAGGTCTTAAAGATCATTCAGGAGCAGGGCAAGCTCACACCAGCATTGCAGCAAAGCCTGGCCCACGCTACGGTGTTGCAGCAAGTAGAAGACCTCTATCTTCCATATAAGCAAAAGCGACGGACAAAGGCCACAATTGCCCGTGAAAAGGGACTAGCCCCCCTGGCCAACTGGTTGCTACATTTTCCAGCAAGTGGTCTAGCGGCTAAGGCACGAACCTTTGTCGACCCGGCCAAGGAGTTGCCCGATGAGGCGGCCGTTTGGGACGGCGTTCATGAAATCCTTGCCGAAACGTTTAGTGAGCAAGCGGCCTTTCGTGAATGGATTCGCCGTTATACGTGGCAACACGGCGAGCTAATCAGCAAACTGAAACGGGGCGCTGCTGACAACGACGAACAGCAAGTCTACGCGACCTACTACGATTTCCAACAGGCACTAAAGCAATTGCCACCATACCGGATTTTGGCTTTGAATCGCGGTGAACGCGAAAAAATCTTGACAGTTAGTATTAATGTTGATTCGGCATCCATCCTCCAGTACGGGCATTTTCGTCTAGTTGGTCAGCACAAGGGACCAGCCGTGACCAAGGTGGAAGACGCCTTTGCTGACGCCTACAAACGGTTCTTGGGGCCAGCGATTGAACGGGAATTGCGACGGCAGCTGACGGATAAGGCCAGTGCACATGCCATTCAGGTCTTTGGCAACAATCTGTATCACCTCCTGATGCAGGCGCCCTTGAAAGGCAAGGTCGTGATGGGATTTGACCCCGCGTACCGAACCGGCTGTAAGTTGGCCATTATGGATCCTAACGGCCGTTTTCTAGCTAAACAGGTCATCTACCCACACAAGCCAGCCAATGCCCAAAAGCGCGCCGCGGCAGCACCAGAATTCAAAAAATTGCTCGAAAAATATCACGTCGAAATGATTGCGATTGGAAATGGGACCGCTAGTCGGGAGTCTGAAGAGTTTGTCAGTGATATCTTGAAGACGTTGGATCACCCGGTCTATTACGTGTTGGTCAATGAGGCTGGGGCTTCGGTCTACTCAGCCAGTGCGAACGCGCGCGCCGAGTTTGCCGATTTTCACGTTGAGGAACGTTCGGCCGTCAGCATCGGTCGGCGGTTACAGGATCCACTTGCTGAACTGATCAAGATCGACCCTAAGGCTGTGGGGGTCGGGCAATACCAACATGACGTGCCCGAAAAGGCATTAGACGAACAGCTGGATCGAGTTGTTGAAACGGCGGTCAATCAGGTTGGGGTCAACGTTAACACGGCTAGTCCGGAGCTACTCACGCATATCTCTGGCTTAACAGCGACGACTGCGCAGAATATCGTGACCTATCGGAATGAAAATGGGGCCTTTAACAACCGAAAAGATCTGCAACAGGTGCCGCGACTGGGGCCCAAGGCTTATCAGCAAGCTGTCGGATTTTTACGAATCATCGGTGGGACCGAACCATTGGATAACACGGACATTCATCCCGAGAGTTATCCGGCTGCTCGTCAGCTTTTAGGTGCGTTGGATGAACAGCATGGTATTGGGACGCCTAAGTTGCAGCAGCAATTAGCCCAACTCAACCAACAGCAGTGGGCCGAGCGTCTGCAGGTGGGGGCCGCAACTTTAGCCGATATTTTGGATGGCTTAAAGAAGCCCGGCCGTGACCTGCGAGAGACCATGCCAGCGCCACTGCTACGGCAAGACGTTTTGACCATGGCTGACCTGAAACCGGGGATGGAGTTACAAGGCACGGTCCGCAACGTGGTCGATTTCGGAGCATTCGTGGACATTGGTGTGAAGCAAGATGGCCTGGTTCACATTTCGCAGTTGGCTGATCATTACGTTGGCGATCCCAGCACGGTCGTGACGATTGGTGATGTTGTGACGGTTTGGGTGCTGAGTGTCGATGAGAATCGGCAACGCATCCAGCTGACGATGCGAGCTGACCACCATGACTGACCAGGAGCTACAGCGACTCGTCGAAAAGATCTCACAGGAGAGTTTCGGCGTGCCATTTCAACATCGTGCCACGTTTAATGCGCGGCTCCGGACTACCGGGGGCCGATACCGACTGACAGGTCACAACATCGAAATCAACCCGAAAATGTTGACGGAACACGATCTAGCAACATTAGTGGGGGTCATTAAACATGAACTGTGTCATTACCACCTCCACTTGGCGGGTCAGTCCGGTCAGCACCAAACGGCAGCATTTAAGACATTATTACAACGCGTCGGCGGCTTACGATATGCGCCAGCGCCAGTGAAAGCTAAACCCAGAGTACGCCAGTGGCAACTCTACGTCTGCACGAGTTGTCATCAGCAATATTACCGGGCACGCCGAATCGACGTTTCTAAGATGGTGTGTGGCCGCTGTCACGGGCGACTGCAATGGCGGAAAACAGTGATTGCGACGACGCGGCCAGCAACGACTAGGAGGTAAATAGAATGGGTAAAACAATCATTCGGGTCCCAGCAACCTCAGCAAATTTGGGACCAGGTATCGATTCAATTGGAGCGGCCTTGCATCTATACTTGACCGTGATCATCGAAGAAAAGACAGAAGAGTGGCGGGTCAATCATGCGTTGGGAACCGATATTCCACGCGATGAGCATAATCTGATGGTGCAAACGGCATTAAAGATCAAGCCAGACCTGCAGCCACATCAGCTGACGGTCATGTCGGATATTCCAGTATCGCGGGGACTGGGCAGTTCTACAAGTGCCGTGATTGCTGGCATCAAGATTGCCAATGAGTTAGGCGATCTGAACTTGACGATTCCAGAACAGCTGAATTGGGCCGTGAAATTGGGAGGCGAACTGGATAACGTCGCCCCTGCATTGATGGGGCAGGCGGCCGTGGCGACGGTCGACGGTGACCAGGCCAATGCCATCAAATTACCATTACCCGATCTGCGGGTCCTGGTCTTTATTCCGGGACAGACGTTATTGGCGCAAAAGAGTCGTGAAGCTCTCCCCAAGAAGGTCTCCCTGAAGACAGCGGTTCATGCCAGCAGTGTGGCCAACGTCTTGGTCGCAGCGTTGATGACGAAGGATTGGGACTTGGCTTCGCAAATGATTGAGCGTGACGAGTTCCATGAACAGGCGCGGTCTCAGCTGGTTCCTGAGCTGAATCAGATTCGGGATGCGGCCCATGACCTGGGAATTACCGGAACTTATTTGAGTGGGGCCGGTCCAACCGTTGTGACGTTTGGAACTTCTGCGCAATTGACCCTATTGCGAGCAAAGCTGGCAGATGCTGATTTACCGGGAAGCTTGCGAATTTTAGAGCTTGATCAAGACGGTGCGACCGTCCTCACAGATGCATAAATTTAAATTATTTTGAATTAACTTGCAAAAAATATTGTCAGGTGACGAATCATTTGTTATACTATTTCTTGTGAGTTAATGCGGCCATGGCGGAATTGGCAGACGCGCAAGATTAAGGATCTTGTCCGGGTAATCCGGGTGGAAGTTCGAATCTTCTTGGCCGCATCAGGATTTACCGTAAACACTGATCAGAATTATTGATCGGTGTTTTTTTGTTTTATAGAAAAAATTTGGTGAGTGGTTGAGCGTGCCGTTCGAAAGAAACATGGGGCTTAATATCGGAGAAGACTCTCAAACTCTATTTAATAGTTTCAGAAGCCGCAAAATCATCATCCTTTTGAAAATGATTACCACCTAAGTTAAACAATCTTGCCAACTAATTTTCGCTTAAATGACAAACAGATAACAATTTAGCCTAGCAATCGTTTTCAGGCAAAATGGGTCTTCAAAAATCTTTATGAAGAGAGTAAGATTGTTTCTTAAAGCCGGGGCGGCTAATTTTTTTAGATGAAACTTTTCAAGCTAATTTACTGACTTTTGCCGTCCAAGGTGGTAGAGTATATTTCTTGTGTCAAATTACTTGGCAAAAATTTTAAAGGAGGTCGGCGCATGAGCGACTTAACCAAGGGTAACTCCCTCAAACTTATTTTCTTCTTCACGATTCCATTATTAATTGGTAATTTATTTCAGCAATTATACAACGTTTCCGATACCGTTGTTGTGGGACAAACCCTTGGTGTTAAGGCACTTGCGTCCGTTGGTGCAACCGGCTCCATAAACTTCCTAATCATCGGATTTGCTCAAGGGCTAACTGCCGGACTGGCCATCATCACGGCCACTCGTTTCGGGGCACGGGACTACCGGGGCGTCCGGCGGTCGTTTGCCGCGAGCATTGTTATCGCCATTATTATGACGATTGTCTTGACGGTACTGTCATTGACCTTTGTTGATCCCATTTTAAAATTAATGCAAACGCCAGCATCCATCTATGCTAACGCGCGAATCTTCATTCGAACCATCTTTGCTGGTATCTTTGCCTCGATGGCGTTTAACCTGTTATCTAACATTATTCGGGCACTCGGGGACTCCCGGACGCCACTGATCTTCCTGATCATCGGGACTATCGTAAACGTCTTTCTGGAACTGCTCTTTATCTTGGTCTTCCACATGGGGGTCGCTGGTGCCGGGTGGGCAACCGTGATCTCGCAAGTCGTTGCCTCACTGCTCTGTGTGGCCTACATCGTTCGTTCAATTCCATTACTTCACATCTCGCGTGAGGACTTTAAAGTTGACACCAAGGAACTGTGGGCCCATTTTTCAACCGGGATGCCCATGGGCTTTCAGCTGTCGATCATTGCCATTGGGACCATGGTCATGCAAGCCGCTTTGAACTCTTTAGGGACCGACTCCGTGGCTGCGTCAACGGCTGCATCTAAGGTCGACCAACTCTGTTCATTGCCAATGTCGTCCTTCGGGGTTACCATGGCGACCTTTGCCGCACAGAACTTTGGTGCCGGCAAGTACTCACGAATCCTAGAAGGGGTCAAGAAGACGCTGTGGTTGTCTGGAACGTTTGCGGTTTCGGCCGGTGCGCTGGTCATCTTCTTGGGTCGGCCAATCGTTACCTTGATTATCGGGGACGCCGACGAACACGTCATTCAACTTTCCCAAACGTACTTTAACATCGTCGGGAGCACCTACCTGTTGTTGAGTGTCCTGTTTATTATCCGGAACACCCTCCAAGGGTTAGGCCGGCGGGTCTTGCCAACATTGGCTGGGGTCGGCGAACTGACTATGCGGGTCTTCGCCGCACTGTTTATGGTTGGGACCTTTGGGTATGCCGGGGCCGTTTCCGCCGAACCGTTAGCTTGGCTAGGTTCCTGTGCGATCCTCGTACCATCATGGTTGTCAGCCGTACGGCAATTAAAGAACCTGCAACGCTCCGAAGACGTTGTAGCTGGTAAGACGGAAGAAAAAGTGGTGGAATCTACACCAGTTACGTCCGCTAAGCAACCAGTTCCTGCGCAAAATTAGAGTCTTGTCGTCAAGCGTGCTAAACTAAGGTGTGGTCAGAGATGACCATGCCTTTTTTCTTTGGGCCAGCACCATAACCTGAATCGAGGAGTGCTTTGAGCGATGACAATTAAAAATTTTATCTTTGATATTGATGGAACGTTATTGGATACGGAAGCCATGTACATTAAGGCATTACAGGAAGTCTTACACGAACGGGGGATGAACCGGCCGTATGCCGAACTGGCCAAGACCTTCGGCATTCCCAGTCGTGATGCGTTGATTCGTTTAGGCATTAAGGATATTGATGGCGTTTTAGCCGAGTGGACCCCCAAGACCGAGGAGCAGCCGTACCAGGATACCGTTGCCGTTTATGCGGGCGTCAAAGATGCTTTAGGAAAGCTCAGGGACGCCGGTGCTAATTTAGCGGTCATGACGTCTAAGCGGCAATTCGAATTTGACCGAGATGTGGTGGGGCACGGTCTGGCACCTTACTTTAGCCAAGCCATCGTTGCTGAGGATATTGCTCACGGCAAGCCGGCTCCGGATGGTATTTTACTGGCGATGAAACGCTTGCGAGCAACGCCGGCAACAACGGTTTACGTCGGCGATACCGTCTACGACGCGGATGCCTCTAAGGCCGCCCACGTGACCTTTGGGTTTGCTGGTTGGAATGGCAAACGGCCGACGGATTTCACAGCCGATGTGTCCTTTATGACGCCACAGGCGATGTTGAACCTGTTGAAAGCGTAAATTAACGGGAAAATTCGGAAGCGTTCCCCGAAAGTATCCCTGACTGGGGTAGCTGGAAACGCTTTTTTATGCTATATTTAAAGCGGACTAAATTTTACGAAAAGCCGCCGTTGAGCGGTGAACGAAGGGGTGGCAGCATGCTTGCCATAATCGTTACAAGTCACGGGGAATTTGCCCGTGGAATTTTACAGAGTGCCGAAATGATTTTTGGAAAGGCGCAACGGGTACTCGCCGTTACATTGGCGGCAAACGAAAGCGTCGAAGATTTGGCCAATCACTATCAAGCGGCCATTGAAAGTATGGAACCGATCACAGAATTGCTTTTCTTAGTCGACTTATGGGGCGGCTCGCCTTTTAATGCGGCTAGTCGTGTTGTTGCCCAGAATCCGGACAAGTATGGCTTGGTTGCTGGACTCAATTTACCAATGCTGATCGAGGCGTTGTCGATTCAAGATCAATCGTTGGCTGACGTGATCCCCCATTTGGAACGTACCGCGCGGGGAGGCGTTCGTCACTTGGATTTACGGGCAGATACAGGAGATGATGATTTACTATGACAATGGCAATTCAACTCGCACGCGTGGACAGTCGCTTACTCCACGGTCAGGTTGCGACGGTTTGGACAAAGACTGTGCGGCCGAACCGTATTTTGGTCGTCTCAGACAGTGTTGCCCAAGACCCGATTCGAAAAATGTTGATTACGCAGGCCGCACCGGCAGAAGCCAAGGCCAACGTGATCACGTTAGCGAAAATGGTGCAGATTTATCGCGATGCGCGCTTTGACGGCTTCCGGTCAATGGTTTTGACCGAGACGTTACCAGAAATGGCTGAATTAGTGGCCAAAGGTGTGGATCTTAAGGGTATTGGCGTCAACGTGGGAAATCTCGCCTACACGGTGAAAAAGACCATGCTGACAGACAGTGTCGCCGCTGGTAAGGAAGATATTGCCGCGGCTAAGCAGCTTGAGGCCGCTGGTGTTCACGTTTACACGCAAACGGTGCCCAATGACCGCCAACAGTCATTCTTAACATTAGCAAGTAAAAAGGGTTTGTCGTAACACCTCACTCGGTGGTCACCCCCACCTGAGCGGGGTGTTTTTGCGGCATGCAGTGTGGACTGATCTGGTTGTGATTGTAAACTTACATAACTAATATTGTGGCAAACGACTTAGACTGACTATGATTGGTCGCGCACCCCGGCCCGGGAGAACTCTGCTTGCTGGGGGGCTACCAGATTGACTAGTTTTAGGCCCACTATTGCTAGGGGTACTGTAGAACAATCTAAATATTTCAAAAGAGAGGAGATGGCAATGTGAGCAGTATTTGGGGTGTCTTGATCGTCGCCTTTTTGGCCGGTATCGAGGGCGTTGTGGATGAATGGGAATTTCATCAACCCATCGTGGCTTGTACGCTGGTTGGGTTGGCGACCGGTAACCTAGTTAGTGGTATTGCGCTGGGGGCCGCGTTGCAGTTGGTAACGTTAGGCTGGATGAATATTGGCACGGCGGTGGCACCTGATCCGGCGTTGGCGGCAGTCGTCGCGGCGTGGTGGGTCAGTGGCCCCGCCCATTTACCAGCGGCGGCCGGCGTCATCTTAGCCATTCCCTTGGCGTTGATCGGTCAGGGGTTGACGAGAGGATTGCGCCAACTTATTATTCCGTTAGTCGCCCAGGCCGATACCGCGGCGGCTCAAGGAAATCTACGCCGCATCACCTGGCTTCACTGGAGCAGTGTGGCGTTACAAGGCTTGCGGGTTATGATTCCCACGGCGCTGTTGATGTTACTACCTGCGGCCTGGATTCAGCAGGGATACTATGCAATTCCCGAAGTCTTACGTGGGGGTCTGCGAGTTTCTGCCGGTCTGCTAGTCGTAGTCAGCTTCGCCATCGTCATCAACATGATGGCAACGCGGCGGCTGTGGCCGTTTTTCTTCATCGGTTTCGCCTTGGCGACGGATGGTCATCTCAGCCTGGTCGCCTTGGGTATGATCGGTGTGGGGCTAGCCATTTTGTACATTAAGCTGCAATCTAAGGACACGCCGCACAATAACGGGACGGGCCCATCGCAAGACGACGAGGATGAGTTGGACCGGGAGCTGGATGATCTATAAGAAAGGGGTCAGTGAAGTGGAAAATGAACAAAAATTGCGAACGCTGACCCTGAGTGATCAGTTGTTGGTCTTCAGCCATTCTGGGCTGGAACAAGCGGCTTGGAATTACCCACGCCTACAGAATTTAGGCTTCTGCTATCTCATGGTACCGGCCATTCGCCGACTTTATCCGGAAAAAGAAGCCCGAATTTTGGCGACTCAACGGCACCTGGAACTCTTTAACACTATGCCATACATGCAATCTCTGATTACCGGGGTCACCTTGTCTTTAGAGGAAGATCATGCCAATGGTAAGGGGGTCAGTGATAACGACATTCGCGCACTCAAAATCAGTATGATGGGCTCACTTGCCGGCGTTGCTGATCCGGTCTGGTGGGGCACGTTGCGACCGATTCTGAGTGCCTTTGCCGCTAGTTTGGCGCTAAGTGGCTTTGGTATCGTGGGACCACTGGTCTTTTTCATTGGTTGGAACGTGGCACGACTCACCTTTCGTTGGGCCACTCAGCGCTGGGGGTATTTACAGGGCTTAAAGGTCGTGACGTTTCTGAGTAGCGGCGTTTTGCAGAAATTAACACTGGGCGCCTCCATCGTGGGGATGTTTGTCATGGGGGCCATCGTCCCGCGATGGACTCGGCTTAAATTTGCCCCGATCATTGCGTCCAGTCAACACGCGAGCCTGTCCTTACAGTCGATGCTTGATCAGCTGTTGCCGGGTCTGGTCCCATTGATGTTGACGTTGGTGTGCGTCTGGTTGTTACGGCACCACGTGAAGCCATTATGGCTGTTACTCGGCGTGTTTATTCTGGGACTCGGCGGCTATTGGCTGGGGTTATTGCGGTAAGGGTAAGTGAAAGCTGTGATAGCCTTACGCACCAGCCGTTTATGGCGAAACGGGCAACGTTACTTTACCAGCCGTCGAACGAGTAGGCACAATTAAGATAATTATCAAAAAATGCTACCCAGCAATTTTGCCGGATAGCATTTTTGATTTAGCCGAACGTCACTTGGTCGCGGCCATGTTGTTTAGAGTAGTAGAGGTTATCGTCAGCCCGCTTGTACACGGCAATCTGACTATCGTCGGTTCCCAGCATCTGAGTGACCCCAACGGAAATACTGATGTCGATGTCATTGTTGTTGTGATGGAAGCGCGATTCGCGGACCGTTTGTGCGATGCCCGTAATGGCTTCACGCGCCTCATCGGCCGTGTAGCCGTTGAAGAGGATCGTGAATTCTTCGCCACCGGTTCGATAGAGCACCAGGTTGGGGTCGATCAGTTGGAGCTGTTCCGAGATAAGCTGCGCGGCGTGACTTAAGACGTAGTCGCCAGTCAAGTGGCCATACGTGTCGTTGACGTGTTTGAAGTGATCAATATCGAACAGCATCAGCGTCAGCGGTCGGTGGTGATTCCGACTTTTATCGAAAGCATCGTTGAGTTCATTTTTAAAGGCAAAGTAGTTCTTCACGTGGGTCAACTCGTCGTAATTGGTCGTGTAAGTCAACTGGGCCAACGTATTGGCACTGGCCATCAGAGAATCTACGTACACGTACATGACGGCCAGAATGATGATACTCGACAGAAGCTCCCAGAGCAGTGTGCTGCGATCTAGGTTGAAACGAACGCCAACGATTCCCCACAAAATGGCCGAATAGAAGAAGGTGCTCAGGGTGTAGGCAATATAACCGGTCCAGCCGTTTCGCTGGTGATGACGGACGACCTTCATGGAGTAGAAGAAGGACATATAGAAGACGGCGAAGATCCACGCCAACCCAATGTCCAACGTTTGATTAAGCGCCATGAAGAAGAGAATCGCGAGGAGCATTTTCCAGACGTGGATTTCTAGCATCAAGAAGTAACTGACGAAGACGATCGAGAAGATTTGAAAGTTCGTGAAGACCCAGCTATTGGCCGTAGCCCCAACTCTCAGCTGGACGACAACTAAAAAAATGACCATGTAAATGATTCCCACGTTCGAGCGGACCTTATCGACATTTGGTCGGCGCCCGTGGCGTTTTAACAGCGCGATGATCTGATTCGTAATGAACCAGTAGAGCGTTAAGACGCCGAGAAGAAAGAACAGACTCGTTAAAGTCGGGGTAACAAACCATTGTGACCAAGTCATTGTAATAACGCCATCCAATCTGTTTAGGAATATTTTTGATGCTGATAGTTTATAAAAGTTAGTTATTCCCAATTTATTCATAAAAGGACTAGAATGTTTTGACTGTTCCTACAGTCTCAAGC
>NZ_AZDP01000089.1:0-35300 GCF_001435525.1 Levilactobacillus koreensis JCM 16448
AATCCTTTGGTATTAGTATTTGGCTCTAGTGACTAACTTGTTCTTGCAATTTGCGATGCGTTTAAAAGCATTGAAGTAAAAAAATTAAATTCACTATACTATGAGAGGGGAAAATCTATTTGGTGTGAGAAAAGTTGTTTCAGAGAAGACGAGTACTTTTTAAAAAACAGATTTCAAGTATAAATTGAATGCGCTTACATACAAAGGTACGTTTCAGTAGTATTTATTGACTTCCACAAATTATTTTATGTGTTTACTGTATTGACGCAAAACTCTTCAAATTGTATCTTAAGAATAACGGTAGAATATGAAACTTTACAAAGTAGCTTAAAGGAATTGAAGTCAGACAGTCTCTAAGTCATAGAAAGCAGACGGTAAGAATGGCAGTGGAAATATCAAAGCGGGCAGCAGCGTTGTGGGCTAAAAAGCAATCAGAAGATGGTCAACAAGCGTGGCTACCACTCATCGTGCATCTATTAGACACACAAAATGTGATAAATTACCTGTTCAATCAGTGGTTGAGCCTAGGCCAGCGACAACTGCTACAGGGGACATTATCAGCTACAGAGGTACATAACCTAGTTAAATTTGTAGGATTTTCACATGACATTGGTAAGGCAACGGCGGCTTTTCAAGGAAAAAAATCTTATGACCGTGACAGCTCATTGGACGATTATTTAAAGTCAAAACTAGTCCGAGCTGGCTTTGCAGACTTTGATCATCTAGATTTGGCATCACCAAAAGAGTCCCCGCATGCTTTAGCGGGTGAGGCCATTCTGGAAGGCTTTGACGTTCCTAATTCAATCGGAGCCATCATCGGAGGTCACCATGGCAAGCCAGCCAGCTGTCCTCCAGATGAGCAAATCGACACTTACACGGCCAACTATTATCAGAGTGATAATAAACCGGAGATTCAAGCACCTTGGAAAGATGTCCAAAAAGAACTTTTTGAATATGGGTTGACCTCGTCTGGGTACCAAAAGGTCGAGGAGATTCCTGACATAACGCAGCCACAAGCTGTCATCTTAGAAGGCTTACTCATTATGGCGGATTGGCTGGCCTCCAGTGAGTACTTAAATAATGATAAGCAAACGCCGCTTTTTCCTTTGATTCCATTGGATCACTCTTGGCCAGAAGATAGCATTAAAAAGCGTTATCAGAAAGCGATGATAGCCTGGGATGTCGGTGGCGAATGGAATCCCCAACACGTGGATTTGACGGACCCTAAGCAGAACCCATATCAGGTTCGCTGGGGATTCGAGCCGCGTCCCGTTCAAAGAGTGATGACACAAGCAATTGGTGAAGCACTAGATCCGGGAGTGGTTATCATTGAGGCGCCCATGGGAATTGGGAAGACTGAGATTGCCTTGCTGGCAGCAGAACAATTAGCACATATCACCGGTCGCGATGGCCTCTTTATGGGGCTGCCAACACAGGCAACGACCAATGCCATGTTTGATCGGGTAGACGACTGGTTAGGCTTTCTAGCTAAACAACAGACCGAGAACTTACAGATTAGATTGATGCATGGAAAATCGCAATTTAACCATAAGTATCAGGCGCTACCTAACGCGACGAATATTTACGACACTGATGATGGGTTAGGTAAGGTCGTCGTCAATAGCTGGTTCTCCGGAAAAAAGTCGATTTTGACGAAATTTACGGTAGGAACAATCGATAATCTCTTGTTGCTGGGGTTGAAGCAAAAGCACCTTTTCCTCCGCCATTTAGGCTTTAGTGGCAAAGTAGTTGTGATCGATGAAGTTCATGCCTATGACGCTTATATGAATCAGTACTTGTACAAGGCATTGCGCTGGCTAGGCGCTTATCACGTCCCAATTATAATTTTGTCCGCGACCCTCCCCAAGAATAAACGAAACCTTTTATTAGAGGCTTATTTAAAGGGAAAATATGGCTTGAAGTATGAACTCGAAGCGCCTAAGGATTGGGAGGATACGCAAGCTTATCCATTACTGAGCTTGTTAGATGGTCACCAACTTAAGCAGGTGACATCCTTCCCAGGTCAGAGTGATCAGCAACCAACTAAGTTACAGGTTCAACGTTTAAATGTGTCTGATGAAGACCTGGTTGCCCATGTCACTGATCAAATCAGTGGTGGTGGGGTTGCTGGAATTATCGTCAATACGGTTAGGCGCGCACAGGCATTGGCGGAGAAAATGCCGGCTGATATTAAATTAATGGTCTTGCATTCAGCTTTTCTAGCAACTGATCGAGTCGCACAGGAAGATAAGCTCCAAGCCGCAATTGGTAAGCATGGCCAGCGACCGGATAAACTGATTGTCATTGGGACCCAGGTTTTGGAGCAGTCTTTGGATATTGATTTTGATGTCATGTACACGGATATCGCGCCAATGGATTTGATTCTGCAGCGAGCGGGGCGGTTGCATCGCCATCAGATTGACCGACCTGAAGCCTTAAAGACGCCAAAAGTCTTTGTCATGGGGATTGAAGGCCCTAACACTTATGAATCCGGTAGCGCAAACGTTTACAATCAATACTTGCTGATGAAGACGGATCACTTTTTAAAGGACACAATTAACTTGCCTGATGATATCTCACCACTGGTGCAGCGGGTTTATGATCCTTCAACGGATTGCGAAGTGCCTGGTATTGATGCTGCTAGAGTTGAATTTGATAATGTCTTAAAAGCCGAAAAAAGAAAGGCCCACGTCTTTCAGGTCGCCAATCCCAAAACAAAGCTTGGAGCCACAATTCACGATTGGCTTGGTCGCAATTTAGGCAACGTTGATCAGGATGAGCAGAAGGCCAGTGCAGCGGTTCGGGATATTAGAGAGTCGCTAGAAGTTATCCTAGTTCAGCATACAAACGAAGGGAACTTCTTACTAGACGGTCGACGCTTAAGTGACGTTTCTTCACAGGATATCGCTCAGCAAGTCATCCGGCTTCCGGTTGCGGTAACGCCGCGAATCGACCAGGCAATTGACGCGCTCGAAAAGTTGACCAGTCGCTATTTCTTAGGGTGGCAAAGCGACGTCTGGCTCAAAGGGGCACTGGCCTTACCGTTGGATGAAAATCTGGCGGTGACGTTTGCTGGTTGGCGGCTGACGTATTCTTCAAAGTTCGGCTTAAAATATGTAAAGGAAGGTGATACTGGTGGACAGCAAAAAGTTTAATTTAACAACTGATCCTTGGATTAAAGTAGTGACAGCCGAAAATAATCAAGAAAAGACAGTTTCTTTGATTGATTTATTTGAAAACGCTTCAAGCTACCGACAACTAGCTGGCGATATGCATAGCCAAGATTTAGCCTTGTTGCGGCTGCTCTTAGCCATCTTAACGACGGTTTATTCGCGAGTCGACGCCGATGGTGAACAGTACTCGTGGTTGGAAGGAGATATTAAGTCGCCGGAGAACTTAGAGATTGACTTAGACACGTTCGAGGATGACGAGGGTGAAGAGATATTATTTACGACTTGGGACCAGCTCTACCAAGCGGGTCATTTCTCAGCAGCAGTTACTGATTACCTAAAGGGACATACGGCAGATTTTGAATTCTTTGGGGACCGGCCTTTCTATCAGGCATCGACTGAAGACTACGACGCGCTGGTTCCGGAGAACAGAAAGGTTGCTGCGGGAAAAGGCCAGGTTCTGGTGAAGCAGATGAACCGCCGTATTTCGGAAAGTGCTCATACGCCGGATATTTTTACACCTAAATCGGGTGAGGCCAAGAATGAGGTGTCACTGGATGAATTAGTGCGGTGGGTAATTGCCTACCAAAACTTTACGGGTGTTACGGATAAGACCAAGGTTGTGACCGAAGAAAAGTTCTCCAACTCTGGGGGCTGGATCTACCGGCTCAATCCGGTGTTTGCCAAGGGAAAGACACTGTTTGACACGTTAATGCTGAATTTAGTATTAGTTGATACGCGGCAAAACGGCACGGAATATGCGCTACAAAAACCAGTTTGGGAAGCTAAGTCGGTTCGTGACTACGTTGCCCAACGCAAGGCCCTGATACTTCCGGACAATCTCGCGGAATTGTATACGACTTGGTCCCGGCTTTTACATATCGAGTGGCAGGACGGTCAGCCAATGATTCTTAGTGCCGGAATTCCGACGTTTGCGTATGAGGATGCACTAATTGAGCCAATGACGACTTGGAAACTCGATAAGAAGACCAATGCCTATCGACCGGCGGGAAAAAGTCTCCGTTCTCTAGGAATTGCGATGTGGCGGAACTTCGGTCAATACGTGAAAGTGAGACGGCAGGATGATATGCACGAACCAGGAATTGTCATCTGGCTAAGAGCACTCAAACAAAAGCAGTTGATTGCTCACGATGCACCGCTGTTCTTGAATTCAGTAACCCTGATTAGCGATGGTAATGCGACCTCACAGTCACCAGCGGCCGAAGTGGTTGATGATATGGAATTACAAGCGGACGTTTTGTTTGATGATGAGTTAACTGAGCGATGGCCGATACGAATTGAAGGGGTTATTGAAACAACGCAGACAATTGGCAATGATTATTATCATTTTGCCACGGACATTGGCAAGATTCGCAATTTGGATACACGAACCTTTGCTAGTGGGATGAGTGCGAAGTTTTATGAGCAATTGAATGGTCCCTTCAAGGAATGGTTGAGTAGTCTCAGGGGTCAAGATGACCGGGATGCCAAGATTAACCTGTGGAAGGCCGAGCTAGAAAAGATTGTGATAAAGGCCGTCGACGATGAGATGCAAGCTAGCTCACCGCGAGATGTCAGAGGCATTAGTGATGATCATGGACGACCGCTTAATATCTTTACCGCGAAGAACCACCTGATGTATAACGTTCGCCGTGACCTTGACCTAGAAAAGGAGTGATGAGGAATTATGGCAAGTGAAGTTAAAAAAGCCGCCGGTCAGATTATTCGTACTCTCTATCGTAACGGTAATCCGGATAAGGCAGTCCTAGCAAGTCTCAGAAACGCACCGACAATTACCAGCCACCGTGCTGAGACGGTTTGGCCAGTCATTATGACTAACTTAGATGAAAGCCAGTTGAGTCATGCACCGAATGGGGAACCAACGCCTGAAGAAGTGGCCGTCTATACAGCTATCCGTTTTTATGCGATTCACCAACAGGGGAATAATGACTCGTTTGTCTATGCGTCAGCTTATAGTGAAGATCCGCAAGGTGAAACTTTCTTTGGGGCTTTAGGCAGACTACGGGGAAACGATGATCTGCGAGTTGCTATGGATCGTAGAGTACAACCCTTGTTAGCGACAACGAATGTCTCAGGTGTGATTAATAGCCTGTCACATTTGGTAAGCATCTTAAAATCCCATAGTCCTGCACAAAAGATTGATTATGCTCTGTTAGCACAGGATCTGTATGGCCTACAAAAGAGCTATGAGCAAGCTAGTCGAGTGCGGCTACGTTGGGGACAACAATACTATTCAGTGAAGCAAGCTAAATCAGAAGGAGAGAACACTAATGACTAAAAATCTATATGTTGACTTAAGCGTCTTACAAACCGTTCCATCATCAAACATTAACCGTGACGATACGGGTGCGCCTAAGACCGCTCTTTATGGCGGTGTTACGCGGGCGCGGGTCTCTTCACAAAGCTGGAAAAAGGCTGTCCGCGACGAATTTAAGCTGGATAATGTTTCCGCAGGAACGCGTACTAAGCAAGCCGCTAATCTGCTGGTGGCTGAACTGAAGAAATTAGATACCTCCCTAGATGATGAGGCTGCGCTGGCCAAAGCGGTTGAAATCTTTAAGCTGGCTGGCATCAAAATAGATACCAAAAAGGATAATATAACTGGGGCATTACTCTTGGTCAGTCGTGGTCAAATCGCTAAATTAGCGCAATATGCGATTGATAATGAGGAGCTAGATAAGAAAGAAGTTAAAAAGGTGTTGAAGGGCGATCAGTCCCTAGATCTCGCCCTATTTGGTCGGATGGTAGCGGACAATCCTGAATTAAATGTGGATGCATCGGCCCAAGTGGCCCATGCAATTTCAACGCATGAAGTGGTTCCTGAGTACGATTACTTTACGGCACTGGATGATGAACAGCCAGATGACACCACTGGGGCAGCGATGTTAGGAACTATCGACTTTAACTCGGCGACACTTTATCGCTATGCTAATGTGAACATGAATGAATTGGTCCACAACCTAAATGCGACGGATGCCATTAAGGGAACAGCCGATTTCATTAAAGATTTCTTGCTCTCAATGCCAACGGGGAAGCAGAATACCTTTGCCAATAAAACACTGCCAAGCTATGTGATGGTGACGATTCGTCGGGACACGCCAGTCAACTTGGTCTCGGCATTTGAAAATCCAGTGACCTCTAATAGTGGTTACGTTGCCCCCTCAATTACCAAACTTGAAGCGGAATACCAACGGACCCAAGCCTTTGTGGACGAACCAGTCGCTAACTTTGTGTTAGGCAAGTCAGATTCCAAGATTGGGACTAATGTGGCGAAGTTATCAGATCTTCTGGAACAGGTCACAGCACAGCTATCAGAGGTGGTTCAGGATGAAAACGCTAACGATTAAGTTAACCGCACCGTTGCAGTCGTATGGTAACGAAGCGAGTTTTGCTCGACGGACGACCAACGACTATCCAACTAAAAGTGCGGTGATTGGGATGGTAGCGGCGGCATTGGGTTACCGCCGCAACGACAAGCGAATTGCAAAGCTCAATACGTTAAGCTTTGCGGTCCGGATTGACCAGGTTGGCCGCCATTTGACAGACTTTCAGACGGTAGAATGGAAAGCTGGCACCCGTAAAATTACTTATCGCGACTATATTCAAGATGCCGTCTTTGTCGTGGCAATAGGTAGTGACGATGTCGATTTAATTGATGACATAAAATTTGCGCTTAAGCACCCACGGTTCCAGTTATTTCTGGGTCGTCGGGCAAATGTTCCCGCCGGTGTGCTGGAGATTCAAGAGTTTACTGACCAGACGCCGGTTGCGGAGCTAAAAGAATTAAAATGGCAGGCCGCAACTTGGTATCAAAGACGACAGCCCACAAAAACGCTCGAAATTGTCGCTGATGCTAATTTATTGGCTGACAAGTCGAGCGCATTAGTCAAAGACCGCGTCGTTTCCTTCGACCAGCGAAATCGGCAACACGGTTTTCGTGCCGTCGCCAGAGACACGGTCTCATTGAGTCAACTAAAAACGCAGAGCAGTGACCTAGATACCCAGCACGACCCATTTAGCGCTCTCGGAGAGGAGTAAATATGTACTTATCAAGAGTAGAAATTGACAGTAATAATCGCGCCAAGACTAGAGATTTGACGCATCTTGGCGCCTACCATAACTGGGTCGAGCAGAGTTTTCCGGCAGAAGTTGCAGCGGGAGAACGACCGCGGCATCTGTGGCGAATCGATCAGTTGAACGGTAGACGTTACTTGCTCGTCTTGAGTGAGGAAAAACCGGATGCCGAAAAGCTAGTAACGTACGGGGTTCGGGGAACAGTAATGACCAAATCGTATGACCACCTGCTAGCCACACTTCATGATGGTCAGCTACTCCAATTTCGGTTAACGGCTAATCCGACGCACACGATTACGAAGCCTGGTGAACGACAGGGACGAGTGGTGCCACACATCACAATTGAGCGGCAGCGGCAATGGTTGATTGCTCGAGCTGAAAAGTCAGGTTTCGAGCTGGTTCAGAATGTGTCAGCTGAAGATCCGGATGGGCAGCCAACGTGGTCTTTTGATATTGTGGGGCGTGAGTGGCCAGAGCTCCATCGGCGAGTTGGTCAAGGGGTTCGCTTGAGTCGGGTGACCTTTGAGGGGCTACTGCGAATCAGTGATGTCGCGACCTTTAAGGAAACCCTGATCAAAGGGATTGGCCGTGAGAAGGCGTTTGGTATGGGCTTAATGACGGTGATCCCGGAGGCGTAGTCATGGCGAAAAAACAAGTTGGGGCTAAGAAACCGGAACGCTATGAGCTCGGTCGGGTTCATGACCGGATTACCTTTCTGTACTTGGAACATGCTAAACTCAATCGACGGGACAGTGCCATTCAAGTCCTAGATGACCGGGGAATTGTGTATGTTCCGGCGGCGATGCTGAGCGTGCTCATGTTAGGCCCCGGTGTGGATGTGACTCATCGAGCCATGGAACTGATTGGCGAGGCGGGCCTGGGAGTGGTTTGGGTCGGTGAGCAAGGGGTGCGACAGTATGCCTATGGTCGGCCGCTCAACCATTCCTCGACATTGCTCGTCGCCCAGGCGAAACTAGTGTCTAATCAACGTTCACGGGTAAAGGTTGCCCGGGAGATGTATCAGATGCGTTTTCCAGACGATGACGTCTCTCAGCTGACGATGCAACAGTTGCGTGGAAAAGAAGGCGCCCGGGTGCGGCAGGTATATCTGGATCAGTCCTTAAAGACCGGTGTTGCCTGGTCACGGCGCGACTATAATCCAGATAATTTCGAGTCTGGAACACCGATCAATAAGGCCTTGACCGCGGCCCATCAGGCACTTTACGGACTGAGTTATAGTGTCATTTCGGCTTTAGGAGCTTCACCAGGTCTGGGCTTTGTTCACACGGGTCATGATCTATCGTTCGTTTATGATTTTGCGGACCTATATAAGGCGGAATTCTCCATTCCGGTGGCCTTTAGCGTGACCGAAAAGTATGGGGATGACTCAGATATTGGGTCAAAGGTGCGCTTAGCGATGCGCGATGTCTTCGTTGAAAGTAAGTTGCTGGTGCGGATGGTAAAGGATTTAAAAGCACTTCTGGGAATCTCTGAAGACGATAGTGAAGTTGACATGGTTAGCCTCTGGGACGACCGACTGGGACTGCAAAAATTTGGCGTACAGTATCATGAGCTGCAGAAAGAAGACAGCCGATGATCGTGATTACGCTAACAAAAGTTCCCAAGTCGCTGAAGGGTGACCTGACTAAGTGGTATCAAGAAATCCAGACGGGCGTTTACGTGGGCAACGTGAGCGCACGAGTACGAGATGCTTTATGGGACCGAATCATGGAAAACATCGGTCGGGGTGAAGCGACCATGGTCTATAATGCGCAAAACGAGTTGGGCTATCAATTTAGAACAACGCGTAAGGACCGGCAAGTTGTGGATTTCGATGGGATCCCGTTGATGATGAGCTTGAAAGAGGCAACCGGTGGGGTAAAACACGGATTCAGTAATGCTGCTAAATTTCATCGGGCGAAAATGATGACTCGTCAATCTATCAAAAATTCCTCACCGGCGACCAAGAAATTCAAGGTGGTTAGTCTTGATTTAGAGACTACTGGGTTAGATCCAGCCAAGGATGTGATCCTCTCGATTGGTGCGGTCAAGTGGGACCAAGATGGCAAGATTGTACAGTTTGATCAACTGATTCAAGGCGCACAGAAGATTCCGGAAAAAATAACGGAGCTTACTGATATCACCGTTGAAATGTTGGATAAGCAAGGTGTCAGTCTAGCCGTTGGGTTACAGGCCTTGCAAGAATTTATCGCGGATGCCCCCGTGGTTGGCTACAATTTGCACTTCGACGAAAGCTTTTTACTGGCTGCCTTTAGAAAAATTGGGCAATCCAGCTTGACGAATCGGTTAATTGATTTGATGCCTTTGGTAAAGAAGGCGAATAAGTTTCTGGACAACTACAGGCTGGAAACAGTTTTGGCAGATTATGAGATTGAAAACTTGCATCCGCATAACGCATTATCTGATGCGCAGGCAACGTTCGAGTTGGCGAGCAAGTTAAAGGAAAAAGGGCTTTTTTGAAAAATAGAATCCCGGTGTGACGGCGTTTGTTTAGTGTATTCCCCGTGTATACGGGGGTGATCCTAGTGGTTTTAAAATCATGTTCATTCTGCGCAAGTATTCCCCGTGTATACGGGGGTGATCCTTAGAGAGTTGCAAAAGAACGGATGGGTGAAGAGTATTCCCCGTGTATACGGGGGTGATCCTCAGATAGCCATGGTTAACGATGCTACTAGTGGGTATTCCCCGTGTATACGGGGGTGATCCCAAGATAGGCGGGATCGTCCCAGTTGAACCACAGTATTCCCCGTGTATACGGGGGTGATCCCTGATTAGTCGAACGGCAATGGAATGTCTTCAGGTATTCCCCGTGTATACGGGGGTGATCCCGAGAACGACTGCCATGAGTGTCAGCTGTCCTAGTATTCCCCGTGTATACGGGGGTGATCCTGACGATGGATACAGGGCTCTACTCGGTCGGTGGTATTCCCCGTGTATACGGGGGTGATCCCGAGGCATTCTTCTTGTTGAGCCGTTTCAGCGAGTATTCCCCGTGTATACGGGGGTGATCCCGTCGGTAGGGTACCCATGAAAGACGGACGGTTGTATTCCCCGTGTATACGGGGGTGATCCTCATGTGGCGCCTCCTTGTGTTCATAGCTCTTTGTATTCCCCGTGTATACGGGGGTGATCCCACGGATATCATGGCAAAGGCTGGGTACGCCGGGTATTCCCCGTGTATACGGGGGTGATCCTACTACTCAGACGATCCGCGGATAGAGGTCACGGTATTCCCCGTGTATACGGGGGTGATCCCAGATGGTCTTGCAGATACTTATCGTCAATGCCGTATTCCCCGTGTATACGGGGGTGATCCTCTTTAGCTATTATTCCATCGTAAACGGCGTCACTATTCCCCGTGTATACGGGGGTGATCCCTTGCCTGACATGTTTTCCAGAAAAGTTTGACGGTATTCCCCGTGTATACGGGGGTGATCCCAGATTCTGGAACAATAACTTCGGTGAGTGTAGGTATTCCCCGTGTATACGGGGGTGATCCTTCCCGTCTGCTTAACTGGCTGTAAGTCGGTCAGTATTCCCCGTGTATACGGGGGTGATCCTCTCTATCCGTCTTGTGGTCGATAGCAGACCCGGTATTCCCCGTGTATACGGGGGTGATCCTCCTCCTTTTCAGTAGTGAAATCAATCCAGAACGTATTCCCCGTGTATACGGGGGTGATCCTTAACTGACTAGGAGGCTACATCATGACAAACTGTATTCCCCGTGTATACGGGGGTGATCCTTTCTTGGCTTCGCATACCGGTCAGCAATGCAGGTATTCCCCGTGTATACGGGGGTGATCCTTACTGCGAGCTCTGGAACCACGGTATCAGCGAGTATTCCCCGTGTATACGGGGGTGATCCTCAAAATCGCATTAGAACTCTTCAGGTGAGAGAGTATTCCCCGTGTATACGGGGGTGATCCTTTGGAACCTCAAGCGGCACATATGGAACGCGAGTATTCCCCGTGTATACGGGGGTGATCCCAAGCACTGCGTTACTGATGGTGTCAAACTGCAGTATTCCCCGTGTATACGGGGGTGATCCTTGGCGTTCTTACTCCACCGTTCACCTTGAAGTATTCCCCGTGTATACGGGGGTGATCCCCCTTGTGTCGTACCATCTAGTCCATTGGATACGTATTCCCCGTGTATACGGGGGTGATCCCGACCGAGATTTTAAAGTTGGTGATCGCTTATGGTATTCCCCGTGTATACGGGGGTGATCCTTATGAAGTTTGAAAAAGCACTGGGATTACTCAGTATTCCCCGTGTATACGGGGGTGATCCTCAAATTCGGGTGATTGACCAAGTGGCACTTACGTATTCCCCGTGTATACGGGGGTGATCCCATGGGTCGTGTCGTTTGTGTTCTGCTTAACATGTATTCCCCGTGTATACGGGGGTGATCCCTGTCGGGTCAATGTCGAATCCCTTAGCAGCCAGTATTCCCCGTGTATACGGGGGTGATCCCATTGTGAGGTGATGCGTATGCGTCTCATGGAAAAGGATTGGATTACTTGACTGCATTTATAGGTGTGTGGAATTAGTGTCAGCAGTGTTAGAGTTGGCGAGTCGCTTAGAGTTGAGGTATAGTAAAGCAATGCTCAATAAGAGTGAGGTCGCTGTACACTACGTTAAGGTGATTGCGATACTAAAAAAAGCCACCTCATCTAAGAAGTAGCTCCGACAATACCGCGCCAAACTCGCGAACTTGCGAGGGCCGTCACAACCGGCTCTCGCTTTTATGTATACATTATAGCATGGGGGTTGATAGCGTGCAACGAGTTGAGTTAGCCAGAGAGATACAGGAGTTATTAGGGCGTAAGGAACTTACAGATTATGCCATAGGTAAGGGCGCCGGCGTTGATATTGAGAGCGTTAGGAAGTTACGCAAGGGTAAGAGTTCGGTTGGACGCTTGCAGTTAGATACGGTGCAGAAGCTGCTAGACTATAAGGTGCGATTAGATGAGTGTACTAAGTGAGTTGACGGGGATTGATTTCGATAAGTGTTTCCCGTGTATACGAGGGAAGTTTCCCTTCGCTGACCTATTCAATCAGCTCTAAAAGTAAGTGTTCCCCACAGGTATGGGGTGATAAATTCATTTCAATTTTCTCAGTGTCCAAGTAGTGTACGCCAAAGCTCTGACAGACACTACTTTTTTCGTTTTACCCGCTAATTCGGTTAGTGACTTACTCAATCGCGGGTGGTTGGTTGGGGTTTTGGCGTGAAATGCCTATGATGGTCTCCAGTAGTATGAGATGGGAGGTCAGACTCATGAGAACCACGACGCGGGCATTGTCTGGTGTGGGGATGTTGATCACACTGGGAATCGTGTACGGGGACATTGGGACGTCACCACTGTATGTAATGAACGCCATTATTGATCAAACGGGGCGGCAAGCGGTCGCGGCAACACCGATTATGTTGGGCAGCATCTCACTGATTTTCTGGACGCTGATGCTGATTACGACGGTGAAATATATTCTGTTGGCGATGCGTGCCGACAACCGTAACGAGGGCGGAATCTTTGCCCTATATGCGTTGGTTCGGCCTCACGCCAACTGGCTGATTGTGCCCGCATTGATTGGTGGGGCGGCGTTACTTGCTGACGGGACGCTGACTCCGGCCGTGACGGTGACTTCGGCGATTGAGGGGTTAAAGGGCCAAACTTTAGGCTCCGTTCACTTTAGTAGCGCCCAGGGGTGGGTCCTACTGGTCGTCACTGGCATTCTCCTTGGTCTCTTCTTAATTCAACGGTTTGGCACGGAGCGCGTTGGTCGGTCGTTTGGGCCGCTAATGTTGCTATGGTTTGGCTTCATTGGACTCGTGGGCCTCATTAATTTAGTCCGGGTGCCCACCATGTTACGGGCATTATCGCCGGTCTACGCGGTACAGTTTCTCTTTAGTCCCGTCAATCATCAGGGCATCTTTATCTTAGGTAGCATCTTTTTGGCAACGACCGGGGCTGAGGCCTTGTACTCGGACATGGGGCAGGTCGGGCGGCCCAACATCTATGGCACGTGGCCGTTCGTTTACGCCATGCTGATGCTCAGCTATCTGGGCCAAGGTGCCTGGGTGGTCCGGCACAGCACGCAGCTGGCAGCCACGCATCCGGTGAATCCTTTCTACGCGATGGTCCCGGCGAGCTGGCAGTGGTTTGCCATCCTGATTGCCACGATTGCCGCCATCATTGCCTCGCAGGCCTTGATTACCGGGTCGTACACGCTGGTCCATGAAGCAATTGGTCTGAAATTGTTGCCGCGGCTACGTATCAAATTCCCCGGTAACGTCAAGAGTCAGCTCTACATCACGACCGTGAATTGGTTGTTGTGCGTGGTGACGCTGAGCATCGTCTGGTACTTTCGAACATCGAGCAACATGGAGGCGGCTTACGGCCTGGCAATTACCGTGACCATGCTGATGACGACGCTACTGTTACATGCCTTTCTGGTTCAGCGCCACCATCAACGTTTGGCCTGGCTCTACGTCATCAGTTTTGGCTTGTTGGAGAGTCTGTTCTTGCTGGCCAGTTTGGCAAAATTTGTTCATGGCGGGTACGTCACTCTGCTGATCACGCTGATTATTTTGACCATCATGGTCTTCTGGTACGCGGGCAACCGTCGGCGAGACGCGCATCTGGAGGCAACGGAGGATGTGTCACTGCTGGACTTTGTGCCGCAGTTGGAACAGTTAAGCGATGATGATCAGGTGCCGACGTTTGCGACGAATCTGGTCTACATCACGCCGGTCTCCAGCAGTTATCGCATCAAGCGGGCAGTCATCTATTCCATTTTGGACCAGCAGCCGAAACGCGCGCGGGTCTACTGGTTTGTCACGGTCAACGAGACGGATACGCCCAACGAGTGCGCCTACACGGTGAATTCGCTGGGGACTCGTAACGTGATGGACGTGCAGCTCTACCTGGGATTCAAGAAGCCACAGCGACTGAACGTTTACTTGCGACAGATCGTCAATGACCTGTTAAATGAAGGCGTACTGGGCGATCAGACACCGCGTTACTCCAGCATTCCCTTCCGGCGGGTCGGTAATTTTAAATTCGTCATGCTCAATCAACAGTTCCAAGACCTCGGTGTGCAGGGCGACTTGCCGCCGTTGGACCGTCTGTTGATTGGCGGACGCCTCTTGCTACAACGAATCACGTTGTCACCGCAACGCTGGTATGGCCTGGAATTCAGCGACGTGGTCGAGGAAAAGGTGCCGCTGTTCATCGGGCAACAACCGGACCGAACGTTGCGCCGGCAGCGATGAAAAGTTTAGTGATTTAAAAATAGCCCAGCTCCACCACAATCATTTAAAGCGATTGTGGTGGAGCTGGGCTTGTATTGTGTTGTATTTGTTGCTAACTGCTTCTGCCAACAGGTCGGAAGAAAAGCAAAATTTCAAGGCTAAACGAGATTAAAATGATTAGCAATAGGCGGCCCATAACAAACCCAACTAGAAAGTGTAATTCGGCTTGACTCAAGTAGTTCAAAAAGCTTGAATCTATCACATTGAGGGCGATATGTCCTATCAAAATAAGCATAAAAGCAATGACAGCTTTGATGGTATATGGCATTTTTCGGAATCGTTTCCAGTCTGAAAAATGAGTTAAATAAACGATGGTGTTGTTAACAACAAGAATGGAATAAGGGGCGAATGGAGGCCGGCTGGTCGAAAAAATTTGATGTAACTGAGCAACCATAGCATCAGATTTAGATAGTAACTTCCAATCAGAATTTTATGATTAGCGGTCTGAGCATGATCCTGTTCACGGTAGTATGCCAGCAATCTATCGTTTCGTAAGAGGTCATCGAGTGAGATGTCGTAAATGTCACTAAGCTTAACGATACTGGCGGTATCCGGGTAACTGTGCCCGTTTTCCCAACCAGATACCGTCTTGCGCGACACATTCAGTTGGTCGGCCACTTGTTTTTGAGTGAGTTTGGCAGTGGCCCGACAAAATTTTAGCTTTTCAGATAAATCCATGTCGTTAACTCACCCCCCGTTTCTTTTCTTAGTGTACCCTACAAATCGGTATTTTACAGTAGTGGTATCGGTAATTTTACCCGTAATCAATAAAAAAAGTCGGGATACTCTCACGAAGGCAATGAGGGTACGCCAACCGATATAGAATCATACTCAATTCTTACTTGTCAGAGGCTTTTTTCGCTAGCTTCAGATTATAAATGAACACGCCTGTGAGTAGAATCACACCAATGACGCCCATCACTTGATTAACGCTAAAAAGTGGTGAGTCAAATATAGCAAAAATCCCCATAGTAATTAAGAATCCTAGAATAACAAGCCTCGGTACTGACCCTTCATCCATGATAAATCTCCTCCTAAAAAGCTTCAAAATCTACGGCACTAAGTTCTAAGTGTTATCTGAACGGTCTATGGAAAAATTGTTAAGCATTTCTCCCGCAACAAATGACCGTCAAGCAGCTCTAAGCCGCTGCGTAAATGCCTCCTTCTTTAATTATACAATGGTTAGGTAAAATCTTAAATCTTCACTTTGAAGACATGAAGAATTCGTTGATATGTCAGCCTTTTGGCGGCCTGATTTTTAGGCAGCTGGGAGGGAAATTAATCGGTTTTCAAACGGAACTAGAATACCTCCTATTGGAAGATACCTTGTAATAAAGTAAAAGTAGATGTCTAGTACTAAAGATTGAAGGTTTCAAAGTACCAACCATGCCTATTCTGGCAACAACAGTGGGACTAAAATTAGGCAACCTAGTGGATCCTTCGCCTTATCGGCTTACATAGTGTTTTTAGACAACGAGGTTACTGACTGTAGCAATCGTTATAGATTGGAACGAAAGCGCTAAGTCTCCAGATTTTCCGACTGTTGTCGTGATAAAGCACCGTCAGAGCCGGAGGAGGACAGGGATGCAGCCAGCTGTGGTAATATTGTGAGCTGGCCAGAGGCTAGCTCACAATATGGGCGACTTTGAAGACACGCGTTCTTCGTGGCTTCAAATCGAGTCGGAGGACCGTTTCCCAGTCCGGAGCGTCCCCACAGCAGGCGGAATCCCTGGCAGCCGGAGTGCGGCCAATTTATATTAATCATGACGGTATGAACTCTTACCAATACTGGAACGAGACAGGTGCGCCATCTTTCAACCTTTTAGTATGGAAAACCATTAAGACAGCAAAAGAGGAAACCCAAAACTTCAGGTTTCCTCTTAATCTTTAAACGGCTAATCCAATCACCAAATTAATCTTCGTTAGAAGCGGCTTCTTCATCCGAACGCTTTTGCGCGTTGTGGTAGAAGATCCAAGCAACGGCACCGAAGAAGATTGGCCCGATGATCGTCCAGAAGGCGGTCATGTAGTCGTGATCCATGATTGGTTGGAGGCAGGTGAAGCCGATCCCACCGACCAAGATGACCAAGACCACCGTCACAACAGTGTTAGTGAAGGCCCGGTTCTTGTAAACGACAAATGGCCGTTCCAGGTCTTGCCGACGCTTGAAGAATGGGAAAGCCCCAATCAAGAACAGGTAAGGGAATGACGTTGACACGTTCCCCATGTCGGTCAAAATCAGGTAGAATTCGTTGGCTGCGGAGCCCCCGAAGGCGACCAAGAAGATGAAGACAGCGACCACGATGGCCTGAAGCCACATGGAGTACGCTGGCATGCCGACCTTGTTTAACTTGGTCATCTTCTTGGGCCACAATTTTGGTGAAGATCCTATGATGAAGGACTTCAGGGGTGAGTAGACCAAGACGAAGAAGGAGCCCAGGTAAGCCATGAACATGCTCAACCCAGTCAGCCGCGCCAACCAGTGACCAATCGTGGCGGAGGTGACGGCACTTAAGCCCATGGCCTTCCCCAAGACGAGTCCCAAGTTGTTCATCAGAACGTAGGTAATGTTCCCCAAGTTAACTTGGCTCTTACCTAAGACACTGCTCCAGTTGGTGCTGATCCCCCAGAGGAAGATCGACAGGGAGTACATGATGGTGATGGCAATCGTTGAAATGATCAGGCCCTTAGGGAAAGTCTTTTCGGGTTTGTCCATACTATCCGTGATTCCACCCATGGATTCCATGCCGGCGTAAGCGAAGACCGCGTACGTCACGAAGGACATAAGGGCCATTGGCGAGGAGAATTGCGGGTTCGGTGAGGAGATGAAGCTGTGAATCCCGTTGATGGGTTCTGCCAATTGGCCGTGATTTAAAATGACGATGACGATGCTGGCCACGAAGAAGAGGGCGGTCAGGAACATCACGAAGATCCCACCCAATGAGGAGATCTTAGCGATGGAGTTCACCCCACGCGTTGCGAAGAACGTCACGGTCAAGATCCAAACGATCCCGAGGAGGCCGACCGTTTGCGTTGAGCTCAGACCGAGGATCGACCAGGTTTGCGTTTGGTCACTCCCGGAGATTAACGTGGAAAGTGGGATCCAAACCTTCGTCGAGGTCGATAGCATCCAAATGATCCAGGATGACAGCCAGATGAAGGTCCCAATGAAGGCCCATTTTTCACCGATCGAACCGGCTAACCAGGAGTAAATACCCCCCTTAGCCTCTTTGAATGCCGACCCATATTCCGCTAGCATCATGGCGCTAGGTAAGAAGAACAGTAAGGCGGCGAGAACGTACCAAATGATACTTGCGTAACCCATTTGGTCATAAGCGACTGTCGTGTTAGCGAAGCCGTAAATGGCCGTAAAGATCATCAAGATTAAATTGGATAATTTAATCTTTTTCTGGTTTTCCATTGTTTTATCTCCCATTTATTGGTGAAGCAAGTTCACCGTTGATTATAAATTGAGGTCTTGTTGATAGTTCAAAGGCCCTAGATCGGTGGCCTGAGTAATCAAGGTCGCCGCTAACTCCCGGTAGCGCCGAATTCCCAATGCGGCGTTCGCGGTTGCTTGTTGCGTTAAATAATGGCTAAGTTCTGGACCGGTCAGTTGTGAGGCGACCGCATCCGTGTGCTGGACGGCCTGTTTAAAGGCAATCCGCAAGTCCTTTTGTACGGCACTGACGGTTGGCCAAGCCTCGTGGTAGTGGGCGTCTAACAGCACACTGATGAGCTTGTAGACCCAGTAGGCCGATTCGGCATCGTAAGTCGCTGCGCCCAGGTGATAGGCGGCAGGTGTCTCGTCGATGCCGGCGTAGAAGGGCACGTAGACGCTTTGCGCGGCCACGCCCATCGCCAGCCACTGAATGCCAGCTAAAGCGGGTTCCATGTTCGGTCGTAGCTGTAAGACGTGTGATTCCTGCGTCTTGGCCAGACTGATTGGCCGGAAGCGGTGCTTTTGTTCAGCCGTTCCCGCACCCACGGGATCATAGGGCGTTTCCTCGTAGTGACTGCTCAAGAAGGCTTGCGCGTCATCCACGGCCAATAAATGATCGGCGTATTGGATGAAGGGCAGCGTGAAGGATTGCGGTTCCTGGTGGACAGCCGGGGTCAAAACGTGTTGCCCGTACCAGACCCGGGGGGTGTTGTAGTACAGATCGGATTGATCCTGTGTCCCGAAGATCTCACGCCAAATGAAGCGGTCACTGTGTGGATTCAAGTGATTTTTGGTCACGAAATCTTGCAGGTGGCGGGCAAACATGAAGTTGGTCGGATCGTTGAAGTCGATGGCTTGAATGGCCATTTGATTGGCGATCACGGCATACCCGTTGTCCGGAATCCGTTGGGCGACCCAGTAGTGACCCGCACCCGTTTCCAGGTACCAGGCTTCCTGTTGATCGGCAAAAAGAATTCCGTTAGACTCGCTGGTCCCGTACAGCTCGACAAGTTGGCCGAGCCGGGCGACCCCTTCACGTGCGGTCTTGACGTAGGGTAAAACGACGGTGACCATTGCTTCTTCACCGATACCGTCCTTGACTAAGGGATCGGCACCCAAAACCCGTTCATTAGAATAGGTACTTTCAGTCGCGCTCATGGCCACGCCATATTCGTTGATACCGTCTTCCTCAAAGAGACCATATTTATCGGTCCATTCGGGGGTTGCCGTGTATTTCGCAGCGTGGGTGGGCAAGGGCATGGTGAAGCCATTGTCCGTGCTGACAAATTGTTGGGGGGTGGTAGCCGTTTTGGCGGGGTGAACGACGAAATGCTTAGGCCAAGCGGCTTTGGCGTCCTCGTTACGGCCAATGATGACCGACCCATCCATGGTAGCCTTGGCCCCAATTAAAATGCTAGTACAAGCGGAATAGTTCATGGGAGCACTCCTTTCTCATTTTTTGAATAAAATTACAACCTCCATTCTAGCATGTTTGCTGGAACGCCGAGGTGATTTCAGGGCAACTTTAATTATTTTGTTTATTATTCTCATAAAAGTAAATATTTATACATCATTATGCGAAAAATAGTGTATCCTTAGCTAACAAGGTCAAAGATAAAATGAACGCCAAGCGCGTGCTTCCGCTAGTCATCGGCCGGCTGATGTGGTTAAATGATGAAAGCGGATTATTCGAGAAAGAGGCGAAAAATGAGAATTATGTTAGAAAATAAACGTGAGGTGGGCAAACACCTCCTAATTATGCTGGGATCGGCGGCCATTACGGCGCTCGCCCTGAACGAATTCTTGGTCCCAGGCAAGATTTTCAGTGCTGGGATTAACGGAATCTCACAGATTATTGCGACGCTCCTGCAGATGGGCGGGATCCACCTGAGCACCGGGTGGTTCATCCTACTGTTCAACGTGCCCATTGGAATCTTAGGGTGGTTTAAGGTGGGCCGCGGGTTCACAATCTACTCAATCTTTGTGGCGGTCCTGACGTCTGTTCTGGCCATCGTGATCCCGGTGAATAACATCTCGGATAACCCGTTGCTGGCAGCCCTGTTTGGGGGAATCCTGACGGGGGTCGGTGTGGCCTACCCGTTGAAAAATGGTTTCTCGACCGGGGGGATGGATATCATCGCCGTGGTCCTTGAGCAAACGACGGGGAGAACGATTGGGACGCTCATGATGATGATCAACTTTAGCATCGTCATCTTAGCTGGCTTCCTGTTTGGCTGGCCGAGTGCTTTATACACGATCATCTCAATTTATGCAATGTCGCGGGTGGTCGATAGCATTCATACCGGCCATCAGAAATTGACAGCCTTTATCGTCACCACGCAACAGGATGCCGTCATTAGTGAGTTAAACAAGACGTTGATTCGGGGGATTACGGTCATGCCCTCGTTTGGCGCGTACACCCGCAAGGACAGCGTGGTCCTGATGACCGTTATTTCGCGGTATGAACTTTATGCATTGGAGCACGCGGTCAAGAGTATCGACCCCCACGCCTTCGTCAACCTGGTCAGCACCGTCGACATTGAGGGAAACTTCTATAATGAACGGGAACAGTTGAAGTTGAGACAGACCACCGAACAAAAATAGGCGAGAGAATTGCCCCAACTGGTCCGAACCGGTATAATGATACTATTCACATAGAGAAGGGATCGAATTTAAATGCCAATTGTCAACATTGATTTAATCGCTGGCCGCTCACAAGACCAACTCAAAGCCTTAGTCCAAGACGTCACCGCTGCTGTGACCAAGAATACGGGTGCTCCAGCCGAACACGTCCACGTCATTTTACGCGAAATGCAACCTAACCGTTACGGTGTGGCCGGCGTTTTGAAGAGCGACGAAAAGTAAATTTTACAGAAAAACTTATAAACCGCCACCAACCCGACTATTTAGCCATTGGTGGCGGTTTCATTTATAAAAAGAATTGGCGTAGCCGTCACTTTTAGGTATACTAGTAACAAGTGCGACATCACGGCAGAAAGTGGCCGTTGCTAACGAACGAATGAATGGAGAGTCGAACGATGAATGATCAACAATACATGATGGCAATTGACGAAGGGACGACGAGTACCCGGGCTATTTTATTCGACCGGCACGGCCAAATTGCGGGACAGGCACAACGGGAGTTTCACCAGTATTTCCCGCAACCGGGTTGGGTCGAACATGACGCCAACGAAATTTGGAACGCGGTGCAATCCGTCATTTCCGATGCCCTGATTGATTCGGACATTCAACCGTACAAGGTTCGGGGAATCGGGATCACCAATCAACGGGAAACCACGATCATCTGGGACAAGAAGACCGGCGAACCCATTTATCACGCGGTGGTTTGGCAATCCAAACAGACCAGTGAAATCGCCGATCAATTAAAGGCCGATGGCTACGCTGACGCCATCCACGAGAAGACCGGGTTGGTCATTGATTCCTACTTCTCCGCGACCAAGATTCGTTGGATCTTAGACCACGTCCCCGGTGCTCAGGAACGCGCGGAACAGGGAGAGCTACTCTTTGGGACCATTGACACCTGGATCCTCTGGAAGCTGACTGGCGGTCGGGTCCACGCGACCGATTACACCAACGCCAGCCGGACCATGCTGTACAACATTCACGATTTGAAATGGGACCACGAAATCTTGGACTGGTTGAACATTCCGGCTGCCTTGTTGCCAGAAGTCCACTCCTCATCCGAAATTTACGGTTACACCGCGGGGTACACGTTCTCCGGGGTTCAAGTGCCGATTGCCGGGATCGCCGGTGACCAGCAGGCCGCTTTGTTTGGGCAGACCGCCTTTGACAAAGGGATGATCAAGAACACCTATGGAACCGGGGCCTTCATCGTGATGAACACCGGTGAGGAGCCTACGCTATCCCACAATGGCCTGCTGACCACGATTGCGTATGGCCTCAACAATAAAGTGACCTATGCGCTGGAAGGCTCGATCTTCGTGGCTGGTTCTGCCGTGCAATGGTTACGTGATGGAATGCGGTTCTTCGAGCACGCCGGTGAATCCGAAAAGATGGCCGTCGATGCGCAAACGACTGGTGACGTCTACGTTGTCCCTGCCTTTACTGGGCTGGGGGCGCCGTACTGGAACCAAGAGACGCGGGGCGCTGTCTTCGGGCTGACCCGGGGCACCACGCGCGAACAGTTCGTCAGAGCGACGGTCGAAGCCATCGCTTATCAGACGCGGGATGTGGTCGATACCATGACCAAGGAAACCGGACTGGACCTACAGTCACTGAGCGTTGACGGGGGAGCTGCCAACAACAACTTCTTAATGCAGTTCCAAGCCGACATCTTAAACACGCCGATCAAACGGGCAGCTATCAACGAAACGACGGCCTTGGGTGCCGCTTACCTGGCCGGCCTTGCCGTTGGCTTCTGGCCCGATATGGCGACGATTCGCCGGATGCACGAATCGGGTGACGAGTTCATTCCCCAGATGGATGAAACGAAGCGCCAACACTGCTACGCCGGCTGGCAAGCAGCCATCAATGCCACGCAGGCATTCCATCAAGAATAATTAGTTGTAAACGACAAAATCCCTTAGCACGTAAGTGTGCTGAGGGATTTTTAATTGGCGTGAATTGGCCGCGCTCCGGCTGTGTTCTATCACAGCGATTGCTGAAAGTCTTGCGAACTTAATTATTTCTAGCTAATGATTTACTCTTTGGGCAATAGCAAAGGCATAGAACTTAATGGTTAGGGGAGCATTATCTTTAACCTTGTTGCCCGTCGTGTTTTCGGCAATATATAACCCAATTTGATAGTTCTTTAGATGGTTTAGTTTTGCAGTTGTTAATCCGTAGTCTTTTGCTAGAATACGCTTAACTTTCTTGACTCGGGTAGCAGTTGCGACATTATTACTCTTCTTTAAGTAGGCAGTCACCTTAGGGAAATACGTAATATGTGTGTAGTTTTTGGTCTTTAGGGAGCTGGATTTAACATCGGGAAGAGACGGATCTTCATCGGACATGGTTTCCGCGAATTTATAAGCAGCAATATTAGTTAAATCTAAGTTTAACTTCATATTTGGTAATGCTTTGACTAAAGCCTTAGTAATTTTTTGTGATTTAGAGTATTTAATGTAATTGGCATAGTCTGCGTTATTGGAAAACTCTGCTAATCGAACATAACGGCTCTTGAGCTGATCCATTGCTAATCCTTTGGTCAAATATCCACGCCAAACATAGCCAAGCGTTCCTTTAGGATGCTTTTTGGTGCCACCAGCATCGACATAATAATAGACGGCTTTTGTGTTTCCATGTTTAAGAACCGCAATTGAATTAAGTGTGAACGTCGTGTTGGGACGATCGGTCAAATATCCGTATCGTTTAGTGTGCTTCTTGTTCCAAAGAGCAACTTTTTTATTGGGGCACTTTGCCCGATAAGAAGTTGCTGGCACGTTGTACCACTTCTCTGAAACTACTGTGTACTTTGTTGCAGCTTGAACTGATGGGGAAAATATGATACATAATGCAATGCCAAGTGTTACACCAAAAACAATACCTAGTCTACTTCTTAATTTCATAACCCTCACTCCTCTTGCCTAAGTCTACCACAAATTGGAGAGGGTTTAGCATCATGCTCGATGGTTAAGATAAGCTAAATCATGGAATTAGGCGATGAAATTTTACAATTCCTATTCCTACCCACAGCTTGGCGTAAACAGACCCGGACGCCGGCCTTATTTGAGCGTGGTTATAACCCGAGTTGAGGTTCAGCTTTACCTGGTGTTTTTACTGGCTGGATGATAGCGGTAAATAGTTCCTTACAGAAATTCCTGAATTGCCGCGTACTTGGGTTCCCAGTCAATCTCGTGGTAACTAAGGCAGGGCTGTTGAAGCAGATTGGTCAGTAAGGCGTACTTGTTGGGCTTATCAAGGAAGAAGTAGGCGCGGGGAGCTACGAAGCCTGGATCGACTTGCTGAAGTTGTTCACGAGATAGTTGAGGCAAGGTCGCCACAGATTTGACAGGGAGCGCCACACCTTGGTCTGCCAGATAGGTCGTCAGATCGGCGGGAGAATCCGCTTGAAGTCGCGTGCCAATCTGAATTAGGTCAGAGGTCGGACGGATGATTGGTTGGTCGAAGGTGAGAAAAAGGTGTAAGCCACCAGCGGGACCGGTTGTGTAGATGAAGGCTTGAAACGGGTGTTGGAAGAACCGCCGGCGGTATTCGATGATTTTACGACCGGACAGGATATCCGCTGTCGGTTGTGGGTGGAGCGACATGAGTAGAGTAGGCAGTTGCGGATTGTAGTGTGCTTGAATTAGGGGCATGGGGGAATCTCCTTTCAGGTGATCATGAGTTTAAAATTTATTAGTTGAGAAAAATCTGAGTTCAAGATAAATCATACCCTAAATATTGACTGACGATGGTTGAATTAAATTGTAGTCCGTAAAATGACAGTTTAAAAGATTTCTCAACTTAAGCGTATAATTAAGCCTTCTGTAAGAAAATACGGCTGATTTTACAGCGACCCGTTTTTAGGGGGAATACGTGAAGGCCCTTACAAACTGCGGTATACTATGTCCTAAAAGGAGGAATCGGTGATGGCAGTCTTTACGGATCAGCAAAAAATTGAGTTATTAAGTGATTTGGTGGCGATTCACTCGGTCAACGGTAACGAAGTCGCGGTGGCCCAATACTTGCAAAAATTGTTGGGGCAACACGATATTCAGGCAGAATTAATCCCGCTCAGTGAGGGCCGGACGAATTTGATCGCTGAGATTGGTCAAGGAAGTCCCGTTTTAGGCGTTTCTGGTCATATGGATGTCGTGGACCCCGGCGACACGACGCAGTGGCACAGTGACCCCTTTAAGCTGACTGAACGTAATGGCCGACTATATGGTCGGGGGGCCAACGATATGAAGTCGGGTTTGGTTGCCCTCGTGGTTGCGCTGATTGAATTGCACGCCGCGGGGCAACCCCAACACGGCCGGATTCGACTCATGGCGACCGTGGGTGAAGAAGTTGGTGAACTAGGGTCCGCCGCATTCTTTGATCAGGGAACCATGGCTGATGTCGATGCCTTACTGATCGGCGAACCCACCGGCTATCACATCTTTTACGCCCACAAGGGGTCCATGGATATCCGGTTATCGTCGCAAGGCAAGGCGGCGCACAGCTCGATGCCTGAACTAGGCGCCAACGCCATCGACCCATTGCTGGCGATTTTAAATCAAGCCAACGTGGCCTTTCGTGACAGTGACCGCGCCAATGAGTTGTTGGGTCAGTTGACGTTTAACACGACCGTTTTACATGGTGGTGAGCAGGTTAATTCGATTCCCGCAACCGCTACAGCCGAAATGAACGTGCGAACGATTCCCGAATTTGACAACGCCGCCGTCATCGCGACCCTCCAGAACTTGGTCGACCAGCAGAATGATCAGGGAGCACAGGTCGCCATGGATGTCTTCATGTCCCAGTGGCCGGTGGAAGAACCGCAGGATACGCCGCTGAGTAATCTGGCCGCAAGCGTGGGCGAACCGTTTGCTGGTGAAGCGATTCCTAAGCTAGCGTTGCCCGCCGTGACCGATGCCTCGAACCTGTTGAAGCAAAAGGGCCACAAGTTCCCATTTGTCGTCTTTGGTCCCGGCAACGAATCCGCTCATCAAATCGACGAGTACGTTGACCGCCAGATGTTCCTGGACTTCACGACGTTGTACCAGAAGTTATTTGTGGCTTATCTGAATCGAGAAAAATAAGGACTAAACTGGTCGCACTCCGGCTGCCAGGGATTTCGCCTGCTGTGGGGACGCTTCAGACTGGAAGGCCCCCAGTCTTCTCGCTCGATTTGAAGCCGCGAAGAACGCGAGTCTTCAAAGTCGCCCGTGCTGTAAGCCGGCTAAGAAAATCGCCAGCTAACACCACCTCCACGGCTGGCTACATTCCTGTCCTCCTTCGGCTCTGGTTGTACTCGTTCAACTATAGTTTCGTAACAATTATGATAGCAATTAGTTCAGCTATAAGAAGAAAACAGTATTGACGAAACAGTATTGACCGGTAAGCCGATGGAGAAATTTTAGCGGGATTTGTTAGTCAAGTATGTTCAAATTTATAAACCTTCAAAAAATGCCGTCAATCCTCAAGTAACAGTTTGAGAACTGGCAGCATTCGTCATCTATTCAGCTAATTTCAAGTAGTCTTGCAAGTAGTTGGCTAAGCCGTCGTGGTCGTTGTCTAACGGTGTGATATCGTTGGCCAGACCTTTGATGGTTGGTGTGGCGTTTTGCATGGCGACACCCCAGCCGGCATAGTCGATCATGGCCGAGTCGTTGTGTTCGTCCCCAAAGGCCACGATGTTCTTGCGCTCAACGTGGAAGTGGTGGGCAAGGACCTCAACGCCAGTGGCCTTTTGCACGCCCTTGACGCCCAGTTCAACAACGGAGTTTGGACCGCCCCAAGGCGCAGCGTCGATGACATCACCGAAGTTGTGTTTGAGGTAGCTCAACAGGTGTTCCTGGTGGCTCCGTTCAACGGCAACCGTCAAACTAGTCGGGTTTTCCTGCAGCGTCTTTTGGTTGAGAATCTGATTACTTTTGAGAACAGGGGGGAAGAAGCCGACTTCGACGGGGTGGTCGCGAACAGCAAGAAACATGTTCTTACCTTCGGCGGCAATCATGTCGATTCCGAGCTCTTCACGGTGTTGCAAGAGGTCGTAAGCGACTTCCTTGTTGATGGTGTATTGATATTCGCCTTGCCAATGATGGTGGGGGATGTGCCCCAGGCTACCGTTGAAATTAATCATCGGGCCATCCAGCTTTAACTCGTCATAGATACCTTCGGAAATTCGATTGGGCCGGCCCGTCACGATACTGACGATGTGCCCGGCTTGGCGAGCTTGAGCCAAAACGGTTTTAGTTTTAGGGGAGAGTTGGGCAGCCGCGTTTAAGGTCGTGCCGTCCAGGTCGATTGCAATTAATTTTCGTTCCATAGAGAACACCTCACAATTTATTTTATGGATTAAATTTTCTGAAAAGAAGCTAGCCTGTTTAATTTAACATAGTTACAGTGAAAATGCGACTATTCCCCTCTGTCGGGTAGAGACTCGTTATAAAAACGCGTATAATAAACGAGGCAAAACGGGGTCAACTCGTTATAAATGTAATATACAAATAATTAGTTGTAACTAACAAAATGGAGGAATAACGGTGAATTTACCTGACGACTTTATAACCAAGTATCGACGCTTATTAGGGGCAGAAGCGGATGACTTTTTGGCCAGTTTTGACACGCCTAGTACCGCAGGCTATCGGGTCAATCCGGCCCATCACGACTTACCAGCAACGGTTACGGAGACACCGGCAGTGCCCTACGCCAAATTTGGTCATTACGGGGCGGTCAGTGGTCGCAGCCTGATGCACCAGAGCGGAGCTGTTTACAGTCAGGAACCGAGCGCCATGTTCGTGGGTGCCACGGCCGCACCACAGGCTGGTGAACGGGTCTTGGATCTCTGTGCGGCGCCCGGGGGCAAGACGACCCATTTGGCCAGTTATCTCCGGGGGACGGGCCTGCTGGTCACCAACGAGATCAACCGAAAACGAGTAAAGGTCTTAGCCGAAAACGTAGAACGATTCGGCGTCAAGTCGGCCGTGATCCTCAACGACTCGCCCGACCGGCTGAGTCCCGTCTTTCCCGACTACTTTGACAAGGTGCTAGTTGATGCTCCGTGCTCCGGTGAAGGCATGTTTCGCAAAGACCCAGACGCCATGTCGTACTGGTCTTTGGATTACGTTGAAGACTGTGCAACGCGTCAACGAGAGATCCTGACGGAAGCCGTTAAGATGGTGAAGCCGGGCGGTCAACTGATCTATTCGACCTGCACGTTTGCGCCCGAAGAAGACGAACAGATGATGGCGTGGGTCTTGAAAACATTCCCCGACTTTCATTTAGTTCCCATCACTAAGACTGGGGGCGTCGTGGACGCTCGGCCGGAATGGGCGGATGGTAATCCAGAGCTCGCCAAGGCAGCGCGTTTATTTCCTCACTTGATGCAGGGGGAAGGCCATTTCGTTGCAAAATTAGAACGGGATGCCGGCGACGCCCGGACACCGCGGGGGCAGGCTAAATTGGGCACTGAACTGACCAGCGACCAGCGAAAATTGTGGCAAGATTTTGCCCAGACCGTGTTGGGCCATGCCGTGGCGGGCCAATTGATCACCGTCAAGGACCAGCTCTTTGCCGTTCCCGACGATTTGCCCGATTTGAAGAAAGCCCATATCTTCCGGCCCGGGTTACATCTGGGGACGTTTAAGAAGAATCGGTTCGAACCGGCTTATGCGTTAGCCTTGGCTAGTGCGGATGAACCGGCGACGCAGACGTTGGCCATTACCGATGAGCAGTGGCGAGCGTGGGTCCACGGTGAAACGTTTACGTTGGCTACGGCCCCAACCAAGGGCTGGTATCTGTTGACCTGTGACCAGCAACCGGTTGGCTTTGGGAAAGTCGTTGGCCAGACCGTCAAGAACTTCTTCCCTAAAGGATTGCGGTTCACGGTTTACGACGATTAAAACTATTTGGTGTTAGCAAGATGTTGTTAAAATAGGATTAAACAATCTAAAAGAGCACATCGGAATTTTCGTTTTCCGGTGGCTCTTTTTAATTTCTAATCTAATAAGTGAGTTGTCGTTGGCGACAGTAGCTTTCTAACTCGGGTGAGAGCAGAAGTCGTCGTTGCTTTAGTGCCGCCAAATTGTAGCAGCCAAGTAATGTCATGATGCGCCGTAGACCGGCTTGCCATTCCAGCAGCCTTGCCGTGGTGGTGGCCTCGTCAGTCTTGATCAGGCTGTGGAGAATCTGACCGGCACTCCCAACCAAGTTAGCACCGAGGGCCAGGGCCTTGGCTGCGTCCAACGGTTGCCGAATGCCACCGGTGGCGACTACTTGAAGTTGGGGAACGGTACGGGCCTCCAGTAAGGATTCCACCGTCGATTGGCCCCAACCATCGAGGTAGCTCAGTTCCTTTTCGGGCCGGCGGAAATTCTCGATTTGCACAAAGTTCGTCCCACCACGACCACTCAGGTCAACGTACTGCACACCGACTTGGGCCAACCGCTGCAACGTTTCCCTAGCCATACCGAAGCCAACTTCCTTCACGATGACCGGCACGTTGACCCCCGCCACGACTTCGCCAATGCTGTCGAGCCAGTGAAAATCGCGGTCGCCCTCGGGCATGACCAACTCTTGAGCTACGTTGACGTGAATCTCTAAGGCGTCGGCGGCCAACATGTCGATCACGCGTTGCGCTTGGGCCACGGTGTGCCCGGCGCCCATATTGGCGAAGACGATGCCATCGGGGTTGTTTTCCCGTAACGGGGTGAAGGTCGCAATCGCGGCGTCATCCTGCAGGGCGATGCTCTGTGAACCGGTTGCCACGGGCATCCCGGTTGCGGCCGCAATTCGGCCCAGGGCGGCGTTGACCTTACCCGTCCGCGGACTGCCACCGGTCATGGCCTCAATCAGCAGGGGCACGGGCAACGTTAGCGGTCCCAGGTGCGTGCGGAGCTCCACGTCGGCGACACTCATTTCCGGTAAACTTTGATGAACGAAACGGAGCTGGTCGAATTGACTAGTGGCGTCTGGTGTATAAAATTTTTCGGCGAGGGACAGATGTTCGTCCTTGCGGTGGGCGTGACGTGATAGGTCCATGGTAACGGCTCCTTAATTATTCGATGACGTGATGGACGTTTAATTTAAGTGGTTCGATGCCGCGGGCTTCCCACTCGTGGAGCAGGTGGGCGAGGTCCTTGGCGGCGTTGATGATCACAATCCCGCAATCACCGCCACCGGCACCGGAAGACTTGGCGGCGCCGCCCACGTGAACGGCGGTGTCGCACATGGTCTTGAGTAGTTCCGTTTCAATCGTGACGTGACTCAGATGGGCCAAACGATTCAGCAGTTGCCGGTTCACTTCGATCTCTTTTTGAATGGCGTCTAGGTCTTGATCATGAAAGCCTTGAATCATCCGTTGCAGGCACTCGCGGCTTTCGCGGAGAAAGGCGTGGTAGTCCTTGCGTCGGGTGGCTTTGAAGAGGGCAATCTTGTCCACTAGATGGGAAGTCGATGCGGGCGTTCCGGTCCAGCCGATCATTAAGCGAAGGGGTTCCGGTGGCGTCAGCAGTTCGATCTGTAGGCCCGGCCACTCCGTTTGCAGGAGCTGAGTTAAGCTCAGTTCACGCCGAGCAGAGGCCAACCAATCGCGGTCAAAGGCTTGATAAGCGATCCAACCACCGTAGACGGAAGCGGCGATATCGCCGAGTGAGCCGTTGCCTTGAACGTCCAGGTGGGCGATCGCGGATAATTTGAACAGCCGGTCCTTACTCATGGGAATATCGTAGAATTGGCAGAGAGCCTTCACGGTGGCAACGGTCACGGCGGCTGAGGAGCCTAGGCCGTATTTCTTTCCGTCGGCACTGTCGAGGTCACTGTTGACGTTTAGATGATAAATGGTGAGGGGCTTGCCCAACGACTGTGCGTACTGTTCCGTCAAACGAATGGCGGACAAGATATAGTGGAAGGGATTGTCCCGGTTGTCAAAGACGAGCTCTGACCCCTGGCGTTGCCAGTAGAGGGAGTTCTCTTGGTATTGTTTGGAGGCGATGCGACCGTAGTCTTGACTGGGGGTAATTGAAACGGTCACAAATTGGTTCAGTGCGACGATGATCGCCGGATATCCCGGTTCGACCACGGCGTATTCGCCAGCAATATAGAGTTTTCCGGGTGCTTTCACGGAAATCAAAAAATCAGGTCCCTTCTGTAACGACTAAATAAGTATTTTTTTATGAATAATTAGCTAAATTGAATGCCCGGTCCGGGGTGCGCGACGATAACGTTTTGCGCACCGAACTGTTGGGCGAAGTGTGCGGTGATGGCCGGTAAGTCGGCGACCTGACAGAAGACTTTCACGTTGGGGCCGGCGTCGAGGGTGTAGTAGCAAGCAATGCCGTCGTCGCGCAGGTGTTGGACGGCCTGCATCGCGGCCAACGTGTCGCCGTTGAAATAACTATAGGGAGGCTGCGCACTCAATGTGAGCGCGTGCATCCGCATGGCGTTGGCTTCCAGAATCTCACCGGTCGTGGTGAAGTCACGTGCCTGGATGGCCGGTTTGATGGCTGCCAAGTCATGGGCAACGACGTCTTTCCAGGCTGGGTAATAGGGCGAGGTGGTCACGCTATTTTGCATGCCCTGGCGTGAACTGACCTTTTTGCGGCGGGCGTCTAGAACCAGCGCTACCATGGCAATTGGCCAATCCACGTTTTCTTCAAGGGGGATGGCAAATGAGCTCGCATCGTCATGGCCGGCCTGCCATTCGACAAAGCCACCGAAGATGGAACGGGTAGCGGAGCCGGAGCCGCGACGAGCCAACCGGGACAGCGCTGTGCGGTCGAGGTCGAGCCCCGCCGCACGACTGGTAGCGCCGGCCAACGCGGCAAACGCCGAAGCTGAAGACGCCAGGCCGGCCGCTGTTGGCACGTGATTAACTGACGTGACCCGCGCAAAAGAGGTGCGCTGGGTCTGTTCGCGCACCAGGTTAAGAAACTTATGTACTTTTTGACTGGCGGCTACGGAGAGGCGGGTATCGTTGACCGTGATCTCGTCCGCAGTCAGATGGTCGTCGAACTGTACCGTGGTATCCGTATAGAATTGATCCAAGGTAAGTGACAGGCTACTCGTTTGGGGAATGATGAGGTCGGTGTCGGCCTTGCCCCAGTATTTCACGAGGGCGATGTTGGTGTGTGCACGTGCAGTGACCGCTGGGTTCATTGGTGTTCCTCCTCGAGATTAAAGGCTTCCGTCCACGTGTCGGTGGCACCGGCTGCGAGTAGATTATTTTTGACACGTTCGGTCGTGGCTAGGTCGGGGCAAAGGGCAATCAGACAACCACCCATGCCACCACCCGTCAGCTTCGCGCCAAGGGCACCGGCTTTGAGCGCAACGTGGGTCAAGTGGTTGAGTTCGGTTGAACTGACGCCTAGACCGGCTAGTTGTTGCTGCGCATCATTTAAGATGTGGCCCAATTGGGGTAAATCGGGGGTTGCTAATGCTTGGCGAGCGGCGATACTGAGTTGACCCAGCCGGTTGATCTGCGCGTCCGTCTCTTGAGGGAAGGCCGTTTTCCGCCGCGCAACGGCTGCGACGGCTTTCCCCGTTTGCCCCTTGATGCCGCTATCTGCGATGACTAAGTAGCCTTGCAGGGTAAATGGAATCTGGAGGGCCTCCTGATGAGGAATGAACCAGATGGGCACGTCGGAACTAGCGGTAGCAGCATCCAACCCACTGGGATTTCCGTGAGTGATCTTTTCGGCGATGTCGACCGTTGACAGCAACAAGTCACGCGTCAATGGCCGTTGAAAGTAACTGTACATCGCACGGGTAATGGCAACGGCGACGGCTGCGGACGACCCCATCCCACGTTCGGCGGGAAGATCACTGGTGATATCCATATGAAAGGCCGTATCTTGCGCATCGAAACGCGTAAGTAGGGCGCGAATCAAGGCAGCCACACCGGCTAAGTTTTGGCCCATTTGCGCAATTGGTCCGTCGAAGTAGCGACTGAACAGAACTTGACCGTGAGTCGCTTGGTTCATGACGACCGTTGTGGTGACCGAGGGCAAGGGGAGAGCAATGGCGGGTTGGCCGAACACCACACTGTGTTCCCCAATGAGAATGATTTTCGCGTTACTTTTCCCAATCACGGTTCTACCCAAGATATCTCGCTCACTTTCTACATCGATTTTTATTTTACCAGAATATCATACTCTACTGACTGCTCTTACGCTAGTTTTGCTCATCAAAATCCCGAAATCGGCGAAAAATTAAGTCTTTCTATAGAAAGTACACCGAAAAATGTTGGTCATGATTACGTCAATTGCCACTGAATAAATTCAGTGGCTTGTCGCTCACGTGTCTGACAACACAGTAGTCCGACATGTCCGTTAAGACACTCCTACTCATAGTGGCAACATCATCGGGTAATTGACAACTACCCGTTTAACCATCAGGATCTACCCAATAGCTGTTAGCTTTTTAATCTTCGGTCGCTTGACACCACTCAACCATTCTTGGCCGAGCATCCCAATATTCATTGCTCCTAATCGGTCATCATTACACCGATACTGGCATCGACGACACCAATATTCGTGAGTTTCGTGATGGCGGTTAGTCTTCTCAACCAGCCCGCACTTGGGGCATCTCTGCGAGGTAAAGGCTGGATTTACTTTCACAACAGTACTTTGAATAGCCTGAGCCTTGTATGTTAAGAAAGCTTCTAGTTGAAAAAAGGACCAAGACCGATGGCTACTACGCAAAGACTTAGGTAAATCGTCAGTGTTGAATGTCACGTTGGTTAAGTCTTCCAAAACAAAAAGTGTGTGCGAACCGTATACTGCAACGAGTGTCTTAGCTATCCGATGATTCACATCGGTCATCCAGCGGTTCTCTCGTTGAGCTAGTTGCTTCAGCTTTTTCTTAGCAGACTTGGACCCTTTACTTTGTAGTTGCCGACGGACTTGTAAAAACTTCTTTCGCTTGCGTAAGGCTTTCTGGCCGTCAAAAAACAATGTTTTACCCAAGTAATCATAGCTTGTTGCTAGAAAACGTAAACCCCGGTCGATGCCAACAATCTTTGGATTATCCTGCTGGTCAAAGTCGGAAACTTCTTTTGTAATACCAATGTGTAGGAACCACTTGCCGCGATTATGGACTAGTCTAGCAGTGCCTAGCTTCCAATTCCCCCTGAAATATTCTTCAAAACCTTTATCGGTGAAAGCTAGCTTTGTACGCTTACTTAAGGTTGTGATTGAAACTTGTGTCATCTCATTCACAAAAGAATAGTTTCTCTGGCGAACTAAATCCGCCTGTGGTCGACAAAACTGGATAGGTTTCATCAACCAGGTCAGGTCTCTGGGAACTCGAATCCACTTGTTGTTTTCGTTCTTATAACGGTAAGGATGTTGTTTCATTTGCTCCTGAACAGTTTTGTAGCGGGCTACGACCGTTCGAAAAACAGACTGGACCATCTGACTATTCAACGGTGAGCCCTGTCTGAGAATTTTGTACAACCGGTAATTGATTTGTAACCAGCTTAACGGGAACTCATGGTCAAATATCCATTGACTGACAATGTTAGCCAATCGTTGGTATTCTCGACTCATTGCCAAAAATTCCGCTGACTGTTCGGTGTCTGGATAGAGTCGTAATTTAATCGTTCGTCCTAGTTTAACCAATAGCTACCTCCCCTGAAGATTGGACTAATTATACCATTTTTGACCGTCTAAAAGGGGGAACGTATGTTTTAGAAAGTGTTAAGTTCTGGCATTCATCCCGTGATTAAAATCACAGGTTTCCTGCCTAAAATTTAATGAATGTATGTGGGCAGTCCGCACTGCGGCAGCCAGGGATTCCGCCTGCCATGGAGGACGCCTCCAGCCAAAAGGCGGGCTTCCGGCTCGCCTCAAAGCCACGAATTTCGCTGGATTTTCTAGTTAGACGATTATTGGCTGGGAGCATGTCGTCAATTCTTCAGTGATCGCGGAGACTAACGCCTTTAACTGTGTGAATTGACTAGCCAGTTGTCATATCTGAAAAGATTCAGTAGCTTAAGCATAGTTTAGCAATAAACGTTGCCATAACGGAATTCATTGAATCTAGAAACAACCGATTATTAGTACAGCAATCAAATCAAAGTGTCTGAGATTAGTTAGCTTTATTATATTACACGTTTCAAAGAGGCTTGAACAGTGATTGTGTAAAATTATATGGTGGACTAGTGATGATAATGACTGCTAAAAGTGAAATGAGCTTAGGCTCCAGGTGGCCTAGAATTGATGACCGACTAAATTAAAGTAGACCACTGCACGATGTCATAATTGGTTAGCGAAAGTGTGTGTCGACAAGTAATATGAATGCTGAGGGACCACTTGCTGACGGTATCAATTGATGTCTCAAGTAGGACGAGAACATCATTGTTACCTGTAGAGTTTCGCGTACTCGTTTAGAAGTTACCACAACCTGCTTCGATCTCTAAATGATTGTCATGGCAAAGCACAGTCAAAGCCGGAGGAGGCCAGGGATGCAGCCAGCCGTGGTAATCGTGATAGCTGGCCGCTGGCTAGCTATCACGATGGGCGACTTTGGAGACACGCGTTCTTCGTGGCTTCAAATCGAGTCGGAGGACCGTTCCCCAGTCCGGAGCGTCCCCACAGCAGGCGGAATCCCTGGCAGCCGGAGCGCGGCCATC
>NZ_AZDP01000089.1:35310-41870 GCF_001435525.1 Levilactobacillus koreensis JCM 16448
GCATATGAAGTGGGTATAAATTTTACCAGTTTAACCAGGGAGCCCAGTCAGAAAAGGCGCGACGCAACCCGAATCATCTAGTGGGAGAAACTCTAGCGTAGCGTTGGCCGGCCAAGTGGTGTATCATAGTGCCAGTTATTATCGCAAATTGTGCAGAAATTGGTGAGCATACATGGATAAAGACACGGTTTACGCGGTGGTCGATATCGAGACTACCGGAACCAGTGTGACAGATGGCGACCGCATTATCCAAGTCGGGTGCGTCTTCGTCCAACATAACCAGATCATTAATCACTTTGAAACGGACGTCAATCCGTTGCGGGAGATTCCGGCAGCGATTTCTCGGTTGACGGGCATTACGAACAAACGGGTGCGGCATGCGCCCTTATTTGACGACGTGGCGGGCACGCTCTATAGCTTGCTGACTAATACGGTCTTTGTGGCCCACAACGTCAATTTTGACTTGCCGTTTATTAATGCCGAATTTTCTCGCGTGGGGTATCCCGAACTTACGATTGCGGCGGTGGACACGGTTTCTTTGAGTCAAATTTTACTGCCGACTGCGCCCAGCTTTCGACTCCGCGACCTCAGCGGGTACTTTAACATCGAACATGACAATCCGCATTCCGCTGACAGCGATGCCAGTGCGACTGCCGAATTGTTTATTTTTCTGTTCCGGCGGCTGCGGGCCTTACCCGTGGTGACGCTGCAACAGATGATCGACCTGCACCCGGAGTTACCGCTACAGACGGCCGATCTATTCAATGAAGCCCAGCGACTCAACGCGGCTAATCCGCGGAAGTTACCGGACTATTTGTACATCAAAAATGGGTTAGCTTTGCGGCAGGCGGCGCCATTGCCAGCCAGCACGTTAGCGACGCCCAGCAAGTACCCCAAGACCAAGAAGCAGAAGCAAAAGTTGATGCCGGACAATCTCGAATGGCGGCCCGAACAGGGTAAAATGATGAATTATATCTACAACAACTACGCCGCGGCCGACCAACATCCGGTCAAACAGATGATTGTTGAGGCACCGACTGGGATTGGGAAGAGTCTGGGCTACGTGTTGCCAATGGCTTATTTGAGTCAGACGGGAAAGTCCGTTGTCATCAGTACGGCAACCACACTTTTACAGGAACAATTGGTCGACCAAACGATTCCGCTACTCAAACAAATCGTGCCCTTTACCGTCAACGCGGTATTGGTCAAGGGGAGCCAACACTATCTGGACCTCCAACGCTTCGCCACGACTCTCAAGGTGGCTGAGACGTCTAAGCAGACCCAGCTCCTTAAGCTCAGGTTGCTGGTCTGGTTAACGATGACCACGACCGGGGACCTCGACGAATTGCACCTCGCCACATACCGGGCACCTTACTTTCAGGAGATCATTCATGAGGGCACGGTCACTGCGGACAGTCCCTTCTATGAGGACGACTTCTTGCGGCGGCGCGACCAGCGGATGGAACAGGCACAATTTATCATCGTGAACCACGCTTATCTCAGCGAACACGCTCTGGCGCTAGGCGAACGGCTCCACCAGCCCTATTTGGTGGTCGATGAAGCTCAACACTTGCCGGATAGCACGCTAAAACAACGGCGGACTCAGGTCAAATTTTCACAGCTGATCAACGAGCTCCATCACGTGGAGCGCGACATCAGCCGTGAGATTGGGCCGAGCCTGATGAGTTTGTTCGGTGGGGATGCCGCAGCCACCACGACCTTAGAACGCATCCTCGTTGCTAGTGACACGCTGGAAACGCAGTTAAACCAGCTGATCAAGCAACTGTTTCTGCGCTTTCTGGCCAACAAACGGGTCAACAACCACAATCAAATCATCGAAGAGTTGATTCCAGCGGCGGACCTCGCTGCCGAGCTACAGCAGGGCACGGCGGTCGCAACGGTTACCCAGGCGACCAATGAACTGTTGGCGGCACTGGGCGACCTACGCCAGCGCTACGACCAACAGCAGGACCGGTTTGCGGCGTCAGAACGTTACTTGTTCGAACAGGTCGACACGCGGATTCATCTCTTTGACGACCAAATGAGTCGCCTCCTGACGATTCTACAACAGGTCGGTGACCAAGCCCCCGCCAGTCTTTTCTGGCTGACGATCAACCACGTTGGGGATCGCAATAGCCTTCAATTGGCGAGTGGCTTACTGGCGACGGAAGGGTTCTTACGTCATCACCTGTATGCCGGGTTCCAGCCGGTTCTCCTGACGGGAGCGACACTGTTTTCTTCCGGCAGGTCGCAGTACGTCTTGGACCAATTTGACTTGGACCGTGACGCCACGGTGACCCACCGCATGCGGTCGAGCTTTGACTACGGCAAGCAGGCCGAGCTGTTTATCAGTGATACCGGGCCAAATCTGTCGCGCGTGTCACCCGAAGACTACGTGACGTACCTGACGGCGGCGATTACACAGATGGCCGGGGCCGTAAACAAGCAGACCCTGGTGCTGTTCAACTCGCTTAGCGTGATCGAACAGGTCTACCAGCAGTTGACGCAACAACCGGAGTTTGCCCAACGCGAGATCTTTGCCCAGGGGATTAGTGGCAGTCGTGAACGGATTGCTAAACGTTTTGCGACCAGTCATGGCGCCATCTTGTTAGGCGCAGCTAGTTTCTGGGAGGGCATCGATCTGCCCGCCGAACAACTGGAACTGCTGATTGTGACGCGGTTACCGTTCGATTCACCGGACCGGGTCTTTGTAAAGGCCAACTATGCGCGTTTGGAGGCTGCCGGGAAGAATCCGTTCTACAATGCGGCCTTGCCATCGGCGACCTTGAAATTACGGCAGGGAATCGGCCGGTTGATTCGGACACCGAACGACCGCGGAGCCATTGTCCTCCTGGATCAACGCGTGTTGGAACGTCAATACGGCCAAAGCATCCTGCGCGCCTTACCGGATGATCTGCCGAAGACCACCGGGGATGTGAGTGTTATTGCCCAAGGTTTAATTAATTTTTTTGAAAAAAGCACGACCGACTCGGTGACTCCTCCCGAAGTTTGATATAATTGACGAAGATTGAAATTTGACAAGGGAGTACGATGTAAATTGATGAGACAACAATATCAGCAGCGTCGCCGGCCACGTCACTGGGTCCTACTGAGTATCTTAGTCGTGATCCTGGTCCTGCTGCTGAGTGGCGGCTACGTGATCAGTAAGGCCAGCAAGCCGCTGAGCCAGATGCAGACGCACGCCGAAACGGTCGCCAAGAAGTCCGGTCATTTAACGAGTACCAGCGACTTTTACTGGACGAACTTAAATACGACCTACTACACGGTTGCCGGCAAAAATAAGGCGCAACAGGCCGTCTACGCGATCGTTCCCAAGACGGGCAACGACGTGACGGTGTTGAAGCAAAGTGAGGGCCTGTCCCGCAACACGGTGCTCGAACAGGTCTGGAAACGAAATCCCAAAAAGGTGCTCGCCGCAGCGTTGAGTATCTTTAATGGTAAGCCAGCTTGGCAGGTCAGTTACCTGAACCAATCCGGCAAACTCTGTTACCTGACTTTCCAATACAGCAACGGAAAGATTTTACAGCAAATTTCCAACATTTAATCGTAACCGAGAGGAGGACTCACCATGCAATTATCACAACGCGCGCGTGCAGTGCGCCCCTCAGCAACGTTAAAGACGGGTCAACAGGCCGCTCAGCTACGAGCGCAGGGTGTGGACGTGATCAACCTGAGCGTTGGTCAGCCAGATTATCCGACACCGACGACGATTCGTGAGGCGGCGGTCACGGCGATTCGCGCTAACCAGGTCAATAGTTATACGGCAACGGCCGGAACACCGGTACTGCGACAAGCCATCGTTCAGCGGCTTCAAGAGACGCAACGGGTGGCTGTGACCACGGATCAGGTCGTCGTGACGGCGGGAGCTAAGATGGCGTTGTACGCGCTATTTCAGATCTTACTCGATCCCGGCGACGAGGTCTTGTTACCGGCACCGTACTGGGTCAGTTACGCCGAACAGGTCAAATTAGCTGGGGGCCGGCCCGTTGAGGTCGCCCCAACGGCATCGCTGAAGGTCACCCCGGAGCAGTTAGAGGCTGCGGTGACCCCGGCAACCAAGGCCATCGTCCTCAATTCGCCACAGAATCCGAGTGGTCTGGTCTATACGGTCGCTGAACTACGAGCAATCGGGGAATGGGCCGTGGCCCACGATTTGATCATTGTCGCCGATGAGATTTATGGTGAACTGGTCTACGACGGTCCGGTGCCCGTACCATCCATGTTGACACTGGGCGAGGCAATCGCGGCCCATACGATCCTGGTCAACGGTGTGTCAAAAACGTACGCGATGACCGGTTGGCGGATCGGCTATGCCGTGGGACCGATCGACGTGATGACGGCATTGAAAAATGTGCTGTCACACATGACTGGGAATGCAGCGGCCGTGAGTCAGGCGGCGGCTGTTGCGGCATTGACTGGTGATCAGGCTCCGGTGACTGAGATGAAGGATGGGTTTAAACGGCGCTTAGACGTGGTTTATCCACTTCTGGCAGCGATTCCGGGGTTCAAGCTCAATGCCAAGCCGCAGGGGGCGTTCTACCTGTTTCCGGACGTGACGGCGGCCATGGCGATGAAGGGCTACACGACGACCGACGAGTTTGTCGCGGCGCTGTTAAATGAGGCTCACGTTGCGGTTGTGACCGGCGAGGCCTTTGGACTACCCGGTCACATTCGACTGAGCTACGCGACGGACTTAGAGACGCTAAAGGTCGCCATGCAACGGCTAAAGAAATTCATGAGCTGAATCAATTAAAACAACAATGATTTAACGACCGGGCCGCAAGTGGGTGCCGGTCGTTTCGTTTCGTCAGGACTCAGAGAACGTGTTAGACTAAAAAGCGAGTAGTGGATAGTATGAGTTTGACGCACTCCGGCTGCCAGGGATTCCGCCTGCTGTGGGGAACGACTCCAGCCTAAGAGTCGGGATTCCGTCTCGCCTCAAAGCCACGAAAAACGCGTGTCTCCGAGGTCGTCCAACACTGTAAAGTCGGGGAAATTCCCCGACTTTACAGTGTTGACACGGCTGGCTGCATCCCTGACCGCCTCTGGCTTAGTTTTTTTACGATGACAATCGTTGAAAGCCTTGTGCGCTCTGAATTTTATGCCTCGCTCAATAACGACTTTACGCTCGTCTTCTAAGTCGCCAAAAAACTACTATATAAGCCGAGAGGTCGCCAGATATGGGCTCAGGCGCGTCGTTCTGCTTAGTTGACGGTGATTTTCCGGCAGCTTAGCAGAAGACCAAGCTTGGAGACTCGTGATTTTCGAGGCTTCAAGTTGTGTCCGAACCGTTCCAGCCCATATCTGGCGGCCGGTAAGGCGACGGACACACTAGGTTGCCCAATTTATAACTAATTAAGACTTAAAAGATAAGGAGGCCAACGCATGGCAGATTTTATGATGCGCTATATTCAAGCTGGCCAAACCAGCGTTGCCAATTACTTACTCGACCATTTTCGCGAGGTGGGGATGACCACGGATCAACTCTTGGTCTACCTCCAGCTACGCCGGCAAATGGACCGTGGTGAACAATTGCCCGAGGCGGAGAGCATCGCCGAATCCTTGGGCTGGGATAAGCAGCGCGTTTACCAGTTGCTCCACGAGATGATTGCCTCGAAGCTGATGATGATTACTAGTGTGACTAACGCGCAGGGACAAAAGGCGGATACATATGATTTTCGCCTGTTAACAGAGAAACTGAGCCAACTCGATGTGCAGACGGTACAAAAGGAAGTCAAGCAGGAAGCTACCAGTGACCGCTCAACGGTTTTTAACCAAATCGAAACGGAATTTGGCCGGCCATTGTCACCATTGGAGATGGAAAGCATTAGTCAGTGGCTAGACGAGGACCATTACCGCCCTGAACTCATTCAGCTGGCCCTAAAGGAAGCGGTATTGAGTCAGGCGTACAGTCTAAAGTACATGGACCGGATTCTGCTAAGCTGGGAAAAGAAGAACTTAAAGACGGCCGCTCAGGTCCAACGGGAAAAGGAACGGCAAGAGCCGCGCCGTTCAGCGGCCAGTGGCAACGCCAGTCAAGCAAGTTCACAGATTCCAGACGTCCCAATTTTTAAGCTGACGGATAACTAGGCTGCGATTCGTAAAGTTGGTAGTTAGCCGGGCTGATGGGAATACGAGCTTTTTTATGGTTATCGTAAAATACGATCACAGCAGGCGGAACCCCTGACAGTCGCAGTGTGGCCATTCCTGTACAATTGCAATATAAAAAAGGTCACCAGTAAACAGTCAATTTTGACTATCTACTGGCGACCTTTTCTGTTTCAAGCTTTAGCTATTATCCTTATTGTTATCGGTCGTCTGCGTGGTGGAGCTGGCAGACGAAGTGGTCGTGGAGCTACTGTTCGTGTTGTCATCGTTGCCGTCACCACCAGGGGTCTGTTCCGTGCTGGAAGATTCCTTACTGGAGCTGGATTCGGTCGTCGATGAGCTGACGCGCGATGAACTGGAACTGGTCGTGACCTGACTATTACTGCTGTAAGCAGAGGAGCTCGTCGTGTTGGTAGAGCCGTATTGGCTGG
>NZ_AZDP01000089.1:41917-65541 GCF_001435525.1 Levilactobacillus koreensis JCM 16448
TATTCTGCGTCGTTTCGGTGACCGTGCTGGGTTTGGTCCAGTCGGTGTTCGGCGCGTTTTGAGCAAGGTAACTCATTTCGTACTTGTAAATTTCCTGAGCGATCTTCGTGTCCGCTTCACTCACGTAATGTCCTGGTTCGAATTGCTTATCGTAACCGGTCCAAACGGAGACGGCATAACTCTTAGTGTAACCCGTGAACCAAGAATCCATCGTTGCGCCATCGGGAACCTTGTCGGCGTAATCATCTGGGTAGGAGTCTGTCCCGGTCTTCCCAGCTTGATACAGCCCGGAAATGGCAGCGGAACGGCCGGACCCATTATTGTTGGTCATGACATCCTTCATCATGTCGGTCAACATGAACGCCGTGGCAGCCGACATGGCCCGTTTACCCGTTGCCGAGTAGTTGTGGGCCTTGCCGTCTTGGGTGACCACCTTGGAGACTAGGTACGGCTTGTAGTAGGTTCCCCCGTTAGCGAAGGCGGCGTAGGCAGCGGCTTCCTGTTCGGTCGAGATGTACAGGCCAATCCCGTTTTGCAGGGTCAGGGTCTTATCAAAGGTCATCCCTAAGCCCTTCAAGAAGGTCGTGGCCTTACTGATACCGACATTTTGTAAGGTCCGGATAGCGGGGATGTTCCGTGATTCGTAGAGGGCCTTGCGCATGGTGATGGTCCCCTGGTACTGCTTATCCCAGTCGTAAAGCTTCTTGTCGGTGCCGGGGTAGGTGAATGGCGTATCCTTGACCGGTTCGTAGGTGGGGTAGTTGAGGTATTCAATGGCGGGACCGTAATCCATCAGTGGTTTTGCCGTTGACGCGCTCGACCGGCCCGTTTGAACAGCCCGGTTCAGGCCAAATGTGACGTTACCAGTCTTACGGCCACCAATCATGGCAACGACCTTCCCGTTATTCGGGTTGACGATGGTCGAGCCAATCTGGAACTTGTCGGAAGGATAGGCAATGTAGGCACTGGTATTCGCAATGTTATAGAGCTTTTGTTGGGCGTCCATGTTCAGGTTCGTGTAGACCTTTAATCCACCGGTCGTGGTGTTATAGCCCTTAGCCTTCAGTTCGGAGTAGACTTGCTTGAGGTAGGCGTCGATGACCTTGGTCGTCTTGGCACTCGTGGAAGCCGTCGTTTGGTGAATCGAAGACAGGCCATTCTTGATGCTGACGGCCTCGGCCTCTTGCGCCTGAGCGGACGTGATGACCTTATTCTTGGCCATGGCGTTTAGCACCAGGTCCCGTCGCTTCTTAGCGGTAGCGGGATAGGTCGTGGGGTCGTAGTTGGTTGGCGATTGGGGCATCCCCGCTAACAGCGCCAATTGAGGCAGTGAAAGGTTCTTGAGTGATGTACCGTAATAGTATTGGGCGGCAGTTTGCATCCCGTAGACACCATTGCCCATGTAAACTTTGTTGATGTAGTATTCCAAGATCTGATCCTTGGAGTATTTGTGATCAACTTGCAAGGCTAACCAGGCTTCTTGGGCCTTGCGTTTCAGCGTTCGGTCGGAAGCGGCCGTTGAGAAGACGGACAGCTTGACCAGCTGTTGCGTCAAGGTACTCCCACCTTGCATCCCCAGCGAAGAGCCAGAAACGTTGGCGAAGGCGGCACCCAGGATTCGGATGGGGTCGACCCCGTTATTTTGGTAGAAGCGCCGGTCTTCGGTGGAAACGACGGCGGCCTTTAACGTGTCGGGGATGTTCTTGGACTTCACATAAGTCCGGTTTTGGGCGCCCAGTCGCGAGATGACGTTGTTGTTAGCATCGTAGACTCGCGTGGAGGCGTCGGACGATAGCGCGCTTTGCGTAATCTTTGGGGCGCTCTGTGCGTAGAAAAAGAAGAGGCCGGCGCCAGCCACGATGGCAAAAACACCAATGGCGACAATGATAAATAGGATGCGGCGAAATAGGCGCCAACCGTGATGCGGACGTTGGGGACCCGACTGGTGGTCGGCGTTGCGACTCATCCGGGTCTCACGGGTTGAATTGTTACTAGACATGGTAATCTCCTTTGCGTTTAAACGTGTTCGCTTCTGTAATTATTGATTCAGAGAAGCTGATCCACGGCTTTGAGATATGGAATCGGGGGTTGCAGGCCGACGGGAATGTTGATGCCGTGCGCCGCAATTTCCGAGTAGGGAATGGATTTGCGACCGCCACGGGTCTGCTCGTCCCAGAAGGTAAAGAGGTCGGTTGCCCGGTAAAGGAAGACTTCTTGGCGTTCGACAAACTTAATAATGGCAAAACAGATACCGCCTTGAGCCGTGCAAGCCCGCATATGGTCGATCTGGTGTTGATGGAAATTCTTTAACGGAAATGACCCCTTGTTGCGAGTCTCTTTGGCGTCGAAGTCCAGGTAATGGCCCTGGTAAACACCGTTGTAGTCGGTCGTGGATGCCGTACTGAAGTAGGCTTCCTTGATGACGGCCGCGCTTCGTTTGGGATAATCGACCTTAACGATCCGAATGGGGGTCGGTTTCTTATGCACGACGGCCACCCCGTTGGTTTCATAGTAAGTATTACTTTCGTTGAGTTCCTCTTCTAGCGTCATCCCACGCTTACCATAGTTCGTGTAGGTGCTAGGGAACTTGGGCCCCGTCTTTGCTGTTGGTGCTTGATAGGCATTCCCATTGGGATACCGAATAGTCATCGACTCCTCACACTCCTTCGCTTGAAAACCGCAGCTTTCAGTTTGTGGCCCAGTTATTGACATTATACCAAGCTGACCCAGAAATAAAAACTCCTAAAACCGGTTGAGACGGTGATTTTGCTTGAATTTAAACGGAACTTAACGAAAGACTAGGGGATGAATGGACGAAATGGTCGCATTTTGGTTACCATTGACGCCACCTAGTATAGGGATGCCTCGATTGAATTGACTTGGTTTTGAGGCAGCAGCGTTAAGTCCCAAGGAAAAGTTGTCACTTAGAGAGTAAGCCATTTGCAAATGAAATCTCAGTATATGAGGTGTTTGGTAGTTAAATTGCCATTTTCTCTGGATATTTACAATCTTTTTCCTATAAAGTAACGCTTAGCCTGTAATTTATTTGCTCAACGGTCTATTTTTCGCTAAACTAGAGGAAGACTACGACTTAAGCTAAATAGGCCCTAGTTACTCGTCTGGCGAGTGTTTTTCAAATTTGTTTGGAAATTGATCGTATGACTACTGTAGTAATTTATAGTAGGTATATTCTGGTAGGTGGGGGCTAAATGTGTTTAGAGCCCTTTTGTTTAGCTCAGGTAGTGCTAGTTTTTCCTATATTAAGTTGCCTGTGGATGGTGAAATAAAGTGTTTGAGTACATAGTTGCTTATCGCTCAGCTGACAACGGTAGTTTTGATATGGATGATGTGTTGCGAGTCCAAGTTTTGATTATGGAGGAGCGCAATCGGAGCCGGAGGAGGTCAGGGATGTAGCCGGCCGTGAAAATGGCGTTGGCTAGTGTTCTTTGCTAGCCTACACCATGGGCGATTTGAAGACACGGTGGTTTTCCGCGGCTTCAAATCGAGCGAGAAGCCCGTCCTTTGGCTGAAGCGTCCCCACAGCAGGCGGAATCCCTGGCCGCCGCAGTGCGGCAATTGCACACCATGTCAAAATGTTCCAGGGGAAAAAGGGAGGTGGCCGATTGAGTCGGTTATGGTTAACAGGTTACCGTAGTTACGAATTGGGCACCTTTGGCAATCAGGACCCAAAACTACTGGTCATCAAGGATACATTGAAAAAATTACTGATCGGTAAAGTGGAAAACGGGACGGATTGGTTGATCACGGGTGGTCAGCTAGGCGTTGAACAGTGGGCTGCTGAGGTCGGCATTGCGTTAAAGGCGGACTATCCTGAGCTGAAGGTGGCCGTGATGACGCCGTTTGCCGAGTTTGGCAACAACTGGAACGAGGCCAATCAGGCGCAATACGCGGCGGTGACCAGCCACGTTGATTTTCACCAGTCGGTTAGTGAGCAACCTTATCATGGGCCCCAACAGTTAAGAAACTATCAAGAATTTATGTTGACCCATACGGATGAAGCCGTCATGGTTTATGATTTAGAAGTCGAAGGAAAACCGAAATATGATTACGAGGCCGTAAAACGCTATCAAGAGCGCCACGCGTACCCTTTGACGTTGGTTGACATGGACTGGTTAGAAGAAAGTGCCAACGAATATCAAGAAAATTTAAATAATGGTTCCCAATTCGAGTAAAAACTGGTATTATAGATATCGCCGGTTTGATTACGATAACGAGGTGTAATGATCAATGGAAAACGTTAATTTTACTCCCAAGGAAATTTTACAAAAGCAATTTCGTCAGAAAATGCGCGGTTACGATCCTGACGACGTTGATAGCTTCTTAGACAACGTCATTAAGGATTACGACACCTTTGTAAAGGAGAATCAACGGCTTCAAGAAGAAAACGAACGGTTATTGGCGAAGGTTGACGAACTCACGAAGCAAGTGCAAGTGGGTAGCAGTCAGCCGGCAGCTTCAACGACCAGCTCAGCAACTTCAAATGTTACCAACATGGACATTTTGAAGCGGCTATCCAATTTGGAACGGCACGTTTTCGGTTCACAATTAGATAATGATCCAAACGAGTCACATCGTTTGTAGAATTATAAAGACTGGTGTAAATCCTGAGTAATCGCGGTCGGCTTATGTCGGCTGAGGAAAGTCCATGCTCGCACAGACTGAGATGTCTGTAGTGTTCGTGCTCGGTGAAAAAATAAGCCGGGGGACGTTAGCAATAACGTTACGGCGGGAAAAAACGACTAAGGCTTCGGCTATGTCCTAGTATCCCTGAAAAGTGCCACAGTGACGATACGTCTAAGGAAACTTAGGCGGTGGAACGCGGTAAACCCCTCGAGCGGGCAACCCAAACTTTTGGTAGGGGCGCTTCACATATGGAAATGAACGAAATGTGGGGGGAGAGGAAACTCTCGAGATAGATGATTACTGCCACTCAAGCGTTTGCCTGAAACGATTGAGCGGTACAAAACATGGCTTACAGGGATTTACACCATGTCAGGTGGGTGGGAGCTTGCTCCCACCTTTTTTTGTAGCTATAATTGGGTTAATTGCCTACGGTTGGTGTGGTGAGTTCGGAATCAACGGTAACACGCGCCACAGCAACCATTCAAGGATTCAGTTGCACCGCCTGCTATGAGAACGCCGCCAGAGGTGACTCACAGCGTGACGGAATTTGACACAAATTAGTAAGCAAACTTGTTAACCAAGGAGGACTTTATGAAGAAATTTCATTTATACGCAGCAACCGCTAGTGGAATCGAAGCCATTGCGGGCCGCGAATTACGTGACCTAGGGTACGAGACACAGGTTGAAAATGGCCGGGTGCGCTTCGATGGGACCATTGAAGACATTTTACGCGCCAACCTGTGGCTGCGGACGGCCGACCGGGTGCGGATCATCGTGGCCGAGTTTGATGCCGTAACCTTTGATGAACTGTTCGAAGCCACGAAGGCCGTGGCCTGGGACGAGCTGTTGCCGATGGATGCGGCATTCCCCGTTGAGGGTCGGTCGAAGAAGTCACAGCTACATAGTGTGCCGGACGCGCAGGCCATCGTGAAGAAGGCCGTCGCCACGAAGCTAGCGGCTGTTTATCACCGGCGGACGCGGATGCCCGAAACTGGGGCGACCTATCCATTGGAAGTCATGATCGACAAGGATCACGTGATGTTAACGCTGGATACGACTGGGTCAAGCCTCTTTAAGCGCGGCTACCGGGTCGGCAAAGGGAGCGCGCCACTGAAGGAAAACATGGCCGCTGCTCTGATTGCGCTGACGAGTTGGCACAAGGACATGCCGTTCTGGGATCCTGTCTGTGGTTCCGGGACGATTCCTATCGAAGCAGCCATGATCGGCCGGAACTTGGCCCCGGGGTTCAACCGGGACTTTACCTGTGAGAGCTGGGATTGGGTGCCACAAGAGCTGAGTGACAAGGTTCGTGACGAGGCGGACGCTAAGGCTGACTACGACACGCCACTCCAGATTTTCGGTTCTGATATTGATGAGAATATGGTTGAGATTGCCAAGCGAAACGCTCAAGAAGCCGGTCTGTCACAAGACGTGACCTTCACGCAACTGGCCGTTCAAGACTTCAAGACGGACCTGCAACACGGGGTCATCGTGGCCAACCCGCCTTATGGGGAACGGTTGAGCGACCAAGCCAGTGTGCGGGAGCTCTATAAGCAAATGGGCCAGGTCTTTAAGCCACTGACGGACTGGTCGAAGTACATTTTGACGGCCGACTTGGAATTTGAACACTTCTACGGTCAAAAGGCTACGAAGACGCGGAAGCTGTATAACGGGGCGTTGCGGACCGACTACTTCCAATTCTGGGCTCAACGGAAGCCACGGCATAAGGGGTAAAGCGCATGATTAAAGCAGATTGTATTTTTTGTCAAAAAGACGAGCTGGTTTTAGAAAATGAGCTGGCCAAGGCGTTTTGGGATTTACATCCCGTGCGCAAGGGCCATCTGCTGATTGTGCCTAAGCAACACTACGCCACGTACTTTGACGTGCCGGCAGAAACCCGGCAGGCAATGGACGCCTTAACGTTTGTTGCCAAGGACTTCTTGGATGATAAATTTCATCCGGCCGGCTATAATATCGGTATCAACGTGAATGCGGCGGCGGGACAGACGGTTCAGCACGCGCACATTCACTTGATCCCACGCTATGAAGGCGACGTGAAGGATCCACGCGGGGGCATTCGTAAGATGATTCCGCGGGCCGTGCGTAAGTGGTGAATGGGTTAAGAAAAGTTGGAGTCAGGTTCGAGTGTTCGACAGTTGTCGGGTCTTGAAGCTAGGCCTCAAATATGTAAATTCTATTTGTGCTAATTTGTTTACTATTCACTGAAAGTCATGTATATTGTCTATAGGAAGAGAAATACTTCCTTCATAAAATTAATATTAAATAGGTGATTCTCTACCATAAGTGAGAGGTTTAAGATAGGCGATTCTCTGCCATAAGTGAGAGGTCTAAGATAGGTGATTCTCTACCATTAAGTGAGAGATTTAACTTCTGGGGCTGGTCAATCAGCCCTTTTTTTGTTGCTAAAATTAGGGGGGAAATGCAGTTAGTCTACGTGAACTCAGATTACGTTTCTTATTTGAGGGGCTTTGATAGAAGGGTAAGAATGAATAAAAGTCATCGACCGTATTTGGGGATTGTACTTAGTATTAATGGCTTCCGATATTTTGCACCATTAGAGAGCTCAAAACCAGGAAAACGGGTCAATTCACAGTTAGGCTATAATGTTTGGGATAATCCGAATGGTGACGATGACCCGATTAGTTTCTTATTACTCAATGACATGATTCCGGTTGACAAGGCCTGCTATACGCCAATTAACCTTGATTCAGAAAAGAAAAATAACTTTGAGAAGTATACGTTGCTACTGGCTGAAGTGAACTATATACGTCCGAAAGAAGAAGCAATTATGGAACGTGCTAAAAAGATTTACGTTAATCGAACTGAGAAGGACATTCACTTCATCAATAAAATGTGTTTAGATTTCAAGGACTTAGAAAGCCGGTTGACTGACTACTTGGCTAGGTAGTCTAAATTAATAAGAGCCAGAAAAGAGAGTCTCTCATCTCAGCTATCAAAGCTGGATGAGGGGCTCTTTTTGGGGGTTCAGTATTAATGCTTGGATATCCTGACAAACTTGTGGCATAAACGGATCTAAATTGCGAAAAGTTTCTTCAATACTATCAGCAAGCTTCATCGCAATATCGACTTATGACGGGAACATGTCCCCGTCATAACTTTTTAATCACTCCAAGTCGTATAACATAAGTCGCATTTCTCCTAAAAAAAGAAGGCATTTGCCTTCTTTTTCACGTATTGAGTTTCACCTCACGCTAGATATGCCCAATCTAACCTCATAGGACGGTGGTCTTGCTATTCTTTCTCTTCCTCAGAAGCCCACAAGCGGGTGCAGATTATATCCACTAATCCACATGGGTTTTCATTTTATTACGTCAAAGCGCCGAAATGGCTTACTTAAAATGTTCTAATCTCAACATAGATTCAAGAGGCGCTAACCCCCTTCTCTTGTATAAGCAGTGTAGCATGCCCTTAGCTCAGTTGAAATAGTTTGGTCTTGGGGATACAAGAATTATTTTTAAATGAAAATCGGAAACTCTTGCTACTACAGGGGTGGCCGCATTGGATTTTTAGTGACTAGTGACAGTCCAACAGACAGTTTATGCTAAAATAGAGAAATATATTGTTGACGTTGCTATTATAGAGACGTACAATTAACGTTGTAAATTAGATAACGAAAAAATTAAATGGAGGTTCGCTATGACTTATTCTTATCCAGCAGGGTTCAAACCAATTCGGGCTAATATTAATGCGGGTTGTCGTTACTCATTGGAAATCAGCACGCCCAATCCGGCTAGTGACTTAACACTTTTCGTTTTGATGATGAATCCAAGTGTCGCCGATGGAACGAGCAGTGATCGAACGATTAATACGATCCTGAACGCTCGAGGTAACTTGTATCGCAAGGTCGTTGTGGTAAATACAACACCAGTAATTGAAACGGATAGCAGCAAATTAAAGACGCGAATCAGTGATATTCATAAGAATGCGCTGCCTAACGCCAAGGCAATTGAGCATATGGTTAAGACCGCTGGCCATTTTCACTTCTTAGTAGCAACTGGTGAGGTAATTAAGGGCGTCAATGATGAGTCTTACATTAAGTTGATGAACCAAATTGATTATCTCACGGTTGGCGACGGTTTGTATGTCGTTAAGCTGACTGCTAAGGGATATGGTGGTCATCCACTCTATAAGCCTAAGGCCATGATTGAAAATCTGACACATGTACGCAAGGCTGATGATCAGTGGCATTTGAAGATCGTTTAAAACAGTAGTCGTGCCATCAGGCCGTATTAGTATCAATGGTCGTATTGAAAAATGGCATTCTCGATTGTTGAGAATGCCATTTTTTTACGATTATCAGGATTTACTCAGCTGCGTCCGATGGCGTATATCTGCCTTGACGTAATTCGACATGAAATTGGTGGCGTTGGAAGTCGGCATAAGCTTTGATAGCGGAACGGTAGTAATAAGGCAGATCATCGACTTTGATGATTTCTAACTTATCTTTGAACAGGTGAGGGTCGGTCAGATTGTCTGTCCGGCCCAAAACGTAATCAGCAGGGACCTGGAAATAATCAACTAGTCTTAGTAGTTCATCGCTGGAGACTTTACGAGTCCCTTTTTCGATGCGGCTCATGCTTGACTTGTCCAAACCGATCTCTTCAGCTAATTTCCCTTGAGTGATATCTAAGGCTTCTCGAAGATCGGTGATTCTTTCTGGTAATGATTTACTCATCATAGTTCCTCCATTTCTGTTTTCACAACAAAGCATATATAATTATCCATTTAAGGTGTGCTTTGATGTTGAAACAGAGAATATGATTTTTCATTTCTCTCAAACAGAGAATAGGAAAAACGGGTGTGAACTATGGCTGTGGGAATATATTAGGGTAGTTAGGCAAATCTTAAACTCGATTTTTGCGCAAAGATCGCTATTAAAACGACGCTGAATACCATGACCAGATTGATTGGACTATCAGTAAAGGGAGCTGCTAATACTGGATGGTGTTAGAGGCCGTTGTTATGGTTTTCTCCGTGGCTTTAAAACTAAAGTTAAGCGAAACGTCCAATTGCTATGATTAACTAATAAGGTTTACGTCAGTAAGTTTAAAACACAACTGTACTCAATCGTTCAGCAAAACAATCAATGTCGAAATGATTTTATAAAATTTGGAGGAATTTATTATGCAAAAGACTCATTTAATCAAAGCTCTCTTTGCTTTGTCCGTCGCCTTGTTTGTCGGCGGTACCGTTACAACAGTCGACGCGTCGGCCAAGGCCGTTAAGACCAAGGGATTCCGTGTAGTGAAGATTACCAAGAATACCCACTACACTAAGACCTCTTACACCAAAAAGTCTCCTAAGAAGGGAGTAACTCTTTACTCCAGCCGTTATCTGACAAAGCATACGACTTCAAAGAAGACCAAGACGTTCTATTCAACTCAAAGTATCCGGGTAGTCAAGTCTACTGGCAAGACGGCCACTTATCGCTATGTGAAGAACACCAAGGGTTCAGTCAAGGGCTGGATTTGGACGGGCAACTTGAAGGGTAAGCAGGGGAAGACGACCAGCGTGTCTAACAAGACAGTGATTGCACCAACGACTAACGTAAAAATCGCCAGTAAGATTACTCTGACACCCTTGAAGCAAACTAGTAATGTAAAGCCAGCTAAAACTGATAATGCTAAGATTTATGTTATCTCTGATGCAGTTTCAAACAGTAATTATAAGGGCGCTAAGAATGTGGCTACGCTTCGTGACAAGATTAATAAATTGGGGTATATTTTAAAGAATTATCCTAATGCTTGGGATGCTGAAGGTGCAAAGTCAAATCAAGTCCATCGAGACGCATACTTTGAAGCTAGTTTAATTTATAATAATGCTTTGAATGATTATCAAGGATTCAAGACTAGTTTGTATGGTAATAAACTAGACCAAGGTGCAGTAAACGAGGAGTTAAAGCAGGTAAATTGGAAATTAAATACTGCAAAATACTAATGTGATGTATAATAACAATTGTCTTCTACGAAAAATACCAACTCATAACCGAGTTGGTATTTTTCTGCTCTTCAGCACAATCTTTTAGTCATTAATCCAACTAGTACTGTCACCTTTGAACCTATCTGTCTTTTTGACTCCAATCTGTACCGTTACTAGCCAACCTCAAGTCAATTCTTGTATACAGAATACTTCGATTACATAATCCAATTAGAAAGGTGTCGAGAGGTATGGCAATGAAACGTAAACGAAAATTGACTGGTCTAGCTACGATTGGGCTGTTGTCTTTGTCGTTAGGGGGTACGATGGTGCTGTCACCTAACGTTACGCCAACGGTGACAGCACAAGCAGCGACCTCTTTATCAGAGGCCAAGACTAAATTGAATGCTTTGACAGATAAAGCTAAGGTAATTATCAATTATAAGGGTGTAGAAGAGTACGATAAGCAAACCATGCAAGCGGATTTGGAATTAGCAGATGATGCTATCAAGAGCGGGGATGCGAATCAAATGAACCAAGCTATAGGTATTATTGCTAAAGACGTTGGGGATTTTGATAGCAATGGTAAACGAATTAAAGATGTAGATAGTCAACCAGGGTTTGATGATTCAGCTGATAACGCCATTAGACCAGGTTCTGCGAGCGATAGTTCTTCAGACGATAGTGGGTATACTACTGATGAGGTGGAGGGTGGAACTAATACTGATCCTATAAAGGATACCCAAGACCGTAAAGAGTATGAGGAGTCTACAGCTAAAGATGACCAAGATTCTAATACATCTAATTCCGATACGTCCGATTCCAATGGTGATTCAAATGTAGCTGGTAATTCTTCAACTACTGACAAGAATGGCTCAAGCTCTTTCAGTAAACAATCAGTTAATGCTCCGGGTAATGCAGGTTCTACTACTGATTCAAGTAGCACCTCTAATAATTCCAGTACTTCTAATATCCCATCCCCTACAAAGACTAATTCTAAAAAGGGAAACCTTCCTGGTACCGATGAAGACAAGACACAACCAGTCTTAATCGCAACTATCGGTCTCTTAGGAATCCTTGGTCTCGGGGGTACTGCATTCGCACTTTGGTTGCGTCAACGAAAACACGTAAATAACGAATAGAGGTGAGTTTCAAATGAATGTTTTACGAGGTTTAAAGTATTCTTTGGCTACCATACTAGCATTAACTTCTTTAGGGGTGGCCCTAAACACCGGTTCCACCACCGTTTATGCTATGGGGAATATCTATACTGGGAAGAACGATGTGACCTGGGCACCGAAGTGGCAAGGCGATGATTCTAAGGAAGGTTTCAGCCGTTATGGACAATCCGGTGTAGGTCAATATATAGGCGGTGCTTCATGGGGTAAGGATGGGATGCAGTCGTGGAAGCCTAAAAATGGTACGACCTTTAAATTCTATAATATGGGCAAAGACCCTAATTCAGGTAAACAAGTTGATGTTTGGGCTACCTTATCCGACTTTAAGGGTGTGGGAGGTGTAGGTTATAAGACGAAGAATGAAATGTCAATTAACATGTTTAGTAGTGGTAGTGAATCAATGAAAGTCAAGTTCACTTTCAGATACCATAAGACGAGTACACAAGTTAAGTGGAACGATGATATTATTGGTCTAGCTTATACTGACTTGGAACCAGCTAAGTTAGGTGTCAATGGTCGTTTTGGCTCTTCTTTTAATCAGTCAGTCACTTCTATTACGGATACGCTACATTGGAATCCTTGGTCAACTTCAACTGGTGGTAATACATGGTTGGATACGAATCAGGCTAATAAAGGCATATTCCAAGTACAAAATAAGCTGAATCTTCCTAGCAATAGTCAAATTCAAAACAAGAATGGTAAAGCTTTTGACCCCCGTAGGAAAAAAATCGTTAATGAAAAGATAGGTAGCCCTAACAAGCTTAACCTGCATTATATCTGGAATAATGAGGGTTCGCGTGACTTAAACCCGGCAATTCACTATGCAGGGGGTATTGGGGAATACGCAGCTAACGGAACCAAGTCAATTACAGTATTGTTAAAGGGCCATAGCTCTGGTAACAATGAATTCGTATTTACGGGTGCCCCAGTTGCCAAAAAGGCAACTAAGACGACCATTGCTAAGTCCATTACCTACAAGGGTAAGACCACTACCAAGAATACGTTGAAGGATAAACACGATTCAATGGTCTATAACCTTAACGCCACCGTTTCTGCCAAGAAGGGTGCTACGCTTTCCGATAGTCTGCCTAAACGGTTCACGGTGACCAAGATTTCTTCAGTCGCGAACTTTTCACATAATTCCGTGGCTGAAGTCAATTCGACCCACAAGTTTAGTGCCAAGCTCTTAAATGACAAGTTGGCAGGTAAGAATAAGAAGATTACGTTCCATATCACAGGGAACATGGGGGACTACATGGACGACCACCCCAATGTAGACTTGAAGTGGCCCGTTGCCAACCAGTCCACGTGGTACCAGAAGACGACTAGAACCCTTAAGTCCAACAAGGTAACCACGATGTACAACGAGAACCCCAATGAGGGCAAAGGCAAGGTCATCTTCAAGTTCATCGACTTTGACCACCATACGCATAGCCTAAAGGCCAACAAGGTCATCACGAAGCTGGCCAAGGGGAAGACTTACAAGCCAGCCGCTAGCATCAAGTGGAAGACCAACGGTAAGACCTATAAGTATGTTATGGGCAAGACTGATGGCCGTTCCGGGGGTACGCCTAAGGCTTATATGCATACTAATTTCCAAGACATATAACAAAACGAACCGCCAGAGATCCTGGCGATTCGCTTTTGACTCGACGCTTAGTGGCGCCGGGCGTTGTATTCTTCTGTGATTACCTTGTTGGAGAAGCCAGGGGATTCAATAACGACCTCGCTGGCACTGGTCAATTTACCCAGGTGCCCTGTCTGCTTGATCTCGTTGTAGGACATGTAGTTGCTAGTCGGAGCCTTGATTCCACGAGACGAGCTGTAGAAATTCATTCCAGACGGATAGTACTGTAACCGGCCACGTTTGACGAAAGCCTTCTTCTGGCCAGCCACGTTCTTATCCACGATTGGTGGGTTGCCTTCGAAGCCGTCAGTGTGGCGGAGTTCCTCTAGGGGGATGTTCGCCATGTAGCTGGTGAGGTAGCGGCCAATATCATCCACGTCCTGAAGGGCCTTGACCTTCACGTAGCCGTGGCGCCAAGTCTTGGCTAGGTCATCTGGAGTGATGTAGGCAACACCCTTTAGCAGGAGGTGGTAGTGCCAGACCGCACGACCCGACTTCAATCTACCCTGAGGCTCGGCAATCTTGATGTAGTCGAAGGTCGTAAAGCGGCGGCGGAGGCGCTTGATGAAACCGTCGAAGTCCTTACTGATCTGCTTAGGGTCGGACACATCTTCGGCATAGGTCAGCGTGATGAAGAGCTCGTCTGCCGCGCCGGAGAAGTTATTGTTGATGAGGCGGCGAAGGCGTTTGAGACTGGCTCTGAGGGATGCGAGGTTCTGGGCCCGATTATCGTTGCGGGCGAAGACCTTGAGTTCACCGGTGCTGAGGACGACGTACCGGTTGTGCTTCAACCGCTGAATAGTGGGAAAGAAATTGCGGTGCTGACTGTACTGGACCTCGGTGATCTGTTGCATACGGGTGACCTTGACCAGAGCGTGACCGGTGATGGGCTCGACGGGTGAGATGACGCGAATCGTCTTGGTGTCAGACATGGCGGCCACCTCCCTGCACTGGACTAACGGTGAAAAGTTTGATGTTAATCAAGTCTAATAGAAAATAGATTACGTACATAATGAAAACCTCCTTAAGTAGTCGCCGAAAAATATATCGGCAGTACTTAACAGGACCCGCTTTTCTTTTTGCCGCAAGGGGTCGTTAAAACCGAAGTAAGTTCTCACCTTGTCATCTAGGGTTAAAAATGGTCAGTCTGCTAAATCAATTTAATCTAGGGGTGGTAGTTCATATCAAGAAGTTAGGAGCGGATGGTTTGGCCGCAACTGGTAAATGATGGTTCGTGTCATAAAATCTAACATTAAAATTCGGATAGTACGTTAACCGCGTCAACTAGCTGTTGCACCGTCCTTTTGTTCGTTAAATTACCCGGCAAACGAGGCCATTTTGAAGACATCCCCCTACTTTTTCTGAAAATTGGTGTTATAATTTCTAACATCAAAGGTAAAGAGAGGGCGTCGCTAATGAATCTTGCAAATACGGCATTTGTCATTATCGCGAGCATTTTGGTTCTATTCATGACTCCAGGGCTGGCTTTCTTCTACGGTGGGCTGGTGTCCGAGAAAAACGTGGTCAACACGATGTTGTCGGTCTTTATCATGACCGGGGTCGCCATCTTACTCTGGGTTTTCTTAGGGTACACGCTGGCTTTTTCTGGCAATATCGGTGGGATTATAGGGAATTTGAACCATGCGTTTATGGCCGGCATCAAGCTAACGAGCTTAACGGCGACACATATTCCAGTGGGGGTCTACTCCCTGTTTCAAATGATGTTTGCCATCATCACTCCGGCACTGTTCGTCGGCGCGGTGGTCGGCCGGATCCGGTTTAAGTTTCTGCTGATTTTTCTGGTTTTGTGGTCCATATTGATCTATTACCCGATGGTCCATTTGGTCTGGAGCCCGGCTGGGTGGTTGGCTAAATTAGGCGTGCTGGACTTCGCCGGTGGGACGGTCGTTCACATCAATGCCGGGGTCACGGCACTGGTTCTGTCAGCCTGGCTGGGGCCACGGCTGACAAAGACCACTTCTACGCAACACTACAATTTACCGTGGGTGCTACTGGGCACGGCCATCTTGTGGATCGGCTGGTACGGGTTCAACGCGGGCAGTGCTTTAGCCGTTAACGGGGTCGCCATGCAAGCGGCCATTACTAGTACGGTGGCAACGGCGACGGCCATGGTCGTCTGGATGTTCTTAGACATCTGGACGACGGGCAAGCCAACTCTGGTTGGGGTCTGCACCGGGACACTCTGCGGGCTGGTCGCCATTACCCCGGCTGCCGGTTACGTGACCATCATGGGGTCCGTAGCGATCGGTGCGTTGGCCACGTTAGCCAGTTACGGGTTCATTCAGCTATTGAAGCCGCGGCTGGGCGTGGACGATGCGCTGGATGCCTTCGGTTGTCACGGGGTGAGTGGAATCGTCGGCAGTATCTTGACCGGAGTCTTTGCGACCAGGGCCGTGAACCCCACGATTACGCAAAATGGTTTGGCTTACGGTGGTGGTTGGCACCTGTTAGGGATTCAACTACTGGCGACGGGCTTCACGATTGCCTTGGTCGCTGTCATGGGAAGCGTCTTGATCTTAATTTTGCGGCGGCTGACGCCAATGAGAGTCGACGCGACCGAGGAACGCTTGGGTCTAGATCAAGGCGAACACGGCGAGCAGGCCGACTACACGGTGGGTCTGAGCGAACGGTTGGCGGATTTCCATCCCGACCAGGAACTCTACGCGCCAGAATTTAAGGGTCAACTCCAACGACTGCAGCACCCAACGATTCAGTCGCCTCATGATAATGGTAAGTAAAGGTAGTAACTTTCTTAAGTTTGGTCAAGATGATTGTCGTTAATCATTTTTTCTGGTAAGCTACGGTTGTGGTTAGGGGCCACGAAGCTTTAACTTAGTTTGGGGGAGATTAAAATGACGAAAGACAAGATTGCTTTGATCGTCTTGGTTGTTCTGGCAGTGGGATTATTGAGCTTAGTACTCATGCTAATGAAGTCGGTACTGTGGGTGGCATTTCCACTGGTATTCGCGATCCTCGGATTAGCCTGCTACAGTGTTGAAAATTGGCTAGAAAAGTCATCTAAAAAGAATGAGAATGAGCGTGAAGCTTAAGCAATAGGCAAAATAAAGGCGGCCGGTGAGCCGTCTTTTTGTTTGCACTGAATTTAGGGGGCTGAGATTGGTTTTGTTGAGTTCATCTGACGATTTTTGAGGAGAATTGATATATATTGCCTATCAATCGATAGGTGAGAGCTGCTACAGCTTGCATCTTATATGGTAGGAAAATCGTTATGCGTATAAGAATGGTGGGAAGTTCCATTGGCAGGAATGGCGGTTTTCTTTAAACCTTTCCTACGGTTGTGATCAATCTGAGCCGGAGGAAGACAGGGGTGTAGCCAGCCGTGGAAATTATGGTAGCTACCATGATGGGCAACTTTTAAGACGCGTGTTTTGCGGCCTAAAAGCGAGCGAGAAGACTGGTGTTCTTCCAGGCTGAAGCGTCCTCACAGCAGGCGGACCCCCTGGCAGCCGCAGTGCGACAATTTTTCATCATACTCTTTACAGCAACCTAAGCCCCTTGCTAAAATGAGAAGGGTAAAGGCGATGAGGGAGACGAAAACACAAAGAGAACAACTTGCGGACGTTGGCGACTATCTCAAGGCGTTCGCCTGTACGGCGGTCATGGGCCAGACCGTATTGAGCTTGGGTCTGACCACTGCGGCCGGGCAAGTTCAGCGTGTACCGATTGCTTGGCTGTATGCCGCCATCAAATTTACGGCACCGGCGTTTATCTGCGGCATCCTCTTTTCCACGATGCGAACGACGATGCCCCGGCCGGCATTGCGCCAGTACTATTGGCAACAGTGGCATGCGCTCGGTGTCCCGACCCTGTGGTGGACACTGGCCTACCTCCTGCTTTTACCCGGCGTTCAGCAACATCGGCCGGCCCATACCATTGGGCGGTTTCTCTGGAAAATGGTGAATGGGAATGCGGCGCCGCACCTCTGGTACAACACGATGATGCTCCAGATTATCCTATTGATGCCGGTCTGGTGGGCGGTACGGCAGTGGGCGACGACGGTCGGCCGGCGGAGACTCCTGCTGGGCGGCACGGCGATTGCCTATGCGCTGGGGATGGGAGCCTATACATATTGGATCTACGCTACGGCCCGCTACAGTCGCTGGTATCTGACGGACCGAATATTTTTGGGCTTTGTCCCGTACGCCATCTTAGGAATCGTGCTGTATCTGGCGTGGCCGCGCGTTCGGCAGTGGCACTGGTTAGCGGTGCCGTGTCTAGTCTTAGGCGGCGTGACGGTTAGCTGGCAAGCGCACCAATTACTGGCGGTCCGGCCGTTATCGCTGGCTCGTAGCAGTTATTATTTGCCGGCCAATGTCTTGTATGCGCTGAGTGCCATTGGCCTGATCGTGAGCTTGGCCATCTGGCAGCTGCGGCAGCGGTCGCAGTGGTTACCCGCGATTCACTGGCTGGTGACCTATGCCTACCGGGCGTATTTGGCCAATGTTTTCTGGCTGACGTTGATTTGGTCGGCGTTTGGTCGACAACTGACGAGCCGCCACGTGGGATGGGGCCTGTTGCTGTGTTATGTTTTGACGTGGTTCTGGTCGTTTGCGGCGACCTATTTGTTACACCTTGCTTGGCAGAAACTAAAATCAGTCATCCTAAATTGGAGGAAAAGACAATGTCTCGAACACAACCAGTCGAATTAGTCACGATGATCATGGTGACCGACCCGCAGACTCACCGGGTTCTGGTAGAAGATAAAGTTAACGTCCCATGGAAGGCTGGTCACAGTTTTCCTGGTGGTCACGTCGAGGTTGGGGAGACCTGTGCGTCGGCGGCGATTCGGGAAGTCTACGAAGAAACCGGTCTCCATTTAAAGTCCGTTAGTTTCTGCGGCACCTGTGAATGGTTCGATGAGTCCCGCCAACAACGAAAACTCGGCTTGCTCTACCGTAGCTCAGAATTTTTCGGTGAGTTGAAGGCCAGCGATGAAGGGCAGATCAGCTGGCTACCGCTGAGCGAAATGACGGCGGAGAAGAGTGCGGCGTCGATGCCGACCTTACTGTGCGTCTTTAATCACGAAGTTGCCGCCGTTACGAGTGATGAATGGAATGGCGATTTGCACGTCGATCATTAGAAAACTTCTGGCCGCTATTCGAAAAAATAGCGGCTAGGCAGACTAAACTATTGTAAGCGGTTACATAATCAGTTAAACTAAAGGTGTGAAGAATAGGTAAAGGAAGCGATAATCGTGAAATCCACTGTGCAAACGCAACGCTGGTACGGTTACTTCTTTATCGGGCTCAGTATCGTCGCCCTAGGATTAACCGGACTGTTGGCGTTACCGGTCATTGACCGGGCCTTATTGTTGACCACGGCCTTAACGTTATTGGTTTATGGATTAACTTATCAGCAGCATCTCAGCCGCGTCATTTGGCGAGTTCTGCTGGTCGTCAGTTTGTTGGTTGGTGTGATCGACCTCGTCTTGGCCGTCACGGTCGCACCGGAATTGGTTACGGCACTGTTTAGTTTCTTCCTGCCGTTTGCCTTTTTAAGTGTTCTCCTGGGTTACCTGAAGCGCCGAACCTTGGCTTAAGCAACTAAAAAATGGTGTCACTTCCATTTGCGGAGGTGACACCATTTTTGTTTGCCTAACCAAAGAGGGTGACCAGAATATCCCAGGTCATGTGAACGGCAATGCCGGGCCACAGCGACCGGCTATTTTTGTACAGCCAGCCGAACAGCAGTCCCAGGACGAAGACAGAGACTAAATTACTCAGCCAAGTGCCGACACTCATCGTCGGAACGGTCGTCAGGTAACGGGGAATGTGCATGCTGGCAAATCCTAATGCCTGAATCGCGTTAGCTTTGGCAAATGACGTTTTTTTCAGGAGGGCATTTAGAAAATAGCCGCGCGTAACGAATTCCTCGGCGACGCCCACGACTAGGAAATACTGGCCCCAATATTGGGGGATAAAGGTCCGGCTGACCCGGAGTCCGTGGTGCAGTAGCCAGAACTGGAGTCCAAGATACAAGACGATGGCGATCCAGACGACGTAGCCAGCGGTGAAGTGCCAGTTAGGCCGCCACTGTTCCCGGTTGGTCAGGGTCAAGGCTCCCCGGCGAGCTTGATGGGTGAACAACCACCCGGCGCCGATCCAAACCGTTAATTTAACGGCATCCAGTAGAATCTCTTGGGGCCAGCCATGAAAATGCTGGCTGATGGGGACGTTTAAAGTAACTTGAACAATTAACCAGACGACCCAAGCTCCGATGAACTGCCAGATGAGCCGCCGACTTGAAACGCTATTAGACACAGAAATTCCCTCTCTTCTCGGAAAATTAACGATACTCTTATTGTAAAACTTTTGGGTGAAAAGGGGGTGTAAAAATAACGTAAGGAATCGGTAAAAACGATAAATATTATCAGCAACTACATCTTATGTTATCACTGTTTACTTTTAAAGTGAACAGTGATAACATATAGCCATAATCAGTGTTAACATAGGATTTAAGAGGAGGTTGTCGCTCATGGCAAAACAACCGTATCATCGTAAAAATTTAGCCGCCGCGATTCAGCAGCAGGCCCGGCAACAATTAGAAGAGGCAGGCGTTGACCAATTATCTTTACGGCAGATTGCCCGATTTTTGGCCGTTACCCCTGCCGCCGTTTATCGTCATTTTCCGGACAAGGCGAGCTTACTGGCTGCCCTGCGAGTTGAGTTTCAGGAGGAACTAGCCGCTGCTTTGCGGGAAGGTGTCCTGGATTCACCCAACGCCACGGCGATGCTCCAGCGAATGGTCACGAATCTTCTGACCTACGCGCGGAATCATCCCCAGGCAACCGTGTTTCTCTTGCAGACACCAGTGCCGGCACCCCAAAGCCTTCAAACGGTGGTCGCCTTGCTGGCCGCCCAGCAGCCGGGAACGCTGCCGGTTGAACAGGCGGCACCAGCCATCTGGACGTTTTTATTGGGAACGCTCTTGCAACTGCCAACGCAACCGGCAACCGCGGAAGAAGTCACGGCGCAACTGATGCGGCTATTGCGGGCATGACAGTTGCCTTACCAGTTGTCAGATAGGGCTAGAAACGGTACGAACGAAATTTAAAGCACGAGTCTCCAAGGTTGATTTTCTGCTAGCTCGGTAAGAAACGCCGATTGAGCAGAACGACGCGTCTGAGCTCATATTTGGCGATTTTTCGGTTTACGCAGCGTTTTTAGACGACTGAGATAATGACTGTAATGGGCGTTATTGATCGGACCGAAAGCGCTGAGTTTTTACGTTTGCCGACTGTTGTTGTGGTAAAACGCAATCGGAGCCGGAGGAGGCCAGGGATGTAGCCGGCCGAGCGAGAAGACTGGTGGTCTTCCAGGCTGAAGCGTCCCCACAGCAGGCGGAATCCCTGGAATCCGTAGTGCGGCCAGTTTAGCCACACCACACTGCACAAAGAGTCACGGGCGTTTCGGGAGGAGACGTGCTAGACTGAATGCAACCTATATTGGAGGCGGTCGTATGGAGACTGAAGCGGACTTTCTAGCGCTGGTCAAACAGATCAGCTTGTTGGACAGCAACTTGGCATTGCTTGAATGGGATTCACGCACGTATTTACCCCGAGACGCCGGGAGTTTTCGCGGTGACTTAATTGGCATGATCAGCGAACAGGAGTTGGACTTGCGGATGGGGCAGAAGATGGGCCAAATGATCGCCCACTTCACGGACCATCCGGACGAGCTGGATACCAAGGGCCAACAGGTCTTGCGGCTGGTCAAACGCGATTACGATTTAAATCATAATATTCCCGCGGCGGACTACAGCGATTACCAGCGCGTCGTCTCCGATGCCCAACAGGTCTGGGAGACCGCACGCGAGGAACAGGACTTTAGCCGCTTGCAACCCTATTTGGAAAAAATCGTGGCCTATAAAAAGCAGTTCATTCCGTACTGGCGGCAGGGACAGGCCACGCCGTACGATGTCTTGTTGGATCAATACGAGCCGGGGATGACGGTCGCTCAGTTGGACCCCATCATGGAGACGCTCAAGGCGGGCATCGCTAAGATTCGGCAGACGATTACGGAACGGGGGACGCAACCGCGGGTGGACTTCATGCGCCGGGCCGTCCCAGAAGATGTGCAGGAAAAGGTCGTTCGTGAGACCGTTCAACGCCTAGGGTATTCCTTTGCTAAGGGGGATCTGTCGCGGAGCACGCATCCCTTCACGGTGCCGTTGAATAGAAATGATGCGCGGATCACCAACCGTTACGCCGTCCACGATTTTCAAATGTCGCTGCTGGGCGGGATCCACGAGGCGGGGCACGGCCTGTACATGCAAAATTTCAATCCTGACTTTGATTACACACCATTGGCCGATGCACCATCAATGGGGTTGCACGAGTCACAGTCGCTATTTAACGAGATTTTTATTGGCCGAAACGTTGCCTTTTGGCAGGGGGAGTATTCGCGCTTCCAGCAGGCAACTGGCGACATCTTTAGTGATATCGACGAGCCGACCTTTTACCGCGGGTTCATGTTTACCCAGCCCACGCTGATCAGAACGGAAGCCGACCCCCTGACGTATCCGCTGCATATCGTCGTGCGTTACGAACTGGAGAAGGCGTTGTTCAATGGTGAAACGACGGTTGCTGAGTTGCCGGCCCTGTGGCGCGACAAGTATCAGACGTACCTGGGCATCACGCCAGCCAACGATACGGAAGGCATCCTCCAAGACATCCACTGGCCGGGTGGCGATTTCGGCTACTTCCCAACTTATCTGCTGGGCCAACTCTACGCGGCACAGTTCTACCACGCCATGAGCCAGGAATTACCGGTCGCAGAAATTTTGGCTAGTGGGGACTATCACCGGATTACCGACTGGCGGATTAAAAATATCCATCGACTAGGGGCCGCGTTAACGCCGGCCCAGCTGGTCCAACAGGTTACGGGTGAGCCGCTTAATCCGCAGTACTGGATAGATTGGATGACGGCAACCTATGAACGCGCTTATCAGGTGGGGCACTAAACGCTTTACTTTCAAAAAGTAAGTGATAAACTAGAAATACGGTTTTAATATAAATTAGGCAGAATTCCCTTGTTTTCAAACAAGAGATGAATGCCACTAGACCTTTCGCTGATTAGCAATGTAGTCTTCTACAATCGTCTTGCTCATATCGCCCAGGGTACTCATGAAGTAACTGGGTGACCAAAGATGTCCATCCCAGAACTCTTGAGCCTTTATCTCGGGATGTAATTCAAAGAATAACCGCGCCGAACCACCCTTAAAGGCCTTGACGACATTAGTTGGGGCATACTTGGGCTTAAAGCTCAGTAGTAAGTGGGCATGGTCAGGCATGACTTCCATTTGCTCAATGGTCACTTCGTTCAGTCGAGCTATTTTTGTTAAAATGTCGGTCATCTCAGCAACTAACTTTGGTGTTGTAAATGCTTCGTGCCGGTATTTAGTGACCCAGACCAAGTGAAAATGAAAGTTGTAAACGTAACCTCGTTCGTGAATTGCCCCTTCACTATCATTACTCATATGATACCTCCATAAATATTATTATAAGACGCTCTGTTATGGGCGTAGTGTGCTCATATGGTATACTACTGTCAAGCAAGAGGAGGTGGTAGGTTATGACGAAAACAATGGTGCAACTACCTTATCATTATGGGGTTAAGGTTAGGGTCTTTCCTTCAACTGAACAGAAACGGCTGATCAAGCGTAACAGTGACGCTAGTCGGTTTATTTATAATCAGATGAACGGCATGAACAATGACCTGTTCTGGTTAAGACAGGTTAAGATCCCTATTGCAATTGTGTTGGACCGAATCGCCGATTTGACTGAACGTCTAAAGAAGCCATCAACTGCTATCTCCAATATGCATGGTTGGCTAAATCATCCAGACTTTGACAGCTTGATGAAAGCCAATGCTATCAAGAATTACAAGACTGCTTGGAAGTTATTCCGTCAGGTTCATCAGGCGGGGACGCCTAAGTTTCATAAGCGTGGCTATACTCAGACTTATCAAACATCGTGTCTTTACGGTGCCAAAGTGACCGAACCAACGATGAGTAATGGTAGCGCAAGACTAAATGATTCTCACCACCTACAACTCCCCAAGCTTGGGTGTCTCCGTTTCAAGGGGCTGCCATCGAAGATTTTAGATCGTACTAATGACGTTAGAATTGGGACGACAACGGTCTCAATGGACGCCGTAGGACATTATTTCGTGTCC
>NZ_AZDP01000089.1:65603-66006 GCF_001435525.1 Levilactobacillus koreensis JCM 16448
GCAACGGTTACTATTGGCGAAATTACAGCTTAAAGTCGCTAATCAACGCAAGAACTTCCTGCACCATGTCTCTACGGCCTTAATCAAAAACCACGATTTAGTCGTAGCCGAAGAACTGCGGGGTAAAAATATGTTGCGGAACCACGCTTTGGCAATGAGTATCTCGGATGTCGGGTGGCGAACTCTACTGAGCATGTTGGCTTATAAGGCTGACTTATACGGTAGAAAATTTTTGACAATCGATCCCCGAAATACGACACAGACATGTAGCGATTGTGGACACGTCATGGCCGGAAAAAATAAGTTGACGTTGGCTGACCGTAAGTGGACGTGTCCTAACTGTGGGATATTCCATGTGCGTGATCATAACGCAGCTAAAAATATATTAGCTAAGGGTTTAGCG
>NZ_AZDP01000089.1:66071-95563 GCF_001435525.1 Levilactobacillus koreensis JCM 16448
GCGTAGGCTAGCGCTGTATCTAAGCAAATTGTGGTCGCCATGCCTTGAGGTGTGGTTCTCACAAGCGTCCGTTTTTAAACGGGCGTGGTTGACTGAAACTAACAGGTACCCGTAAACGGGAAAATTAAAGTGAGGTTATGTAAACTATGGAAACGAATTCTATTGAACTCTTAAAAAAACGGCGGTCGATTTATAACTTAGGCCGTAACGTCAAGTTCTCAACGACTGAGCTGACTAGCTTGATTCAAGAAAGCATTAAGCAAGCCCCAACGGCCTTTAACAACCAAACGCAACGCGCCGTGATCTTATTCGGCGAATCCCACGAAAAGCTCTGGGACATCGTGATCGACCGGCTGAAGCAAGAAGTTCCCGATGAAGCTGCCTTTGCCAAGACAACGGCTAAGATCAATGCCTTCAAGGCGGCCTTTGGAACGGTGCTGTTCTACACCGAAACCAAGACGGTCAAGGAATTCGAAGAGAACTTCCCACTGTATGCCGCCAACTTCCAGGATTGGTCCGAACAGTCCCAAGGTGGGACCCAACAAGCCGTTTGGACGGCGCTGGCCGAAAACGGTATCGGTGCCAACCTTCAGCATTACAATCCGCTGATCGATGACGAAGTCCGGGCCGCCTTTAACCTTCCTGGTAGCTGGAAACTCCGGGCAGAAATGGACTTCGGTTCTATCGAAAGCTCAGCCGGCACCAAGGAGTACATGACTGACGACGACCGTTTCTTGGTTTTTAACTGAGGCTAAGATCGTCGCGCTGCGGCTGCCAGGGATTGCGCCTGCTGTGGGGAACGCCTTCAGCCAAAGAGAGGGCTTACGGCTCGCCTGAAAGCCGCAAAGTTCATGCGTCTCTCAGGTCGTCCCACGATGTAACTCGGGAAGGTACCCCGACTAACATCGTCGACACGGCTGGCTACATCCCTGTCCTCCTCCGGCTAAGCTTGGTTTTCTACACCAAAGCTAGTCTGGTGATCGATTAGACACATTCACTAGTCAGTTTACAGGTGGTCAGTGTGCTGATTCGTCTGTATTTGACCAAGATTGTCGGCAAGCACGTAACCTAAAATGACATCAAAAGGACCGGTCCCACATGAAAAAATGTGGTGGCCGGTCCTTTTCGTCTCGACTAAATGCTGCTTAAGCTTGATATAGCAACGATATTTGTGTGAAAATTAGGCAACTTAGCATGACCTTTGCCTTGCACAGTGGTTTCTGTTGACTGGGAAGATGAGTGAGAAAATCGATATTAACCAGACAGGTTAGTGTGCACCAATCATTTGGCAATTGTCGTGGTAAAACACAATCGGAGCCGGCGGAGCCCAGGGATGCAGCCAGCCGTGGAAATAGTGGTCGCTTGTAGCGACCACTATGGGCGACTTTTAAGATGCATGATCTTTGCGGCTTAAAAGCGAGCGAGAAGACTGGTGGCTTTCCAGGCTGAAGCGTCCCCACAGCAGGCGGAATCCCTGGCAGCCGTAGCGCGGCAATCTATATCAATGTAGCAGCTGGAGGCGACCGTTTTACGGTGATTTTGGTCACTAAGAACCTAACTGGTTGTAGCGGGAGAACTTATGCTAAAATGAAAGGTAGCCACGGGTGCTGATGCCAGCCAATCAGCTGGGCACCAATGCCCGCTTTAGTACTTTCTATATCAGGAGGTAAAATATGCAAAAGAAAATTGCCATCATCGGTGGTGGGATCGTCGGGGCGACCGCTGCTTATTATTTGAGCACGTTGCCTGGCGCCCAACAAGTTAAGGTCACGTTGTTTGACGATGGGGTCGGTCAAGCCAGCAAGGCCGCAGCCGGCATCATTTCACCCTGGTTATCTAAACGGCGGAATCAACGCTGGTACCGCTTAGCCAAGGCGGGGGCCGATTTATATCCCGAATTGATTCACGACGCCCAATTAGGAACCGAAGTTTACCAACAAACGGGGACCATCGTGACCCGCGAAGTGCCGACCGACTTAGAAGTTCTGTACCAGTTAGCTCAAGAGCGGCGGCAAGACGCGGCGACCATGGGTAAGGTGTCAACGCTCACGGCAGCCGAGGTCCAAGCCAAGGTGCCACTGCTGGGGAACGCCCAACCCGGTGTCTTCATCAGTGGTGGGGCCAGAGTTGACGGCGCCGCTCTGGTCAACGACCTGCTCGACCGGGCCAGCGCCAAGAACTTAACGGTCCGCCATGAACGCGTCTCCTTGACGCCCGATGGCCAAGTCGTGACCTCTTTAGGCAACCGGCAATTCGACCGGGTCATCGTCGCTGCGGGGGCTTGGTTGAAGGAACTGCTGGCACCTTTAGGCGTTGTGGCAGACGTTCGGCCACAGAAGGGGCAACTGATCGAGTTAGCCGTTAAGGACTATCCGTTACAGGAAAATATGCCCGTCGTCATGCCCGAGGGCGAACGAGACTTTGTGCCATTTGGTCACGGAAAATTGATCGTTGGGGCCACTCACGAAGACGACGGCAAGTTCAACCTGACCGTCGATTCAGCGGTGACGGCCGATCTCTTAGGCAGTGCCCAACGGTTGATGCCGGGCCTCACCGCCGAGAGTTTGACCGGTGTACGGGTCGGAACCAGAGCCTATGCCAATGATTTCGCACCATTCTTTGGGCCGCTCCCAGAACAGGAGACATTCCTAGTGGCTTCCGGACTGGGGTCTTCTGGTCTGACGACGGGACCCCAGATCGGTCGGTTATTGGCGGGGTCAGCCCTTTACGGTGGAACGCCCGACTGGAGCGAATACGAGTTACCATTGACGACTTACTTGGCGTCTTCGGCGAAGTGAAGTGCTTGATTTGCTAGCGTGTGGGCGCCCTGATTTTGTTTCTCGGGGACCCACTGCGTCAGGACCAATTGAAAGGGTGCCTGCGCGGCCAACAACTCGTCGACTAATTTTTGGTAATGTTTCGCATAATGTTTGGCCAAACTATCGCTAACGATTTGGCTATCGGTATAAAATAAGACCGTGGCCTGTTGCGCCTGGTCACCGACTAACGCCGCCAATTTTTCAAATCCCATGCGGGCGATCTCAAATTCGGCCGTGTGGTTGGTGGTGGCGTGTAAGGCGGCCTTTAACTGGGTCTGCTGGTGGTCGTGAATAATCAAGATGCCCCCGGCACTCAACCCACTCTGCGGTTGTGTCGCGGCGTCCGTATACAAAGAATACACAAGAATCACTCCAATTCATTCGTGAGGTGTTGTAAGTAATGATAACCCAGGAACGGCGTTTTTTGTATCAACCGAACCCAATTAGTAGCGTGATCAACTGGAGCTGGACGCTAATGGTCCTGATGCTCGGGGCCATCTTTTGGCTCGAGATCACGCACTTTAATTGGTACACGCTGGGGCTCTTCGCAGCCTTCGCCTTTCTGTGCTGGTTAGAGGTCCACTACAGAAATATTACCATGGCAAACGGCGTATTGACCGTCAGTACGGTCTTGAATCACCACCATTTAGTGATTCCATTGGACCAGGTCCGCAGTGTGAACTTGGCGCGTTACCGACTGGGCATCGTGGCGCAGGGGAAGATTTATCAGTTCCTGTTACCGCGGAACTCCGCCATTGAACTCGCCGGTTTAATTCAAGACGCCATGACGGCAAATGCTAAGGAGGACTAGTAGTTGAACGATATCGAAATTTCACAAGCAACTAAGTTAGAACCAATCGAAAAAATTGCGGCCAAGGTGGGGTTGACCCCCGATCAGATCGAACCTTACGGCCACACCAAGGCCAAAATCGACCTGCCACTGGCCGAATCCCGGCCTCAAGGAAAATTAGTGCTGGTCACGTCGATCAACCCCACCCCAGCCGGTGAGGGCAAGTCGACCGTGGTCGTTGGGTTAGGGGATGCCATGAACCGCTTAGGCCATCAGACAGTGTTGGCGCTGCGGGAACCTTCCCTTGGTCCCGTCATGGGATTGAAGGGTGGCGCGACCGGTGGGGGCTACGCCCAGGTCGTTCCCATGGAAGACATCAACCTGCATTTTACGGGGGACATGCACGCCCTGACTGAGGCCCATGACACCTTGGCAGCCTTGATCGACAACCACATCCAACAGGGAAACGCCTTGAACCTGGACCCACGGCAAATCGTGTGGAAGCGGGTCCTAGACATCAATGACCGGGCCTTACGGCAAACGGTCATTGGTTTGGGCGGCCGGACGTCCGGTGTGCCCCGTCAAGATGGTTTTGACATCACCGTGGCCAGTGAACTCATGGCCGTACTGTGCCTGAGTGAAGACTTAACGGACTTGAAGCGCCGGGTCAACCGCATCTTGATTGGCTACAACTACGACCGCGAACCCGTGACGGTCGGTGACTTGAAGGTTGGCGGGGCGATTACCTTGCTGCTAAAGGACGCCATCAAGCCCAACTTAGTGCAGACGTTGGAACACAATCCCGCCATCATTCATGGGGGACCTTTTGCCAACATCGCGCATGGCTGTAACTCGGTTCTAGCGACGCAAACGGCCCTGCAACTGGGCGATTACACCGTGACCGAAGCCGGTTTCGGTGCCGATCTGGGTGGCGAGAAGTTTATGGACATTAAGACACCGGTCTTAGGTAAGACGCCGGACGCCGTGGTCATCGTGGCCACGATTCGGGCGCTCAAGTACAACGGTGGCGTCAAGCGAGCCGATCTCGAACAGGAAAACGTGGCGGCCTTGCAACAAGGCAGTGCCAACCTGAAGCGCCACATTGCCAGCATGCAGCAGTACGGCGTGCCGGTCGTCGTGGCGATCAACCGCTTCACCAGTGATACCGATGCCGAAGTGGCCGCATTGACGGCTGACGTGGCCGCCCTAAACGTGCCCGTGGCCACTACAACCGTTTGGGCCGATGGCGGTGCCGGTGCGGCTGATCTGGCCGAAAAGGTGGTTGCGGCGACGAAGCAACCGAGTCATTTCACCCGGTTGACGCCAGAACATACCGACCTGGTCACGCAGATGACGGCCATCACCCAGAAGATCTACGGTGGGGCCAAGGTCGAACTGTCGACCAAGGCGCAACGGCAACTGAAGACCTTCGCCAAGTATGGCTGGGATAAGCTCCCCGTCTGCATGGCCAAGACGCAGTACTCCTTAACGGACGACGCACATGCGCTCGGTGCACCAACCGACTTCACGATTCACGTCCGCGAGTTCGCCCCACGCTTGGGTGCCGGCTTCGTCGTGGCCATGACGGGGAACGTCTTGACTATGCCGGGCTTGCCTAAGCATCCAGCGGCGTTGGATATGGACATTGACGCTGACGGGAAGATCACGGGCTTGTTCTAAAGCTGAAATTTTTAGTTGAATATAGTAATGAAGGTCGTTGCGAAAAATTCTCGTGGCGGCCTTTTTAATGGCATCATAAAGAGAAAGCGTTACCCGAATGTAGGATTCCATTCAGGTAACGCTTTAAATAGCTTTGACTGTCTTTTCAGCAGCCCTTTAATTTTTGAGGGTCCTCTTTTCTAGGGCTAAAGCATGTCGTGTGAGCCGGTATTTAGCACTAATAAAGTGATCTCATCTTCATTTTTGCGGTATCATAATGCATTTTTTGCAGCTTTTTCCAATTTCGTAAAAATAGTTTGGTATATCTGACTTTTCTAATCATCGTAGTCTTCAGGATTATCGAGAATCTTCATAAAGTCATCGACTGAAACGGTGTTAGTATCGCCATTTTTGACTTCTTCTAGTGCCTGGTCTAGTTCAGTCGCCAGCGTGCTATTAGTCGGTTTAAATGGCATGCCATTTTCTTTGATCATTTGTGAAATGAACATATTGACTGCTCCGGTAAGGTCGATACCTAAGCTATTTGCGACTTGTTCGGCCTTTTGTTTGCGGGCCAGATCCATCCGAATCGTGAGCCGTGTTTTTTTGGGGCTTTGGGGATTGATCATATTTTTATCGTCTCCTATCTGTGCCTATTGGAGATGATTTTATCACCAATAGGCACAAAAGTATAGAAAATTGACCTCGCTGTGATTAGCCTTAGTCAGTAATTGTCTGTATGTTCTAGCAGATACTGGTTATTTGAGGGGAGATTTAAAGCGTGGTTGAAGATATATTGTCTCAATAAGGAGATAGCTTTGGCCTCGAAAGAAACTGAACGCATTCATGCAAATCAAATAAGATATGACAAATGTCACCAACAGCTCATGACAAACCCAACTAGTCGTCAATTAATCGGCTTGCTAAACTAAGGTTATTCAAAGGAGGATGAATGAAATGACGACCATCATACAAGCAAAAAAACTGAGCTTTAGCTATGGACAGCATCGGGTTTTAAAGCAGGTGGATTTAACGATTGAAGCTGGCGAGATCATCGGGTTAATTGGGGAAAACGGTGCCGGTAAGACGACTCTGCTAAACTTACTGTTAGGGGCTCGTGCGGCGGATAGCGGTGAGTTAACGGTATTCGGCCAAGCACCGGGGAGTCTAATGGCTAAACAAAAGATTGGTTCTATGTTGCAAGGCGACATGGCCATTCGTGGGGTGACCGTGACCGATTTACTGACGATGGCGGTGGCACATTATCCGGCACCCTTATCAGCAGCGAAATTAATCATGGATCTGGACCTAACTGAATTTGCACAGCAGCAGTTAACGGCCTTGTCAGGTGGTCAGTTGCGCCGAGTGACGTTTGCGCTAGCTTTGATCAGCAATCCTGATTTATTATTTTTGGATGAGCCAACGGTCGGGATGGATACTAACGCCCAACAGGCATTCTGGCAACGAATTCAGGCCTTGAAAGCGCAAGGTAAAACGTTGATTATCACCAGTCACTATTTGCCCGAGATTGAACGAATAGCCGATCGGATCTTCTTGTTGCAGCATGGCCAGTTTGCGTTTCAGGGAACCTTTGCGGCCTTACAGCAGCGTTATCAGCAAGTGGCAATTACCTTCCAGACTGGTTTGCCCGTGACGACCTTTGACCACTTAGCGGGTGTAACCGCGGTGAGCGGTAGTCACCAGATAATCAAAATTAGGAGTGAGGATGGGGATGCCACTTTGCAAGCACTGGTCCCATATTTAGCGCAGTTACAGCAAGTGGCAGTCAATCGGGAATCATTGTCGGACATTTTTGTCCAGCTAACCAAGGGGGTTAAAGCATGAACACATTACTAGCACAGCTAAAATTTGACGGTCGGCGATTGATTTTACGGAATTTCTCGTTTCAATTCTTTTCAATCTTAATGCCAGCGGGGTTCTACTTGTTGTTTACAAAAGTCATGGCGTCGGGGGCGGTACCGACGCGCTTTAACCTACAGTATATGGCCAGTATGATCGTTTATAGCGGGACGATTAATGCGTTGTTCGGGATTGCTCAGATCTTGATGCATGACCGCGAACAGGGCTTGTTGCAATGGCTACAGCGCACACCAACGGGGGTCAACGCATACTACTTGTCGATTGGCGTATGGAGCATGGTGATGAATACCCTGGCGATTGTTGTTTTAGGTGGCTTGGCGGTTGTCTTTAATCAAGTCAGCTTAACGGCTGGTCAATGGGCAGCAATCGTTGGCATCGCCTTGATTGGTCAACTTCCGACAATGCTGATTGGTGTCTTGGTGTCGTTCATTAACCGTGCCGAAACGTTAAGTGTCGTTAGTAACCTCATTACCTTTCCAATGGCGATTATCAGTGGCTTATGGTGGCCAATGGCGATGTTACCAGGTTGGCTGCGGCCGGTTGGTAAGTTAATGCCGACTTATTTCGTGAATGATTGGTTGGGCGCCGTCGCCACTCATGCTACACTTAATACAACAACTGTAATTGGGGTCTTCGGGTGGATTGGATTGCTGACCATCATCGTGGTCGGCGGCACGCGCCAATTACTTAAACGGGGTGATGGGGTTGTCGAGGTCTAGATGGGCAACTAAGTTTAAAAATTTAGAGTGGACCAGCTATATTTGGCTATGTTATTTACCGTATTCAGTGGCCGTGTATGTTCCAGCTAAAACGGTCGCTGATTGGATTTGGCTAGGCCTATTAGCGGTTTTCTTGGTGCTATACATTTTGGTCGTCGAAAAAGAGAGTTGGCGACCAGTGACGATACCGCTCGAATTGTTAGTGACGGGGTTATTTGCCACATTAGGCGAGAATCTTTATTTGATCATCTTTCCGGGGTGGCAAGTCTCCTTTATTCTGAGTCGTCAGCCCAAAAAAGTTTTTTATTGGTTTTTAACGGGCTACTATGCATTTATAATTGGTGGGATTTGGCACGCTGTTCAGACTTCCCCAGGCGTTTTGGGTTGGCAGAATGGTCAGGTCATGGGGCTCATTTTCCCCATAATTTCACCAATATTGTCGTATACCCTATCACGATCAATTGTGCGGCAACGGCAGTTACGCCAGACTAATCGGCGGTTACAGGCGATTGTGCAACGCGACGAGCGTGAGCGGATTGCGCGGGATTTGCATGATACTCTGGGACAGAGCTTTTCGATGATTACGTTAAAAACGGAGCTCGCTAAGAAGCTGCTGGTTAAGGCGCCCGATAAAGTCGCCGCCGAGCTCGATGATATTGAGCAGACTAGTCGCCAAAATTTACAAATGGTTCGTTCGATTGTGAATGATTTGCATCAGCGGTCGCTTAGCGAGGTTCTCCTGGAACAGAATCGAAATCTGCTGGCGGCGAATGTTTGGCTGACGACGACCGGTGAAAAGCTTGCCATTCAATGGCCAACAACGATTCAAGGTGTGTTTGCCGCCACGATGGCCGAGGCGTTGACGAATGTGATTCGTCACGCCCACGCTCATCAAGTCGAGGTGACCTTCAGTGAGCCGCATCAGGGGTATCAGGTCGTCATCCAGGATGATGGTAAAGGTGGGTCGTTGACACGGGACGGTGCTAATGGAATCACTGGCATGCAAGCGCGGCTGCTCGAAGCTCACGGGACGTTTGCGATTGGAACGCCGAGTCGGGGCACACAACTCATATTAACTATTCCCAAGGAGATGGCCAAGCGTGATTGAGTTATATTTAGCTGAAGATCAGAGCATGTTGAACTCCGCTTTGACGCAGTTACTAGAACTAGAGGATGACCTACATGTGGTCGGTTCGGCCGGCGATGGGCAAACTGCTTGGGCCGAAATCCAGCGGCTGCAGCCACAGGTTGCCATCTTAGATATTGAGATGCCCGGTCTGTCGGGATTAGATGTGGCCGACCAGATTCAGGCAGCCAAGTTACCGACCAAGGTCATTATTTTGACGACCTTTGCGCAAAAGGCTTATTTTGAACGAGCCGTAACCGCGCAAGTGGCGGGCTACTTGTTAAAGGACAGTCCCAGTGATGACTTGATTGCGGCGATTCGCCAGGTGATGGCCGGTGCCACGATCTATGCACCGGAATTGGTGGTCAATATGCTGTCAGCGGATAAAAATCCCTTAACGGAGCGTGAACTAGCAGTATTAAAGGCCGCCGCACAAGGGTTGCCAACCAAGGAAATTGCGGCGCAGTTGTACTTGTCGGCCGGCACGGTGCGTAATTATTTGTCGGCGATTTTTAGTAAATTAGGGGTGCACAACCGGTTGGAAGCCATTCAGGTGGCCCAGCGAAACAAGTGGTTAGCGTCGTGAGTGACTGGACCTTTTAAGAAACTTGTTACTGCCAACTAATTTCGAATCGTAATAAGTGATAGCAATATAAAACCCGTTAACCCATTGCAACAGAATGGCTTAACGGGTTTTGTGGTGTCAAAGCGAGCGAGAAGACTGGGGATTTCCCAGTCTGAAGCGACCCCGCGGCAGGCGGAATCCCCGGCAGCCGGAGTGCGACAATTTCACACTATCTTAATGGTGCGAATCCTTGCTAACCGCAGTGCGCCTAACATACACTACCGGTCCAATGCCGGTGAGATCTGCTTCGTCGCAAGGATTCCGCCGGCGATGGCGAGGTAGGTCACGCTAGCGAGCAACGTAAATGACCGCATCCCCAGTGCATCAATGATCAGGGGGATGCCCAGCAGGCCGATGGGTTGGCTGAGGTTGATGAGGGCGTAGTAGCTGTTGGACACGGTGGCGAGGTCGGTTTCCGGTACCTGCTTTTGCAGGATGGTCTTGTTGGAGATGTTGAAGAAGGGTAAGGCGCTTCCCAACAAGACGACGCCGAATAAGGACCCCAGCAGCCATTTCGACTCGCCAAACAAGAAAAACGCAATGGGAATCTCCACCAACGAGATTTGAATGAAGGTGTGCAGTCGCACGGACTTCGCCAGCCAGCGGTACAGGACGGACCCCAGCAGAAAGCCGATGGAGAATGCCGACGTCATCAGGCCGGTCGCCTTGGTATTGTGAAAGACCATGGTGGCGAGCTGGGTGAAGTAGACATCGTTGGGAGTTAGCAAAACGTTAAAGAGTAGAGCGGTCGTGAGGACGGGGACCAACGCCGTAAACTGTCGAAAGAGCTGGCGTACGTAGCTAAAACCGTTCCAGGCCGATCCGGAAAAGGTCGTGGGGGCCGGCGCTTTTGTGACTGGTTGCTCGTGGAGGCCGATCAAGAGGCCAAAGACGATCAGGTAGGATAGGAAGTCTGCCACAAACAGCGTGGCTAGCGGTAATACGGTCATCAGGGCAGTCACGATAACCCCCGAGAGCAGGTTGGCGCTCATCATGGCCGTACTGATGGCGGCGTTGAGGCGACTGTAGACGGCGGCGCTGAATAAGCGCACCGTGAGTTTAGTAATGATGGGACCGTAAAAGGAAGCACAGGTGTCGTAGAGGATGGCGCTGGCGATGAGCAACGGAAAATTTTTCACTCGCCAGGCAACCAAGCCTAAGATTAACAGGACGGCAACGGCTGCGGCCAGACTCGTTTTAAGCAGGAAGGGCTTTAGCCGCGCTTGCTGATCGACAAAGTGGCCAATGGGTGCGGCCAAGACGATGCCGGGGACGAAGAGGCAAAAGGAGTAGATGCCCACGTAGATAGCGGCGTGAAACCAGGTGGTAATCAAAATAATCAGGGCCACCCGCGAAAAGCCCGACCCGAAGTCGTTGATAAACTGACTCACCAGAATAATGTTTTTGTTGCCCACCATGCCGCTCACTTCCTTAGTGATTAAGTTAGGGTCGACCTTAGCACGAAATGACTAAGGGGTTGGTGGGATGTTATGAGTTGGCGTGGTGACTTAACGAAGCCGTTAACTTAGTTCAGTGACCAAATCAAACGGGAGGGTAATTGGTACGCCGGGACCGACAACGTGTATGGTTAGCAACAACATTAAGAGACTAGGGGGAGTCTTTATGAGATTTGTCAATAAACGCTTGATGGGGCTGGCAATTCTGATGGCCGTTTTGTTGGGGCTGGAAACGCCGTTCAATGCCGCCACGTACGCCTTTATTTTTACGATCATTGGTGGCAAGCACCTCGCTTGGTTGGTGCCGTTCGTGGTCATCGTGATCAGTGGGTATTTGATCTTTACGTTGCTCACTTATTGGAATACCAGGGTGGTCAATCGAAATGTGGTCGCCATCAACCAGCACTTGAAGGCCGCCCTTTTGCGGAGCCTGTTACGGGAACGAACGGTCGACACCAAGGACTTCGTGGCGACTAACCTGTCCTTTTTCATGAATGACTTGAAATTGTTAGAGGATAACTATATTCGCCAGCTGTTCACGTTGATCAGTTTAGCGGTTGCTTCGGTCGTGACGCTGGTCTATTCACTGAAGAATAACGTTGTCCTCACCCTGGTCTTCTTAGCGTTTATGGTGATTCCGGCGGCAGTTCCCGGTCGATTTGGCAAGCAGATCGGGGCTAAAACGGGGATCTGGTCGACGCGCAACAATCATTGGTCGGGGATGTTAAAGGATGTCCTGACTGGAGCGCTTTCGATTCGCCAGTACCGCGCGATCAGGGGTGTCGAAGAGAAAACGAATCCCGCAATTCAAGGCGTTGAGCAGGCTAATGCAGCCGCCAAGAATACGATTGCCTTGTCGAATGGCGTGGCGGAGGGCCTCTTCTACTTGTGTACGTACATTCCCATTGGCATTGGGATCTACGCCGCGGTCATTGGTCGCATCAGTTTGGCCCAATTCGTGGCGATTCAGTACTCGTCTAACATGATCATCAACAGTGCTCGGGGCGTGATCAGTAGCTTCAATACGTTAAACAGTACAACGAAGATTCGCGACCACATTCGACAGACCTTGCAGCCAACCACGGCGCCTGAAGCAACGATGATGGCTTTTAACACGTTAACGCTAGACCGGGTGGCCTTTAACCGGGACAGCACGTCGATTCTCAAGGACGTGACGCTGAAGGTTAACCGGGGCGAAAATATCTTGATTCAGGGCGAATCCGGCAGTGGGAAGACGACGCTGTTACGGCTGATCGATGGTGCCTTACAGCCAGCGAGTGGTCAGGTGAGCATCAACAATCAAGCCGTGACCGACTACGCGGGGATGAGCACGGTCAACCAGACGCCAATCGTGTTCAACGACTCGCTACGGTTTAATGTGACCCTGGGCATGGCGTTTACGGATGAAGCGGTCTTGCAGGCTTGCCAACGGGCCGGTCTGGCTGAGCTCATTGAAAAGGACGGCATGGACTATCAGATCGGCGAGGGCGGCCAGAACCTCTCCGGTGGTCAGATCAAACGACTAGAGATTGCGCGGGCCATCCTGTTTGACCGCGACCTGATCTTCATCGACGAAGGCACGGCCTCACTAGACGAGAAGACCTCGATCGCCATTCACCAAACCATTCTGCGGCTGAATAAGACCGTCATTGAGGTCGACCACCACATTCCGGCGAGCGTGCTACCGCTGTTTGACCACGTCTATACGCTGGCAGCGGGCGAGTTGACGGCGGTTAGGTGATTGGGATTAGCGTAAAAGGGGGCGCACTGCGGCTGCCAGAGATTCCGCCTGCTGTGGGGACGCTTCAGACTGGAAAAAGCACCAGTCTTCTCGCTCGATTTGGAGCCACGAAGACCACGTGTCTTCAAAGTCGCCCGTGGTGTAAGCTGGCTAAAAAAGCAGCCAACTAACACCACCTCCACGGCCGGCTACATCTCTGGCCTCCTCCGGCTTTGATTGTATTTTACTACAATTGACGGTTGATAATTTTGAGTGCCAGTTACCCGGTGATTTAACTGATAATGACGTATGGCTATTCTTTCTGTTGTCCGGTAAGTCACATTCGTCCAGAGGTCAGTGGTGTGGGTACAATCGAGTTGTCTCAGTCTATAGATAAGATTGTTCTGATAGTAACATTAGGACTAGAAGCGGATTAGATGGTGGTCGTACTACCTTGATCGGTTGAAAAAATTGCGGACAGTCTGACGGCACACGTATTTGCTGTGTGGATAGCTTATGGCAACGGTCAATCTTAAAGACCTGTGTGCCTTAGGGCTAAGCGGCTAGATTGGAGAAATCAGTCAGAGCCGGAGGAAGTCAGGGGTGCAGCCAGCCGTGGAAATAGTGGTCGCTGTCAGCGACCACTATGGGCGACTTTTAAGACGTGTGGTTTTCACGGCTTAAAAGCGAGTCGGAGGACCGCTTCTCAGTCCGGAGCGTCCCCACAGCAGGCGGAATCCCTGACAGCCGGAGTGCGGCTATTTCACAGTAATATCAGCTTTCAGGTCGTTTCGCCCAACTAAAGGCGGGGTGGCCTTTTTTAGTTCACGGGAAACAAAGCGAAATTTCTCGTGACCGAATCGTCAGAACGCCGAAATTTCTGGTATACTTTTCGGTAACGACTTATAGGAAAGGTGTTCCGGAAGTTATGCTGATTGCAGATACACTCTTAATCGTGCTCCTGGTCGCTGCCGATCAGTGGATCAAGCACGCGGTAGTGGTCAACATCGCCCTTGGCGGCGAGCACCCGGTCATCCCGGGTATACTCTCCTTGACCCACCTGCGTAATGACGGGGCGGCTTGGAGTATTTTACAGGGCCAGATGTGGTTCTTTGCGGTGATCGCCATCGTCGCTTTAGGTATCATGGGCTACTTCTTTTGGCAGTACCGCAATAAGGGGGAGCACTGGGTCGAAGAACTCGGCTTGGCCCTCATGATGGCGGGCACCATTGGAAATTTCATTGACCGCTTAACTCAGGGGTACGTGGTCGACATGTTTCAGCTCGACTTCGTCAATTTCCCCATCTTTAACTTCGCTGACAGTTGCTTAACGGTCGGCGTGATTCTAATTGCCATCGGAGTCTACATCACCGATCGGCGGGAGGCTAAATGATGCAAACAGAAGAATTTACGGTAACGACCACGGAACGGTTAGACAAGTTAGTGGCCGAACAGGTGGATAACATTTCGCGGTCGCAGGCCAAGTCCGCCATCGAGGCTGGTCAGATCACGGTCAACGGGGCGGCGGCTAAGCCTAAGGACAAGCCTAAGCCTGGCGATACGGTCCACATCGAGCTACCGGATCCGGAACCACTCGATCTCGAACCAGAAAATATCCCCTTAGACGTGGTCTACGAGGACGATGACGTGTTGGTCGTCAATAAGCCTCAGGGCATGGTCGTGCATCCCGCCCCGGGGCACCCTAACCACACGCTGGTCAATGCCTTGTTGTACCACAGCCCCTTGTCCAGTATTAACGGGACGTTGCGGCCGGGGATCGTCCACCGGATCGACAAGGACACGTCGGGCCTCCTGATGGTCGCTAAAAATGACCACGCCCACCAGAGCCTGTCGGCACAGCTCCAGGCTAAGACCAATCTGCGCGAGTACGTGGCCATCGTGCACGGTAACTTTAAGGAAGAAGAAGGGGTCATCAGAGCACCACTCGGCCGTTCACCTAAGGACCGGAAAAAACAGGCCGTTGTTGCCGATGGTCGCCCTGCCGTGACTCATTTCCGCGTGCTGGAGCGCTATGGTAACTACACGTTGATTGCTTGTCGCCTAGAGACCGGCCGGACCCATCAGATTCGCGTCCACATGGCGTACATCAACCATCCAGTCGCGGGCGATCCGTTGTACGGGCCCAAGAAGACGCTGAAGGGTGACGGTCAGTTCCTACACGCCAGAGAGCTCGGGTTCAAGCAGCCCACGACGGGTGAGCAACTCGACTTCACCGCGCCGGTTCCCGATAACTTTGCGCGGATGGTCCGTCACCTGCGCCAACAAGCCGGCTTACCGGTTGACAAAGCAATCTAGTTTTTTTATGCTGAACGTACTAAGATAAGCGGGTTTGCCGAATCAGGCGGGCGGGTTTCTTCACCATTTTGCCGAAGAAACGCGCCCGTTTCCTGCATTTACGTTAACGCCGTGAAACTTGAAGGAGGAAATAAAGATGGCAAAGGTAGTTGTGGACGCAATGGCAATGCAACGGGCCCTGACCCGGATTACTTACGAAATCATCGAACGCAACAAGGGGGTCGATGACCTCGTCATTTTAGGTATCAAAACACGTGGGGTGTACTTAGCCCGACGGATTGCCAGTCGCTTACAACAGCTGGAAAATGTGACGGTGCCGGTGGGCGACCTCGACATCACGCCGTATCGAGACGACATCGAGCACGATGCACAAAACGAGCCGAAGGTCACCGCAGCCAACATCGACTTCTCCGTTGCTGGTAAGAAGGTTATCTTGGTCGACGACGTTTTGTATACCGGGCGAACGATCAGAGCAGCGATGAGCGCCGTGATGGATCTCGGCCGGCCTAAGAGCATTAATTTGGCCGTGTTAGTCGACCGGGGTCACCGTGAATTGCCGATCAGAGCCGACTTTGTGGGCAAGAACATACCGAGCTCACAACGCGAACGTATCAAGGTCTCCGTCAGTGAAATCGACGACCGGGACGCCGTAGAGATCCAACAAGCATAACACTGGTAAAGGGGCCGATTTTGCATGGCAAAACGCTATTTGATTTTAGAAGACGGCTCGGCCTACGCCGGTGAAGGATTTGGCGCCGGCGCCACCACGAGCGGCGAAGTAATCTCTAACTTAAACCTTTTAGGCTATCAAGAAACGATTACCGATCAAATTTATCATAACCAGATTATTATTTTCGCCCAGCCAGCGATCGGTAACGTCGGGATCAACCACGACAGTTACGAATCGATCCTACCTACGGCTAAGGGGATGGTGGTTCGCGATGTGACCAACATTTCGACCAACCGGCTCTCCCGGCTGTCACTGGACGAATTCTTACAGCAACACAACATTCCCGGCATCAGTGGAATCGATACACGCCATTTGATCCGTAAACTACGGCAACAGGCCGGGCCAATGAAGGGCAGTATCGTCGATGTCGCCGACGCCCATGCGTTTGATCAATTGAACGCCACGGTGCTGACCAATCGGCAAGTCGATCAGGTTGCCACGCCCCGGCCATATCCGAACCCGGATACCGGTAAGAACGTGGTCGTTATCGACTTCGGTCTGAAGCACGGGATCTTGCGGCAATTGTCGGAACGCCGGTGTAACGTCACGGTCTTGCCGTGGACGGCGAGTGCCCAGGACGTCTTGAACCTGGATCCGGATGGGGTTTTACTGTCCACGGGGCCGGGCTCACCACTTGACTTGGGTGCCGGTGTCTTGGAAATGATTCGCGAGGTCCAAGCAGAGATTCCGTTATTTGCGATTGGTCTGGGCCACGAACTCTTTGCGCTGGCCAACGGGGCGGAACTAGCAGCCTTGCCCGTTGAGTACCACGGGAGCAGTCACCCGATTCGGCGAATCATCACCAACGATATTATTTACGCCACTCAGGGTCAGGGGTACGCGGTCATCGCGAAGTCCATTGACCGCGATCGATTGATTACGACCTACGTGGACCTGATCAACGGCACCGTGCAGGGATTACGCCACCGTGACTACCCGGCCTTCTCCGTTCAATTCTTTGCGGACGGGGCACCGGGCCCACACGAGAGTCGTGACCTGTTCGATGAATTCATGGAAGCTATGACAGCACGGGAGGGATAGGCTTGCAAAACTTAGATGATTTACAGAAAGTGTTGATCATTGGTGGCGGGCCGACCGAAATTGGTCATGAGGCCGAGCTCGACAGTGCCACCGTGCAGATCATCACGGGGTTTAAAAAACACGGGGTGCGCACGTCGATCATTGATAACAATCCCTTTTCAGTCGCCCTTGAAGAAATTCAACCCACAAATATGTACGTTCAGGCGGTCACGACCGCTAACGTCCGGCACATCATCGAAAAGGATCGACCGGACGCCATCTTACCATCGCTAGGCGGGCTGCTGGCCATTCAAATCGTCCAAGAGCTCATCGAAAATGGCGACCTTGGTCGTTTTGGTGTGACCATCTTGGGGATGACGGCCAGTACGCTGCGGCAGATCAACAATCCAGCGGCGCTGAACGCCACGTTAAAGGCCATTCATGAGCCCGTGATCGAAGCTCAGATCGTGGACACGACCGACGAGGCCATGGGCTTGGTTGAATCGATCGGGTTTCCTTTGATCGTTAAGCCGGTCTCTCCACGGGTAGATACCAACCGCACTGTCTGTGAGAACGTCGACGAGATGCTGAACGCCCTCAATCAGGGCTTCCAACAGTCGCGCTTTGACCAGTGTACGTTGGAACGCAGTGTGGTTGGCTATAAGGAAGTCGAAATGGTTGCGATTCGGGATGTGGCCGATACCAAGGTCCTATTGTGCGGGCTAGAAAACGTGGACACCATCGGGATTCACTCCGGGGACTCCATCGTCGTCACGCCGCCACAGACTCTGACGGACCGCGAGTATCAGAACTTACGGGACGCCACCTTCCGGATTGCCACGGAACTGGGCATCGTGGGGGTGTTACACCTACACTTTGCGCTGAATCCCGCCAACCAACATTTCTACGTGACCAAGATCGCCCCGTACTTTTCTCGTGGGGTCGCTCTAGCGGCCAGAACCACGGGGTATCCGATTGCGCTGGTCACGGGGGCCTTGTTACTGGGTCAGCGATTGGTCGACATTAAGCTCCCTAGCCGTTACGTGAAGCAAACGGCCATCATGGAGCCGACCATCGATCACGTGAGCGTCCGCATCCCATTATGGCCGTTTCAGGAGGTCCCAGATGCGGACCAACACCTGGACACGGCCATGAAGGCGGTCGGTTCCACGGTCGGCGTTGGCCGTTCGGTGGAAGAGGCCATGCTAAAGGCCGTGCGGAGCTCTCAATTTTCACCGCGCGACGTGTTACCTAGCGTCAGCAATCTCACGGATGGGGAAATGATCAGTCAGCTGATCCACCCGCTGGCTAACCGTATCCTGGTCCTGATCGAGGCCCTGCGCCGGGGGTATGCGCCCGATGAGCTAAGCGAACTGACGAAGATCGACAATTTCTACTTCGTGAAGCTCCAACACTTGTTGACGATCGAACAGGAGATCCAAGACAATCCGTTAGACGTCGACACCCTACAACGGGCCCGCTACTACGGGTTCGGTGATGGGATGGTCGCGCGAATCTGGCAAACGGACACGGCGACGATTCGCCATCTTTCGGCCGAGGCGCACATCACGCCCACCTATAAGATGATCGAGCCGACCGCCGGGGAGTTCGCTGAAGACGCCAGCGGCTACTACAGTACATTTGAATACGAAAATGAAAGCCAGCCAATGGGTGACCGGACGGCGTTGGTGCTTGGCCGGGGCGGCAATCAGCTGGGACCCAATTCGGCTGCGGAGTATTTCACGACAGAAATGCTGAAGCAATTGAAGCGCGCCGGATACCACACGGTCCTGATGAATACCAATCCGAATGCGGTGGCGATTGCACCGGAGTTCTCGGATAAGCAGTACGTGGACCCCGTTCAGTTGGGCGACGTGCTCAACGTGATTCAGATCGAACATCCCGATATCGTGATCGTCCCGGGAAACCGGCACTATTTGACGCGTGAGCTAGGGAAGTTAGACCTGAATCTCCACGTCTTACCACCAGACCAGGAGACGGGTGAGGAGCCCCCGAAAATAGCCACGATTGGGGTGAGCCTCTTTGTCCACGGTCAACAGAAAATTGCGGTGGGCGTGATGGATATGCTGGCACCGGGGATGAATAAGTCGTTGGCCCAGGTCACGGCCTTTCGGATGCCGGCGGAATTGCCTAAGGCTAAGCGAATTAGCCTGGTGGAACTTGCCAAGCAGGCCGTGAGTGAACGGCAGGTGACGGGGATGATCCAGGTGCTCTTTGCGCCTAAGGGCGATTCCAAGCAACTCGCGGTCGTCGGGGTGCGGCCAACGCGGCTGACCGAAATGGCCTTCTTGAGTAAGGTCACGGGGATCAACTGGGTCCGCATGCTGACGCGGCAGCACATTGCCACGCTGGACGATGATGAACTGGCTAAGATCAAGATTGATCTGAACAGTAGTCGTGTGGCGTTGATGAATGCGGCATTTCCGTTCCGGCAGTTACACGTCTTGAACCGGCCGGGGACGACCGACCAAGAGGTAGGGGCGACGATTGCCTTTGGGTCAAGCGAAGCGCTGACCCTCAGCAATCTCAGCGACACCGCCGAACTCGACCAGATCATCAACCGGACGATTGGCTAGACGGCTGTAATGTTGGTGTGAAATGGCCGCACTCCGGCAGCCAGGGATTTCGCCTGCCATGGGGAACGCCTTCAGCCTGAGGGGCGGGCTTCCGGCTCGCTTTGAAGCCGTGAAAAACGCACGTCTCCAAAGTCGTCCCACAATGTAAGCCGGGAAAGTACCCCGACTAACATTGTCGACACGGCCGGCTGCATCCCTGGCTGCCTCCGGCTCTGATTGATGACGACCATACCGGCTGGCTTGAGTTGTCCGGTTGAGGTTTGGTCATTCTGACTGAACGGCCGATGTGGTTTTGGTCGTGTGGTCGGTCTGGACGGATATCTGGATTGAGCTAGATGGTCAGATAATCAGCGTGTTTCTCGACGAAATACTGAGTGACTGGTCAACCTATAAGTTAAATAAATAGTTGTACCTAACAAAAAAGCGTCCTATCAGTATTTAACTGATAGGACGCTTTTATACTCTAATTTAGTTGTAACTACCAAATGATAGTCGCTCACGCTTAGCGACGCGTTGGGATAGCACCTAGTTGTCAGCTAACCGTTCGACCAAGTCACTTTCCGGCGTCACGTAGACCGTGCGTTGGCCAGTGAAGATCACGTAGCCCGGCTTGGCCCCATTAGGCTTGTGGAGACGTTTGACGGGCAGGTAGTCAACGGGGACGTTGCTGGACTCGCGGCCCTTGGAGAAGTAGGCGGCGAGGCTGGCGGCTTCCATGATCGTCTCATCGCTCGGATCGTCCGCGTGAATGATAACGTGGGAGCCCGGCATGTCCTTTACGTGCAACCAGATGTCGGTGCGCTTGGCGGTGTGCAGACTCAGTTGGTCGTTTTGCAGGTTGTTCTTCCCAACGGAGATCTTGGTCCCATCGCTAGCGGTGAATCGGTCTGGCTTGCTGATCTTTTGCCGGCGCTGCTTCTTGCCCTTCTTCTGGTGATCGTGGTCGCGGAGGTAACCGCCTTGTTGCAGTTCCAAGCGAATGTCGACCAGGTCTTTAGGGGCGGCTAGTTCAATCTGGGCCATGATGTTGCTGAAGTAATCAACATCGGCCTGGGTAATGGCGAGCTGCTCGTTGACGTAGCTCACGGCGTTCTTGGCCTTTTGGTACCGTTTGAAATACTTCTGGGCGTTTTGGTTAGGTGACAGTTGATTGGAGAGGGCGATCTTGATTGGCTGGTTGTTGTCGTAGAAGTTGGGCAACTCGACTTCAGTCTGGCCCCGTTGGACTTGACCGAGATAGGTCGTCAACACTTCACCCTTGATCCGGTACTCGTCGGCGTTTTCCGTTTCGGCGAGCGTCTTCTTCAATTTCTTCAGCTTGTTGCGGTTCTTCTTCAGCTCGTTACGGACCACCCGGATGAGGACGCTCCCTTGTTGTTGCACTCGGTCACGTTCGGCCTTGTCCTGGTAGTAGGTGTCCAACAGCTCACTGAGGGTGGCAGCGGGTTCCTGTGTCCCTGCAGTGGGATACGGAAAGGCGATGAAGCTAGTCTTGCCCTTAGGTGTGATGTCTAATGTGGGTTGCGGGGCATCGAACCCTTTGAAAAAGGCCGTGAAATTAGCCACGGGATCGCCGGACTCGTGGAGCTTGGCTGCCAGGGCCGCCGCGGTGTCTTTGCCAAGGCCCTGGTACTGTTGCTGCAGGGTGTGGGCGAGCACTTCTTGGTTAGGAAAGTCCCGGACGGTTGTGGCAAGGTCGTCACGGGCCCCCGTAAAGGGATCGACGAGGTCTTGCTTGGGTGGCGTGATGTACTGCGCACCCGGTAATAGGAGCCGGTAACGGTTTTGGTCGGAACCGACGTGTTTGATGGCGTCTAGGATCTTCATGGACGCGCTATCGACCAAGATAACGTTACTGTGTCGCGCCATGATCTCAATGATCAGGAGCAGTTCCTGCTGATCACCGAGTTCGTTGCGCGATGTAAAGTGTAGGTGAACGACCCGGTCATTGGCGACCTGGGTAATTCCCTTAAGAATGGCACCCTGAAGGTACTTTCGGAGGATCATGGTAAAGTTGGTGGGAACCGGCGGGTTGACGTACGGAATCTGCGTCACCTGAATACGCGCGTAGGTCGGGTTAGCCGAGAGTAAAATGGGGTAATTGTGGCTGTTCGCACGAACGGTCAGGACGATTTCGTTGGCGTAGGGCTGGTTGATTTTGCTAACACGGCCGGTCGTCAACGTTTGGCTCAGTTCCTGAACCATTGCGTGGGTAAAGGATCCGTCAAATGACATGGGGTAACAACACCTTTCATAAGTAGACTTTATTTTTAGTTGACCGGAAAAACGACACAAGTTCAAGTATAACGGCCCAAGCAGTGAAGTGCAAAGAAGTTCCCCCGCATTCTGATAGAATTCAGTGAAACTGTCATGAAATCGTCATGGTTTTTGACTTGTGATGAGCAACCTGACCGTTGTACAATACAAGTAACGCCGCAGCTCCCATTTTGTGAGTACCAAGTGGGGATAACGGCAAACAAAGGAGTGAGGGCCAAATGAAATCCAGTCTTGCAGCACTAATGGCAATTAATAAGGTGCAACAGACGTTGTTGCAACGGATGACCAAGCAATACCAGCTCACCGTTTCTGAGTGGCAGTTGCTGGACCACATTGGGAGTGGTGAAAACACCCAGGAGATCTTGGCGGAACGGACCAAGTTGGATACATCAACGCTGAGCCGGCAGTTAAAGGGCTTGGTGAAAAAGGAAATGGTGACCAAAGAGGCCGTTGGTCGCGATAAACGGCAGTTGGTCTATACGATCACGGCGGCCGGAACGGAGACGGTCACGGCCATTAATACAGCGTTTGAGAAGCTTTCCGATGACGTCTTCGAACATTGGTCCACCGACGAGCGGAACCTGCTACAGATCTTGTTGAACCGTTTAGATAAGAGTTTGGACCGGCAACGAACGGTCAAGTAACGTGAGGTAAGGAGTGAAGGATTATTCAGCAAAGACTAGTTGTGATTTCATTGGATGCGATGGGTAGTCGTGATCTGGATGAGCATTTAGAAGAACTACCTAATTTGAAACGATTAGTGGTGACCGGGACGCGAGTCAGGCAGGTCAGGGGAATCTATCCGACGTTGACGTACCCGTCACACACCACGATCATCACCGGGCAGTACCCGGTCAAGCACGGTATTATTAACAATACCAAGCGCCAACCGCAACGCCAGTCACCGGACTGGTACTGGTACCAACGAGACGTGCAGGTGCCGACCCTATACGACTTGGTTCGTCAGCAACACCGTAAGACCGCAGCCTTCCTGTGGCCCGTGACGGCTGGTAGTCGCATTACCTATAACCTGGCAGAGATCTTTCCGAACCGCATCTGGACTAACCAGGTACTGGTCTCGTTAAAGGCCAGCAGTCCCGCCTTTCTGTTGCGGATGAATCAGAAGTACGGTCATTTGCGACGCGGCATTCAACAGCCCGAACTCGATGGCTTTATTACGGCTTGTGCGGTCGATACCTTGCAGACGAAGCAACCGTGGCTCACCCTGATTCATTTGGTCGACATGGACAGCATGCGGCACCGCTATGGCGTCCGCTCGGATGAGGCCATGGCGGCCCTGAAGCGCTTGGACGCCCGGGTCGGTAAATTGATCGACGCTACGATCGCGGCCGGCACGTTTGCGGAGACCAACTTTGCCATTTTAGGCGATCACTATCAGATCAACGTGGACCACATGATCCATTTGAACCAGCTGTTCGCACAGCAGGGCTGGTTGACGCCAACGGATGCCGGCACCGTGAAGAATGACTGGCACGTGTGGGCGAAGTCCTGCGATGGGTGTACATACATTTATACGCGTAAATTTGCGGATACCAAGAACCTCTTGCGGTTGATCAAGGAAACTCCCGGGGTCACGACCATTATTGATGGCGCGGCCGCGGCTAAACGGGGGGCTGACCCGCATTGTCAATTCATGGTCGAAGCGCAAGCCGGCTACTACTTTACGGATGAAACAAACCGACCAGCTGTGGTGGAAGCCGTTGACCCGGATAGACTGGGACAACCGGACCGGTACCATGGCGTACACGGCTACGATCCCGATAAGCCGGACTACTTTACCACGTTGGTCTTGAACGGACCAGCAGTGAAGGAAAATCAGCTCATCGAACGGGCTAGTCTGATTGACGAGGCCCCGACCTTTGCTAAGCTCCTTGGCGTTCATTTTCCAGAACCGCTACCCGGCCACGCCCTAACCGAGGCGCTAAAGGAGGCAGCTGGCGATGAAGCTGAATAAAGAGCAGTGGAGTTGGGTCTTCTATGACTGGGCGAACTCCGGTTACGGCATTATTGTGACCACGGCGGTCTTGCCAATTTACTTCAAGACCGTTGCGGAAGGTAGCGGTGTGACTGCGGCTAATGCGACGGCCTACTGGGGCTATGCGAATAGTTTAGGAACGTTGTTGGTGGCGATCTTGGCGCCGTTTCTGGGTGCTCTGGCGGACTACCAGGGCTTTAAGAAACGCCTGCTCACGGGATTTGCGACCGTGGGGATGGTGATGACTCTGGGACTGGCGCTAGTACCGGCAGCACAGTGGCAATGGCTACTAGTCATTTACATTTTGTCGGTCCTCGGCTACTCCGGCGGAAATCTCTTTTACGATAGCTTCTTGACCGACGTGAGCGATGACCAGCAAATGGACCGTATCTCCAGTACGGGCTATGGATTCGGCTACCTCGGTGGCGTCATTGCCTTTCTCCTGTTTATGGTGCTCCAATTCACGCACGGGTTTGGTCGGCTGTCGAGTTTGGCGGTTGCCCGGTGGGGGTTTGCCTTGGCTGCAATCTGGTGGATCATCTTCTTTATTCCGATCCTGAGAAATGTTCATCAACGCCATTCCTTGAGCGTCACGCGCGCTCCGTTACGCCAGAGCTGGCAACGGGTGTGGGCGACCGTTCGTCACTTACGACAGCATCAGCAATTGGCTTGGTTTCTAGTCGCGTACTTCTGCTATATCGATGGGGTCGACACCATCTTCACCATGGCGACATCGATTGGCCTAGATATCGGCATCGATAGCACGACTTTGATCTTGGTTTTGCTAGTCGTTCAGCTAGTGGCGTTTCCCTTCTCGATTTTCTACGGGTGGCTGGCAAATAAGACCAGCACGCGGACCGGGATTTTAATTGCAATTATTGTTTACTTATTGATCTGTGCGGACGCGCTCTTTTTACGTTCGACGACGGATTTTTGGGTATTGGCGGTCTTAGTCGGGACCAGTCAGGGTGGGATTCAGGCCCTGTCGCGGTCCTACTTCGGGCGGTTGGTTCCCAAGGAACGGTCGAGTGAATTCTTTGGCTTCTATAATATTTTGGGGAAGTTTTCGGCCGTGTTGGGTCCCGTCCTTGTGGGAATCGTGACCCAAATGACGGGTCAGTCGCGTATCGGTGCGGCGTCGCTATCGATTTTATTTGTGATCGGCCTCGTGATCTTCTGGCTGATTCCTAAAATGACCGCGGACCACGCTGAATAGCGTTGGTTGTGGCTACCAAGTTGAAGTCGATGAGCCGGCAAAAAAAGGCCAATCATTCCGTCTCTAGGGAATTATTGGTCTTTTTAGTTAGTACACACCTAAAGGTTGAAAGTTCTAAAATGCCAGTTATACCGGTTCTAGTAACAACAGTGAGACTAAAACTAGGCAACCTGGTGGGCCTTTCGCCTTACCGGCCGGCAGATATGGGCTGGAGCGGTGCGAACGCAACTTGAAGCCTCGAAAGAACCGAGTCTACAAGCTTGGTTTTCTACTAAGCCGGCAAGAGTCGCCAGCTAAGTAGAACGACGCGCCTGAGCCCATATCTGCCGACATCTCGGCTTACACAGTGTGCGAGAAGACTGGTGATTTTCCAGTCTGAAGTGTCCCCACAGCAGGTGGAATCCCTGGCAGCCGGAGTGCGGCAAATTTACACTAATTTAATGACACGAATTCTTACCGATACTGGGACGAGACAGGTATTTCATCTTTAAGCCTTTAGTACACACGTTTCGGTGCGCTCAGTTAGGTGCGGGCAAGTCCGTTTACCGGTAAAAAAGGTGTGCTTTTCGCCGTTTAATGTTAAACTTAACTTTTAAAAAGCCGTTATAAAAGGATTTGTAATAAGTCTTGGTTTTCATAGACCATGAAAAATGGTATTCTAGGTAGACGAGACGAAAGAAAAAGTAGGTGTAAGAATGAAGATTGCTGTGGTCACCGATAGTACCAGCTATTTGTCCGCAGAAGAGGTCGAGCGGTATCACATTCACGTTGTGCCGATTCCGGTGATCATTGATGGTCGCTCCTATGATGAGGACGTTGATATTACGACGAGTGAATTCTACGACCGCCTCCGTAACTCCAAGTCATTCCCTAGTACGTCCCAGCCACCATTGGGGGAAATGATCAACTTGTATAACCAATTAGCGGATGAGGGGTACGATGCTGTCATCAGTATTCATCTGGCCAGCACGATTTCGGGTTTTGTGAACCAATTGAAGAATATTGCACCCACGATTGAAAATATTCGGGTCATTCCGTATGACTCGCAAATTACGGTAAAATTGATGGGTTACTTGGCGATTGAGGCGTCGCGGCTGGCCGCTAAGGGTGCAGAGCCCGAGGAGATCATTGCGCGCTTAGACGACTTGCGGTCGACGATTGGTGAGTACTTCGTGGTCGATGATTTGCAGAACCTGGTCCGGGGTGGCCGTTTATCCAATGCTTCTGGGTTTATTGGGAGTGTTTTACGGATCAAACCGTTACTGACATTTGATGACGAGACCCACGAGATCGTGGCCTTTGAGAAGGTCCGGTCACGTAAGAAGGCGTTAGCTCGCGTGGAAGACCTCTTCGTTGAGGCCCAAGCGCAGGTCGACTACCCGTTACGGGCATTAGTTATTAACGCAAACGATCCCGAGGGTGGCCAGAATTGGGCGGCGAAGATTGCGACCCAGTACCCGGAAATCCCGGTAGAACAGTCATACTTTGGCCCGGTCATTGGCGCCCATTTGGGTGAGAAGGCCTTGGCCTTAGCCTGGATCAAGGATTTTGATCGCGCGTAAGTCGTGCAAGTTTGAAGTGGATATGGTATGCTATTGCCTGTATTAAAAATTTACGGAGTAGGAAATAAGGCGTCAAGTGCTGGTGGAACGCAATGTGAACACCGGACGAAGGGGCTTCCCCGCGATCTTATTTCCGCATTGGCCGCAGCGATGTGGCAACTCCCTTAGGAGATGTCTGAATTGAAGACAATGGCAAAAACCCAGCTGCCCAAGCTGGACACTTTGAGTGTAGTGACAATGGGCCTGTTGATGGCGCTACAACTGGTAATTAGTCGGTTCTCGATTGGGAATACGTTTATCAAGTTTAGCTTTACGTTCTTGGTGGTCGCGTTATTGGCCAAATGGTTCGGCCCATGGTGGGGCATGATGACGGCGGCAGTGGTCGACGTGGTCGGTACCTTGATTTCTGGTGGGCCGTACTTTGTGGGTTTCACTGTATCGGCGATTCTCGGGTCACTGATCTACGCGATATTTCTGTACCAGAAGCCGGTGAGCTGGGGTCGCATCATTATTGCCTCGGTGCTTATCTCGGTGCTGGTCAATGCGTTGCTGAATACCTTGTGGGTGACCATCATGTACCAGACGCCGTTTTGGAGTTTGTTCCCGATTCGAGCGGTCAAACAGTTGATTACCACGCCAATTCAAATCGTACTGGTTTACCTGGTGCTTAAGAGCCACGTGATCCAGATGATTCAGGAAAGATTAAATCGTTAATTTTAAGGACACCATTTCGACACGGTCGGGGTGGTGTTTTTCAATGGGCCGCGACGCGTGATTAGTGTAGATTAAAATAATTACTTTAACTTATGATAACCAACCTGACCACCACCAATTTTACACTGATCACCTGGCAACACAGAATAGCCAGTCACCAAGGTTAGACCGGTGACCAGCGCAACATTTTAATTTTTAGTATTAAATGAGCGTCGTCCCTTGCGTGAGGGGGCGTTCTTCGTTATAACGGAGACTGAAGAACAAGACCAAGGGGAGAATTTCAAATGAACCGGATAATACAGTTATACGCGAAATATAAGGATGTTTTAGCCTACCTGATCTTTGGCGGGCTAACGACGTTGGTCAATCTGGTCGTCTTTTATGTGACGGTGACGGTGTGGGGCTGGAACTACCAGGTCGGCAATATCTGGGCCTGGTTCTTATCCGTCCTGTTTGCCTACGTGACCAACCGAGTCTGGGTCTTTCATTCCCACTTTGTCTCGGTGAAGGGGTTATTGAGTGAGGCCGTGTCATTCTTCCTGGCGCGTGGTGTAACGCTGTTGATGGATATGGCCATCATGTGGGTCGGGGTTTCCCTCCTGCAGCAAAACGACATGCTGACAAAACTGGTCGATCAAGTCGTTGTGGTGGTGGCGAACTACTTCTTTAGCAAGTGGTTTGTGTTCCGCAAGACGAAGGCGTCTTCGATGGACGATTAAAATTACTTTTCAATCGCAAACTATAGCCGAATATTAGTTTTGTAATGGACCGTTACGAGTTGGCGGTCCTTTTTGTTTGGCTAAATGTCGGCATGCGTGTATCGTTAGTGGTGTAAAACAATCTCTTAGAATGAGGTGACACAAATCATGGCAACGGTGAAACTTTCGGGCAAGGGTCAGGTGGTCATCCCGGCTGCAATTCGACAGGCACTGAATTTAACCGCGGGTGATCGACTGAACGTCACCCTGGACAACGGCCGGGTAGTGATGGAGAAGTTGCCGGTCGCAGCTACTTGGCAGGAGATTATTGCTCAGATACCAGTGGAGCAGGTCGTCTTGGATGAGGTGGGACACTATGACGTGGACCGCGCGCCGCACTTTGACCGCTGGCTACATAGCGAAAAATAAGTTGTAAGACGAAAGCAGCACCGCTACGCTCTGAAAAAATCAGATTGTAGTGGTGCTACTTATTTAGTCAAGATTGCTGGTGACTGTTAGGAGAGCGGGACAGAAGGCGGTTAGGCAATGGCCTGGGGCCTTTGCCGGTGTTTGGCCGCGATACGGTAGTAAACGGCAATGGCGATGCCGCCGACAATGACGCCCATGGTATTTGAGATGACGTCGTTGATGTCACTACTACGGTTGATTAACCAGTGATGGGATAAGATATACTGAATGGTTTCGAAGCTAGATCCGGCGAAGATGCCCAAGATGGTGACGCCCCACATGGAAATCTTTGGGAGCACCCATTTGATCAGCATGCCCAAAGGAATGGTCATCAAGATATTTTCAAAGAAGCCTAGGTTAAACATGTCGAGGTGGGTCAGGTTGACCCGACCAAGACCGGCCGGCATGATGTAAACGGCCGTGCCCGTGAAGGCCAGTGGTGTGAACAAGATGGCACCAAGACTGGTAAAGTAACCCAAAACGAGCAGTGCAAACCAACGTGTTCGCGTCCGCCGAACGGTAGTGACGATGAGCAGGCCACACAGACTGGCCATGAGTAAGATGATAACTAAAGGTTCCCAGCGCATCGAATCACCTCCGAATGATGCTCCAAATTTTTCTAACGGTTAACATGTTGCTATCCTACCGCATTTCTCGTAGGAGTGGGCGCTTTTTGCTTGGATTTTAGGCTTTCTTTGCCGCCTTAGGAAAAACGTAAGGTGGCTGTCAAGGAAACGTCATACTTCTTCGCGGGTTTAGTGTGATTTAGGAAGATAGCGAACTGACCCTTTATTAAAAGCTAAGCAGAAAACCTGCGATTTTAATCGCGGGATGAATGCAAGAACTTAACGTTTTCTAAAACGTGTGTTCCCCTTTTTAAGGATAAATCGTGGTATACTTAACCCAATCTTCAGGGGAGGTAGCTATTGGCTAAGCTGGGGCGAACAATTAAGTTGAGACTCTATCCGGACACAAATCAAGCAAATCAATTTCTAGCAATGAGCCACGAATATCAACGATTGGCTAATCTTGTCAGTCAATGGATTTTTGACCATGAATTTCAGCTGAGTTGGTTAAAAATCAATCATCATCTGTACAAAAT
>NZ_AZDP01000089.1:95666-101692 GCF_001435525.1 Levilactobacillus koreensis JCM 16448
AAAAATATCGATAACCACTCTGGGTAAACGAACTAAGTTAGGGTTCACTGACAAAGGATTTGAAAAATACTTTTCTGAGGACTGGAAACTCGGTACTGCCAAGTTGGTCCATAACCGGGGCAAGTGGTTTCTCCATATTGGTATTACCAAAGAGGTTCCTGATTTCGAACAGCAAGGTAACCCGCAGATTGTCGGTATTGACCGCGGTTTACGGTTCTTGGCAACTGCCTTTGATAGTAAAGGAGAAACGCTATTCTTTGACGGGAAAAAGATCCTGCATAAGCGCAAGAAGTTTCTGGAGATTCGTCGACAACTGCAAAGCAAAGGTACCACGTCTGCTAAGAGAAAACTGAATCAATTAGCTCAACGAGAGAACCGCTGGATGACCGATATAAATCATCGGATAGCTAAGACACTCGTTGTAGCATACGGTTCGCATACGCTTTTTGTTTTGGAAGACTTAACTAACGTGACGTTCAACACGGATGATTTGCCTAAAGCATTACGTAATAGTCACCGTTCCTGGTCCTTCTTCCAGCTTGAATCTTTCTTAACGTATAAGGCTCAGGCCATTCAAAGTAAGGTTGTGAAGGTGGATCCAGCATTCACCTCGCAACGCTGTCCAAAGTGCGGTCTAGTTGAGAAGGCTAATCGTCACCATGAAACGCACGAATATCGGTGTAAACAATGCCAGTATCGTTGTAACGATGATAGATTAGGAGCCATGAACATTGAGATGCTGGGACAGGATTGGTTGAGTGGTGTCAAACACCCAAAGATTAAAAAGCTAACAACTGCCGGGTAAACCTAGCAGTTAAACGGGTAGCCGTCAATTACCCGATGATGTTGCCACTATGAGTAGAAGTGCCTAACTGGCATGTTGGACTACTGTGTCGTAAGACACGTGAGCAACAAGCCTCTGAATTTATTCAGGGGCAATTGACATGAAAGACCCCATCTTCTCTTGAAATGATTGAGGAGATGGGGCCTTTTAAGTTAAGCTTCATGGCGAAACTTGAATACGGGGACAATCAGCAAAGCCGCAAATGGTAGCCAGCTTAAGGTACCAAAAACATTTAGGAAGGCGTGGTTCAAATGGTGCTTCAACGTATGCCGAATCGTGTGAACCAGACTAGCCAACTCTTGGTCAAGCTGGTTGACTTTTTGGGTAATCTTTCGGTTGACTGCTAACGAAATCGTGTGGTGAACCTTCTGCTTCATGGCCTGTGGGATCATGGTTAGTGAGACCTGCTTGGCCGTGGCGATTTGCTTAATGGCTTGGTGGTAAGCGGCCGTCGTCTTATGCTGCCGAGTCGCCGTTGAAACAGTGATCTTGGGTGATGAGAAGGTCGCTGACGTCGATGTTACGGTGGCACTGTTTGGGTTGAGCTTCCGCCGCAACTTTCGAGTCAGCGTTTGCTTCTGCGTACGGTTGACGTTAGCTAATTGATTGACCCGGGTCTGGGCCTCGGCCAAGGTATTGCGTTTAGCTTGAGTGACATTGCTGGTCAACAAGGTCGTGAAGACCGCGATGGACAGGACCATCCCCACCTGACGGAGAACGTTAGCGACGCTTTGGGAGCTGGTCAACCGTGAGCCGTGGAAGTCGGCTACCGCCAGAATGTTGGCCGTTGCGGCGACTAAACCATAACCTAGTCCTAACAGAATATCTGCGAGAATCAGTTGGTGGTAATTTGACCCCAGTGGAACCGTGCTGAGCAGCAGGTAGCTCACACCCATCAAGAGAAAACCAGCGGCGACAATAATCTTGTTATTGATGTGCTTGATCACAAGTGAGGTCAAGATCACCGTGATCATCACCGTTACCGAGTACGGCGTCATTAGCAGAGCGGCCTTGAGTTCACTGGTGCCGTGAACCCGGGTGAGAAATGTCGGCAAGAGAACGGCCATGCCGCCCAAGAAGAAGTTGCAGAGAACGAGTGACAGGCTGGAACCGTTAAAATTTCGGCTCCGGAAGAGCTGTAGGTCGACCATGGGAACCGTGGTGTGGCGTTCCCAGAAAAGAAAGAGCAGAAAACCGACAAGTGAACTCCCAAATAGGCCAAGGATGACGGGTGATTGCCAGCCCCAATCGTTACCTTTGATCAGGCCTAAGGAGAGGCTAAAGAGCATGATCATGCTGAGAATCGCGCCGAGCCAATCAATCTTGACGTGAATCGTCTTCTCGTGTCGGAGGGGTAAGACAAAGTCGAAGACCAGTAAGTCCAGAATGACCAAGGGCACGTTGATAAAGAAGACCCATCGCCAGCCAAAGTATTGGGCAACGATGCCGCCAATGGTTGGTCCTAGAGCGACGGCCAGGCCTTGGACACCGGCTAATGCGGCAACAACGCGGTTGCGGTTTGCCATGGAGCTGAGGTCTAAGCCAATGACCATGCTTGTCGGAATGATGGCCGCGGCGCCGATGCTTTGAATTGCTCGGGCAATTAGCATCCAAACGAGATTGGGCGCCATGCCGGTCAGAAGTGAGCCGGTTCCAAAGACGACCAGTCCAGCGAAGACAAATTTGTTCTGACCGAAGCGCTCCGCCAACCGACCAAATGGAATAATTAGCGTGGCGAAAATGATGGTGTAGACGTTCAGTGCCCAAGAAAGTTCAGTGAGGCTTTCCCCAAAAGCCGACTGAATCTCGGGTAGGACGATCGTCATAATAGAGACGTCCATCATGCAGAGCAGGTTGCCTAAGAGTAAAACGGGTAAAACACCTTTTAGCTTGTTCATAAAATTCTCCCCCTTTGCTGACACATCTGAGTCGGTGTGTCTCATCTGTGACACCTTGACCTTAACAGCGTATACTGAGGGAAACAAGATGACGGTCGCTATTAGTAACAAGTGCTACATAAGTTGGGGATTTGTGACAGGAGGTTGGACCACGATGAATGGACAAGGAAGGCTAGCACAGCAGTCTAAGGAGTGGTTGATGGCTGCGCTTTTTGATTTATTAGCTGAGCAACCGTACGAGACGGTTACCGTTAAACAAATTGCGGAAAAGGCGCAGCTGTCACGTCGGACCTTTTACCGCGCGTTTCGGGATAAGGATGACTTACTGGATTATTATGATCGTGAGGTGGGCCGGCGGTATTTGGCGGCATTACAGGAGATTGCACCACAGAGGATGGTATTCAAGGACGTGTTGACCTACTTTTTCGAATTTTGGTGGCAGGAGCGCAAGCAGCTTCGTTTGCTGATCAAGCAGGGATTGTTTGGGCGAATGCTAGCTAGAATCACCCCCATGGCTAGTGAAATTTACAGGGTCTTTCCGGCGCCATGGCACATTGAGGGGTCGCCGACAGAAACAGATTACATCATGAGTTTTGCAACCGGTGGGTTTTGGAACGTCTTGAATCGGTGGCTTGTCAAGGAACACCCCGAATCGCCAACTGAGATGGCCGCGTTGTTAATGGCTGGTTTGAAGCGGTTGGGAGAGACAGAAGATTAGTAAGTCGATATGTTGCCAACAGAAAATTTTCGTATGAATTAATTTGTAAGCAGAGTTAGTTGCGTCAGGGACCGAGTCTGGTAAGGTTGAAGAAGTCCCATCGAAATAAGAGGAGGAAGCGCACGTGACGATTACAGAACATCAAGACTGGTTGGTCGACTTTTACCAGCAACGAAATTGGTATCAATATTCACCCTTTGTTCACCTGAACTTTTTGACCGAGGAGACGGGTGAAGTTTCTCGGGCGATTCGAGCAATTGAGATTGGTCGGGACCATCCCGGCGAGAAGAAGGCAACTCCCGCAGAGTTACGGGCAAACCTGAAGGAAGAACTGGCGGATGCTTTGGACCAAGTGCTGGTCATCAGCAGTCTTTACGATATTGATGCGCAGGACCTTTTACAAGCGAGTGAGCAGAAGTTGAAGCAACGGTTTAAGGGCGATATGCCCCGTCGCTAGTGAAAGGAAGAGGTAAATGATAGTCGCTAAGAAATTCTACATTGCCAGCTGATCACCTTTTGGCCCACTCTTTTTCCGGTTGTTTGCTCCCAAGTCTAGCGTGTGTTACGGTTGAAGGCAGTGGAAATAAGGCAAACACCCAACTATCTCAGACCTTAAGCAGTTGGCTAGGCGATTTGCAACAAGGAGAGAAACGTGAATTTAAAAGAGATTACGCAATTAGATCAGATTTTAGTGAAGGTGGCTTCCTTCACGCACAGTACCCGGGCAGCCACGGCCATTCAAGCCGCGACCAATCAGACCGATAGTGCCAGTGTTCGGAAGGAACTAGCCCTGACGGCGGAGGCGCACCACTTGCTGGCCAACAATATTGTCTTCACCTACTTTGACTTGGACCAAATGGACGCTTTACAGACGAAGCTTGATCAGGGGCTCATGCTGAATGCTCAACAGTTGGATCTCATCAATCAATTTTTGATTAACCTACGGCGTTTAAAGGCGACCCTGCAGGCTAACCAGCAACGGGCACCGCAATTGACGGCGCTACTGGCATCAACGACTCAGCTCACCGGGCTCCAACAACGGCTGGAACACATAATCGTGCACGGCCAAGTGGCAGATGATGCCACGCCTGAGCTGGCCGAGATTCGCCAAAAGATCGTTAAGCAACGACAACAGGTTAAAACGGCGCTGACACAATTTGTTCAGAAGCACCCACACTCCGTGCAAAGTAAGCGCCTGATTACCCGTAACGATCGGGTATGTGTCCAGCTGAAGGCCGGTGAGAAGAATAAATTCAAGGGCCAAATCATTGATCAGTCGGCGACTGGGTCAACGGTCTTCTTTGAACCGGCAACGGTGGCAAAGAAGGGTGCCGTCCTCGCTGGGGTGATTGCCGATGAGAGTGCCGAAGTTTATCAATTACTGGTGACCTTGACGGGAGACGTCTTGGATAACTGGGACGCCCTGACTGAGAATCAGGCGCTACTCTGTCGGTTTGATCAAATCATGGCGCGGGGCCAGTACGGCTTGGAAACAGAGAGTCAGTTGCCTACGCTCAACATGACGCAGCACATTAAAATTGTGGCGGGCCGTCATCCCCTGTTAAAAGACGCCGTGCCGCTCAACATCGAATTGATGCCACAACAGGGATTGATGATTACCGGTGCCAACTCCGGGGGGAAAACGGTGGTCTTGAAGACGATTGCGTTGTTTGCCCTGATGATTCAATTTGGCTTGGAATTACCGGTTGGCGCTGGGACTCAAATGCCCGTCTTCAGTCAGTTCTGGATCGATATTGGCGATAACCAAAGTATTACGGCACAACTCAGTACCTTTGCCGCCGAGATGACAACGTTGGTCGACATGACCGATCATATTCAGGATAATGCGCTGGTTTTGCTCGATGAAATTGGGAGTGGGACCGATCCGGAAGAGGGGTCTGCCTTGAGCATTGCCATCATCGAATATCTTCGTCAGAAAAAGGCAACGATCATTGCCACGACCCACTTCAGTGCTATCAAGGAATATGCGGTGGACTGTCCAACGTTTATGACGGCCACCATGGCCTTTGATCCGAAAACGCTGGAGCCCACGTATCACATCTTGCTCAACCAGGTCGGGGCCAGCGAGGCCGTGTGGTTGGCCGAACGCTTGGGATTAGCCCCAGCCATCTTGGCCGACACCAGACGGCGACTTGCGGCTAAAGAAGCTAAGTAAAGGTTGAAAGTTCCAAGATGCCAGTCATGTCTGTTCTAGCAACAATAGTGAGACTAAAACTAGGCAACCTGGTGGGCCCTTCGCCTTACCGGCCGGCAGATATGGGCTGGATCGGGGCGAACACAACTTGAAGCCTCGAAAGAACCGAGTCTCCAAGCTTGGTTTTCTGCTAAGCCGGCAAGAAACGCCGACCAAGCAGAGCGACGCGCCTGAGCCCATATCTGCCGACCTCTCGGCTTACACCAGTGTGTGTAGACGACGAGGGTACTGACTGTAACAATCGTTATAGATTAGACCGAAAGCGCTAAGCCGCCATGTCTTTGGAGACACGCGGTCTTCATGGCTTCAAAGCGAGCGAGAAGACTGGTGATTTCCCAGTCTGAAGCGTCC